>NZ_JBDZWD010000038.1:0-22519 GCF_040256045.1 Nitrosomonas sp.
AGGAAAGTATCCATATTTTTTGTCCACTGGCTGCCATTTTTTCCTGATAGGTAATTCCGCTCCAGTCGATGGTATAACCTTTGGGCGCCAGAACTTCATCTGCTATTTCTTGCAGAGCCTCCAAAGCCTGTCCGGAGCTATGGCTTGGTGCTGCATTCCCCAGTACGAGCGCGGAGTTGAATCCATTGAAATGGGTAACCGGATCCGGGCCGCTGTTGAACTCAGCTGTTACCACAGAATCAAGCGGGATCATTGTACTGGTCGTTCCTGATTGGGCACGGACATAGATATCGCTGATATTGCTCGGGCTGGACCGATACTCAGGCGGTGCTTCGGTTTGTACCCGGTAGACACGACCAAACTTGATAAAGTCATTCACATACAAATTGCCAAAATAAGCCTGCATCGTATCGAAGACATCGGATATGGGCACTCCTAAGGCTTTGGCACGTTCGCGATCTACATGAGCATATAGTCTAGGGGCGCTGACGCGGAAATTGGTACCGGCAATTCCTATAGCCGGATGTTCCATGGCCTTGGCTACAAATGCCTGTGCGGTCTCGGCAAATTCTGAAAAATCTCCTCCGCTTGGATCCTGTAATTGGATTGAAAAGCCACCCGTTGCGCCCAGGCCGCGGATTGAGGGGGCATTAAAGGCAAGCACTAGAGCTTCAGGGATTTTTGCAAATTCACCAAAGGCATTGGCGATCAGGCTTTGAACCTGCTCATCGGTATTTTTGCGTTTATCCCAGTGATGCAACGGCACGAACATCGTGGCGTGATTCGGACCACGACTGCTGAAGACAAAATTCATGCCTGCCATTGCGTCAGTCGAATGAACAGCTGGAATGGACAGAAAATAATTCTCTATTTTTTCCAGAACCTTTTGGGTGCGGGAAATGGAAGCACCATCTGGAAGTTGGACGATTGTAATAAAATAGCCCTGATCCTCTTCCGGAAGAAAGCCTCCTGGCACTGTTTTGAATAAACCGGCGGCAAAAAATATTACTATTAAAAAAACGAAGATCGATAGCACTGATCTTTTTATGAGTGTACCGGCTACGCTGACGTAGCGAGTTTGTGCCCAGTCAAATGTTTGGTTGAAAATTTTCCATAGTCTATTAGGAGAATCATGGCCGGGTTTGAGTACGAGGGCACATAACGCAGGGCTGAGTGTCAAGGCAACGAATCCGGAAATCATGACTGACAATGCAATGGTTACGGCAAATTGTTTGTACAATTCACCGGTAATGCCTCCCAGAAATGCGACGGGCAAAAATACCGAAGCAAGTACCAGAATAATGGCGATCAGTGCTCCGAATAATTCCTGCATGGCTTTTATTGCGGCATTTTTGGGCGTGAGGCCATTGGCTATATGGCGCTCGACGTTTTCTACTACGACAATCGCATCATCCACCACAATACCAATGGAAAGCACCATGCCAAACAGAGTAAGTGTGTTGACCGAGAACCCCAGCGCTTCCATTCCTATAAATGTGCCAATGAGGGAAATGGGCGCAGCGATAGCCGGTATCAGCGTGGCACGCCAGCTTTGTAGAAAGACAAAAACAACCAGTACCACCAGCAACAAGGCTTCTGCCAGGGTTTTTACAACCTCGTGGATAGAAACTTCAATAAATGTAGTGGTATCGTAAGGAACATCATAAGATGCGCCGGCCGGAAAATCTTTAGCAAGCTTGTCCATTTCATTACGGATACGCTGTGCTGTTTCAAGTGCATTGGCGCCGGGTGAAAGATAAGTCAGCAAAAAAGTATTGGGTCGTCCGTTCCAGCGTGCCTGCAGATCATAAGATTGCGCACCCAGCTCTACTTTTGAGACATCTTTTAGCCGTACCATAGAACCATCCGGATAGGCTCGGATGATCATTTCTTCAAATTCTTTTACCTCACTCATCCGTCCTTTAGTCATAACGGGAATGGTAAGCTCGGTTTCATTGATCATGGGTTCACGGCCGATACGCCCGGCAGGAAAATCCCGATTCTGCTCACGAACGGCAGCGACGATATCACTCGGTGTGAGATTGAGTTGCGCCATCCGGACGGGATCAAGAATTAGCCGCATGGAATAATTCTGACCGCCAAAGATTGAAGCATCCCCAACACCGGGAAGTCGTTTTATATTATCGAGTACCCTGAGCAGGGCATAATTCGACAGGAATATAGTGTCGTGGGCGGGATCGGTAGAACTCAGTGCAACGACTAACAATAGATCGGGGGAGGTTTTCTTGACCGTTATGCCTTGTCGGATAACTTCATCGGGCAGTTGTGGTTCGGCTAGTTTCTGTCGGTTTTGAGTTTGTACTTGTGCGATATCGATATCTGTTCCGATTTCGAACGTGAGCCTCATGGTCATGTGCCCGTCGTTCGTACTGCTGGATTCGTAGTACAGAAGATTATCGATACCGGGAAGTTGTACTTCTATCGGGCGTGCAATTGCTTCTGCCACCACTTCTGCACTGGCACCCGGATAATCAGCGTCAATTTGTACTACAGGTGGAGTAATTTCGGGAAACTGAGCAATCGGGAGATTTTTCAGTGAAACCAGACCAACGATGACGATGATGATGGATAGTACCGATGCAAAAATCGGTCGTTCAATGAAAAAACGGGAACTCATGGCACGCCTTATGCGGTTTATTCTTGATGGTTAGTCAGGGAAATCTGGCTTTCTTTTTCCTGGAAGGGAACGGTCGTTACCGGAGCTCCCGGCTGAACGCGGTGTACCCCTTCCACGACAACTTGTTCTCCGGCACGCAGACCACTCTCGATCAGCCATTCGCTGCCGTGCCATGCGCTGGCCTGCACCGGCCGGAGCTCGGCTTTTCCTTCGCTGATGACATAAACGAATGAGCCGGTCGGCCGTTGTTGCACGGCACGCTGAGGGACTAGAACAACTTCTGTTCTGTTGTAACCTTTGATGCGAACTTTGACGAACTGACCAGGATAGAAATAAGACTGACCAGGGGCATTTTTCCCGGATGGATTAGGGAATGCGAAGCGTCCTTGCAAGGTGCCGGTTTCAGGCCGGATCGCGATATCCTCGAAATCCAGGATTCCTTCTTCCGGATAGACGCTACCATCGGAGAAAGTCATCACTCCGCGCAATTTAAAAATACTGTCGGGTTTCTCAAGCCTGTGCTCAGCAATTTCGCGGCGGCGACGCAGCAGATAGCTTTCCGGAACACTTACATTCACATACATGGGATCCAGTTGATCGATGATAGTCAGCAGGCTGGCCTGTGCTTCAACGAGACGGCCTTCATAAAACTGACTGCGACTGATCCGGCCATCCACCGGTGCAGTAATGAGTGTGTTATCCAGGTCAAATTTAGCTTTGACCATCACGTTCTGTGCCGCTTCCAGTGCTGCCCTTGCACTGCGTATTTCTACCACGGCGTCATCGACCTCTTTTTTGCTGACTGCTTTCTGCTTGAGCAGTGGCTGTACGCGGGCCAGATCCTTGTTAGCCTGATCGAGCCGTGCCCGTGCCTGAGCCACTAGCGCCCTGCTGTTTTTGTAGGCGGCGTTAAAGGGTATCGGGTCGATGAGGTATAGTTTGTCACCTTTTTTGACGTTCCGGCCTTCCATGAAAAATATCTTTTTGATGATTCCATTTACTTGTGGACGGATTTCAACCGGCCGGAAAGATTCGGTCTGTCCGATAAATTCAGGCTCATCCGCAATCGTGCGGGTAGTGGCAGTGATTACCTGAACCTCGGGCACCGGGGGTTGTGAATCAGTAGATGATTGCATCGAGCAGCCAGCCAGGAAAGTAATGAGCAGGACTCCCGTTCTGATGCCTGTTATGGTATGGCCAGTTTGCATGAGTGATTGACGAAGCGTTTGATACATGACGTTATTCCCGGTAATTCGGTAATGAAAGTAATCAAAAATATCTTATGGTTGATGGAACCGGTCTGCCAGCAACGGTGCACCGGATATATCATTTATTTTAGTCATGGTGTAGCAGGCCAGTGGATATTGGCAGAGGAGTATTGGCGCCTTCGGCCAGCCAGCCACCCCCCAGCGCCTTGTAAAGCTGGACGATGGAAACCAGATGAAGACGACGTGTAGCGGTGAGAGCGGATTCGGCATCAAATAATGTGCGTTTTGCAAGCAGTACATCGACGTAACTGGTAATTCCACTCTCGTAACGCAGTTCTGCTGTTTGTAAAGCCGAAGTCAGCGCTTCTACCTGTAGCTGCTGGGCCTGGTACTGTTCACGTGCTGTCCGGATGGCAGCAAGTGAATCTTCAACTTCCTTGAATGCTACCAGGATAGTCTGTTCATATTTTGCCAGCGCCTGTCTTGCCTGTGCTTCTGCCGCCCGTTGCTCAAAACCGAGAGATTGGGAATTCAGCAGTGGTGCTGCCAGCCCGAATCCACCGACGCCAAATTCGCTGCCGGAATCCAACAGACCAGATAATGCCGGGCTGGACAGCCCCAGAAAGCCGGTGAGTGATATCCTTGGAAACCGTGCTGCTTTAGCCGCTCCGATCCGGGCAGTAGCTGCTTTCAATGTCTGCTCCGCCTGCAGAATATCGGGGCGTCGCTGTAACAGTTCGGAAGGTAGGCCGGCAGGTACTTCGGGTGGTATAAGTTGCTCATTTAGTGATTGCTTCCGCAAGACTGAAGTAGGATTTTTTCCCGTCAGCACACTGAGTTCGTTTTCTTTTTGAATGATTTGTCGCTCTAATTCAGCCACTTGAGCAGCAGCTCGGGCACGTTCAGCTTCGAACTGATCCAGATCAAGACGGGAAATCAGCCCTCCTTGTAATTGTGCTCTGGAGATTGCAATGGATTCATCCCATGAGGATAGTGCATGGTGGGCTATATCCAGCTGCATATCGAACTGTAAGAGATCGAAGTAGGATTGTGCGACTGAGCTTACCAGTGTCAGAACAACCGCACGACGATTCTCTTCCTGGGCCAGCAGATCAGCCCGGGCAGCTTCATTTGCACGGCGGAGCCTGCCCCAGATATCCAGCTCCCAGTTCAGGATGGTCTGTCCGAAGTAATTATAAGGTGTCGGAAATCCGGGGCGGCTGAATCCACCCATGGTACCAAGCGCCGGTGCGTTACCTTCGATATTCACGTTAGGAATGAAATCCATATTGGAAATACGCAAGCGAGCCTGAAGTTCCTCAACACTGGCTGCTGCCTGTTTGAGATCCTTATTTCCCTGCAGAGCCTGGTCGATCAGCAATTGCAGCTTTTCATCCTTGAGTAGCTCCCACCAGCGGAGATTGGCGATGGACCGCCCTTCTGTTGGTGTCAGACGGTAATTTTGCGCAACATCGATCTGAGGACGTGAATAATCCGGCCCCATGGCGCAAGAAGTTACCAGCAGACTTGAACATAGCAACAGCAGCAGAAGAGATTGACGGTGTTCTGGCTTAGTCGCCAGGAATGTTCGGTATCTGGAATCAGAGGCTTCAGTCGGACGGGTAAATACAGATGCGACCATTGCAAATAACTGGTCAGAAAATTTCAAATACAGCGACATACCACTCCTTTTTTAGCCTTGGAGATATAAAGTCCAGTTTGTATCATTTATATTTTCTGCATGTACTTTGCAGTAGATTCAGGCGGTTTTACAGGGCGGGGGAGGACCATGAAAACATGGTCAGTGCCTTACGTAGACCGCAAACATGCAGATAAGTTCGTTGCAAGGTAATTCTTTTCTCTCCCGTAACACGGCCGGGGTAAACCAGCTTTCTCTGAGAAGCTGGTTACCCTAAATCAATCTCGATAGAATTGAAGAAATTAGGCTGGAAGTGTTCTAAAATCAGAATCCGTAACCAATATTGAACAGGTAACGGGTATCAAATTTTTCCTTGCCAGGTGCAGGTTTACTGAAATAATCCACCTGAACCTCATTGACGAACTGAAATCCATACCAGAGCGGTACACGAAAACCAGTGCGAGTACGGATAAAAAGGTCACTGGCCGCAAGTCCTTCGTGCGTATGGAAAAGCTGTACAGCCCGGTTCCAGATCCATTGATCATAACGAGTAGACCAACGACCGGCCACATTGCTTCTGTCTTTTATCCGATTGCATGCAGCAGGGTCAACTGTAAGTTTCTTTTCACACTGATAGGGATAATCGTAAAAATCGACGTTTACATAATCAGGGCCTGCTTCAAATGATAGATTGAGATCGCCTGTTGCGAAAATCTGATAACCAGCACCAATACCAAATGCAGATCGCAATTTGATATCCTGAAGACGGTCATTGGTAAACAAGCCGTGAGCATATCCATACCAGACATCGGTAAAGAAATGTGCATAATCTCCATAAAGCTGGAAATTACGGGCATTCAGCTCGGTTTCCTTTTGGCCATTTGAATCCCGTGACTTGCTGTCTGCGTAATTGAACTGTCCACCGAAAGAAACACGGTCGTCCCTTCCCCTGACAACGAGGTCGGTATTCAGGTTATAAGACTGCCGTTGTGTATTTCCGGAAAATATTGCACCACCTGCATTGACCTGACCGGAAAAGAATTTTTTATTGATTTCAGCAATTTCAGATAAAGGAATCGGTTCGGACTGGTAGACACCTTCTTTTTTGATCTTCAATGTATTATCCGGAGAAGTTTCGGTCATACCCGTCATTTCTTCCTTGTTTTTAAGGGTTAGTAATATGGGCTGAGTTGTACTGAAACTTTCGATTGCACTCCATTTAACAGATATTTTGTCCGAATATTCAGTTTTTATTTCAAGGGTATTACCAGTCTTGTTGATGATTGTTCCGGTAATCCTGTCACCATTTTTAAGCAATATTTCATCGGCCCTTGCCGTCAGCGTAAAACAAACCAGAAGTATAAACAGCAAAACTGACAATTTCTTTTCCATTATTTTCTCTTTAATGTTATTGCGGAATGTGAATATGATCAGAATGAATATGTGAATCGGACAACGGGACTTTATCAGGCAAAGCCAGCTTTCGAAAATTACAGTCCGTATGGGGGTTGTTTTTTGCTGGGATGGATTCATTTATCCCAATCAGCGGAACACCCTGAAGATGGGTTATTCCGATATAAGACATGAACCGAAACCGAGGTGAATACTGCTCGATGTTCACCGTATTTTCCAGCCTGGAGAAAATTTCTCCCGGAGATCATTTTCAGAATGGAACAAATGCAACTTCCGGGAGAGATCTGGAAATGACTCTGATTGCAGTTTATAAAAAAATGGTACCAGTTTATTTTTCAGCATTTCCCGAATGATCTGCAGTCGCTGCTATGTCGGCACTGGCTGCTTTCATGCTGAGCCGCAGTCGGCCTTTTTCATCTGCTTCCAGCACTTTGACACGAACGGTCTGTCCTTCCTTGAGATGATCAGCAACATTTTCGACACGTTCGTTGGCAATCTGTGAAATATGGAGTAACCCATCTTTTCCTGGCAAAACACTGACAATGGCACCGAAATCAAGCAATTTGAGTACGGTTCCTTCATAAATTTTTCCAACTTCGACATCTGCAGTGATATCTTCGATACGTTTTCTTGCTTGTTCTCCACCTTCGCTGCTGACACACGCAATCGTCACGGAACCATCATCGGAAATGTCGATAGTCGTCCCGGTTTCTTCGGTCAGGGCACGAATCACGGCCCCTCCTTTACCGATGACATCGCGAATCTTTTCCGGGTTGATTTTAAATTTGAGGATGCGTGGAGCATGGGCTGAAATATTTTCTCTTGCAATCGGAAGAGACTGTTTCATGATTTCCAGAATATGCAGGCGCCCTTCCTTTGCCTGGAGCAAAGCGACCTGCATGATTTCTTTCGTGATTCCCTGAATTTTTATATCCATTTGCAGGGCAGTGATGCCATGTTCGGTACCTGCTACCTTGAAATCCATATCACCCAAATGATCTTCATCACCGAGAATGTCAGTCAGCACGGCAAACCGGTTGCCTTCCTTGATCAATCCCATGGCGATGCCGGCTACATGCGCTTTTAGCGGAACGCCCGCATCCATGAGGGAAAGACATCCACCACAGACAGATGCCATTGAGCTGGAGCCGTTTGATTCAGTCACTTCCGAGACTACACGCATCGAATAACCGAACTCTTCTACCGGGGGTATCACTGCCAGCAAAGCACGCTTGGCCAGCCGCCCATGACCGATTTCACGCCGTTTGGGGGTTCCTATCCTTCCGGTTTCGCCTGTGGCAAAAGGAGGCATGTTGTAGTGAAGCATAAAACGTTCGGAATAATCTCCCTGCAGCGCATCGATTTTCTGTTCGTCACGTGTCGTTCCCAGTGTGGTAACCGCAAGCACTTGTGTTTCACCACGTGTGAACAGTGCAGAGCCATGGGTACGTGGTAACACGCCATGGCGAATGGTGATTGGCCGGACGGTGCGGGTGCCGCGACCATCGATCCGGGATTCTCCATCAAGAATACTGTTGCGTACTATTCTGGCTTCAAGTGAAAAACCAATCTCTCTGACTGCTTGTTCAGCAGGACCTTCTTCAGTACCTGTCTTCAATTCGGTGAAGACGCGCTGCCAGATTTCATTGATTGCTTCGGTCCTGGTGGATTTTTGTTTCAGCCGGAATGCATTGCGCAGATCAGCTTCGGCCAGTTGGGTAACTTTTTCGACCAGTGATAAATCTTTTTCTGCCGGTTGCCAGTCCCAGGCAGTTACACCTGCTTCATCAGCCAGTTCATTGATCATATCGATTATTTGCTGCATCTGATCATGCCCGTATGTCACGGCACCGAGCATGACCTCTTCAGAAAGCTCATCTGCTTCTGATTCAACCATCAGCACCGCTTTCTGCGTGCCGGCCACCACGAGATTGAGTTGAGATTCCTTGAGCTGGGTAGTGGTCGGATTGAGAATATATTCATTATTGATATAACCCACCCGTGCTGCACCGATTGGGCCATCGAAAGGGATGCCCGAGAGTATGAGTGCTGCTGAGGTACCGATCATTGCGGGAATATCGGCATCGATTTCAGTATCGGATGACAACACCATGGCAACGATTTGCACCTCGTTGTAAAAACCATCAGGAAAAAGCGGGCGTATCGGTCGATCGATCAGCCGGGAGGTCAGTGTTTCTTTTTCGGAAGGGCGACCTTCACGTTTGAAAAAGCTTCCCGGAATACGGCCAGCAGAATAAAACTTTTCCAGATAGTCTACGGTGAGTGGAAAGAAATCCTGTCCGGGTCTGGTTTTTTTATCGCCTACTGCAGTTACCAGTACAACCGTCTCATCCATGGACACAATGACAGAACCATGCGCCTGCTTGGCAATTTCTCCGGTTTCAATAGTGAGTGTATGGCGTCCGTAGGTTATACTTTTTTTTATTGGCTTCAATTAATAATCCTTCTCTAGTCAATTTATGCCCAAGATGACTATATCTGCAAACTCGCATTTAACTGCGGGCAACCGAGGTCGTTTAGTTTCGCGTGAAGAGGTTCAACCGGGTATGTTATTTCCTCGCAGTCGTCTGCGATGATTCGTGGAAGGGGTACGGTATACGTATACACTCCCCCATGGTGTAAGTCCTATTTTCTCAAACCAAGTCGCTCGATCAGGGTGCGATAGCCGTCGTTATTTTTTGATTTCAGATAGTCGAGCAGTTTGCGTCGGCGGCTGACCATGCGCAGCAAGCCACGACGGGAGTGATGATCCTTGACATGTTCCTTGAAATGATTAACCAGACTGTTGATTCGTGTTGTCAGAAGGGCTACCTGCACCTCTGGTGAGCCGGTATCTCCTGCGGCTCTTTGATAATCCCGTACGACCTGATTTTTTTGATCGGTTGTTACCGCCATTATGTTCTCCTGCTCGAAAATTGATCCATATACCTAACTGGCCGGTAATTTTACTCTTTAATAAAAGGCTTGCCAAATCAAATCAAGGTATTGGGACGGAACCGATTCATCTTTTGCTGATTGCCTGATTATTCTCTTCATTGGACAATAGGTATGCGTGAATTAATACAAGTGTTTGGCCGGATATCGATTCAATTTGAGGCGGGTATTTTCGAGAGATCGTATCCGTAGCCTGCAATTTTCAATATACTCATCCTTTATTGTTTTCAGTATCAGGAAGCTGCCGGATGAGTCATTCGGCATATCTGCCTGGTTAGCATATCTCATGACCCAGATCTACTTCGATCATAATGCCACTACCAAAGTGGATGATGCAGTGCTGGATAGGATGTTGCCCTATTTTCGTGAATATTATGGCAATGCATCCAGCGGCCATTCTCTTGGGCTGGCAGCTCATCGGGCAATCGATCGTGCACGTGAACAGGTGGCTCAGGCCGTGGGCGTTCAGCCTGCACAGGTTATTTTTACCAGTGGCGGTTCAGAGGCGAACAATCTGTTTATTCGTGGAGTGTCGGATAGTCTGAAGCCTTCTGCGCTGGCTGTCAGTACGATCGAGCATCCTTGCATCATGCGTCCTGCACGAGGACTGACAAGGAGAAATGGTGAAAAATGGCAACTGCATTATCTGGCGGTGGATGCTGCAGGACGGGTCAAGGTAAATGATGCTGCTGATGTGCTTGCTGCAGCCAGGCCTGCCATGGTTTCAATGATGTTGGCGAATAACGAAACCGGCGTGATTCAGGAGGTTGCTCCGGTTGCCGAAGTTGCAAGAGCACAGGGGGCCTGGATGCATACGGATGCTGTGCAGGCATTTGGTAAAATTCCGGTGAATTTTACTGAACTTGGTGTACATGCCCTGACGTTGTCTGCACACAAAGTTTATGGACCCAAGGGTGCGGCAGCACTGATCATTGATCCACGTTTGCCGGTCAGGCCCATAATCGATGGCGGAGGGCATGAGAACGGTTTGCGCTCCGGCACTGAGAATGTTCCGGCCATCGTCGGATTTGGTGCTGCCTGTGAGCTCGCCATGTCGAGAATGGCAGAATTGTCAGTAAAAACAGCAATGTTACGTGATCGACTTGAGCATGGTCTGCTGGCAATGGGTGCTACGGTATTCGGATTGGATGCTCCCCGTTTGCCCAATACCTGCTATTTTGCGTTGCCGGATATCGAGGGAGATACACTGGTGGTTCGTCTGGATAAAAAGGGGTTTGCAGTGGCCAGCGGAGCAGCCTGTTCCAGCGCAACGCCGGGGAAAAGTCATGTGCTGGAAGCGATGAATGTGTCACCTGTTCTGGCGAGGTGTGCGGTGCGTGTAAGCCTGGGGGTGGATAATACAATGGCGGAGGTCGATTCTTTTCTTGCAGCAGTGAAGCATATCACTGACGAATTGAAGAATATGAGCGCGTTATTCAACGTATGAACATAAAAGGAAACCGTAATTGAATGATTCGGGTATGAAAATGATTGAACAGGGGGATGATTTTCCCGCCAGGGCAATCATTCTGAGTGCAGGGCAGGGCAGACGGCTGTTACCCCTGACCGAAAATACACCCAAATGCCTGTTGCCAGTAGCAGGTAAACCGGTCATCGCCTGGCAGATCGATGCATTACTGGCCAACGGCATCGGGGAGATCGTGATTGTGGCCGGTTTCCAGATCGGTAAGGTGGAGGCGTTGATTGCCGAGCGCTACCATGATCAAGCAAATATCCGTATTCTGTTCAACCCTTTTTATGAGGTGGCGGATAATCTGGCCAGTTGCTGGATTGCGCGTAACGAAATGCAGGCCGGTTTTCTGTTGCTCAACGGAGATACATTGCTGGGAGATGATCTGCTGCCAGGCTTGTTACACACACAAACAGCGCCGATCAACCTGTGCATCGACTTCAAAGCAGAATTCGATCAGGACGATATGAAAGTGCAGCTCGGCCCGCAAAATCAGGTCAGACAGGTCAGTAAAAAATTGTCTGCCGGGGAAACGGATGCAGAATCGATTGGCCTGATTCGTTTCAGCGAGGAAGGTGCCCGACTTTTTCGTGAAGCAGTGGAGCAGGGATTGCGTGAACCGGAAAAACTTGGATCGTGGTATTTGGCGATCATCAGTGCGCTGGCCGGGCAGGGTATGGTAAACGGTTACTCTGTTGCCGGGAGCCGCTGGTGTGAAATCGACTTTATCCAGGATTTGCAGAAAGCGGAAAAACATTTTGCCTGCAAGGAAACAGATGCTGCAGGTCAACCCCGGTCTGATCAGTTGTTACGCGTACCTGGCTGATCTGGAGAAAAAACGATGAGTGTGGAGATATTCAATGGCACCATGCAGAAATTTGGTGCTCCTGATACGGTTATCTGCCAGTTTCGGTGCTGGAGCGTATTGCTGCGTCCGGCGCAGCTTACCTTGGGTGCTTTGATCCTGGTCGCGCATGAACCGGTGCAAAGTTTTTCTGCATTGAGCAGCGCCAGTTTTGCAGAATTGCAGATTGTGACCGACAAGATCGACACTGCTTTAAAGAAAGCTTTTCAGTACGATAAGTTGAATTATCTGATGCTGATGATGGTCGACCCCGATGTCCATTTTCATGTCATTCCCCGTTATGCACAGGCCAGAGAGTTTGCCGGAAAAACCTTTCTTGATGCCGGCTGGCCGGGTGTACCCGATTTCAGCAGAATCAACGAGATAGATAAAGAAATGAATCAGCAGATCATCGAGCATCTGATTTCCTGCTGGGAATGTTACTGAAAAAATGTATCACCATGGCTGATAATACAACCCAAGCCAATTTCCCTCTGTACGAAGCACGTGCACTGGTGCGTGATCTGATGACTCCTGACCCCAGAATTTACTGGCTGGATTTTCTGTTTCATATCGTACTGGGCTGGACAGCTTTTGCTGTCACCCTTCATACATCCTGGCTTTCCATCTGGCAGATACTTTCTTATTGCGTAGCCGTATTTGCCTTTTATCGTGCCGCGATTTTCATTCATGAACTTGCCCATCTCGAACGTGGAACATTCAAATTGTTCCGGCTGGTATGGAATCTGACTTGTGGCATTCCCTTCATGATTCCGTCTTTCACCTATGATGGTGTCCATTATGATCATCATAAACCCGGGATTTATGGTACCGGCAAGGATGGAGAATATCTTCCCTTTGCCACACAGCATCCATCAGGGTTGGTAGGGTATGTGCTACTTTCGCTCATTCTACCGCTGCTGCTGGTGGTGCGGTTTTTATTGCTGACGCCGATTTCGTATCTGATTCCACCGTTGCGGAAAATCGTTTGGGAACGGGCTTCCTCGCTGACAATCAACCCTGCTTATATTCGCCAGGCGGATGCTGTTCGTAATGATCATTATTGGCGGATACAGGAATGGGCGACGTTTTTATTTGCAGCAATTGTCATAAGTAGTGTGATGCTGGGAAAGTTGCCCTGGCAGGTATTGTTGCTCTGGTACGCCATTGCTGCCGCTATTTTCATTATGAACTCATTGCGTACTCTGGCTGCGCATGCTTATCGTCATGAAGGTGAGCGCAGTCTTACCCTGGTCGAGCAATATCTTGATTCCGTTAATATTCCCGGTAATTTTCTGACTGCATTATGGGCACCTGTCGGGTTGCGTTACCACGCTACGCATCATCTTTTCATGAGTCTGCCGTATCATAATCTTGGTAAGGCGCATAGACGGCTTGTGCAGGAATTGGGCGGGAATGATCTGATCGTGCAAACAGGCCGGAATGGATTGGGACATGCGCTGAAGCAAATCTGGCAGGAATCTGCTGCAGCGGCAGCAAATAAAAATAACACACGGAGCTGATATTTATCGTCATATCTTCCCTGCTTCAGAAAGGCTGCAACCGTTTGTGAACGAAACGCAGGAGCCAATCCGGCTGGTATTACTTCGCCATGGGCAAAGCATCTGGAATCAGGATAGGCATTTTACGGGTTGGGGTGATATCGTACTTAGCCCGCAGGGTGAGCAGGAAGCCCTGAGAGCGGGCCATCTGCTCAAGCAGGCAGGTTTTACTTTTGATGCCTGTTTTTGTTCAGAATTGAAGCGCGCCAATGACACACTCGCGCTGGTGCAATCAGTCATGGGTGTGAATCATCTCCCGACATACCGATCCTGGCGGCTGAATGAACGTCATTATGGTGCACTGGAAGGGATGCGCCCTTGGGCTGCTATCCGGAAATTCGGTATCTGGTCGACAATGAAAAGCCAGATCCGTTTTAGTGCAGCACCTCCGCTGCTGATGCCGGATGATCCGCGTGCGCCGGTAAACCAGCAACGTTATGCGGCTGTCGATCGTACTCAACTTCCCTTGGCAGAAAGTATGCAGCAGACACTGGAGCGAGTGCGGCCACTCTGGCAGGAAACTATTCTTCCTGAAATCAGGCAGGGGAAACGCTTGCTGATCGTCTCACATCAGAATCTTTTAAAAACACTGGTTATGCAGCTTGAAGGGCTGACAGGCGCACAGATCATGCGCCTGTCGATTACAACGGGTCATCCGCTTTGTTATGAGCTCGATCACTCACTTGTACCGGTGAAGCGCTACTATTTGTAAGCTTGACTGAGGCTCCCAAAGTATTTCCTGAGCGGAAAAGTGATTACCTGTCGTCCCGGTTGGTTTGGCCGGTAATGCCGGATAACACCCCGGTGGAAATCTTGTACAAAAGATCTGCGGTCGTTTGGGTGAGCTTCACACCTGCCTCGAATTGCGCGCGGCCGGTTGAAGCTATTTGATGGGCAAAAACGGCCAGTGTATCCTTGAGCTGCATTCCTACTGCGGTACCGTTGTGTTGTGCATGGGACAACATATCCTGTAATGTTTCGGCAATCAGACCCTGCGCAGCAGTAGCTGTATGCTTCAGCGTATCCAGAAATATGCTTTCCAGATCTTTGAGATCTGCCTGAGCTTTGGCCAGTTCGCTGTCAGAGAACTGTTTTGCCTTGCTGGATGCTTCTTCCAGAGCCAGTTTGGATGCACCGGCCAGTTGGGCAAAAGCGGTATCCAGTCCGGCAACCGCCTGGGTGATTTGTGACTGGGCAGCGTGAGATTGCTCGGCAGCATGTGTCATTTCTTGCTGGACGCCTTCTTGTGTACCCTTCATGACAGCAGTTGCTATCTGCTTCAGAGATTCAATATCCAGACCATTGGAATGCATTGCCTGGAGCGTGAGATTTCTGACGGCATTCTCAATATCACCACCATGTGCAATTGCCTCCCTGACTTCTTCCGTGAGCCGGGCAACATCCTTTTCCGGCTGAACCGTACTGTGATTATCGTTTTGCATCAGAATCCTCCTCTTATAGAGTTAATACAGGCGAATACGATGTGCATTATAGGCTGATACGCTCAATGCCACCCATATAAGCCTGCAAAATCTTCGGAATGGTAATACTGCCATCTTCATTTTGATAATTTTCCAGAATGGCCACCAGTGTCCGTCCGACTGCCAATCCGGAGCCGTTGAGCGTATGCAGCAGTTCGGGTTTTTCTTGCCCCTTACGGAAGCGTGCCTGCATGCGCCGCGCCTGGAATGCTTCACAATTACTGCATGACGAGATTTCGCGGTAGGCTTGCTGTGCAGGCAGCCATACTTCGATGTCGTAAGTCTTGGCAGCAGAGAATCCCATGTCACCCGTACACAGCAACATGACACGGTAAGGTAGTTCCAGCTTCTGGAGAATCTTTTCAGCATGACCTACCAGTGACTCCAGCGCTTCATGGGATTTTTCCGGATGAGTGATTTGTACGAGTTCGACTTTATCGAACTGGTGCTGGCGGATCAGTCCACGGGTATCTCGGCCGTAACTCCCAGCCTCGGAACGAAAACAGGGCGTATGCGCAACGAATTGAAACGGGAGGCTTTCAAGTGGAACGATCGTGTTTCGTACAATATTGGTAAGAGGAACTTCAGCCGTCGGGATAAGATGCAGACCCACTGGACCTGTTTTGTCCGGGTTGTCTGATTCATCCTGAGCGCCGGATCGAACAGCAAAAAGATCCTGTTCAAATTTTGGCAACTGTCCCGTACCACGCAAACAGTCCGCATTGACCAGATAGGGCACATAGATTTCGTTGTAACCATTTTCCTGGGTGTGTGTATCAAGCATCAATTGCACCAAGGCACGATGAAGTCGCGCCAATTCGCCTTTCAGCAGGCTGAAGCGTGCACCGCTCAGCTTTGCGGCTGTTTCAAAGTCGATCAGCTTGAGGTGTTCACCAATGGTGGCATGATCTCGTACCGGAAAATCAAACGTTTTCAGGGTCCCCCAACGCCGTATTTCCAGATTATCGTTCGCATCCTTGCCTGCCGGAACACTGTCGTGCGGCAGATTGGGAGTTTCCAGCAATAACTGCTGCAATCGGGTCTGAATGGCTTCGAGCTGATTTTCTGCCTGTTTGAGTTCATCGCCCACATTGGCTACTTCGGCCATGATCAGACTGACATCTTCACCTCGTTGCTTGGCGATTCCAATTTGTTTGGAGGCTGAATTACGTTTTGCCTGTAATGTCTGAGTCAGGGTTTGAACGGATTTTCGCTGACCTTCCAGAAATTCGAAATCCGCTACGGGAAAATCGTAGCCCCTTTGCGCAAGGCGGGTAATGATGTCTTGCAGGTTACTGCGTAATTGTTGGATATCTAACATGTGTAAACGGGCTCCACGAATCAACGACTGGCAGGTTGTCCCACCGGGTTGATAAAAGTGTCTGCTTATTCAGGAAAATCGTTCCGGGAGTTTCGATCAGCGAGTAATGCGATCGAGCAAAACAACAAATATTAGCACTGCAATAGTTTTTCTGGATTGAAAATAGAGATCTGCGAACTCTTCTGATCAGAACAGTATGCGTTAACAGGGTTAATCTTCAAAACTGCAGAGTGAAAACAGTTGATGACCTTGCTCCCGCAGTCGTCTGCTTCCACCGATATCGGGCAAATCGATCACGAAACAGCATTCAATTACTTCGCCACCTGCTTCCTGAACCAGCTTGATTGCAGCTTCCATCGTTCCACCTGTTGCAATCAGATCATCGATCAGTAATACGCGATCCCCTTTATTGATCGCATCCACGTGAATCTCGACCTTGTCGTAACCGTATTCCAACTGATAATCGCAACCGATGGTTTCGGCGGGTAATTTACCTTGTTTGCGGACGGGAACGAATCCGGCTCCCAGTACATACGCGACCGGTGCAGCAATGATGAATCCACGTGATTCAATGCCGACGACTTTGTTAATCTTTTCTGCCTGATAGCGCTGGACGATTCCATCAATAGTGGTGCGTAGTCCGGTCGGATCTTTCAGGAGTGTGGTGATATCCCGGAACATGATGCCTTTATGAGGATAATGCGGGATAGTGCGAATACGTGATTTGATTGACATATAAAGAAGGGCGGCAAGCTGAATCGAGGTAGGATCAGTCAGGATGGTGCATGACTGGATTTGATCGGTTCAACCTGATTGCTTTGTCAGACGTTGTCAGGGACGGTGATAAAGGCCAATCAGTTCAGTCTGAGCAATGATGTGCCCTTGCATGGCCTTTTCCAGAATCGCTTTGGTTGGCTGGTTCAAATCGGGCAACAGAGTGTCCAGTGCATACAGCTTATGAAAATAGCGATGGGTTCCAATGGGTGGGCAGGGTCCACCATAGCCGGTTCGTTCCCAGTCATTTACGCCTTCGAGCGTACCTGAAGGTAATTCGGCAACGGTTACTTGTTCCGGTAATTTGCGAGCGGCAGGCGGGATATTGTAAAGAATCCAGTGTACCCATATTCTCTTGGGTGCTTGCGGATCAGGCGCATCCGGATCATCGACGATCAGTACCAGACTTTTGGTGTGTTCCGGTATACCGGTCCAGGCGAGTTCCGGTGAAAAATCTTTGCCATCACAGGTATGGCACACCGGTATGAAACCCTGGTGAGAAAAAGATGGGGATGTCAAACTGAAGGTCATAATTCTTGCTATAAAACTGGCATCAACATACGTTTTATCGTGCGGCTGATGCCACTATTTTTTAAAATATCAGGCGAATGAAGCATGCACGCTGATCTACTGACCATTATTGCATGCTTCGATACAGCCGGATTGATGTGTTAAGCATTTGCAGCTTTTTTCGAGCGCATGAAAATGAAAGTACCTACCCCGGCTACGACAGCAAGTAAAATTATTTCCAGCATGCCAAAATTGGATCCGTGGTCGTGACCACCACCACCTCCGACATGTACCGGGATTTTAACTGCAGTTTTGACCTTGCCTGCACTGTCTTCTGTCTCGAGCTGAACCGTATATTGCCCGAGGTGTTCCAGGTTGGTGGCAACGACGATAATGCCGGACGAATACTTCTCGGCAGGCATGTACAGTACTTCATGCGCTCCGTGATCGCTGTTTTCATGCCCCTCCATCAGGACTCTTACAGCAATGGGAACTTCGCGTGTCTGAGAGTCGGAAAGTTCGACTGTCATGTTGATTTTGCCGGCATCAGGAATGTGATTGCAGTATGAGTGCATGGGAGGGATATTCCCTTCAGGAACCTCATAAACACTGACCGTTACCGGGAAATCTCCCTCTTCAATTTTACATCCTCCAGCATCATGATGTCCCTCATGTGCAAGCATTAGCTGAGCTGATGCAGGTGCTGATAATAAAAATATTGATAATGCGAGGCATAACCCTGCAATGCCGCTATTTCGAAGAACCTTGTTCATATTCTCTCCATCTTATAATCTCGAGTTTCGACCTTATTCAAATATATTTCTTTTTCAGCTAGTTTATTGATTTTAGCCTGATTTGTCCTTATCAACGATTACATGAACCGCCGCTGGATTGTATAACAAAAAACGTGGCAAGCAATATAACGATGTATTTCCATGACAGGTTTGTTGCTTTCCTTCCTGCTGGTTTAGCCGGCCGTATTTTCCACTATGCCCGATTATGTACATTTTCCCGGCCCGAATTTGCTCCGGCAGGTTATTTGTCAATCATAATACTGCAGGATATCCAGTGGATACTTTTTCCCGGCGTGATAATCTTCGATACATTGCATGACCAGAGGTGTGCGATGCATTGCCTGCTTTGCACGAATTTCATCGATGCTGAACCAGGCTGCCCGTACGATACCGGTATCGAGTTTTCTTGCGGGATCAAAGGCAGTGACCCGACCTGAAAAAGTAAACCGCAGGAAAGTAATGCCATTTGAGGCAGAAGTCCAATGATAAATACCGGTTAATTCTTCAGGCTGAAAACTGTGGCCGGTTTCTTCCAGCACCTCCCGGCTGCACGCCTGGAGGATGGATTCGCCGGGCTCCAAGTGACCAGCCGGTTGGTTGAGCCGTATATCAGTGCTCTTGGAAGTTTCTTCCACCAGTAAATATTTACCATTCTGTTCAATGACAGCGGCAACCGTGACATTGGGCTTCCAGGTCATAAGATGGGTGCGTAAAGTAAATTGTTCAAAAAAACGGAAATCAGGATCGTATGAACCCGGATATCCATCAGAGATTTGCTTGTAATTTCAACTTGTAAATCCAGTTTACCCATATAACGATTACTTATGATTACTTTTATCCAGGAATTAAAAATGGCAAGTGAAACCGGACGTATGAGTGTATCAGTGACACCAGAAAAACAACAAAAATTGGATGCTAATGCAAGCAGCCTGGATCGTTCCCGGAATTGGCTGGTTAATCAGGCTATCGATCACTATCTGGAAATTTACGATTGGCGAACAAAAAAAATCCAAGAACGCCTGGATATGGCTTCGGGAAAAAATGTACAGTTCCATTCGAGTGATGAGGTTGATGCCATCATCAATAAATTTAAAACATGAGGGCTGTTGTATAGCTTAACGAAGCGCTGGAAGATTTAAAATCAATTGGCAATTTATTGCACAAGAAAGCGCCGATGTTGCTTATCACGTTTTAATCAGAATAAAAGCCGCTGCTGATAATTTATCGCGCCATCCCGAAATTGGTCGACCTGGTCGTGTTTCTGGTACGCGCGAGATAGTATTGCATGATCTTCCATACATTCTCGTCTATCAGGTAACCAGTAAGGATATTCGCATCCTGGTTGCCATACATACAGCCAGAAAATGGCCCCAAAATTTTAAACGTTCTCGCTAATATGTCGCACATGGAATTTATCCTGAAAATTGGGATAATGCGATTGAATCGTTTCCAGTAATGGCTGGAGAATAATCCAAGCGACGCGTTCGTACCTCACCGCATCTACCGCGCTTACCACTTGCTGCTGATCTGACACGAGATTTCTTCTCATGAATCCGTGCCAGATCAATAAATTATGTTGTTGGCAGATCTCAGTAATTGTACTGCATGCTCACCAGAAAATTACGCGGTGCACCATACCAGTTGAGCCTTTCACTAGTCCCGATAGTCTGATAGTATTTTTTATCAAAGACGTTGTTGACATTGAAGGTCGCAGACCAGTGCTTGTTAAGGCGGTATTGTGCAAACAGATCGACCAGTACATCGCGGGACTAAACACCTAGCTCGCTAAATTCAAACGGAATCAGAGGGCCATCGAATTGTTCAGTATCCCGGCTGTACGTTCTTGCCGATCCCTTCTGATAATTCGAACTTTGCGCGGTGAGGCCACCGCCCAGTTTCAGGCCACTCAATATGTCTCTCAGCTCATAACTCGACCATAATTTGAATAGATGCTTCGGTGTAATAGTACTGTAGCGGCCGCTGTCTGCTTTATTCTGATTGTCGTTGAATGTGTAGCCAGCCTGAATCTGCCAACCCGACACGATCTCGCCACTGATCTCAATGTCCACACCTCGGCTGGTGATGCGGCCATCCTCTAGATAACAGCAGCTGCTGCCCAGATCGCCAAAAAAGGGTGGATTATCCGGATCCGACACCGCCTGACCATTGCGCTTGATAGAAAAGAAAGCAAGATTGGTATTTAGTCGTTCATTGAACAGACTGCCCTTGACGCCGATTTCATAAGTGCGTCCGGTGATAGGATCGAGCGGTGTACCAGGCCGAGGTCCTTTGAGACTGTTTGCCTGCGATTGGTAGGTTTCAGCGATGCTGCCATAGGTGGACCATTGCTTTGTAATATCATAAACCGCGCCCAGGAAAGGCGTAAAAATCATGTTATCTTCGTATTTTGTTAAAGATGTGGCCCTGACAGCACCCGTATTCTGGTCAAAATTATTAGAGACATTGCTATACTTATACCAGCTCAATCGTCCACCAAGAATCAATTTCAGAGGATCCGCGATTTGAGCCACGAGTGACCCATACACACCCTTTTGCAAGATTTCTGGATTGCCATCATTGCTAAGAATGTAGAGGTCGTTTGAAGCATAGTCGGACAAGTCAAATTCGAATATATTCGGAGAGGGACGGTTAAGATTATGAGTCCTAGCTATGAAGGGGGATTTTCGTCTGTTGATATTTGCACCCAAGGTCAGCTTGTGTTCGCGACCAAGCAGATGGAATGCTCCCTTCAGCACGGCATCGAGCGTTTGCTGTGTTTCGTTGTAATTGAAATCCTGATCATAACCTTCCGGACCTGTTAAGAGGATCGGATCGACCGGCCCGAACCATCCCAAATTCGTGCGACTATTCCTACTTTCTGCCCGTGATGCCTCAATGCCCAGGGTCCAATTTGTGCCAATCGCCTGATCAAGTCGGACGAACTGTTTATTGTTCTTCTTCAGCCAGCGGTCGTCTGGCCCACCGAAATAGAAGCTACGCCGCAGGCCGAGATCTTCTCCATTCGAATAGCGCGGCAAGCCCCAACTCATATATCCCCCTTGATCTTGGCGCATGACATCGGCGCCCACGGTGAGCAAGGTGCTATCGGTGACGTCTGCCTCAACGATGCCATAAAACAGATATTTATCGCTCTTACCATAATCATAGAAATATTTCCGATCCTCATAGACACCGACGAGGCGCCCGCGAATACGTCCTGTCATGATCGATCCACTAACATCCAGTTCACCGCGATAATTATTCCAGCTACCTGCATGGGCCAGCGCCTTCACCTGGAACTGCTTCGTTGGTTTCTTGCGCACTAGATTGATAGCGCCACCTGGTGCACCCGAAGTGCCGTAGAGTGCATCGGAGCCGCGCAGAACTTCAACATGATCGAACATGGCGAGATCCAGTTGTGATGTGTTGAGGCCGTCGTTGTACAGACCTGCGCCATACAATGGACTGTTACCTTCGATCTGATAATTCGTGATCTGGAAACCTCGCGAAAAGAAGGATGAAGTCATGGTAGTATCTTGTCGGACTGTAACGCCCGGTGTGTAAGCCAGCACATCATCTACTGTTTTCAGTTGCTGATCATCAATACGCTGGCGCGTCATCACCGTAACGGTTTGCGGCAATTCCCTGAGCGTTTGTCCCTTACCATAGGAGGATTGGCTGGTAGTGTAGGAGCCGGTGCCTTCGGTGGTAATCCCCCTGTCTGCCGCAGCTGCCACTACCATGACCGGCAAGGTTGTGGTGTTTCCACTTTCCACAGAAGAGGCAGAGACCACTTGCAGGGAATATACGCCGCCAGCGTTGCGTATAACCTGCAATCCCTGTCCGCGTAACAGCTGGGCAAATCCTTCTTGCACGGTAAAGCTGCCAGTCAGACCTTTCGTGGTTTTT
>NZ_JBDZWD010000039.1:0-22477 GCF_040256045.1 Nitrosomonas sp.
CTTACGCAAAAAGGCGGGCGCTCACCTCCTCTTTTCTTATCCCGAACTCAGGTTTAGCAGGAAATTGTCGATCAGTCGTGTTTGATTCAACCATGCTGCACCCAGTATAACTAGCTTGGAATCGCTTGCTGCCGCTGGCAGCAGCGTATGCTGATGACGTACCGCAACATAATCAACAACCCACCCACGCTTACTCAATTTTTCGGTGGCAAGCTGCTCCAGCAATGGAAAATCACGATCACCTGAAGCAATACCGTCTCTGATCTGCTTCAGGTGATACGCCAATTCACCTGCCTCCTGCCGCCGAGTGGCATCGAGATAGTTATTGCGAGAGCTGAGCGCCAAGCCATCCTCAGCCCGTACTGTTTCACCCGCAATGATCTCTACTGGTAAATTCAGTTGATCGACCATTCTGCAAACAATCTGCAACTGCTGATAGTCTTTTTTACCAAACACAGCCACATGAGGCTGCACGATGTTGAACAGCTTCAGCACAACTGTTGTCACCCCACGAAAAAAACCCGGACGACAAGCCCCTTCCAAGGTATCCGCCATGGGTGGAAGCAGCAGTTGAAATTCCTGTAGAACAGGATAGAGCGTTTTTTCATTCGGCATAAATACGATATCTACCCCATTCTCCTCTAACAACCGGCAATCATCCGACCAGGTGCGAGGATAACGATCAAAGTCTTCATGCGGAGCAAATTGCAGGCGATTAACAAAAATACTGACAACTGAACAACTGGCATGTTTCTGTACAACACTGACCAGAGACAGATGCCCGGCATGTAAATTGCCCATGGTCGGCACCAGGCCCACTGAAGTTTCATGTCGCAGCCGTGCACGCAGCGATGCAATATCAGTAATGATTTCCATGAAGACGGCCTGTTCCAAGCATATCAGAACATATGTTCACGTGCGGGAAATGCCCCAAGCTTGACTGCCTCGACATAATTTCTGATTGCAGTTTGAATACTATCTGCGCCCGTCATGAAATTTCTGACGAAACGCGGCAAAGTACCGAAGCTGATACCCAGCATGTCGTGCAACACTAGTACCTGTCCGGAACACGCTGCACCGGCACCGATACCGATGGTGGGAATGGAAAGTAACCGGGTAATTTCCTCACCTAATACAGCGGGAATCAGTTCCATCAGCAGCATCGTTGCTCCTGCTTCCTGTAACAGGAGTGCATCCTCACGCAATTGTCTGGCATCATTCGACGTTTTTCCCTGAACTCTGTAACCGCCCAACTGGTGAACAAACTGGGGCATCAATCCAAGATGGGCACAGACCGGAATCCCGCGACAGGATAAAAACTCTACGGTTTCGGCCATATGCTGTCCTCCCTCGATCTTGACCATCTGTGCACCGGCAGTCATCAGCCGGGCAGCATTATTGAATGCCTCCTGCGGGGACACCTGAAACGTGCCAAAGGGCATATCCGCCATGATAAATACTCTGCGAGTACCGCGTTCCACGCACCGGACGTGATAGATCATTTCATCCAGTGTAACCGGCAAGGTACTGGATTTCCCCTGCACCACATTCCCGAGCGAATCTCCCACCAGCAAAATATCGACCCCCGCCTCTTCCAGTATCGAAGCAAATGTTGCGTCATAACAGGTCAGCGCTGCTATTTTCTGCCTCTGCTCGCAAGCATTCTGCAGGGTTGTAATCGTCATTCGTTTCGCAGCTGACTGCTCCATCTAACTGGCTCCGACGTTGAAATACTCACGCGCGCTACGCATCTGGTCGATACGTGACAACAGCATGTCGAGATCGGCAAGGTTGTGTGCCAGATCAATGTGTTCGCTGTTCACGATCATGACCGGCGCCTGATCATATTCATAAAAGAACCGCATATATCGCTCCGTCAACTGTCTTAGATAATCTTCCGATATCCGCTGTTCCAGCGCGTTACCGCGTTGTCTGATACGTCTGATCAGAATTTCGGGTGCCGCCTGTAGATAGATCACCAGATCAGGTCTGGGCGCATTCAAAGGCATGTACTCGCGAATCTGCTGGTAAAGTCCATGCTCAGGCTCACTGAGCGTGACATCTGCAAACAGCTGGTCTTTTTCAAATAGAAAATCGCTTACGACCGAGCGTGAAAAACCATTCTCCTGTTCCATCGACTGTAATTGCTGCATGCGTTGAATCAGGAAAAACAATTGTGTGGACCAAGTATGTCGTGACATATCCCCATAAAATTTTTCCAGAAATGGATTGGCTTCCGGCTGCTCCAGTATGAGCGAATAATTCAGCCGGGTTGCCATATTGCAGGCAAGACTGGTCTTACCCGCACCGATAGGCCCTTCAACGACAATATAGCGACAACGCTCCAGGTTCATGATGATGCAATACACTCTAATGATTGTTCTGTACATGCAGCAAGACACGCAGTGGCCGCACCCTTCCCCGGAATCACGCAATCGGCCACGATTTCCAGCAGGGGTTGCAACACAAAAGCCCGTTCATGCATACGCGGGTGCGGTAGAACAAGCTTTGTATCGTTGTGTTGCAGGTTCTCAAATAACAGAATATCGAGATCGAGGATACGCGGAGCATTGGGGAAAGTACGTACACGACCGCAGGCACGCTCGATTTCCAACAGTGCATCGAGCAGGTGATGGGGAGTCAGATTCGTTTCCATCTGCACCACGGCGTTGATGAAGTCGGGCTGATCAGTGTGTCCAACCGGTGCGGTGCGATAAAGTGAAGAACGCTTTACCAGACGTGAGTGTTCCAGCTCGGCCAACAGCATTATTCCACGTCGGATCTGAGATAGTGGATTTTCGAGATTGCTGCCCAGTGCAATGAAAACCTGGTTGACGGATTCCGAATGCAAGGAAAGTATCATGAAATTTCCTGATTAAGGGGCTCAATCTTTTCGCCTGCCGGTTTGCTACGGCGACGGCGTTTTCTACGACGTTTGGCCGGGGCCTCCTGGAGCAACATTGCTTCGCGGGCAGCATTATCGGTATTTTTGAATGTCTGCCACCACTGCCCCAATTCCTGGTCGATCTCTCCGCTTTTACAACGCAACAGCATAAAATCATAGGCGGCCGGAAAATGTGGATGCTCCAGCAATCGAAACGGCTTGCGCCCTGAGCGTACCTGAAATCTCGGCTGCATCGACCAAATATCATAAATGATACCATCATGCCTGCGCGGAATGGCCAGCCGGCTGCGCTGCATCGCCAGCACGTTTCCCATCGCCCGGTGTAACGCAGGGATCATTTTTTCATCGGCTTTCAGATAAGTATTCCATACCGCCAGCACTTCATGCCACAGCAATGCTGCGAATAAAAAGGCTGGTGAAACCGGTTTATCCTGCCGCACTCGCTCATCGGTATTTTTCAGTACCAGCGAAATGAACCGCTCACCCAAAGGTTGCTCCAGAATTACGTCCAGCATCGGCAGCAATCCATGATGCAGACCACGGCTACGCAGATCTACCACAGCTGCTAGCGCATGACCAGAAAACAACAATTTCAGCATCTCATCAAACAGACGTGCCGGCGGAACATTCAGCAGCAATGGCGCCAAATCGCCAATCGGTGCAGCAGTCCTGTCATCAATCTGGATACCAAGCTTGGCAGACAGACGCACCGCACGCAACATTCGTACCGGATCTTCCCGATAGCGCTGTTCAGGTTCGCCAATGATGCGCAGCCGTTTTGCCATCACATCCTCGAAACCATCTAGATAATCAAGGATTTCCTCTGTGGCCGGGTCATAGAACAAGGCATTGATGGTAAAATCACGACGCCTCACATCTTCTTCCTGACTGCCAAAAACATTGTCGTGCAGCAGCCGGCCGCTTGCATCCGTACTGACTTGCACGTCTTCCACCTCGACCAGATCATCCGCTACCTTGCCGCGAAAAGTGGATACTTCGACGATTTCACCTTTGCTGATGACATGTACCAGACGGAAACGGCGACCGATGATCCGTGAGTGACGGAAAATGGCCCGCACCTCTTCGGGTGTGGCATTGGTGGCAACATCATAATCCTTGGGTTTTAATCCCAGCAGCAGATCACGCACGGCACCGCCCACGACATAAGCGGAATAACCCGCCTGCTGCAAGGCCAGAGCAACTTTCAGCGAGCCTGGGCTGATACGGTTGCGTGAAATACCATGCTGTTCACAGCCAATGACTCGGAATGCCGGATCGACAGCAACAGATTCAGTAGAACCAAAGGAAAAAATACGGTACAGAAATTTACGGATCATGCTTGGATGCAATTCCTATGAACGGCAAATTATACACTTGGTGACCAATCAGATTTTGATGAAGCCTCGATGAAAGCCCGGAAAGAATAAAGCAAACAACTCCATACAGCACATATTCATCCGGCACGCAAATAATGCAACAAAACTGCATTCTGCCGATTATTCCTGGCGATACCCCAACAACCCTCGTAAGATGCGTACGAAGTAATAGCATATCCAGTTCAGCAAACGCTGGATTCGCGAGCGGCTTTTCCAGGAATGCAGTGACACCGGGTAAGATTCCTCCAATGCCTGTTGCAGACTGCTCCGCAATTCCGCCGCAAATGCCTGATCACTAATGACGACGTTGGCCTCACGCGCCAATAACAGACTGAACGGGTCGATATTGGAAGAACCGACAGTAGACCATACACTGTCAATAACGGCTACCTTGGCGTGCAGATACCCATGTCGATATTCATAAATACTGATACCAGCATCCAGCAAGTGGCCATAGAGCGCATGCATGGCGTAATGCTGCAAGCGGTATTCCGATTTTCCCTGCAGCAGGAGTATGACTGAAACCCCCCGCTGTGCTGCCCGGACAAGGGCTTGCCGGAAATGCTTGCCGGGAAGAAAATAAGCATTGGCAAGAATGATTTCCCTGCGTGCAGCCGCAATCGACCTGAGATAGCAACGCTCGATATTGTGCCGGTTACGCAGATTATCCCTGATAACCAGGGCTGCACGCTGCCGTCCTGCCGCCAGACAGTTGGCAGTAACGGGTGAACGGTTTGTCCAGCGTTTTTTGAAATACACCCATGCAACCAGCATCCACAGATGCCTTGCTGCAGCGTGAATTTCTTGCAGCAGCGGGCCCGCAACCCGGATGGCATAATCAAAGCGGGGAAATAAGGCATCGGGTTCATAGTAATCATCGATGATGTTAATTCCCCCTACAAACGCCACACTGGCATCCATTACTGCCAGTTTGCGATGCATGCGGCGCAGGCGGTAACGTTTGAACCGGAACGAAAAAAATTCCTGCCGGTAGATCAGTACCTGCACACCCGCTGCAAGCATCTCCTGAATCATTATCCTGGACAGCCCGAGAGAACCAAACCCATCAATTAGCAGGTGGACAGCCACTCCACGTTGTGCTGCTCGCTTGAGTGCAGTGGCAATACGAGCACCGGTTGCGTCATACTGAAAAATGTAGGTTTCGAGATGGATTTCCTGCTGGGCGGAATCAATGGCCAATTCCAGTGCCGGAAAATATTCCGTACCAGAGTGTAATAACGTTATCTGGTTACCTTCGATAAAATCAGGCCAACTCATGTACGCACGATATTAGCCGACAATACGGCATGATCGGAAATACGTGACCAGGGACGATTATGCAAAATTTGAGCATTCTTCACCTGAAACCCACGAACATAAATCCGATCCAGGCGTAACAGTGGCAAAACGGAAGGAAAGCTGCGTGCTGTTTTACCATGCGTATACTGGAATACTTCAACCAGATTCAAGCGGCTGGACAGAAGTGGATTCGCTACTCCGCGCCAGTCATTGAAATCTCCTGCGATCACCAGTGGCGCATCGGGAGATACCAGTTGCCGGATACGCTTTTCTATCGCTTCCAGTTGCTGACTCCGGCCGCGCCTGAACAATCCCAGATGGACACAAACGCAGTGCAAGGTATCTTTCCAGCCGGGAATGGCCAGCTCACAATGCAATAATCCACGGCTTTCAAAACGATGTGCTGAAATATCCTCGTTTTCCCAGTTCACAATAGGAAAACGGCTGAGAATGGCGTTACCGTGATGACCATGGCCATAAACCGCATTCTTGCCATAGGCAAAATCCGACCATACCGAATCCGCCAGAAATTCATACTGAGTATTCATCGGCCAATCCCGGAAACGGGCCGCATGCAGAGCGTGTTCTCCGATCACCTCCTGCAAAAAAACGACATCCACATCCAGACTCTGCAGTTGATCACGCAATTCATGCAGCATTAAACGCCGATTGAAAAACGATAATCCTTTGTGGATATTGTAAGTAGCTATATGCAATATCTGACCGGTTTCATGCTCTTCCCTATTTTCAGGCAGAGAAACCAGTCTTTCGAAATCAGCAGGTAGCCTGGATATCGACATTATTTTGAAACTTCGAGCATTTTTTCCAATGTCAGCTTTGCCAGACCGGCTTGCGGCTCCGGCACCCTGATCTGGTTGACCACACGGCCTTCTGCCAAATTTTCAAGTGACCAGGCCAGATGCTGCGGGTCGATCCGCGCCATGGTCGAGCACATGCATACCATCGGCGACATAAACTGGATGATTTTTCCTTCTGCCTTGAATTCCTCGGCAATACGCCCGACCAGGTTCAGTTCCGTCCCAACCAGCCAGCGGGTACCGCTTTCTGCAGCCCGAATAGTATTGATGATGTACTCGGTTGAACCGACATAATCGGATGCTTTACATACTTCAAAGCTGCATTCCGGATGGGAAATGACCAGCCCATCCGGGTACTGATTGCGAAAACGAAGAATATGCTGTGGCTGAAACATCTGATGCACCGAACAGTGTCCTTTCCACAGCAGGATCCTGGCTTTCTCGATCTGTTCCGGCGTCAATCCGCCCATGGGCTCATCGAAATCCCATACCGGCATTTCATCCGGTGACAGGCCCATCTTGTATCCACTCCAGCGCCCCAGATGCTGATCCGGAAAAAACAACACTTTTTCACGCCGGGCAAATGCCCATTGCAAAATCTTCACCGCATTGCTGGAAGTACAGACAATCCCGTCGTGTCGTCCGCAAAAGGCCTTCAGATCGGCACTGGAATTGATATAGGTCACGGGAGTGATTCGCTCATCCGGATCAAGCACTTCTGCCAGCTCACGCCAGACTCGCTCCACCTTGGTAAGATTAGCCATATCCGCCATGGAGCAACCGGCAGAAAGATCGGGCAATATAACAGTCTGTTCAGGGCTGGAAAGAATATCCGCCACCTCTGCCATAAAATGCACCCCGCAAAACACCAGAAACTCGGTATCGGTCTTGGCTGCTAGATACGAAAGTTTGAGCGAATCCCCGGTCAGATCAGCATGACAGTAAACATCCGCACGCTGATAGTGATGTGCCAGTATGATGGCACGCTTTCCCAGTTTCTGTTTTGCTGCCACAATCCGCCGCGCACATACATCATCCTGCAGTAATTCGTAGTTTTCGAAATCGATTGCGTTTGCTTGCATTTTCAATTCGGCTTTATTTATCGTGAACTATGACCATAATCACATTGAGATACTTATTCAAGCAGAAAGTGCAAATCGTAAGAACGAAATTCTGCCGATCTGCCGTAAAACAGAGATTTACGGGCTCGGATACCTAACCATTACGTAAACAGGGTTCTGTTATAATTCCGGAAAATAGTCTGCTAAGACAGTGATTGCCTTTTCTCATCCGTATTACTCAATCGGAAGTAACCGGCAAAATCATGTATGTTCGTAGCAAATCTCATACAGAAAGTGTTTTAACATGACACGCTCATTATTTCTGAGGCCGTCTGTATTGCTGGCCGCTTTACTTTTACTTACCCTCTGGCTGGACAAAAATCTCCAGCGTTCGGATTCGCAACAGGATAACGGCGTGCAACAGGAGATAGACTACATCATCGAAAATCTTGATGGGATACAGGTCAATCATGAACTGAAGGTCAACCGTTTCTTTTCGGCCGATAAACTGACTCACTATCCGGCAGGAGATATCACACGACTGGAACATATTGGTCTTGTCAGCATTGAACTGGACAAACCCCTGCTCAGAGTAACTTCCAGTCAGGCTGAGTTGACCGGAGAAGATAATGATATTTTTCTGACCAGAAATGTTGCCATCATCAGAGGCGAAGACAAGGATAAAGATAAAATAACGATGCTGACCGATTTTTTGCATCTGATCCCGGATATGGATATCGCCAAAACCGACCGGCCTGTCACTGTCACCAGAATGAACAGCGTCATCAACGCCGTCGGGTTATTCATGAATAACCAGACTGGTGAAATTCTGCTGCAATCTCGGGTCACTGCACACGATGATCGTATGCCGCGCACTGCCCGTTAATTCCCGACCTAACCCGTATTGATGTTAATTTTACCGGATCAGTACAGAACAAACCGGATGAATAAATGTAATTTACAAACAGCACATGGATATTTTGGGCTGAACATAGCATGGTCGAATAAAGCCATCTTTTCAAGCTTCCTCAGCTTATTTCTCATATTTTTCTCAAGTATCGTCTCAGCTGAACGTGCTGATCGTGACAAACCGATTCATCTGGAAGCTGATCACGCCACGGTTGAGGATTACAAACACAAAGGAGAATTTCGTACCAGTGTATTTACCGGCAATGTTGTCATGACCCAGGGAACACTTATTCTTCGAGCCGATAAAGTGATTATGAAGGAAGATGCTGTCGGTTACCGATACGCTACAGCGTATGGTGATCTGGTCAGTTACCGGCAGAAACGTGATGGTGCCAATGAATATGTAGAAGCATGGAGCAAACGCGCAGAATATGACGACAAAACCGACAAAATTGAACTGTTCGGCAGTGCACGCCTGAAACGCGGGGCTGATGAAGTGGAGGGGGATTATATTTCCTACGACATAGCCAGTGATTTTTTTCAGGTATCAGGTCGACATCAGTCGGAAAACGACAAAAATTCTGACCACAGGGTACGTGCCGTGATTCAACCTAAAGCAAAACAATCCGATACTGAAACAGAAAAGTGAAATCACTGGAGAATATGTCAGATGCGGATGATATATGAGTGAATTAAGAGCCGAAAATCTGAAAAAAAGTTATCAATCACGTACGGTAGTGACTGATGTATCCTTCTCTGTGCGCAGCGGCGAAGTTGTTGGTCTGCTCGGCCCCAACGGTGCCGGAAAAACAACCTGTTTTTACATGGTAGTCGGACTAGTTCCATTGAACGGGGGAGAAATCTTTCTGGATGAGCACAATCTGAGCCGATTGCCGATCCATCAGCGTGCTCGCCTGGGATTAAGCTATCTTCCCCAAGAAGCCTCAATTTTCCGCCGACTCTCGGTCGAAGAAAATGTTCTTGCGGTACTGGAGTTGCAGCAGCTTCAAAAAGATGAAATCCAGCGGTATCTGGATGAGTTGCTGCACGATCTGCATATCAGCCACTTGCGCGAAAGTTCGGGCATGAGTTTATCTGGTGGAGAACGGCGACGTGTAGAGATTGCACGGGCACTGGCATCCCGGCCGCGCTTCATCTTGCTGGATGAACCTTTTGCCGGTGTGGATCCGATCGCCGTCATGGATATCCAGAGAGTCATCAGCTTCCTCAAATCACGCGGTATCGGCGTACTGATCACAGATCATAATGTCCGGGAAACGCTCAGGATATGTGACCGGGCCTATATCATCAGCGGCGGAACCGTACTGGCCAATGGAGCCCCTCCAGAAATCATTACTGACGAACGTGTCAGAGAAGTGTATCTGGGCGAAAACTTCAGACTCTGACAGGATATGAAACCAACCCTGCAACTCAAGCTCAACACCGGCCTTACGCTGACACCGCAGTTACAGCAATCTATCCGGTTACTGCAACTGTCTACGCTCGAGCTCAATCAGGAAATCACGCGTCTCGTACAGGAAAACCCCCTGCTCGAACTGGATGAAGGGATTGATCAGGATGGATTTGAGACTGGAGGACCGGATATTTCCCTGTCACCTTCAGATTCGTCTGCTGCAGCAGAAAGCGATGGAATCTCAGAAATCGGAAAAAATACAGATATCCAGAGTGATTGGCCGGATGACCCGTTATATGCCGATCAGGAATTTTTCTTCGATACACGTAGGCGGAGTGATGAAGACCATGACCAGGATTTCTCGCGCTTGATCAGCAAACCCGTCAGTATGCGGGAACACTTGCTCTCACAAATCAGTCTAGGGCAATACTGTGAGCGCAGTAAGAAAATCGCCGAACTACTGGTGGACAGCCTCAATGACGATGGGTATTTGTCTCAAGATCTGGATGAGCTTGCGGGATTGCTACCACCCGAATTGGAAATCAGTACCGCAGATCTGGAGTCAGCTCTGGATTATATTCAGCAACTGGATCCACCGGGTGTGGGCGCGCGCAATCTGCAGGAATGTCTGTCCTTACAACTTAAAGCATTACCGGACAACACGCCATTGCGAGATGAAGCGCTCAAACTGGTAAACGGGCATCTGGAGAGTTTTGCTGCTAAAAATTTCCAATTACTCAAAAAGGTGCTTGATTGTAATGAAACTTGTCTGCAATCGATCTACCAGCTGATTACTCAACTCAATCCCAAGCCTGGTGATGATTTCAATACGACAACAGCACGTCATGTCATCTCGGACGTGATCGTGACCCGGTCAGACAGCGGCTGGGGGGTACGGCTCAACTCCGATTCGATCCCACGCGTACGCATCAACAACCTGTATGCCGGTATTTTGAAACACCATCGCACGGAAGCAACTCAGATGCTGATGGGTCAGTTGAAAGAGGCCCGCTGGCTGGTCAGAAATCTCGATCAACGGATGGATACCATACTCCGGGTCAGTCAGGCGATTGTCGATTGTCAGCAAGCTTTCCTCGAACAGGGCGAAACTGCTATACGTCCTTTAGTTATGCGCGAAATTGCTGTGACACTTGGGCTGCACGAATCGACCATCTCGCGCGTTACGACTCAGAAATACATGTGGACACCGCACGGTATTTTTGAGCTCAAATATTTTTTTGGCAGCCATATCCCGGCTGAAAGGGGAGAAGCACATTCAGCCATTGCCATCCGTGGGCTGATCAAGCGGCTGATTCAAGATGAAGATCGCAGAAAACCGCTCAATGACAGTCAGATTTCACAGATGCTGGCGCAGCAGGGTATTGTTATTGCTCGCCGTACGGTTGCAAAATATCGGGAGTTCATGCATATTCCCCCGACTAATTTACGCAAAACGCTCTAGAGAGGTTCTGAAAAATGGTAAGCAACCGCCCCAGGTGAGCGCAAGAAAACCAGATTTACATCCGGTACACGTAGTTTTACGCCTAATTTCATTGCTGTCTGGTTGGTTACTGATTTTGAGCCCCTTGGAATATCTTTGCATACGATCCCTTCATTAAGGAGAAAGAATGAATTTGAATCTCACCGGCAATCATGTAGAAATCACACCTGCCATGCACGACTATGTTTTATCCAAAATTGAGAGAATTACGCGTCATTTTGACAATATCATCGATATCAACGTAATCCTTTCCGTAGACAAACTCAAACAAAAAGCCGAAGCCACAGTCAATTTGCGTGGCAAGGAAATTTTTGTTGAAGCAGAAGGTCTTGATATGTATGCCTCGATTGATAATCTGGTAGATAAGCTTGATCGCCAGATCCTCAAATACAAGGAAAAAAATATTGATCGACGTGATAATCAAGGTGGGTTGAAAGATCAGGCATTTGAACAATCCGAGTAAAATTATCTTTCCTCTCATATTTGCAAAGAACGACAGCAGTAATGCTGAAAGAATAAAACGGGGCAATGCCTGCCCAACAGTCATCAGAATCGTGCTGCCTGACACATGGAAACAGCCGATTTGCAGAACTGCTGCAACAGGCCCGGGCACCTGAGAAAACAACACAAGTAGACAGCCCCGTTTCCGACAAAAAGGTTACACCGCCCAATTTCCTAAAGTGGTCTGAGTCTCCATGAATCTCATTGCTCAATTATTGCCGGAATCCAATATCATTATTGATCTGGACGCGACCAGCAAGAAACGTGTATTTGAGCAGGTCGGTCTGTTATTTGAAAATACCCAGCACATCGCACGCAGCCAGGTGTTTGACAGTTTGTTTGCACGTGAGAAACTAGGGTCGACCGGGCTTGGCCAGGGAGTAGCCATTCCTCATGGCCGCATCAAGGGGTTGCGGGAAGCTGCTGCTGCACTGGTCAGAATGAAAGAAGCCATACCCTTCGATGCCCCGGACGGTCTGCCGGTCAGTATCGCCTGTATTTTGCTGGTACCAGAAAAGGCAACAGACCAGCATTTGTTGATACTGAGTGAATTAGCACAAATGTTTAGTAATAAAAATTTCCGTGAGAAACTGCTTAACAGTCAGAATGCCAAAGAAATTCATCAGCTCATCTCTGACTGGGCACCCGAACATGTCCCAGGTTAGCATCACGCAATTATTTGAAGAAAATCAGGAAAAATTAAGCCTGCAATGGGGTGAGCCGCCCGCCGCCATCGACAAACAACTTGAGAATCATCAGATCAACAGCTCGACACAGGAACTGATCGGCCATCTCAACTTCGTTCATCCCAACTGGATACAGGTACTGAACCAGACATCCGTCAACTATCTCGAGCAGCTCGATAATGTTTCGCTGAAAAAACGGTTGAACCAGCTTGCCAAAAGCCAGCTTGCCTGCCTGATCGTAGCAGATGATGCACCGATCCCGAATGTCATCAGACAGTTTGTAAATGAACAATCTGTTCCCTTGATCCGATCAGCAACTGCCAGCCTTGAAATCATCTGGGGATTACAGGCTTATCTCGCGAAAATGCTGGCACCTGCTATTACCCGGCATGGTGTACTGCTGGACGTACTCGGCATGGGTGTCATGATTACCGGTGAAAGCGGGGTCGGTAAAAGTGAACTGGCACTGGAACTCATCAGCCGTGGCCATGGGCTGGTTGCAGATGACGTCGTCGAATTACACCGTATCGGCCCGGAAACCCTTGAAGGCCAGTGTCCACCACTACTGCGTGACTTTCTTGAAGTGCGCGGACTGGGAATGCTGAACATTCGCACCATATTCGGAGAAACAGCAGTCCGCCGACACAAAAACATGAAGCTGATCGTACATCTTGAAAAAACCGTGGGCAGCAGTATCAACGCTTATGAACGATTGCCGTTGAGCAATCTCAATGAAATCATTCTGAACGTCGGCATACGCAAAGTCATCATTCCGGTCGCTGCTGGTCGTAATCTGGCGGTGCTGGTAGAGGCTGCAGTCCGGAATTATATTTTGCAGTTGCGGGGAATCGACAGTACCCAAGAATTTATCCGCCGGCATGAATCGGAAATGGCCGGCAATACCGCAGAACCCTTCGATGATTCACATAACGAATAAAGCAAAGGACTATTTCCGGTCAGTTCTTTAGGAAATATGAGCAAAAAAAAAACTATTACCGTCGCTCTGACTGGAGCATCCGGCATGCCATACGGCATTCGCCTGCTGGAAATATTGCTGAAGCAGGGCCATCAGGTTTATTTACTCTATTCGCAAGCCGCACAAATTGTGGCACAACAGGAAATGGCTCTGATACTGTCTCCTCGTCCCAAAGAAACAGAGGCTTTCCTGAATGGCTATTTCGATATCGAACCAGGCCTGCTCAAGGTTTTTGGCCGGGAAGAATGGTTTGCACCGGTTGCTTCCGGCTCCAATCCGGCCGATGCAATGGTGATCTGTCCTTGTACCATGGGCACATTATCAGCCGTAGCAGCCGGTCTGGGACAGAAATTGATAGAACGTGCAGCCGATGTGATGCTGAAGGAACAACGCAAGCTCGTCATCGTTGCCCGTGAAACACCTTTTTCCGCTATCCATCTGGAAAATATGCTGAGGCTTGCACGCAGCGGAGCAGTGATACTACCTGCCAACCCCGGTTTTTACCATTTGCCTGAAAGCATTCAGGACATCGTCGATTTTATCGTCGCACGTGTACTCGATCAGCTTGGTGTAACACATACTCTGCTGCCACGCTGGGGAAGTGATGTATAAGCCGGGAATATTTTTCTTGAATCAATCTGTCAGGTGAAACCGCTAATTCCCCGACCAAACCGTTTCTGACCGCACAATCGGTGCTGTCAGCGACACAAGGCCGGTATCTGTCCGACGCAGAATGGACTGTTCCGTCACGATATAATCCATTGGAATATCATGTTGCTGCGGATGAATCGTTGGCAGACGAAGTATTTCAAATGCCACACCAATCGCTAGCGGACGTGGGCTCATCGCAGCAAGTGTCCGATCGAAGTAGCCGCTGCCGTAGCCAAGCCGGTAACCTTGTTCATCAAAGCCGAGCAATGGAACGATGATACTGTCGATCTCGACTTTCCGGGTATTGTCGGGAAACGGTATTCCGTAAATATCCTTTTTCATGGGTGCTTCCGGCCACCATTCGATGAATCTGAGTGGCTCATCTTTACTGATGACTTCCGGCAAAGCAAGGGTAGCACCGCGTGTTCTCAAAAATGTCATGGCTGGGATCGGATCATATTCTCCCCGATGTGGCCAGTAAAACCCGATCCGCTGGTTTTCCAGGAAAGGAAATCCTTGTGTCAGTACTGCAGTAATCACATCGCTCCAGAGTATGTGTTGTGCTGCCGGAACCTGCTGGCGCAATTCGCGCAAACGTGCACGTTGCTGCTGTTTCCAGTGCTGGAATGCTGTGTTATTCATGAATATGAGACTGGAAGTAAGGGTGGGCTATTGACAGCAGTTTTCTCACAGGAACAGGTATGGCTTGTTGCATGGCTTGTTCGATCGTCAACCAAAGGTAACCGTTTTCCTCGCATTTTTCTTCACATACCGGCTGGTGCATTATCGATTGCAACAAGTGTGGCTGGATGATCAATTTAAAATGTGTGAAGGTATGCCGCAAATGAGGAAGCCTAGCAAGTTTTGTCACTCGCACATGTAAATTCTTTTCACAGTAATCAATACTATCCTGATCGACAGATATTTCTGGAAAACACCACAATCCTCCCCAGATACCGGAAGCTGGCCGTTTTTTCAGCAGGATCCGCTCCTGATCCAAGAGAATCAAATGCACAGTTTCTCTGACAGGAAGCATTTTCCTGGGTTTGGGCACAGGCAAATCAGCTGTCAGATCATTCTGACAGGCAACACAATCGGCCTGCAGCGGGCAATATCGGCAATGCGGCCGGCTGCGTACACAGACCAGCGCACCCAAATCCATTAGTGCTTGTGTATAAGATGCCACGATTTGATGGTTGCTCTCCTCAGCAGGCAGCAGGCTTTCTGCCAGTTGCCACAGCCGTTCTTCAACCGATTTTTCGCCTGGGTGGCCGCCGATACCAAAGTAACGCGCCAGAATACGTTTGACATTCCCGTCAAGAATCGTACCGCGCTCACCAAACGCAAAAGCGGCAATGGCTGCCGCAGTAGAACGGCCGATTCCAGGTAATCGCTGAAGTGTAGTTGCATCCTGTGGAAACACACCACTATACTGCTCCATGATGATGCATGCTGCCCGGTGCAAGTTTCGAGCGCGCGAGTAATAACCTAAACCACTCCATAACGTGAGCACATCTCCCACCGGCACGCCGGCCAGTGAAGCAACATCCGGAAAACTGGCCATGAATCGCTGGTAATAGGGGATAACCGAGCTTACCTGCGTTTGTTGCAGCATGATCTCTGACACCCATATTGCATAGGGATCTCTGGTACCCTGCCATGGCAGAGAATGTCGCCCGTATTCGAGCTGCCAGCGGATCAGCCTGCCGGCAAAAGAATCAGGCCCATCCACTGGAAAATGGACTGTACTGGCTACCTGCGAAATCATTCAGTAGACAACAGAGTAACCGGGCAGATCAGATTTCCTGATCATCACTTTTTTCCATATATTTCCCCAGCAGTATTGCCTGCAGAATAACGAAAGCAAACATGAGTCCCATAAAACCAAACAACTTGAAATTCACCCAGGTATCTGTCGAATAGTTGTAGGCTACATAAAGATTGATAACCCCCATCACACTAAAAAATACTGCCCAACTGGCGTTTAGCCGAGGCCATATCGGCTCGGGCAACCTGATTTGCTCTTTCATCATGACTCGAATTAGATTTTTTCCGAAGATCTGATTTGCCAGAAATAGAACGGCGGCAAACAGCCAATAAAGCACAGTCGGTTTCCATTTGATAAAAGTTTCATCCTGAAAAATCAGCGTTGCTCCTCCAAAAACAACGATGATGGCCAGACTCACCCACAACATATTGTCAACCTTGCGATGACGCAGCCACACCCAGCCAATCTGTACGAATGTAGCAATGATTGCAACCGCTGTCGCGTTATAAATACCGTAGACTTTATACGTAACGAAAAACAGGATTACTGGAAAAAGATCAAAAAGAAACTTCATGAAAAAATGCCCTTAGGGTTACCAATAAAAATAGCAACGGCAGTCATCATTCGATATTGTGAGTCGCCGTTATACCCATTATCACAATGCAATGAAACTGGAACAGTAGCATAAACTCACCGAACCGTGCATCCGCCTGAATGACATGCAGATATCAGGATAGGTTTTTCCGGATCAAACTGCTGCTCGGCAAGATCGAGCATTGCTGGTCGCGATGAAAGAATCAGGGCAGTACGATTATTGAGCAATACCTGTAACGCCTGCAGCAAGGCAGTATTATCAGTATCGAAACAGGCAGTAGATTCGTCGAGGATGATGAAACTCGGATTTTTTAATAATGCTCGCGCAATGAGAATACGCTGCCGCTCGTCATCTGATAATAGCAGAGCAGGTTGATTGATTTTCGTCTGCAACCCTTGCGGAAGCTTACGGATAAATTCCATCGCCTGGCTGGCGTGAGCGGCTGTCGTAATCGCTATCTCATTGCTGCAGCGAGCGCTGCCATAGGCGATATTTATGGCGACTGTGTCATTCAATAAATCTTCATCCGGGGCAATCCAGGCAATGTAACTGCGTAATTCAGTAGAGTTTATCCATTTAATATCATTATTATCGAGCAAAATTCTACCGGTTGATGGTTGAACGAAACCACAGGCAAGATCTGCAAATAGCCGATTGATATCAGTCTCCTGGTTTATTAATGCAATTTTCTGTCCAGATACTATTTCAAGATCGAAATTAGGCAACCGGTATTCTGTCTGACAACTTCGGAAACTGACCCCTTCAAACTGTAATTTCCCTTTGCCACGCTTAAACTGAGTAGTATGAGGATTTTCATCGATTATCCCGGAATCCTGATTCAGCAGTGAAAAGATTACTTGCAACGCTTTACTGCATTGTTTCAATAACGAGCTAACTTCGAAAAGCCGTTGTAACGGAAAAATCAGCATCACCCCTGCCAAAAAAAATGCGACCGCATCGCCAACCGTCAATTGATTCGAAGCAAGCTGTTGTAATAAATAGTAAAGAGATGCTGTCAGTATTCCTGTCAAAAGGAGATATGTAAGCAATTCCATCAATTTTGTCCGCCTGAACTGCTTTTGCCAAAAAGATTGCAATTGCTCGAAACTATGTCGAGTATGCCTGATTTCCTGTTCATAGCTTCTAGCCAGATAAATTACTCGGTTAAATCGCAGTATTTTGGCCAGCATCTTGGATACTTCATGCTGTTTCTGACCCAGCATATCCCGTTGACGAACATTTACATGAAATATCTGTCTAATAAAAAATGTTGTTGCTAACACTGAAAAAGCTAATAATGACATCTCTGAATTCAGCCAAATCATTACACTCAGCAGTCCAGCTGCAGTCAACAAATCTCGGGATAAACAAACTCCCAATAAACTGGCATTGTGGCTCAACTTTTCGATGCTTTGAAAGAAATACAAGGAAATTGTGTCCGGTGGAAGATCAGAATAGGCCGGAGGTAACGCCAGTAATTTTTTGAATAGCTCTGTACGTATATCGAGTATAGCCCTGCTTAGTAAACGTTCAAGTAGATAATAGACAACCCAGCCAGCAAAAATAGCTATCAATAAAAGAATCGCCAATATCAGCGGAAGAGATTGCATTAGCTGCCGGTTACCTCCTGGCAGTATTTGGGTAAGCAGCTGGCCAACCACAAGAGGAATCAATGCAGTAGCTAATGCAAATAAACTGCCAGCGATCAGAATAGATATCAGAGTTAACCAGGGAGATCCGCTCCAGGTAACAAAGCGGATTAACAGTTCTATGAGTGGAACCGGTTGCTTATCTGGCATTACAAGAGGAAAAATGGGGGAATCAGCTTAAATAAATGGATGAACTATATCAATTCATATACAACTCTAGTAACAACCAAAGGAAAACGATGCCAGAAGATTATAAGGTTTTGTGATCCGACCATAAAATCCAAGTTGACTAATATCGTCGCTAACTGAACATTAGTTAAGAAAACTTCTGATTACGAATTGAAAAATTTATATGGTCCAATACAGTTTAAAAGCAAAAATTAACCAAATGAGCAGATCCATAGACCAAGTACAATTTTTATAAATCAAATAGATGTATTGCAGGAGGGAAGAGGAATATAGAAGATAATTCAAAGAACTAATAGGGTCAGAGTAGACAAACCCTACTTAACATAAGAGCCATATTTTAAATAATTGGCTTTACATAGATAGAAAACTAAAGAGAGGATATTATAAATGAGAATGAAGCACCACTAAAACTGGAAAAGTTACATACTAAGGATAGCCAGCACTACTCCATAGAGAAAATACATAAGAGGAAGCCTGGCGGTGACCTACTTTCACATGTGAAAACACACTATCATCGGCGCTGCTTCGTTTCACTTCTCTGTTCGGGATGGGAAAAGGTGGGTCCAAAGCGCTATGGCCGCCAAGCAAAAACGGTAAAATTGAGTATCAGGCAAAAGCATTAAATTTGCCAATATATCGATTCAATTTTCAAGATTATAGGATCAAGTCTCACGGTCAATTAGTATCGATTAGCTTAACGCATTACTACGCTTACACATTCGACCTATCAACGTTGTAGTCTTCAACGAACCTTTAGGGGAATTAAATTCCCGGGAAATCTAATCTTATGGCAAGTTTCCCGCTTAGATGCTTTCAGCGGTTATCTCTTCCGCACTTAGCTACCCGGCGATACGACTGGCGTCATAACCGGTACACCAGAGGTGCGTCCACTCCGGTCCTCTCGTACTAGGAGCAGCCCCCCTCAAACTTCCAACGCCCACGGCAGATAGGGACCAAACTGTCTCACGACGTTTTAAACCCAGCTCACGTACCACTTTAAATGGCGAACAGCCATACCCTTGGGACCGGCTACAGCCCCAGGATGTGATGAGCCGACATCGAGGTGCCAAACTCCCCCGTCGATATGAACTCTTGGGAGGAATCAGCCTGTTATCCCCGGCGTACCTTTTATCCGTTGAGCGATGGCCCTTCCATACAGAACCACCGGATCACTATGACCTGCTTTCGCATCTGCTCGACTTGTCAGTCTCGCAGTTAAGCACGCTTATGCCATTGCACTATCAGTACGATTTCCGACCGTACCTAGCGTACCTTCGCACTCCTCCGTTACTCTTTGGGAGGAGACCGCCCCAGTCAAACTGCCTACCATACACGGTCCCCGATCCAGATAATGGACCCGGGTTAGAACTCCGATCATTCCAGGGTGGTATTTCAAGGTTGGCTCCATACACTCTGGCGAGCATATATCACAGCCTCCCACCTATCCTACACAAGAATAATCAAAATCCAATGTAAAGCTACAGTAAAGGTGCACGGGGTCTTTCCGTCTAGCCGCGGGTAGATTGCATCTTCACAAACATTTCAACTTCGCTGAGTCTCAGGAGGAGACAGTGTGGCCATCGTTACGCCATTCGTGCAGGTCGGAACTTACCCGACAAGGAATTTCGCTACCTTAGGACCGTTATAGTTACGGCCGCCGTTTACCGGGGCTTCGATCAAGAGCTTGCACCCCATCACTTAACCTTCCGGCACCGGGCAGGCGTCACACCCTATACGTCCACTTTCGTGTTTGCAGAGTGCTGTGTTTTTATTAAACAGTCGCAGCCACCATTTCTTTGCAACCTCATTCTGCTTCATGCGTAAAGCACTACACATACTAGAGGCACACCTTCTCCCGAAGTTACGGTGTCAATTTGCCGAGTTCCTTCTCCTGAGTTCTCTCAAGCGCCTTAGAATTCTCATCCCACCCACCTGTGTCGGTTTACGGTACGGTCTTTATTTAACTGAAGCTTAGTGGCTTTTCCTGGAAGCATGGCATTACTTACTTGGCCTCCCGAAAGAGGTTCCGTTATCACATCTCGACTAAGCCATCCGGATTTACCTAGACGGCATGTCTACCTGCTTCAACCGGGACATCCAACACCCGGCTAAGCTAGCCTTCTTCGTCCCCACATCGCATTAAACAAAGGTACTGGAATATTAACCAGTTTCCCATCAGCTACGTATTTCTACCTCACCTTAGGGACCGACTAACCCTGCGCCGATGAACGTTGCACAGGAAACCTTGGGTTTTCGGCGAGGAAGCTTTTCACTTCCTTTATCGCTACTCATGTCAGCATTCGCACTTCCGATACCTCCAGCAACCTTTACAAGTTACCTTCTCAGGCTTACGGAACGCTCTCCTACCATTTGCAATAAATTGCAAATCCTTAGCTTCGGTGTACAGTTTAGCCCCGTTACATCTTCCGCGCAGGACGACTCGATCAGTGAGCTATTACGCTTTCTTTAAAGGATGGCTGCTTCTAAGCCAACTTCCTGACTGTCTATGCCTTCCCACTTCGTTTACCACTTAACTGTATCTTTGGGACCTTAGCTGAAGGTCTGGGTTGTTTCCCTTTCGACACCGAACGTTAGCACCCGATGTCTGTCTCCCATACTTGCACTCTTTGGTATTCGGAGTTTGCAATGGTTTGGTAAGTCTTGACGACCCCCTAGCCATAACAGTGCTCTACCCCCAAAGGTGATATATGAGGCACTACCTAAATAGTTTTCGGAGAGAACCAGCTATTTCCAGATTTGTTTAGCCTTTCACCCCTACCCACAGCTCATCCCCTAATTTTTCAACATTAGTGGGTTCGGACCTCCACGAGGTATTACCCTCCTTTCATCCTGGCCATGAGTAGATCATCTGGTTTCGGGTCTACACCCAGCAACTTGTCGCCCTATTAAGACTCGTTTTCACTACGCCTCCCCTATCGGTTAAGCTTGCTACTGAATGTAAGTCGCTGACCCATTATACAAAAGGTACGCAGTCACTTCTTTCGAAGCTCCTACTGTTTGTATGCATGCGGTTTCAGGATCTATTTCACTCCCCTCCCGGGGTTCTTTTCGCCTTTCCCTCACGGTACTGGTTCACTATCGGTCGATTACGAGTATTTAGCCTTAGAGGATGGTCCCCCTATATTCAGACAGGATTACACGTGCCCCGCCCTACTTATTGCAATCTTAGTTCCATATTCAGATTTTTACCTACGGGACTATCACCCACTATGGTTTAACTTTCCAGATAATTCGATTAATCTGAATACTATTAACTGCAGGCTGTTCCCATTTCGCTCGCCACTACTCTGGGAATCTCTGTTGATTTCTTTTCCTCTGGTTACTTAGATGTTTCAGTTCTCCAGGTTAGCCATCATCTCCCTATATATTCAGGAGTGATTACCCTTACGGGTGGGTTTTCCCATTCGGACATCTCCGGATCAAAGCTTGTTTGCCAGCTCCCCGAAGCTTTTCGCAGGCTTCCACGTCCTTCATCGCCTGTAATCGCCAAGGCATCCACCACATGCACTTATTCACTTGATCCTATAATCTTGAAAACTCCATAACAAAACTAAAGTCTCGCTATATTCATCAATATTATAGATTTAGATTATGCTTATAAAACACAATCTTACCCAATTTTTAATTTTTTAAAGAACAAAAAGCCGAATTTATTTTGAGCTTAATTAGCTTAACTGGTGGAGGTGAACGGGATCGAACCGATGACCCCCTGCTTGCAAAGCAGGTGCTCTCCCAGCTGAGCTACACCCCCTCATGGTGGGTCTGGGTGGACTTGAACCACCGACCCCACGCTTATCAAGCGTGTGCTCTAACCAACTGAGCTACAGACCCTTTCGAGCCCAAGTATTTCTACACCCTTAAACCCAAATTTCGCACTTATTTATTACAAACAACCAATAAGTGTGAACACTTGACAATAATTTATGAAAGGAGGTGATCCAGCCGCAGGTTCCCCTACGGCTACCTTGTTACGACTTCACCCCAGTCATGAATCTCACCGTGGCAGGCGCCCTCCTTGCGGTTAGACTACCTGCTTCTGGTGAAACCCACTCCCATGGTGTGACGGGCGGTGTGTACAAGACCCGGGAACGTATTCACCGCGGCATGCTGATCCGCGATTACTAGCGATTCCGACTTCACGGAGTCGAGTTGCAGACT
>NZ_JBDZWD010000040.1:0-22420 GCF_040256045.1 Nitrosomonas sp.
TACGAGTTTTCTTTTCTAGTGCAAGAACTTAGAGCGAAATGTCAACAGACCCTAGGACAGCGGTCAGGTCGATCGCGCTGAAGATTGGCTGCGTATCCACCACGCTGCGGGAATGAATCAAACGCAGCGAAATCGATAGTGGTACATGCACAGCTTTTGATACTTTGGTACCTGTCCTTTTACATAGTTTCTAATTGTGTATTCATCACTAGGGCGACCAACAGCCCTTGAGAAATAACTATTGGCTCCATCCAAAACTCATCACCTCAAAGCTATTTTTTTAACATAAGGATATAAGCGAAATATCTCCCGTGCCTCTTGATTAGCGTATCAGCTTTGTAACGCTATCCGGGAAATGCTAGAGGGTACATCAGTACCATAGCATTATGTCATTTATGTAAATATCCACTCACACAGATATTTTACATCCCCAGAAACGAGGAACCGAATCTGAAGAGATTCAAAAACTCCGCACCAATTGCTCCATTAATGGAGCAATGTTATCCAAAAAATAGTCTTTATTCTATATAAGAAGCAATGGACAATTCCACTCTTTTGTGGGAACCATCATGAAGGAAATAAGGGAAGTATTAAAAGGAAGCGTGAATATCAGGCTATTCGGTTTTGTGTTGACCTTGTTTGTATAGGTAAACCTGCATCAGATCAGATGAGTATTGACCGTCACATAGGCACAGTGTGCCTAAAAGACGAGATATCACTAGAAAACTGATAACTGGTAAGGAAAGAAACCGTTGATTCAGGTCGGATACTCGAAAATTACGAAGCTTCAAATGATTACTTGCTCAGGACTTCCCTCATTACCACGCCGTTTGTGTTGGGTATTTTATTATATGTAGGAGATAAATATGATTAAGGTTATTCTGAATTATGAAGCTATTATTTATGCAGTTACTATTGCTCTGTCAGTTATGCTGATAGCCGCGTGTAATCGTCCTGGAGTGCAGGTTACAGAAAGAGAAAGAGAAAATTATGAAAAAATTATTGCTGGTGAAATAGTACAGTGTCCATATGGACTGGATGCTAATGGATCGTGCCTGGATGAAGGTGATGATGGCATCTGGTAATTATGGCTGCTACCCTTTCCATAACAAAAAACCAGAGTAAGTTTTTTATCTAATTACACTATTCCAAGATTCTTGGAATGTACCACTGAAGTAATCTTCCATGAGATCGATTCCGTCTCATTACAACATGAGAGACTGGAATCGATCAAAAATCCTGTCATTTATTCATACTGTAAACCCAGTAATTTCCTGCTCAGGTATTATTCCCTAATACGAATGGAGATACCGATGAGCGACATACAAGAAGAAGAGATCAAGGGGTGGATCGCCAAGCGTAAATCGGTGCTGGTAATGGACATCATCTATGGTTAGGGCTACGGTGCAGAAGTCAGCCGCCAGTTTTTGATCTTTCCTACGCCCCAGCGAGACGTACTGGCCGCCGAAGCAGCAACGACACGAGAGTTCCCACGGTGAAGCGTAGGAACCATCAAATATCCATAACGGAACTAAACACTATCCTGAATTGCTTCGAGAGCAGTCTTCAGGCGGGTATTTCTTACTTCAACGCTTCGAAATCAGCCAACCCCCTGCTGCACGTTGCTGTTGTACCTGGACGGAAGCAGATGAGGCAGTGATTGCAGGAAAAGCAGCGGATCATTTGTCATGGCGACATCTGAAACAGTCATGTCTGCCAGCGTTTACCATACCAGTTGACCCAGGTAGCGTTCCAGCTCACCTGCAACTTCCTATAGGATGAAGACCGAAGAATCAGCCGCCTGATCAGCATGCACATCAGCGGTATGCGCCAGCGCTGATAAACACGAGCAAGCAATGTTCTATTATCACTGCTGCCCCTATCATTGTCGACGCCAGTGGACACTCCATCCGGATGCGAAGTATTCGTATCGTCTTTCGTACTCATATCGCGCTGTTACATCGGCCAGGAATGTGGATCATCCATTCGAATGGAATTAAGAATCATTATTATATCAGACGGATACTGCTTTGAAATGTCTGTGACAACACGTCATCAAAACAAGCGATGAAGAAACTGAGCCCGAACTTCCTTATTGTCTGTTACATGGCCTTTGTGGCATTCTGTTTATATCAAATGAAACCGGGGAAGATTCGAGGAGTTGGCAATGAACTATTACACTTTTCTGGAAAGTCCTGTGGATCGACTGTTACTCACGAGTGATGGCGAGTTTCTCACAGGTGTGTATATGGAAATAGAGATACAAAAATTGCTGCCTCGTATGACAGATAACTGGCAGCAGGATGCCGCCCCTTTCGCAGAGGTGATTGCTCAGTTGAATGCCTATTTTGCCAGGGAACTGATTCAGTTTGATCTGCCCATGAAAGCAACTGGCACGCCATTTCAGGAAGCGGTCTGGCAATCACTTAGCACTATTCCCTATGGCGAAACTGTCAGCTATAAAAATATTGCGGAACGCCTGCACTTACCCAAGGCCGCACGTGCAGTGGGTATGGCCAATGGTCAGAATCCCATTTCGATCATTATCCCCTGTCATCGTGTTATCGGTGCCAATGGCAAGCTGACAGGTTATGGAGGTGGAATTCATCGTAAACAGTGGCTGCTGGCACATGAAGACAGGCAAACTTCTTTTATCTGATTGGATTACAGCCAAGTTGGTTCAGCTATTGCCCGTCCTCATAAACCTGTGTGGTAATAGCCGCATACTGCGCAAGTGATAAATTCTCGGCTCGCAATCCGGAATCGATTTCCAGCCGTTCAAAATCATTGGCTGTCAAATAATGACGCAATGTATTGCGCAGTGTTTTACGTCGCTGGGAGAATGCAGCAGTTACCAGTTCGGCAAACAGTCGTTCATGCTCTACCGGAATAGTCGGTTCTGCTTTCGGACGCATGCATATAATGGCAGATTGGACTCGCGGAGCCGGATCAAACGATTCTGCAGAAACAACCAGCATTTGTTCCATTTCAAACCGGTTCTGTAACATGATCGACAAGCGTCCGTAATCCGGTGTGGAGGGCAACGCGACCATCCGTTCCACCACTTCGAGCTGCAGCATGAAATACATATCGGTAATCAGGCTGCTGAAGCGGGAAAGATGAAACAGCAGTGGCGTGGAGATGTTGTAGGGCAGATTTCCGATGATCCGCAGCCCCTCTCCCAATACTGAGAAATCAAATTCCAAGGCATCGATATTGTGCATAACCAGCCTCCCGGGATAAGTTCGGGATAGATAATCGACGATATCACGATCTATTTCGATGACCTGCAGTTCATCGAGGATATTCAGCAGAGGTCTGGTCAGTGCGCCCAGCCCCGGTCCGATTTCGATCATTCGATCGCCAGGTACTGGACGAATAATATGAATGATTTCCGCGATGACAGCAGTATCAACCAAAAAGTGCTGGCCGAAACGTTTGCGGGGGATATGCCGCATATCAGTTTACCGGATAGATTTTGAATGACAGCCTGATTGCTGGCCTGATTTCTTCAAGCTTCTGGCAATGACAGATTATCTTTGAGGGCCGTGTGTTTTTCCGATGAGCATCAGCGCCGTTTCAATGGCGGTATTCATGCTGCCGGGATCAGTTTGCCCGGTTCCTGCCAGTTCCAGTGCCGTACCGTGATCGACAGAAGTACGGATAATGGGCATTCCCAAACTGATATTCACACCATGGCCAAAGCTGGCGTGCTTGAGTACCGGCAATCCCTGATCATGATACATGGCAAAAATACAATCATATTCTTTGAGTTTGGAGGGATTGAACAAGGTATCCGCCGGTAACGGGCCGAGCAGATTCATCCCTTCATTACGCAGTTTCTCCAATACCGGGATAATCACGTCGATTTCTTCCCGGCCGAGGTGCCCGGACTCTCCCGCATGAGGATTCAGCCCCGCCACAGCAATACACGGATTTTCAATGGCGAAACGTGTTACCAGATCATGGTGAATAATACGCAGTTTCTGTTCCAGCCGTTCCGGTGTAATAGCAGCAGGCACATCCTTGAGAGGCAGATGTGTAGTGGCAAGCGTCACTCGCATTCCTCCTCCCGCCAGCATCATAACCGCGTGGCTGTTCGTCAGCTCGGACAGGTATTCGGTATGCCCGGAAAAAGGAATACCCGATTCGCTGATAATGCCTTTATGCACCGGTGCGGTAACCATGGCATCGGCTGTGTGTGTGCTGCAGGCTTCAACCGCTAGCCGCAGTGTCGTCAGTACGTAAGCGGCATTATTAACATCGAGCTGGCCCGCCACAACCGGATTGTTGACGGGTACATGCTGTACAGATAATTGACCGGCCCGGTAAGGCTGAACATTATCAGGATCATCCTCGTACAACTGCAGAGGTAATCCCAATTTCTCAGCACGCTGATCAAGCACATCACGATCGGCAATAACGGTCAATCGACAGGGCAAATCCCGTTGCGCAATCTGCACACATAAATCGGGGCCGATACCGGCAGGTTCACCCGCAGTCAATACCAGTCTGGGTATGGAAGAAAGTGTCATATCATTGATTCGATCAATATACTCGACTGTTTATGAACAGAATATCGCAACAAGAGTATCATCAGTTATCCTCAACTTTATATTCCACATAAGCCTGATCCCTGAGCTGTTGCAACCATTCCTGCACAATAGCATCCGCTTTGCGTGCATGTATGGTACGACGAGCCGTTTCCCGCTGCTGGCGTTCACTCACATCCTGCGAGCGCCGCTCGATGACCTTGATCAGGTGCCAGCCAAAGGAGGTACGCACGGGCTGGCTCACTTGTCCGGGCAACAGCGCATTCATCTCCTGTTCAAATTCAGGCACAGTGTCTCCCGGTGAAACCCAACCTAAATCTCCTCCAGCAGATGCACTGGCATCCTCCGAATGTGCCTTGGCTACATCCATGAAATCTGCACCGTTATGAATACGTTCCATGAGCTGATTGATCAACTGGTGAGCATCTTCCTCCGAAACCAGTTCACTGACCTTGATCAGAATATGCTGTGCATGGGTCTGTTCTATGATCGTCACCTTTTGTTCCTGCTGCCGGCGTTCGAGTAATTTAAGGATATGAAAACCCACCGGGCTTCGTACTACCGGGGTAATCTCTCCCGGTTGCATGTTCACCAGCATTTCGGAAAACGGTGAACCCAGTTGACCAGGTGGCCGCCAGCCAAGCTCTCCTCCCTGCATCGCATCCGGTGCATCAGAAAATTCAGCGGATATTTGCACAAAGTCTGCCCCCTGGCGGAGGTTTTCATAAGCAGTCTCGGCACGTTTATGTCTCGCTTCTATTTGCGCCTCATCCATCTGTTCCGAAATCTGTACCAGGATATGTGCAATACGATATTCCTCATTACTGTCAGGTGAATTAGCCTGATTTTGCAGGAAATTATCGATTTCATTCTCAGTGACATTGACACGGCTGTTGACTTCCTGTTCTTTCAGCCGAGACATCAGGATTTCACCGCGAATTTCCTCACGAAACCGATTCATGTCGGTTCCTTCCTGGAGAAGTACCTGCCTGAATTCATCCATGGTGAGATGGTTATCCTGGACAATCCTGCGCAAAGTCTGATCGAGATCGTTATCGCTGACCGTCAATCCGATTTCCTTGGCACGCTGCAGTTGTATACGTTTTAGAATCAAACGTTCCAGTAGTTGCTTCTCCAGAATTTCCATACGAGGTAACTGTGTATTTTGTCTCTGCAACTGATGAACTGTATTTTGCAATACCTCGTTGATTTCCTGTTGAGTGATGACTTCCTCATTGACAACCGCTACGATGCGATCGATCGGCCTGATATCATCTCTCGAATAAGAACTCTGGGCAAAAATATCGCCTGCCAGCATAGTGGCAAAAATAGCATAAACGCCGGTCAGCCAGTATTCCCTGAATTTCAATCGCCTGTTACTGCGGAATTGGATCATTACAAATCTGTCCTCGTATAACCCGGAATGGTTTGTTGCAGCACACGTACCGGATTGGTGCCGACTCTCATCAAATCGTTCAATTCCAGCTGAACGAAAATATTGGTCGAAGTGCGCTGTGTCGCAGTTGTGAAATGACTGGTCACAAATCTTAATGACCAGCAGCAGGCGTTATACTCAAGACCCAGCAGGCCGGCAAGTAATTTGTCATCTTTCAGCGAGTAATTAATGGCTGCAAAGCCTTGCCATTTTTTCAGGAACGGCCATTGAGTGGAAAGATCAACCTGCTCCAGCACATCCCGAGTGAAACGATAACCTGCATTGATAACCTTCCCGGGTGCCGGACGATAGCTGATACCGGTACGTATTTTTTCGATCAGAAGATTATTCTGGTTGAGCTGTATCCCGCTATCTGTCTTGATATTCTGTGTGATCCCGCCGGAAAGCTCTGCGATGAAATCGGATCCTGCTCTCGTAACCTGAGGAGAATTAAGTACCACTCGGCGATCACTGAAACGGATCCTTTGCCCTGCCGAAAGACGCAGGCGCTCATTACCGGTTGCGGAATGAATCAGACGGGAACTGACCGCCAGTGTAATTTCATTGGCATCGTTGATCCTGTCTTCACCGCTGAACCTTCTTTCCAGAAATAATTGAGGATAACTGAAATCCATTTCAGCAGAATCAAAGTTGGGCAACAACTGCTGATCTCTATAAGGAATATAGGTATAGAAAACACGCGGTTCGATGGTCTGAACGAAATTTTCGTGCCCCAATGTCGTATCGCGCTCCAGCACCACCCCGCTGTCGAGGCTGAATATTGGTACAGTCCGGTTGAGATGTTTGTCATTCGCTGTCGGATTGGCCGGCTCATTCAGGTCATAGCGGGTATGGTGCAGTGATACCCGGGGTCGGATAAAACCAAAGGAATTTTCCAGCGGCAAGCTCACCCCTGGAAGAAATGTCATACGTACACCATGTGGCAGGGTCGGATGTACAAAATGAGTGAAACTGCTGGCTAAATCAAAATCCAGGCCGTATACATTACTTTTTGCCGCATTCAGGGTAAATCGCGGCAGGATTTTGAAAGGTGAAATGATAGGTGCTCTGGGATCCTGAAGGGTCTGGAATTGTTGCAACAGTGTACTGAAAGTGAGCATACCGTTGCGACCCAATTCTCTGAAATAACTGGCAAAACCCTGTTGCAGCAAGTTGGTCTGGGAAGTAAAGAGGATATTATTGCCCAAATCCCGGAAATAATTGCGATCCGAGGCACTGTTGTAGTTAATCATGCCAAACCATCCCGCACCCAGATTGTGGAAATGATTGAACTGCATGCCGTAGCGAGTGGTATCGGTTTCCAGATCATTCGGCAGATAATCCAGTAAGAACCGGCCATTGAGCGTCTGGCCGATGTAACGAAATTCATTATTGAGCATCACTCCACGTCTGCTCATGAGACGCGGAGTGATCGTAGCATCGTAGTTGGGCGCAATATTCCAGTAAAAGGGAACAGAAACCTCAACCCCGCTTCTGCTGGTATTGCCCATAATCGGAGACAGAAATCCGGTTTTTCGCTCATTGCCGAAAGAGAAATTCATCCACGGCACATACAGAATCGGCACATCCTTGAAGCGAACCGAGGCATGGCGTGCGGTTCCCACTTTCTTTTCTTTATCGATTTCCAGATCATCTGCCAGGATATACCAGTCATGATCATCCTCGGGGCAAGTGGTATAGCGTGCCTTCTTGAATCTGTATTGATTTTCTCCTTCCAGCAGCAGCAAGTTTCCATCACCCCGCCCGTTCCCATCCTTCTGAAGATACCGCGGATTACTCAACTGACCCGTGTTGTCATCCAGGTTCATTTGCAGATAACTGCCCCATAAAGTGTCATCCGGGCGTTCGAGTTGCGCATTACCCTCGACTTCCACATTCTCGTTACTCTGATAGTATTTCACCCGGTCAGCCGTCAGCGTCTGGTCGCCACGGCGCATACGCACATTGCCGGTCGCTTCGATCTCTTGCTGGTAATGCCCGTCGATGTGATCTGCTTCGATATAAATCGGCTGGTGCTCGCTCGATTCAGGAGATGGGTCTGCACTCATGGCTCTGACTGGCAGCAATACCAGACAGGCGTACAATATCAGGCACAGTTTAAGTGTACTCATTCAAGACCGAAACTTTAATGAAGTTTTTTGCAGATACTTTCCTGTAAAGGCACTATTATCCGATAATTTTTCCGGAAGCTCGACTGGAACAAAGGCCTGGTTGCTGTTGATTTTGAATGTTTTCAGATAACAGCCCGATTTCGTTCCAGGCTGAACAAAGCATATCGGGAAACTCACACTGATCAGTTATTTTTATGCGCTCCCACTGTTTCAATGCCTGACCTCAATACTATTTTCTCAGCCGACGGGCTACTTGCCGGGAATATACCAGACTATCGTCCCCGTACCCAGCAGCTGGAGATGGCGCAAGCCATCACGCAAACCATAGAAAATCAGGAAATTCTGGTTACCGAAGCCGGTACAGGTACAGGGAAAACCTATGCCTATCTGGTACCGGCTTTGTTGTCGGGCGGGAAGGTCATTTTATCGACTGGCACTAAAACATTACAAGATCAGCTTTTTCAGCGCGACATTCCAACCATGCGTGCCGCCCTGAAAATACCGGTAACCATCGCATTACTGAAAGGACGTGCCAACTATATCTGTCATTATCATCTTGAACGCACCTTGAATTCGGATCATATTCACTTTGCCAACCGTACCGAAGTAAAATATCTCAACCTGATCGAACGCTACGCCGGCACCAGCAGCCATGGCGATAAAAGCGGGCTGGATAAGGTCCCGGAACAAGCCGCCATCTGGCAGTATGTCACTTCCACACGGGAAAACTGTCTGGGATCGGACTGCCCGCATTACCGACAGTGCTTCGTGATGGAAGCGCGCAAGCGAGCGTTATCAGCCGATATCGTAGTTGTCAATCACCATCTGTTCTTTGCTGATGTCATGTTGCGTGATGAAGGTCTTTCCGAATTACTGCCTGCTTGCAATACCGTGATATTTGATGAAGCACACCAGTTACCCGAAGTGGCCAGCCTGTTTTTTGGGGAATCCGTCAGTACCGGCCAGATACAAGTTCTGGTACGTGATACTGATACTGAAGCACTACTCGAAGCAAAGGATTTTGCGCCTCTGTTCGATGCCACGGCAGCCGTCGGGAAAGCGGTGCTGGATCTGCACCTGACAATCGTGGAAAAACATACACGTATGTCTTCCGCTTCCGCTGCACGATATCCCGGTTTCAGTGAAGTAAGACAAATCTTGCAGGAAAAGCTGGTGCTGCTGACCCAGTTACTCGAAACCCAGGCGGTGCGTTCGCAAGGGTTGCAAAACTGCTGGCTGCGAGCACAGGCTCTGCTCAACCGGATCAGACAGTGGCATGAACAATCTGAATCCCGGGAATTCATCTGCTGGGTCGAGACCTACAGTCAAAGTCTGCAATTCAATACTACACCTCTATCCATTGCAGAAACATTCAGCAAACAACTCGATGCTTCCGCGCGCGCCTGGATATTCACCTCCGCCACCCTGTCAGTCAAAAAGGATTTCTCTCATTACAACCGGATGATGGGATTGTCTGAAGCTAAAACGGCCAATTGGGACAGTCCATTCGATTTTCCCGATCAGGCATTGCTCTACGTACCTTCCCAACTGCCTGACCCGAATACACCACACTACACCGAAAATGTCGTTCAGGCCGTGTTGCCAGTCATCAAGGCAAGTCAGGGGCGGGCATTTATCCTGTGTACCAGTCTGCGCAACATGCAGCAGATTCACGAGTTGCTGCAGGCTGCTTTTCAACAGGAACAGCTCGAGTTCCCCTTATTACTGCAAGGACAGGAAACTCGTTCTGCCCTGCTGGATCAGTTTCGCAACTTGGGCAATGCGGTACTGGTAGGAAGTCAATCCTTCTGGGAAGGTATCGATGTAAAAGGAAACGCACTCTCACTCGTCATCATTGACCGGTTGCCTTTTGCTTCGCCGGATGATCCGGTATTGTCTGCACGTATCGAGAAACTTACTCGCGAAGGCCGCAATGCCTTCATGGAGTACCAGTTACCTCGTGCAATCATCAACCTGAAACAGGGAGCCGGCCGTCTGATACGAGATGAAAAGGATCGAGGGGTACTGATGATTTGCGATCCGCGTCTGGTATCCAAGCCTTATGGTAAGCAGATCTGGCAAAGCCTGCCGCCGATGAAACGCACGCGGGACCTGGATGAAGTACTGTGCTTTCTGGCAGATATCTAAATTATCCGACTCTCACAGACCGATAACATCCGCCTGCCTTGATGGAAATCAGATTTTATCCTTCTGCCGATAAAACGATTGACATATGCAGAGATGAAAACTCTTAACTACAGTCTCTTATGTCCGATATCATGGCGCATCTGGCAGCCATCGAAATGAATATCTGCTGCAATCGCATATGCCTGTGATTGCGCTTGCTGGATATCCTTACCCAAAGCAGTCACGCCCAGCACGCGCCCGCCCGATGTCACAATTTTTGTCGGATCTGTATTACTCATCGCAGTACCGGCATGAAAAATGTGGAATTCATCAGAATTACGCTGAGCAGCCATCACTGAATCCAGCCCATGAATGAGGTCATTTTTTCTCGGACTGTCGGGATATCCTTGGGCTGCCATGACCACACATAATGCCGGCCGCTGATCCCATTCGATACTCGCCTGATCCAGTGTGCCATTGACGGCATGATCCAGCAGGGTAAACAGATCAGATTTCAACCGCAGCATGATAGTCTGCGTCTCCGGATCTCCGAGGCGACAATTGAATTCCAGTACCCTGATTCCATCCTGCGGAGAGATCATCAGCCCGGCATACAGAAATCCGATATAAGGTTGAGATGTCTTTGCCATCCCCCGGATCACGGGCATGATAACTTCCTGCATAATTCTGTCATGCAATTCAGGCGTAATGACCGGTGCCGGTGAATAAGCGCCCATACCGCCCGTATTGGGTCCTTCATCGTTATCCAGAAGGCGTTTGTGATCCTGACTGGTAGCCAAAGGCAAAACATTCTTTCCGTCTGACAGTACGATGAAACTGGCTTCCTCTCCTTCCAGGTAATCTTCGATCAGAATGTGCGCACCAGCCGCACCCAGCCTGTTGTCCACCATCATGGCATCCACTGCCGCGTGTGCTTCATCCAGCGTTTGTGCAACGACTACTCCCTTACCGGCCGCCAATCCATCAGCCTTGATGACGATCGGCAGGGAATGCTGGTTGATATAACGATGAGCGGCCGCTGCATCATCAAACGTTTCACAGACAGCGGTGGGAATACCGTGGCTGAGCATGAATGCCTTGGCGAAACTTTTGGAACCTTCCAGTCGTGCACCATTTCGGGTGGGTCCGAATATTCTCAAGCCTGAAGCCTGAAAGGCATCGACGATACCCTCTGCCAATGGCGCCTCCGGGCCAACCACGGTCAGATCGATTTTTTCCTGCCGGGCAAACGTCACCAGATCAGGAATGGAAGTCATTGCAATATTTTCCAGTTTGGCTTCCAGTGCCGTTCCGGCATTACCAGGCGCAACGAAGATCTTTTCAATCACAGAGGATTGAGCCAGCTTCCATGCGATGGCATGTTCCCTGCCGCCACTGCCGATAACGAGTAATCTCATGCTAATGCCTGAAATGTCTGACACCGGTAAAGACCATGGCCACCCCCTGTTCATCAGCTGCTGCGATGACTTCCTCATCACGAATACTGCCGCCAGGTTGAATCACCACCCTGGCGCCCGCCTGAGCAAGTATATCCAGACCATCCCGAAACGGGAAGAATGCATCCGATGCGACGACTGATCCATGCAGATCGAGGTTGGCCTGCTGTGCTTTGATCGAAGCGATACGTGCACTGTCCACCCGGCTCATTTGCCCGGCACCGATACCGAGTGTCTGACCATTGGCACAAAATACGATGGTGTTGGATTTGACAAATTTCGCCACTCTCCAGGCAAACAGACAGTCTTCTATCTGTTCACGAGTGGGTTTTATCCGTGTGACGACCTGCAACTGATCTGCTGTGATATCGAGATCATCCGGGGTCTGAACCAGCAATCCGCCATCCACCCGTTTCAGATCATAGAGATTGTTTTGTTTATCCAGCGGTACGGTCAATACCCGGATATTGGGCTTGTCTGCCAGCAGGTGTCTGGCCTCCGGGGTGAATTCCGGTGCAATGATGACTTCCACGAACTGTTGCAATATTGCTTTGGCCAGATCAGCCTCGACAACCCGGTTGATCGCGATAATGCCGCCAAATGCTGATACCGGATCAGTGGTAAATGACTTTTTATAAGCAGCCAGCGTGGTATCGGCAATGGCCACCCCACATGGATTGGCATGTTTGATGATAACGCAGGCTGGTTTATCGAACGTTCTGACACATGCCCATGCAGCATCGGTATCAGCAATATTGTTATAGGAGAGTTCCTTACCCTGAAGCTGGTCATAGTCCGCGAAACTACCTGAAACATTTGCCATATCACGATAGAACGCCGCTTGCTGATGAGGATTTTCACCGTAGCGTAACGGCTGGGCCAGCGTAAAACTCAGATTGAGCTGAGCCGGGAAATGTTTCATCTGTGAGTTCGATGGCTCCAGTGCAGTCAGATAATTACTGATGGCACCATCATAGCGTGCCGTGTGGGAAAAAGCTTTTTGTGCCAGCTGGAAACGATAGTCATGATCGATCGATCCGTCGTTGGCGCGTATTTGCTCCAGCAACGGCCCGTAATCCTGCGGGTCGGTTACGACAGCGACACGCTGGAAATTCTTGGCGGCTGCCCGGATCATGGTAGGCCCGCCGATATCGATATTTTCGATTGCTTCTTCAAATGAACAATCCGGTCGGGCAATGGCTTGAGTAAACGGATACAGATTGACCACCACCAGATCAATCGCTGGAATCTGCGCCTGCTCCATCACTTGCCGATGTTCAGGCAAATCCATTCTGGCGAGAATACCCGCATGTACCTTGGGATGCAGCGTCTTGACCCGTCCATCCAGCATTTCGGGGAAGCTGGTATAGTCGCTTACTTCTACGACGGGAATACCTGCTTCCTGCAGTAATCTTGCAGTTCCACCGGTTGAAAGAATAGCGATATTGAATTGGTGCAGAGCTGCTGCCAGCTCAACTATGCCTGTCTTGTCTGAAACGCTGATCAACGCCTGTTTTATGCTCATTTGAAAATTTATCGGATCTGGTGTTTGATTAATCGGTTGCGCAAAGTATTGCGATTGATACCCAATAATTCGGCAGCTTTGCTTTGATTGCCCTGAGCGTATTGCATGGCGACCTCTATGAGTGGTTTTTCCACACTGCGTATAACCATTTCATAAATAGGACATGGTTTTTCACCATCCAGATCCTGGAAATAGGCCTCTACTGCTTTGCGGATACAAAGTGCAATCTCACTTTCGTTGATAACCGTCATGCCTCAATGACCTCTTCGTCGATATAAGTAAGCGTGCGGCCCTGATCGGCCAGCTCTGCAAAAAACTGCTGTGTGGCTGCCAGTTGTTCTTCAACTGTCGCTAACCGGTTCATGGCATGACGGAAGGCAGCAGAACCGGCAAGTCCACGCGTGTACCAGGAGATGTGTTTACGCGCTATTCGCACACCCGAGTATTCACCGTAGAAATGATACAACTCTTGCAGGTGATCGATCAGGACGCACTGAATTTCAGCCACTTCAGGAGGAGGCAAAAAACCGCCTGTCGCCAGATAATGATCAGTTTCGCGGAAAATCCAAGGTCTTCCCTGGGCGGCACGACCGATCATGACAGCATCGGCACCGGTATATTCGATGACTTCTCGGGCTTTTTCGGGTGTATTGATATCTCCATTGGCAATGACGGGAATTCTGATAGAAGCTTTGACCGCAGCAATCGTGTCATATTCTGCCTGACCACGGTAAGCACAGGCACGCGTACGACCGTGTATCGCCAGCGCCTGTATACCTGCACTTTCCGCAATACGCGCAACAGCAATTGCATTTTTGTGCTGCGTATCCCAGCCAGTTCTGATCTTCAGGGTTACCGGGATATCCACAGCCTGCACCACGGCATCAAGTATCCTGTTGACCAAACTTTCGTCTTTCAGTAAAGCGGATCCCGCCATGACATTGCAGATTTTTTTGGCAGGACAACCCATGTTGATATCAATGATTTCAGCACCATGATCCGCGTTATGACGTGCGGCTTGTGCCATCATAGCCGGATCTGCACCCGCAATCTGTACTGAAACCGGCTTTACCTCCTCGTCATGACAGGCACGGCGCCGGGTTTTTTCCGATCCATATAACAGAGAGTTACTGGAAACCATTTCAGATACTGCCATTGCAGCACCCATCTGTTTGCACAGTTGCCGGAAGGGCCGATCGGTGACCCCTGCCATGGGAGCAACGATCAGCTTATTCTTGAGCGTATAGGAACCAATTTGCATGAAGCAGGAAAACTCGTTCAAAATATCAGAGGGAGAACCCGGTAACTGTCGGCCTGTTCCGGCAATGCCCGAAGTTCAATGAAAATAGCCAGGAAAACCAGCCCGATCTCCGGGCTTGGACAAGCTTGCTCCAGGTTGCCCGGGAAGCATTCGATTATCCAATAAACCAGCCTTTAGTACCAAATATCATCTGATGTGCGATCAGGCGCCTGGCTGGGGGCAGATTGTCCAGCACAGCCAGCCCCATGCCGCTGCAAACCTGCACCAGCGGCAGATCTGCCGTAAACAGTTTTACCAGAGAGTCGGTAAACAGCCGGCTGATACGTTTATCACTCTGGCGTCGTCTGCTGTAGGCAGCCAGCATTCTGGTCGATCCCGGTTCACCAGGCGTGCCTGACGGGATACGGCTGATTTCACTGGCCAGTTCCCATGCATCACGCAATCCAAGATTGAAACCCTGCCCGGCAACCGGATGAAGTGTTTGTGCCGCATTCCCTATCAGTACTGCCCGGTGGCCGGTAATGGTCGATACATGTTTGAGTATCAGCGGAAAATTCGATCGTGGGCCAACATCAGTGAATTTGCCCATACGATCTCCGAATTGCTCATGCAGATGCAACAGAAACAATTTGTCATCGAGCTTCAGAATTTTTTCTGCTGCTGCAGCCGGCATTGTCCATACCAGCGCATATCCTTCACTAGAAGGTAGCAACGCCAGAGGACCGTTCAAGGTAAAACGTTCAAATGCCGTCCCTGGCCGGGGCGATTCAACCTTGACGTTGGCCACGATGGCAATTTGCTGGTAATCATGGGTATGGTAACGGACTCCGTCAATCTGTTCCGCAAGCCTACCGCCATCTGCCAGTACCAGTAATCTGGTCCGTACCTGTCTGGTCGTACTGCCTTGTTGGTAGGTTATCTGCGCCAGCGAAAGATCGGTTCGAATGGCAGTTACCAGGGCATTGGTCTGGTAGATCGCATTGCTGCCTCGTACTGCCCGACCCATGGAATGGTAGAGATCATGGTAGTTAACCACATATCCCAGTGCTGGAACACCTGCATCATCCGGTGTGAGGACAGCATGGCCGAAATGACCGCGATTGGAGATATGAATCGTGGTAATTGGCGCAGGTTGTGCCAGATTTTCCCAGATATTCAGTCGTTGCAGGATTAGCCGGCTGCCATATGAAAGCGCCAATGGACGGGGATCATCCACTTTTTCCGGTAATTCACGCGCTTCAAGCAACAACACTGAAAATTCATATTCGCGCAATGCCAGTGCCAGTGCCATCCCGACTGGCCCGCCCCCAACGATGACGATATCGAACTGCTGTTCAGACATGATCATTTATATCGAGTTGATGACAGGCACACAGGTGGAGTGTCAGTATTCAAATCCATGATTTACCGATAACGGGATTCAGCCGATCTGGCATGTGCATCCAACCCTTCTCCCTTTGCCAGAATGGATGCTGTTGCACCCAGCCTGGATGCCCCGGCTGCTGAAACCTGGATCAGGCTGGTACGTTTCTGGAAATCGTAAACTCCCAAGGGTGAGGAAAAGCGTGCCGTACTGGAAGTGGGAAGAACATGATTGGGCCCCGCACAATAGTCTCCCAACGCTTCACAAGTATATCGTCCAAGGAAAATTGCGCCGGCATGCCGGATGCTATCTACCCATTGCTCCGGCTCATCAACGGACAGTTCCAGATGTTCAGGTGCAATCCGGTTGGCAATCATGCAGGCTTCTGCCAGATCACGGACATGAATCAGAGCACCGCGATTCTCCAGAGAAGAACGAATCACATCCCGGCGTGGCAGTGTGTCAATCAGGCGGGAAATACTGTCTGCTACCCTGTCCAGGAATGTTTTATCCGGGCAAAGCAGAATCGATTGTGCCTGTTCATCATGTTCCGCTTGTGAGAACAGATCCATTGCAATCCAGCCAGGGTTGGTTTTTCCATCACAGATCACCAGAATTTCAGACGGCCCTGCCAGCATATCAATCCCGACTGTGCCGAAGACATGCCGTTTTGCTGCTGCCACATAGGCATTGCCAGGTCCGACGATTTTATCTACTTTCGGGACGGTGGTTGTACCGTAAGCCAAGGCGGCAACTGCCTGAGCACCTCCAATAGTAAGAACACGATCTACTTCACAGATTGCGGCAGCGGCCAGTACCAGTGGATTTTTTTCTCCTTTGGGCGTTGGCGTTACCATGATTAGTTCCTCCACACCCGCTACCCGGGCAGGAATTGCATTCATCAGCACAGATGAAGGATAGGCAGCCTTGCCTCCAGGCACATAGAGCCCGACCCGGTCCAGTGCGGTAATTTTCTGCCCCAGTCGCGTGCCATCCGGCTCAACATAATCCCATGATCGGGATAGCTGTTTTTCATGGTAGGCCCGTATACGAGAAGCAGCTTGCTCCAATGCCTCACGTTGTATCTTATCCAATGACATTAAAGCAGATTGCCACTGATCCCGGGGTAATTCGATCTCTTCGATCCGGTCAATATCCGGGTTATCAAACCGGCGTGTAAATTCAAGTAATGCTCCATCCCCATGTGTTCTGACTTGATGCAGAATTTGAGTGACGGTGCGTTCAATTTCGCTATCGACAGAAACTTCAAAACTCAACAATTGATCGAGTTCTGCCTGGAAATGGTCATCAACAGATGACAGCCGCCTTATTTTGATCATGATAGTTTCCGGATACTGGATTACAGGTTCTTTGGCACTGCTGCACTGAAAGTTTCCAATAAAGGTTGTATTGCGGTATTTTTCAGCTTCAATGCTGCCTGATTAACGATCAGACGGGCTGAAATCGGCATGATTTCTTCAATTGCCTGTAAACGATTGGCTTTGAGCGTGCTGCCGGTCGAGACCAGATCCACAATTGCATCTGCCAGACCCACCAGCGGTGCAAGCTCCATCGAACCATATAATTTGATCAGATCGACATGCATTCCTTTTGCAGCAAAATGGTTACGTGCGGTTTTCACATATTTGGTAGCCACACGCAAGCGTGCACCACGAAAAACAGCCGAGGCATAGTCATAATCGTCACGTACTGCAACCATCATACGACAACGGGCAATCTTCAGATCGAGCGGTTGATACAATCCGATCCCGTCATGTTCCAACAGCACGTCTTTTCCAGCCACGCCCAGATCTGCCGCACCATATTGCACATAGGTCGGCACATCCGTAGCACGCACCATGACAAGCCTGACATCCGGCCGATTGGTTCCAATGATCAGTTTGCGCGAGCTGTCCGGATCATCGCTGGGAACGATTCCAGCTGCCTTCAGAAACGGGATCGTATCCTCAAAAATCCGCCCTTTGGAAAGGGCAATGGTAATATCTGGCATCAATAAATCGTCATCCAAGATTTGCTGCAGCAAACTCCCAGTTGATCAGTTTATCGATAACCGTATTGACGTAATCAGGGCGACGATTCTGGAAATCCAGGTAGTAGGCGTGTTCCCATACATCGATCGTCAGCAGCGGGCGAATACCGCGTGTCAGAGGTGAGTCGGCATTACTCGTCTTGATGATGGTCAGTTTTGGTCCTTCCTGAGCAAGCCAGGCCCAACCACTACCAAATTGTGTAATGGCGGCATTGGCAAATTCCTGTTTGAAAGTTTCTACACTGCCGAAAGCCTCTTCGATTTTCTGTTTCAACACGGCAGGAGGCTCCCCTCCTCCTTTAGGACTGAGACTGTACCAGTAAAACATGTGATTCCAGATTTGTGCTGCATTGTTAAAAATTCCTGCTTTATCGGCCTGCTCGGCTGTAGCCGTGATGATCTGTTCCAGTGATTGTCCTGCAAACGCCGTTCCTGCAACGAGTTTATTCAGATTGTCTACATAAGCCTTATGATGCTTACCATAGTGGAAACCCAGTGTATGCGCGGAAATAACGGGTTCCAGCGCATTATCGGCATAAGGCAGCGGTGCCAGTACATAAGTATCACCCGATTGTGCAGCTTTTGAAAAATTATCCAGATTAGTACTCATTTTCTCTCCTTTATTTCTGAAAACGAATTTGAATATTGAAAACATAAAGTCGGATGGCACGAATCAAGAGAATGTTATTGGTTATTGTCCGTCATTTCTGTCGTAAAGGTCACCTGATGGTATCCGGCTAATCTCGCTGCTTCCATAACAGTAATTACCGACTGATGAGTGGCTTTTGCATCAGCACTGATAATAATGATCGGATTTTCCTGGTTTTTGGCCGCTGATTGCAATGTATCGCGCAGGCTCTCGATACTGATAAATTTTATCGGGACACGGTTAATCGTATAGTCACCTGTTGCACTGACTGACACATCGATTACCTTTGAAGTATCCGGTGCAGGGTCTGTTTCAACCGCAGCGGCTTGTGGCAATGTTATTTCCAGCTCTGAAAACTTTGAGTAAGTGGTAGTAATTACCAGAAAAATGAGGATGACCAGCAGTACATCAATCATTGGTACGAGATTGATCTCAGGCTCTTCTTTCTTCTGTCCTCGCTGAAAATTCATTTGATTTTTGATGTTGATCGATAAAAAACAGCGGGTTGCCGTCTACCCTGCGGGATCATGATAATAGATCAGACGATATTCTCTCAAAACTTACGGGCCGACCAGGTTATTCTAGTTTATTATTACCACTTTCACCATGCCCACGCATATTTTGAATTGTTTCCGTCATTCGTAAAAGTCGTAAAAGGTTTTATGTGGATCGTCCAGTAGTCAGCATCGTAATGGGCAGCAGAAGTGACTGGCAAGTAATGCAACATGCTGTAGACATTCTGAAAAACTTCTGCATTCCACATGAAACCATGATTGTCTCGGCACATCGCACGCCTGACAGGATGTTCGAATATGCCGAAACGGCCCATGGCCGTGGGATCAAGTGCATCATCGCCGGTGCGGGAGGGGCTGCCCATCTTCCCGGCATGATTGCCGCCAAAACCATACTCCCCGTTCTGGGGGTTCCAGTTACGTCAAAGTATTTGCAGGGTATGGATTCACTCTTATCCATCGTACAGATGCCCAAGGGGGTACCGGTTGCTACTTTTGCCATCGGAGAGGCAGGTGCAGCCAATGCTGCACTGTTTGCTGTCGCCATTCTGGCCGGAAAAGATATCTCATTGGCCGAAAAACTCGATCAATTTCGTAAGGATCAGGCTGCCTTTGTCGCCGCGATGACACTCCCCGAATCATGTATATAAAACCGGGCACTATGCTGGGTCTGCTGGGTGGCGGACAACTGGGGAGAATGTTTACCGTGGCAGCACAGCAAATGGGTTACCGGGTAACCGTGCTTGATCCGGCTGCAGAAAGTCCTGCGGGAAGTATCGCTGAACACCATTTGCAGGCAGACTATCTGGATGACGATGCGCTGGATGAATTAGGATCGACCTGTGCAGCAGTCACTATCGAGTTTGAGAATGTGCCGGCTCAAGCGTTACGCTACCTGGCACGACGCTGTATAGTAAGCCCTGATGCCGAAAGTGTTTCGATCGTACAAAATCGTATTCGCGAGAAGCTGTTTCTGGCTGAAAATGGTTTTCCGGTCGGGCCATTCGCCGTTATCCATGACGGACAGAATTTGCCCTGGGTGGATGTATCTCTGTTCCCCGGGATACTCAAGAGCAGCCAATCCGGTTACGATGGCAAAGGGCAAATACGGATCGAACATGCGGATATTCTGCCTGAAGCATTCACTGCACTTGGCAATAAACCCTGCGTACTGGAAAAACGATTATCCCTCACTCGTGAAATTTCCGTCGTTCTGGCTCGCGACAATCTCGATCAGGTTACCTTCTTTCCTGTTCCTGAGAACCGCCATAAGCAGGGTATCCTGGACATGAGCATCATACCGGCTACGTTGTCAGACGGGGTCATTGAAAAAGCACGCGAGATTGCTCGACAAATAGCCATACGGCTGAATTATGCCGGTATTCTGTGTGTGGAATTTTTTGTTCTTGATGACGACCAGATCCTGGTCAATGAAATTGCACCCCGTCCACACAACAGCGGGCATTATTCACTTAATGCCTGCGTAACTTCCCAATTCGAGCAACAGGTTCGCATACTGTGCGGACTGCCTCACGGCAGTACCAGACTGGTACAGGAGGCCGCTGTCATGACCAATATACTCGGGGATTTGTGGAAAAATGGTGAGCCTGACTGGAACAGGATATTATGCCATCCGCAAACCAAGCTGCACTTATACGGCAAACGCGCAGCAAAACCCGGCAGAAAAATGGGACATTTCACTGTGCTGGCAAACACGGTTGAAGAAGCATTGCAGCAAACTGCACGGATCAGGCAGGATCTTCAATTCTGACCTGATATATTTAAAAGCAGATACCATTATGTCGACCACAGCACTGTTTGAGACCAGTATTACAAGCCTTCCTTTACTGCATCGGGGTAAAGTGCGCGATATATATACGGTGGATGAAAGCCATCTGTTAATCATACAAACAGATCGTGTTTCAGCTTTTGATGTGATATTGCCAACTCCGATTCCTGAAAAAGGAAAAATACTGACAAAAATTTCCCGTTTCTGGTTCGATAAATTAGCTCACATCATCCCCAATCACCTCACTGACATAACTCCTGAGTCTGTTGTTTCGTCTCGGGAGCAGGATCAGGTTTCGGATCGCGCTTTTGTCGTCAGAAAATTGAAGCCTCTGCCTGTCGAGGCCATCGTACGCGGCTATATTTCAGGTTCCGGCTGGAAGGGTTATGAGCGCAGCGGCGCTATTTGCGGTATCGCCCTGCCAGCAGGGTTACGGGAGGCCGATAAAATTCCCGGTGGCGCAATTTTTACACCCTCAACCAAAGCGGAAGCAGGATCACATGACGAAAACATCTCATATTCCGTTTGTGAACAACTTCTGGGAGTATCGCTCGCGGTGGCTGTCAGCAAGTATGCCGTTGCACTTTACACGGCTGCCGCCGGTTATGCATTGACACGAAACATCATTATTGCGGATACCAAATTCGAATTTGGCCTGGATGAAGCCAATCAGCTTTATCTGATCGATGAAGCGCTGACTCCTGATTCTTCACGCTTCTGGCCCGCTGAAAGTTACCAGCCTGGTAAAACACCTCCCAGTTACGATAAACAATTTATTCGTGACTGGCTGGAACAGATCAACTGGAACAAAACTCCACCTGCCCCTCCCATTCCTGATGAAATTCTCATGCAAACCATTGAAAAATATCGGGAAGCCTGCCGAGTACTGACACAATAGCTTCTGTACTACAAATCATCGCATGTCATCGGCGCAGTACTTGATCTTCTCGATCGGGAGTGGCCGCCCGACCATGAATCCCTGGGCATAATCAATCCCGATTTTTGCCAGCTTCTCCAGAATATCTCGCGTTTCAACCAGTTCGCCTATCTTGATTTTCAGAGCACGGGCGAATTTGTCGATATTTTCAACTTTTTTTCAGATCTTCAGCATTGTGTGGATATTGCAATCAGGCAGCGGGATTGTTGTATTTTCTTTACAAATTGCACTGCCTTGGCAAGTTGGCTGCCACATCTGCTGTTTCGATTTCAAAACATATTCTCTGCGGTTCTATCCCGGCTGCATTCAACAATTTCCGAACACGATCAGAAATACTGGATCGATGAGGGTGCTGTGAGCCGGATTTATAAAAAAATGAACCGGGGGTCAGCCCTTTGATCAGCGCGATAATGGATCACCTGTTCGACCACCCAGCCATCCAGGCGCGGTATCAGGCTATATTTTTCAACAAGCGGGGGATGTGCTCAGGAGAAAATAGATTGAATTCCTGGTAAGTACTTCATAATAATTCGAAGATGCCTGGTTCGATCCCGCAGGAATTATCTTTTGACAATACTGAACCGCCCCGACTATCGAGGAGGCTATTTGGTTAAAGTAAAGTGTTCATCA
>NZ_JBDZWD010000041.1:0-22312 GCF_040256045.1 Nitrosomonas sp.
TGAATCTGACCAGAGTCAATAGCTTGGCTCAACCCTGAGGGCTTATCCCGAACTCCGGTTACTTTAAATTCCCTTATGGATTTGAGTAGCAGATCTTTCAGAAATTGAGTTGATTTCTCAGCAATCTTCCTCAGTTGCGACAATTTGTCGCATTGACAAGCACTTATATGGGGTTTAGATTTTTAGAAAGAGAACAACGCCACTGAGTGTCATAACTCTATGACGGGAATATGTTGTGATTCCTTGTATTAGCTTTTGAAAACACCTGAGTTAAAACGATAAAAACAACAAGAGAAATTCATGAAAAATTACATGGAGTGGATTTTAGTCACACTCACACAACAACCCTTAAATACCAAGACTAATTCATCCCTATATACCATTTTACAGATATTAAATAGCCGGGTTATTTTCGGAATTGCCTTAATGATTGTCACGACGACCGTCTTTAGCGCGTCCACCACGCTTAACATATCTGCTGGATCACTACCGGCAGCATTGGATAAGGCTGCAAAATACTTGAATCTGGAGATTGCTTATGATCCAGAACTTCTATCCAAATATCAAGCCCCCGTACTTAAAGGAAGTTATGAGGCGAGCGAGGTACTTTCCCAGTTGCTTGGCGGTAGCGGATTTATAGCAGTTAAAACTGGCCCTAATCGCTATAACATCATACTCGCATCAGAAGCAGGTAAGTCTCTTGAAAACATTGAAAATAAGGTGACACGTTTACCAGTAGTGGTTGTGACTGAGCGTTTGAGTACGGATTCGCCTTACAACACCCGATACATTCGATCCAATACTCTAACCGCTACCCGTACCGATACTCCGATCATGGAAACCCTTTTCTCAGTGCAGACGGTGCCACAACAGATATTGCGTGATCAACAGGCAATTCGATTGGATACTGCTGCACAGAATGTAAGTGGCGTGATCCAGGTACCCACCAATGGAGGTCTCTCTGATGGATTCCTCATACGTGGATTCGCCAGCCAAAGCATATATCGCAATGGCGTGTTTATGCCTGATGCCTTGGGGGGAGGAACGACAAGACGGGAGATGGCGAATATCGAGCAGGTGGAAATTCTCAAGGGTCCCGGATCTATTCTGTTTGGTCGTGCTGATCCTGGAGGCATTATCAATACCGTAACCAAACAGCCTCTTGCCACACCATACTATTCATTACAGCAACAGATCGGTACCTTCGATTTCTACCGTACCGCAGTAGATGCGACGGGACCGGTTACCAAGGACGATACCCTGCTTTATCGTATGAATCTGTCTTATGAAAATGCGGGATCGTTCCGTGATTTCATCGATAGGGAAAGTATCTTTTTTGCCCCAACCTTGAGGTGGAATATAAGTCCTCGAACACAGATTACGGCAGAACTGGAATATCAAAATTTTAATGAGAAACCTGACTCTGGAATTCCTTCTCTTGGCAGTCGACCTGCTCCGGTCCCACGCAATCTCGCTCTGCATGAACCCCTTAACAACAAGAACAAGGGAGACCGACAATTTTATGGAATCAACTGGTCGCACGAGTTCAACGATAACTGGAGCATCAATCACCGTCTATCGGCTGAACTCTTTGATTTCGCTGTCAAAGGACTTTTTTACAATTCGGCGGCTCCCGATGGTTCTATAGATCGTTTCTTTAACAATGCGCCCAGTACGGTTTCTAATCGGTACCAAAGTTCGATTAACCTGATCGGGAACGTGACGACAGGGATGCTCCAGCATACCCTGCTGTTCGGCTACGATTATTTTTTCTTCGAAGATAGAATCAATGGGAATTGCTGCGCTGCTGCTCCAGCGTTCAACATTTTAAATCCATCCTATATGATGGCTGCTCCGGTTCTCGACCCGACTGATAATTTCCGTGTAGGTTATAAGCAGTCATGGCATGGCGCCTATTTTCAAGATCAGATCAAACTGCCTTACAACTTTCATATCCTCGCAGGGTTCCGTTACGATAATGCTGTCTCGCGAGATACCGTGTTGGGACTTACGACCTCAGCAGATGATCGATTCTCTCCTCGTGGCGGGTTATTGTGGCAACCCATGCCATGGTTGTCCCTCTACGGCAGTTATACCGAGAATTTCGGGGCATCCAATACGCTGTTCAATATAGATGGTCAGAAGCTATCACCACAAACTGCTCAGCAGTGGGAAACAGGGCTAAAAACCGAATTCTGGGAAGGTCGATTACGCTCCACCTTATCCTATTTCAACCTTACCAAACAAGGTATCGGAGTACCTGATCCGGCTAACCCCACGCGCTCCCGGGCAATCGGGGAAGCGGAAACCCGTGGAATCGAATTCGATATTGCCGGTGAAATTATGAAAGGTTTGAATGTCATTGCCACGTATACCTACATGCCCTTTGCCAAAGTTACCCGTGATGTCGGTTTCAGCGGATTGCCGGGGGATACAGGCAATCAGGGTAATCGGCTGTTCCTGGCAGCAAAGCATTTTGGTAGTTTCTGGGCAACCTATGACTTCCAAAGCAGTGAATTGCGCGGCTTCAGGATCGGTGCAGGAGTGCTTGGTATCGGAGAACGGGAGGGTAACCCGGCAAACACTTACCAGTTGCCAAAATATGTCATTGGAAATTTGATGGCCAGCTATCGGCTCAAGGTAGGGGCAACTCGGGTAAGTGCTCAGCTTAACGTGAATAATGTTACCGGTGAAAAATACTTCAATGGCAACGGTGTAAGTTTTATTACGCCTGGAGCGCCACGCACTGTATTGGGTTCGCTGCGAATTGAATACTGAGTATGGTAACAGACACCAAAGATTCTAAGATGAGTCGTCGTGCAACCTCCCGCCCTATATCAGCGCGCGAGTTGTGGCGGGATGTGCACTTGTATCTCGGGCTGTTTGTAGGTGCACTGCTGGTCATCTTAGGCCTTACCGGCAGCATACTGGTGTTCTGGATCGAGATCGACGAGTGGCTGAATCCTGAGCTGCTGACCGTCACTGTGCCTAGGCAAGAGAATCCAACTCAAAGCACGGTGGCCTATCAGCCAGTAGATGAGATTGTTCGTGCAGCCAAGCAGGCGGCTGCCCCGGATAGCAAAATCACAACCGTTTACGGTGCACGCAACAGCACAGCGGTATATGCCATATATGCCAGCCAGACATCCGGAGATTGGCAGCGTATCTATGTTGATCCCTATCGTGCACAAGTCACCGGGGTACGCAGCTATGATGCGGACGAATGGGTCCCGAACTATCTGATGGATGCAATCTTCAAGCTCCACTTCAGCCTACTGTTCGGAGTGAATGGAGAAACACTAGTCGCTATTTGTGCACTCCTGCTTCTGGTTTCATTGATCTCTGGCCTTATCGTCTGGTGGCCAACAAGAGGGCAGTGGAGCAAGGCGCTGACCATCAAGCGTGGTGCCGGTCCGGTGCGTTTTAACCTCGATCTGCACAAGACATTATCCATTTATTTTTTTCCTATACTAGGTGCAGTGCTGTTGTCAGGGGTATCCATGAATCTTAATGAAGCATTTGTATGGGTCACACAACAGTTCTCACCTGCAACCCGGCAACCACAATACACCCTCATATCAGTACCGGCCCCAGGCGCACCATCAATCGGGGTTGAGCATGTATTGGCCATCGCGACCGAACACTACCCGGAAGGAGAGCTCAATGGCATTTATCTACCAGGCAATGCGACAGGGGTATATGTTGTAACCCAGAGAAACGTGCCGAAGTTGAGCTCGTACTGGTCGGAGCGACAAATCGCGATTGATCAGTATAGCGGTGAGATACTGGATGTACGAGCCCCCGATCGGCGCCACAGTGCTGGAGAGACGTTCCTTGACTGGCAATGGCCATTGCATTCGGGCCAGGCATTCGACTGGCCGGGTCGTATTGTCATCTTTCTTTGCGGCCTGGCTTGTCCAGTCATTTATATCACCGGGGTCATTCGCTGGTTACAAAAGCGTCGAGCAAAGACAACAGCAAACAAACGCCAGTCTAGCCTAATTATAAATAAACAAGCCCGAGGTACTTCCAGATGATTTTATCGGAGCTTCTATTTGAATTAAGACAAAAAGATATTCATCTGTATTTGCATGACGGGAATTTGCGAGGCAAAGCACCCCCTCATGCTTTAACACCTCAACTTAAGATGGCTTTGCAGGCGCGCAAAACAGAACTTATAGAGTATTTCCGAGAGATTCGGAGTCTGAATGTACCTCCTTTGTTACCTGCACCCCATAAGGACTTTCCGCCACTATCTTATTCGCAGGAGCGGTTATGGTTTCTGGATCAGCTGGAGCCTGGGAACTCGTCTTATAACATGTGGGGAGGGGTCCGGCTGATCGGGGAACTGGATACGGAGGTATTGAAGAAGAGTCTTGACGAGATTGTGCGTCGTCACGAAGTCCTACGTACCACCTTTACCGTAAGAGAGGGTCAGGCGGTACAAGTAATTGCGCCAGTATTGGAGCTTGATCTGCCCGTGGTGGATTTGAGCGGTTTACCGGAATCAATGCGGGAAACGGAAGCCAGGCTTCATCTGGAGCGTATCGGGCAGCAACCTTTCGACCTGACTGCGGGACCGCTCGTGCGCGCCGGGCTTCTCTTTTTAGGGAATTGCGGACCTTCTGGCAACGCGGAGCATATTTTAGCCTTTACGTTGCACCATATTGTTTCGGATGGCTGGTCCACCGGGATTCTAGTCCGAGAGTTCATGACCCTCTACCAGGCATTTAACGCAGGCAAGGCCTCTTTGTTGCCCAAGCTGCCGATTCAGTACGCTGATTATGCCGTGTGGCAGCGTCAATATTTGCAGGGCGAGAGACTGGAGCAGCAGCTTGATTACTGGAAGCGTCAGCTGGCAGGCGCACCCTCTGTGCTGGAGTTGCCTACGGACCATCCTCGTCCCGCGGTACAAAGCTATCGGGGAGCAATCTATCGTTTCACAGTACCGCAAGACCTCACTGGACAATTAAGAGTACTGAGCCGGCAGCAGGATGTAACACTGTTCATGACTCTGCTGGCGGCGTTCAACGTACTGCTCTCCTGCTACAGCGGGCAGAAAGACCTCTGTATCGGCACCCCGGTCGCCAACCGCAACCGGTTAGAGATCGAAGGCTTGATTGGATTTTTCGTCAACACGCTGGTAATGCGGACTGATCTTTCGGGTAATCCTGCATTCACGACACTGCTCAGAAAAGTAATGGAAGCCTGTCTGAGGGCACAGGCAAACCAGGAGCTACCGTTTGAGAAGCTGGTGGAAGAACTGGCACCGGTGCGGGATATGGGCTGCAATCCGCTCTTTCAAGTGATGCTTTCATTACAGAGCACACCTGAATTATTGCTTGAGATAGAAGGGCTGCAAGCTATCCCGGTTGATATTGAGAGCAACTCTGCGAAGTTTGATCTGAACCTTGAGATAACTGAAGGGCAAGGAAAGCTTACAGCTTTATTCAACTACAACACGGATTTATTTGATGAATCCAGCATAGCTCGGATGGGGATTCATTATGTTGAGCTGCTGAGGAACATTGTTGGACAGCCCTGGCAATGTTTGAGCGAGCTGCAGTTTTTGCCTGAACTGGAGCGTCGGCAACTGCTGGTTGGGTGGAATGAGACGGAAGCGGGGTATCCGCGGGGAAAATGTCTTCACGAACTGTTTGAAGAGCAGGCAAGGCGGAGTCCGGAAGTGGTGGCGGTAGTATTTGGAGGAGAGGAGCTGACATACGGGCAGCTCAATGGGAAGGCCAATCAGCTTGCGCGTTATTTACGTTCGAAGGGTGCGGGACCGGAAGTAATTGTAGGGATCTGCGTGGAGCGTTCGGTGGAGATGGTAGTTGGCCTTCTTGGGATACTGAAGGCGGGAGGGGCCTATTTGCCGATCGATCCCCAATATCCGAAGGAACGCATTGCCCATGCATTACAACATGCCAAGCCCCGGATTGTATTAACCCAGGGCTCATTAAAAGAATTAGTGTCAGGGGTAAAACAGTTTTTTCTGGATTTGCAATGGGGGGAGCTTACTGAGGAGAAATCTGATGATCTTGAGACTATTACTTCCTCGGGAAATCTTGCTTACGTAATTTACACATCCGGCTCCACAGGACAATCCAAAGGAGTTGGGGTAACGCATGAGAACATTGTTCATTCCACCTCGGCAAGGCTGCAATATTATCAGGCCCCGATAACCGGATTTCTGCTTCTATCCTCTATTGCATTCGATAGTTCAATGGCAGGGATTTTCGGGACCCTTTGCCAGGGAGGACGCCTGGTATTATTGCCTCAGGGAGCCACCTTTGATACCCGAGCACTTTCACATCTGATCTTCTCACATCGGGTTTCCCATCTGCTTGCCGTTCCTTCGTTATATGAAGCCCTATTGCAGGAAATGACGCCCGAGGAGGGAAAGAGCCTCGAACTTGCAATAGTAGCGGGGGAATCCTGCAAAAAAGATCTGCTGAATTTACAGAACGACCGATTCCCGCAAGTAAAGCTATTCAACGAATACGGTCCGACCGAAGCAACGGTTTGGAGCAGCGTTTACCGATGGGAGGCCGATGGAGGAGAACGGGTTCCGATTGGGCGCCCGATTGCCAATACACGGATTTACCTGCTGGATGTTCACTTGAATCCGGTACCGGTAGGGGTATCGGGGGAATTATACATTGGGGGAATTGGTCTTGCGCGAGGGTACCTGAATCGATCCGAGCTGACGGCTGAACGTTTCATTCCCGATCCTTTCAGGGAGCCTGGAGGCCGTTTATACCGGACTGGAGATCTGGCGCGGTATCGGCAGGATGGGAATATTGAATACCTGGGGCGGACTGATCATCAGGTAAAGATTCGAGGTTTCCGGATAGAGCCAGGAGAGATAGAAGCTGTTCTGGGAAAGCATCCGCACATCAGAGAAGTGGTAGTGGTTGCGCGCGAGGACACACCTGGCGAGAGACGTCTGGTGGCATATGTGGCAAGAGATAAGTGCTGCGACCGGTCAGCTGAAGGGATTGATGGACTGCGGGCCTATCTCAAGGAGCAGCTGCCGGAGTACATGGTTCCCTCTGCTTTCGTGTACCTAGATGGTTTGCCGCTTACTCCGAATGGAAAGGTGGATCGCAAGGCACTACCTGTTCCCGATATGAACCTGCAGGTGGGTTCCCGGTATGTAGCGCCGCGTACGGCTACGGAAGAGATCGTGGTAAACATCTGGGCAGAAGTGCTTGGGCTGGAACGTGTGGGTATCCAAGATAACTTCTTCGAACTCGGCGGACATTCCCTGCTGGCCATCCGAATGCTCCAAAAGATAAAACTTGAACTTAAGCTCTGCCCATCAGTAGCCTTTTTTTTTCAGCAGCCAACTATTGCCAGGTTATCGGCCTTCCTGGAAGGCAGGACACTACCGGAAAGAATTCCAAGTGACATAGACTTGGAAGCCGAAGCAAGCCTTGATCCCGTTATTCAGCCAGCTACCATATCCACCTCTGTAGCCCAGTTTCAGCATGATCCCTCGGTAATATTCTTGACAGGAGCAACAGGGTTTCTGGGTGCTTATCTACTTCATGAGTTGTTGAAGCAAACATCGGCATCCGTGTATTGCCTTGTACGCGCAGGATCCTATCAGGAAGGTTTCACGCGATTACAAGATGCATTGATAGGTTATGGAATATGTAACCCGGAGCTGATGCATAAAGTATTCCCCGTTTGCGGAAATTTATCCGAACCTCAATTTGGCCTTTCCTTCCACGAATTCAATGCTCTCGCTAGGAAGGTGGATGTGATCTATCACAATGGGGCATTAGTTAACTTCCTTCAACCATATCAGACACTAAAAGCAGTCAATGTATTGGGGACCCAGGAAGTACTGAGGTTAGCCTGCACGCAGAGAGTCAAGCCGGTTCACTATATTTCTACTTTGTCCGTGTTTGGTAATGAATTGCCATCCCAAAAGCAGGAGTTCACTGAAGAGGATTTTCCGGATGCGGATGCGAATATGGGAAATGGTTATAACCAAAGTAAATGGGTCGCGGAAAAACTTATAAGGATTGCGGCTGATCGCGGTGTGCCTGTGAGTGTTTATAGGCCTGCAACTGTAACGGGGCATAGCTGTACTGGCATTTGGAATACCGATGATTTCCTCTGTCGCCTAATTCGGGGCTGTATCGATATAGGCAAAGCACCCGCTGTAAAGACGAATTTCGATATTGTTCCCGTCGATTATGTAAGCAAGGCGATCTTATGCCTCTCCAGACAGCCGCAAATGATAGGTAAAACGTTTCACCTTAGTAACAAGTATCCAGTTAGTGCCACAGCTCTGGTCGATTGGATCAACGATTTTGGTTATTCGGTACAACAGGAACCTTATCTTCAATGGATTGAAAGTGTCAGGATCGCGGCTGAATATTCCGAAACGCACCCTTTATATCCACTTCTTCCCCTGTTCCAGCGTGATGTGAGGAGCGAAACAGATTCGCAGGATATGCGAAAACGTTATAACAGTGCCCAAACGGAGGATGCACTTCTAAATAGCGAAATTTGGTGTCCTATTGCCGACCGCGATTTATTTGGCATTTACCTATCGTTCCTCGGACGCAATCAGTTATTAACTTAACAGAATTGACGTGGCAAATATTGTTTTTGTCCTGGCTCCTTCAATGGGCTCACTTAACTCCAGCCTTAAGCTGGCCAAAATGCTCAAGGCTAATGGTCACCAAGTGAGCTACGTGGGATTGGCCGACAGCGAAGAGTATGTGCTCAAGAATGGAGTGGAGTTTAAAAAAATATACGAAAAATGGTTCCCTAAAGGGTTTGGCGCCAAACAGGCACTTCTTCCAGTAACCGCCTCTTCGGAGAATGACGTACTGCGAGCTGGAGTATCAAGAGAACAGGCATTTCTGGAGGCCATTTTAAACGAAGATACCGAATTCCCAAGAGTCATAGAGACCCTTAGACCTGACTTGATTTTGCATATACATGCGGATCCGCTGATGGTCGTGCTCGCCTTGCAAAGCTACGCATTAGGCATAAATGCTGCTTATTTGCGCGACATGCTGGGTCGTTCGAAGCATAGCGAGATTCCCCCGATCTGGACCGGCATAATTCCTTCTGAATCCATATATTCACGGTTATGTATACAACTTGCATGGCATAAAAACAGCGTTCTCAGAACATATTCGACCCTATATTCCCGATTCCTGGCGTCTGTCGATTTCAACGGGATGATTAAGAAACTAGCCAAGAAATCTGGATATCCATGGGCGCTGGTGGATAAAGAGGGATTGCCACCTTACATCCTTAAGTTACCGGAAGTAGTTTTATGTCCGAAAGAGTTCGATTTTCCGCATTCGGACAAGCCTGGTCGTTATTACACGGAAGCTTCAATTGATATTGAGCGAAATGAAGTTTCTTTTGCCTGGGATGCTCTGGATGAGACCCGTCCCCTCGTGTATTGCGCCCTTGGAACATTGGCTTGGCTTCCTACTGAACACTATCGTGCATTTTATCAAGCGGTTATTGATGCGGCGTGTTCATGCCCCGGTTTTCAATGGATCTTGGCGGTGGGTGATTTTATCTATCCTCAGGATTTCACGAATATTCCCTCGAATGCAATTATCGTACATCGGGCCCCACAACTGCAGATGCTTAAGCGGTCGAGAATGATGATCACCCACGGAGGTACGAACACAATAAAGGAGTGCATATACTTCGGTGTGCCTATGGTCGTATTTCCCCTAGGCTACGATCATCCCGGAAATGCCGCCAGAGTTATATACCACGGTCTGGGAGTGAAAGGAGATTTCTTAAAGGTAACCAAGGAACAAGTGCGAGCTTTGGTCGATACAATCAACCTTGATTCGGGTTATGTCAGGCGCGTGCAACTTATGCAATCAAAATTTCAGGAAGCGGAAAACGCACAGTTAAGTTTGAAAATGATCGAAGCGCTATTGCAAAAGCGATCACTATCTTAACTACGACTCATCTTTACCAGTTTTTTGACATTAAGAAGGATCGAGAACATGATAATTCTGGGGTTTCAGGGCGGTTTGGATCCAATTCATTCGCGTAGTGCGTTAGGTAGCATTTGTCATGATGCGTCTGCTGTTGTAATTCGAGATGGTGTGCTCCTCGCCGCCTTTGAAGAGGAACGTATGGACAGAATTAAACATTCCAATAAGGTGGCGGCACGGGCTGTAAGTGCGTGCATGACTGAAAATAATATAAGTGCAAACCAGATCGACAAGATTGTCATTCCTTGCATAGAGTCCACCGCTGATGCTTCCCTGAGATGGATTCTCTTTCCTAAGGCAAATGAGAAAGTAAAGGGAATTCGTGAATTGATGCACGAAACGTTTAGTGATTGTATTGGATTTCGCGTAGATGATGAGAAATTTGATTTCGTACCTCACCATTTAGCACATGCAGCTAGCGCTTATTATTGCTCTGGGTTCGAGAATGCTCTTGTTTTGGTGCTCGATGGATTTGGTGACAATTTTTCCGGAATTGCGTGCAGTGTAAACAAGGGTGTATGGAGCACGATCAGAGAGTTTCCCATACCGGAATCCCTCGGTGAGTACTATTTGGCTGGGACCAGATATCTCGGGTATGACTTGTTTGACGAATACAAGATTATGGGGCTGGCGCCATATGGAGATCCCGATCGATATAGGAACCTGTTTCGTCAATCTTATGAGCTGTTGCCGGAAGGTCGCTATAACATCCTGGGCAACCTTATCAACCTGCTCTGTGAAGCGTCACCCCGGCGCCGGCGCGGAGAACCTATCACGCAAGTTCATAAAGATATCGCTGCCGCTCTCCAGGAGGCGCTGGAGGATATGGCTTTTCATCTATTGAGATACCTTCAGAAGGAGACAGGGCACCGGCAGTTATGCCTGGCGGGTGGAGTTTCACACAACTGTACTTTAAATGGAAAAATTCTATATTCGGCGTTATTCGACGCTGTTTTTGTGCAGCCAGCGTCACACGATGGAGGTCTCTCTCTGGGCGGAGCGTTACTAGCCTATCACAGCCGGCAAGAGAGACAAGGAGCCGACTATATACCATCCCCTTCACTGGAACATGTCTATCTTGGAACAGAGGTGGGTTCCAATAAAGAAATTAGGGAAGGATTGGATATATGGAAGGATTTTATCGAATTCGAATATGAGGCGGATATTGCGGAACGAACTGCGCAGCTTCTTGCGGAACACTATATTATCGGATGGGTACAAGGTCGTGCGGAATTTGGACCTCGAGCGTTAGGTAACAGAAGTATCCTGGCTGACCCGAGACCGGCTGAGAACATGAGCATCATCAATCAAATGGTAAAAAAAAGAGAGGCGTTCCGGCCATTTGCCCCTGCAGTGCTAGAGGAATACGCGGAGGATTACTTCGAGATTCCCAGTAAAAGCAAACAGTTTCCTTTCATGACGTTTGTATTAAAAGTGCGGGAAGACAAAAGGAAGCTTCTCGGTGCTACTACTCATGTAGACGGGACTGCACGGATACAAACAGTATCGAAAAAAACTAACGAACGTTTCTGGAATCTTATCGACGCTTTCCGTAGAAGGACGGGGATGCCGGTACTCTTAAATACTTCCTTCAATAACAATGCGGAACCCATTGTTAACTCGGTGAATGACGCTATTGTCTGTTTTCTGACAACGGACCTTCATTACCTGATTATTGGTAATTATTTGATAAAAAAGAAGCCCTTTGAACAGAAACGGTTTTTGCATCTCCTCCTCTCGTTGCCAGCATATTGTATTTTGATGCAATCCAGGACATTCATGTCTTCTTCTGAAACGTCCTGGTCCTGGGAGTTGCGGAGAAATTATGATGAAAGATTGACTACGTCTATCTCACTTGAAGTTCACCGACTTTTATCGCAAGCAGATGGGAAGCATTCTATAAGTCAACTTTTATCCGAGTGTGAAATTCCTTATGAGCGCCAGGATGAGGTGATAAAAGAAATTGGAGAATTGTGGTCTTTGCGAGCGATTGTATTAAATCCCGCATGATGAATCGTCGCTGCTGTTCCTATCCGCCTGTCAGCGAAATATTCTTTCAGATTGCCCGATGGATATAGTTGCTCATCTTTTCTCACGCTCACGAACCAATATCCTCCTGGCTGTTACGATAGGCATACTCAGCGGATTAGGAAATGCACTTCTCATAGGCTTGATCAATTCAGCCTTGTATTCATCCGCCTCTGGCCTAGGTTCCAGTCCTCTCATATACGGAGGGCTCGGGCTCGCTGTCGTGCTCACTCATATCATCTCGACGATTATAGTGATGCGTGTAGGCCAGACATCAGTCCGGGATCTGCGTATGGATCTTAGCCGACGAATTATCGGTGCACCGCTACGCTTATTGCAAAAGCTAGGGGCGCCACGAGTGTTGGCAAACCTCACGGAAGATATTCCCGTGATGGTCAATGCTTTTCAATTGGTGCCCCACCTATGTATCAATTTTGCTTGGGTGCTTGGTTGTCTTATTTATCTTGCGTGGTTGTCCTGGAGTTTATTCACCCTAATGATAAGTACCCTTGTATTAGGGGTAGTGGTCTATTGGTTAAGTACCAGAAAGGCGATAGCTCCTCTGCGGGCCGCTCGGGAACAAGATGACGCACTATATGCACATTTTAGAGCATTAATAATGGGCATCAAGGAGATTAAACTGCATTCCCGTCGACGAGATGCTTTTCTTTTAGATCTTTTATATCCCACGGCGGAGGCATGTCGGCAAGGTAACATTTCAGCCATGACCGTGTTCATACTCGCATCCATTTGGGGCAGTGCAGTTTTATATTTTGTTATAGGAGTCATTCTTTTTGCGGCAACCGGATGGGAGGGCATAGCCCAAGAAGTTATAACTGGATATACATTGACTGTTCTTTATATGATGGCGCCGCTGACGGGTGTAATTAATGGCCTACCCGCGTTAGGCCGAGCGAGCATTGCTTTAGGCAAGATCAATCATTTGAAGAAAGAACTTGTGGATCAAACGGAACGTTTGAATACACCTGATCCGTCTCCGTCACAAAGAATTCCGGCAACACTCGAATTGATAAAGGTTACTCATCGTTATTGCCGGGAAGGACAAAACGATAACTTTACCTTAGGTCCCCTGAGTATTACGCTTCAGCCGGGAGAATTGGTTTTCTTTACGGGGGGTAATGGCAGTGGAAAATCCACCCTTGGATTGCTCCTGGTAGGACTTTACAGTCCGGAAGGAGGACAAATCGTACTCAATGGCGAAGTAATAGATGACACAAATAGAGATGTCTATCGCCAACAGTTCTCCGCGGTGTTTTCAGATTTTTATCTTTTTGAAAGCTTATTAGGTTTAGCTCAGGAAAATCTGGATAAAAAAGCGCAAAGTTACTTGGCAGCGCTTCAGCTTGACCGCAAAGTCGCAATCGAAGATGGTGTTTTTTCCACCGTAGAACTGTCTCAGGGGCAGCGCAAACGGCTGGCATTATTGACCGCTTATTTGGAAGACAGGCCTTTTTATGTATTTGATGAGTGGGCAGCCGACCAAGATCCCATTTTCAAAGAACTCTTCTATACCATCATTCTTCCTGACCTCAAAGCTTGCGGGAAAACAATAGTAGTGATTACTCATGACGAACATTACTTCCATGTGGCCGATCGATGTGTAAAGCTGAAAGATGGACGTATCTTGGAAACCAAGATAAAAAACCTTCCCCGTTCTTATGCTGTTCATGCCAGCACGAGTAATCCATTTGTATAAAACCCCTAAAGATGATTATAAAGCGTGAATCTGAACCGCCTCGGATTTGAACTGATCCCCAGAAATTGGATGAATTTCAAGGGGATTCGATGACAAAGTACGACACGGAATTCAAATTGCGAGTGGTAAAGAGCTATCTCGCTGGGGAGGGTGGCGCCAAGCTACTGGCAAACACTGGGGCGGTGCCAGAGGAAAAGGTTCGCATTTGGCTGGGATCACTATGAGCTACACGGTATCGAAGGCTTGCATCCTAAGCGCAGTAGTTATCCAGTCGTCAATGCGACAATTTGTCGCATTGACGACTAATTGATTTGAGGGGATAACTATTGCCTAAGTATTTTGTGGATGAAATGTAAGGCGAATGGGGCTGTCAGGGTGAGCAGAATCCACCCTTTTTGCTTCGGCTAGCGCCGTAACGGTGGGTGTCGTCTTCCCTTTATTGCTTAACCCCACAAATAACTCACCGGAAACACCATTTAGATGAGGGCTACCTGATTTTTCAGTTCGCATGCCATATGTAGTAGAAACATATTTTTTATTGCAATAGCAGCATTTCATAAATTTTTTGCGATGCCGTGTTCGGTTTTGGCAGGCTTAAATGTCATAGATAGAAAGGTTTTAAAAGTTGTAGTGGCGTTTTTAATGCTGATCCTGTTTCCAAATAGATAATTTATTAAGATGATATTAAAACGCTCCTTCTGGGTGTGGCTGCATCGCTGGGCAGGGCTGTTCATGGCTGGTTTTTTGATCATTGTGGGGGCGACGGGTAGCTTGCTGGCGTTTTACCCCGAACAAATCCAGGACAACAGACTGGATGTTGCTGCATTGGCTGAGCTTGCGCAGCAGCAAATTCCGCATGGCCGAGTTGATTTCGTCACGCTTGAAGCGGCTCATGGTGCCACACAGGTTGGCATGAGCGCACCCCCGGATGAGGCTGGTCAAGCAAGCGCACTCGGGTTCAACCAACTGATTCTCGACCCTTATACCGGTGAAGAACTGGGACGGCGCCGGTTTGGAGTGATTTCCGAAGGGATGATTAACTTCATGCCTTTTGTGTACAAGTTGCACTACGAACTGGCGTTAGACAGGTTCGGGTTATGGGTATTGGGCATTTGTGCTCTGATCTGGACGATCGATTGTTTTGTCGGGTTTTATCTGACCTTGCCGCAGCGACGCAGACAACCCCCAAAATCTTCTCCTGATCAGAACAGCTGGGGGCCTGCCTGGAAAATCCGCTGGCAATCGAGCAGTTACAAACTCAATTTCGACTTGCATCGCGCCAGCGGTCTATGGCTGTGGCTGATTCTGCTTACTTTTGCCTGGTTCAGTGTTTATATGAACTTGGGGGATACGGTCTATACCTGGACTACTCGTGCAGTGATGGAATACAAGGCACCATGGACAGAACTTCCAAAACGGAATATCCCTCTGGCAGAAGCTGAGATAGGCCGGCGGCAGACGCAATCCATTGGTGAAGAACTGATGGCTGAGCAGGCGGATAAACATCATTTCACCATCGAGCAGGTGGTTGCACTGGGATTGAATCGCATGAACGGTACTTACGCCTATACCGTGCGCAGCTCGAAAGACATTCAGGACAAACGAAGCAGGACAAGTGTATTTTTCGATGCCAATTCGGGTGAGCTCAAACTGGCGCTGCTGCCGAGCGGCCAGTATAGCGGTAATACTGTAACCACCTGGCTCGCTGCACTGCACATAGCCAATGTATTCGGATTGCCGTACCGTATTTTTGTCTGTGTGCTCGGCCTGGCTATCGTCATGCTGTCAGTGACCGGCATCATTATCCGGATGAAGAAACGGGCAGCGCGCCTCAGCCCAAAAAATCATCAGTACGATTCGCGTTACCTGGGGCCATCGGTACATCGTCATTCGTAGCCAATCTCGGAGAGGAATATTGATCCGTTTCAAATGGGCTGTCGTGCCGGGTTTGATGATTCTGATCAGCGGCTGTAATACGGCACCGGAACGGCAGGAAAGCAGGCTCGATGTTTCCGTTCCCGCTGTGTGGAGTGCTTCTGCAAATACTGCTCCGCTTTCCGGACAGCAATGGGTGGAATCGTTCAATGATCCGGTACTGTATTCACTGGTTGAACAGGCACTGACCAGCAATTTCGATTTGAAGACAGCCGCAGCACGTATCAATGCCGCCATTGCACAGGCACGCATCGATGGCGCTGCACTCTGGCCCCAGCTCTCATTTGCACCGGGATATCAGTATGCACAGGTGCGCAGTGCCGGTTTTGGTTCGGCGCAATATAGTGTATTCGAAGCTTTGTTCAATCTGAGCTGGGAAGCGGATATCTGGGGACGCATCCGTTCATTCAGGGAGGCAGCCCGTCAGGAAGTGGAGGCAACCAGCGCTGATTTTCAGGCAGCCCGGTTATCACTCACCGCACGTGTCGTGCAGAACTATTTTGCATTACTGGAAGCGCAGCTTCAGGCTCGTGTGGCAGAACAATCTGTTGCGGATCGCAGTACGATTGCCAGTCTGGTACAGGGACGTTTCGAACGGGGTCTGGTGCGTGTACTCGATGTGCGCCTGGTGTTGACCGATCTGGCTCAAGCCCGGTCAAAGCTTGCCTACACCAGGAATCAGGTGCAGCTGGTTACCCGGCAACTGGAAATTCTGCTGGGAGATTATCCTGACGGTTCATTACCTCAAATCGACAATACAGTAACCGCTTTATCCGGTTCAACGGTTCAGCAGATGCTGCCTGTTCCCCCGCCACAGCTCCCTGCCGGCCTGCCTTCCGAATTACTGACCAGACGTCCTGATCTGATTGCCTCATTTGCACGATTGCGCGCAGCTGATGCACGCCTGGAAAGTGCCAGCAAGCTGTTATTACCACGCATTACCCTGACAGCAGCAGGAGGGACGCGCGACAGTGCGTTGACCGATCTGATCGATCCGCGATCGGTTGTCTGGAATCTGTTTACCGGAGCGGTACAGCCAGTGTTCACCGGTGGACGTATTCGTGGAAATATTCAATTGAATGAAGCCTATGTGGAAGAAGCCTTCAACCAGTATCAGGGGGTGGCGCTGAATGCCTTTCGTGAAGTCGAGCAGGCATTGGCGGCGGAAGAATGGTTACGTGCGCAGGAGAAAGAATTAAGTGAGGCCGTTCAGCAGACCGAAGCCAGTCAGGAACTGGCACTGTATTCCTATCGCCAGGGTTTCATTCAGATTCTGACATTGTTGGACAGCTATCGCAGTACGCTCAGTGCGCAAAGTGCTCATCTGGCTGTCAGACGTCAATTACTGAATAACCGTATCAATCTCTACCTTGCTCTCGGAGGCAGTATTTGAGTACCACGGAAATAGTTCTGAATATGATAAAAGATACATTATCTATCATTGAGTTACTGCTTTTATCGTTACGGCGTGTCCAGTTTTTGCTGGCTGAAACGTCATAGTAGAAAAGGGTTGTCAACATTTTTCAGCGATCTCTTTATTTTTGTTCCTGCAGTTTCATTCGAATATCTGTTTAATCATCTGCGGTGCTGTTTCCCATTAAAAGAATAAAAACAAAATTGTGAGCTTACGTCGTCAAATCTGGATTGCCACCCTGGTTTTCCTTATAGGTGGACTGGCAGCCTGGCTGCTCATTCAATTCCCGCCTGAGAATGGCAAACAGGAAGAAACACTGACACCGCCTATTGTTCAGGTTGCCCAAGTTGAAATGCAATCAAAACGTTTGCATGTCCGATCACAAGGGCAAGTCAGTGCTCATACCGAAATCGATCTGGTGACGGAAGTTTCCGGCCGGATCATCGATATTTCACCGGCCTTCGTCAGTGGTGGATTTTTTCACAAAGGGGATGTGCTGGTAACCATCGATCCGGCAGATTATGACCTGCGTGTGGCGCAGACACAGGCACAGGTCAGGGAAGCACATCATTTACTGATGCGTGAAGAAGCAGAAGCAGCTCAGGCCCATGATGAATGGAAACATCTGGGCCAGGGAGATCCCAGCCCACTCAGTCAGCGTATTCCACAACTGCAGGAAATGCGTGCGAAACTGGCTGCGGCAGAAGCTGCAGTCAGGCATGCTGAACAGCTCAGACAACGTACCCGGATTCGTGCCCCATTTGACGGACGCGTGCGCAGCAAAAACACCGGTATCGGACAATACGTCACGCAAGGGAATGTACTGGGGATAATCTACAGCAGCGACTATGCAGAAGTCCGGTTGCCGGTCAGCACCCAGGATCTGGCTTTCATCGACGTACCTGATGCGTCAGTTGCACATGAAGAAAATTCCAGACAGGGGTCACTGGTAGTACTGGCGGCAGAATACCAAGGAGAAAAACGATTCTGGCAGGGAAGGATCGTACGCAGCGAAGGCGTAATCGACCGAAATACCGGCATGCTGATGCTGGTTGCGCGCATATCAGATCCATTTCTGCGTATACCCGCTTCACTTCAATCTGATGAGATTCGCTTGTCCAGACTGACCAACACTACAGTATTACCAGTCGGTTTATTTGTCGAGGCTCTGATTCAGGGACGCCTGATCGACCGATTGATGGTTCTGCCGACCAGTGTCATGTTCAAGGATGATCAAATAGCCGTTGTTGATCGGCAGGATCAATTGCATTTGCGTACTGTTAAGCTGTTGAAACGTGAACGTGAGCAGGTCATCATTCAGTCCGGGCTCAATGCTGGGGAACGAGTGTTGGTATCTGGTCTGCTGCAGCCGATGGAAGGATTGCAGGTCAAATCTGAACTGCCGAACACGAACGGCCAGGCTAGTGGCGACAGTCATCCATGAAACTGATCATCTGGTTTATCAGAAATCCGGTTGCCGCCAATTTGCTGATGATCCTAATCATCGTTGGTGGAATCGTAGGGTTGATTACTGCAGACCGTTATGTCTATCCGCCGGAGCCACGCCACCAGCTCCAGATCACTACCGTTTATGACGGGGCAGGGCCAGGTGAAGTCGAGCAGGCGATCTGTATCCCGATCGAGCATGCGGTCCATGATTTGCAGGGAGTCAGGCATCTGCACGCTGAGGCGCAGCAGTCGCTTTGTCGTGTATTAGTGGAATTTGATCCGGCTGTCGATGCGACTCGGTTGCAAGCGGAAGTCCAGGCCCGTTTGGAAGCTGTAACGGTATTTCCCCGAGATGCGGATAAACCGGTGATTCGTGAATTGAAAACAGGTCCACCGGCGATTGTTGTTACTGTACGGGGCATGGCTGATCTGCGCACGTTACAGCATTACCGTGATCGACTGCACATCCGGTTGAGTACTCATCCGGATATTGGCCAAATCCTGCTTTTTCCGGAAATACCGTATGAAGTATCGATTGAGATCACCAGAGAGGATTTACGGCGCTACGGCCTCAGCTTCGACGAAATTGCTGAAACGATCCGCGCTGCTTCCGGCAATATCTCAGCGGGAGAATTGAAGAATAGCGATGGCAGGTTATTGATCAGAAGCCAGGCACAGGCCATGACCGTGGAGGATTTTGCTACTATCCGCCTGCGATCGGACCAGCAGGGCATGCAACTGAAACTGGGCGATATAGCGCGGATCACTGAGATCGTGCGTGAGCAGAATATACTGATCAAATCGGATGGTCTGCCGGCAGTAGAAATGGTGATCTGGCCGAGGAATCAATTGGGTACGACTGTGAAGGCCGTCAATCAGGTGATTGCCGCCTATCGTTTAGAATTACCCTCCAGCGTTGAGGTCATTACCTGGGATGACTTTTCTAAGTATTACGATGAGAACATGTCGATGCTGAGAGGCAACGCTATTTCCGGCTTCATCCTGATATTTATCGTGCTGGCACTGGTTCTGGATATTCGCTTGGCGTTATGGGTCAGTGCAGGAATTCTGATTTCGGTTTTCGGTGCTTTCTGGTGGATACCGATTTTAGGTATTTCCCTGAATGTCTACACCATTACTGCGCTGATTTTGATTCTGAGCGTGGTGGTGGATGATGCCATTATCGTCGGTGAGCATATCCATAGGCTTCAACAACAGGGGCAGTCCGGGATATTCGGTGCCATTGGTGGGGTGCGTGCAATGGCGCCGCTGGTTGTGCCCATGGTACTGACTACCATGATTGCGTTTACGCCAGGCTTGCTGCTGCCAGGGTTGACCGGGCATCTGCTGTATAACATCTCTGCGGTGGCGATCCTGGCTTTGCTGTTTTCTATGACGGAAACACTGTTGATCCTGCCTGCTCATCTGGCTGGACAAAGTATAAAGGATCCAGCTATTGCTGGGATCATGCCTGGTTTTGTGGTATGCGCAATAGCAACGCTCAAGGAGCAGGTGGATAGCGGATTACGCTGGTTGACTGGATTTTATGTTTGCATTTTGCGTGTTGCACTGCAGTGGCGTTACATCGTGATTGCCGGCTTTACGATTGCATTGCTGCTGATTGCTGCGCTGGTCATATCAGGACGTATTACCAGTGTGCTGGACAGACCGGTGGATGATTACTATCTGGTGGGCATGCTCAAATTTCCAGCTGGTACCGCATTTGAAGAAATTGACCGGCAAGCCTTGCGGCTGGAGCGTATTGCCAATGAAATCCGGGCTCAACTGAATCAGAAATATTATCGTGATGATTTTGCTGAGAATGGTGACAGTGTTCGTCATGTGCTTATGTTCAGTAATGATAATGTGGCGGTGGTTAACCTTGAACTGGCTATCGATGACCATATTCGCAACCAGGTGGACGATATCAAACAGCAGTGGCAGGAACGTTTTGGCCCGTTGCCGGCGGGTACGACGTTGACTATCCAGAGTTTCTGGCCGCGTGATCTCGGTGTATCGACAGAAGGGGCACCCAAGGCAATCGAATGGGTACTGACAGCACCGGATACCGTGGTGCAAAATGCAGCCGGAGTGATACTGAAGCATAAGCTGGCTGCCTATGCCGGGGTGCACAGTGTCACCAGCTCGATGCAGCCTGGCAAGCCCGAGCTGCATCTTGAGCTCAAACCTGCTGCTGCCTTTCATGGCCTGACGATGCGTGACCTGAGTGAACAGGTACGACATGGTTTTTTTGGACTCGAGGTGCAACGATATTATCACGAGCATGATGAAATCCGTGTCATGCTGCGTTTCCCGCGTGAAGACAGGCAAACACTGGAGCAACTGCAGAATATGCCGATCAGATTGCCTGACGGGAGCAGTGTGCCATTCGATACAATTGCCCGGGCGAAATATCAGCCAGGGTTCGCCAGTATTCAGCGCACCGATCGGGAGCGTATTCAACTGATTGGCGCAGAAGTCTACCAGGATCAGGCCGATGTCGAATCTATCCTGGCCGATATGCGTGTTCATGTCATTCCACAACTGAAAGCGCAATTTCCCGGATTGGATATAAAACCAGGTGAATCCCGGCAGAAACAGGAAGAGGTGATGTCAGATCTATGGCTTTACGGAATCCTGGCATTGTTCGGTATGTATGCGCTGCTTGCAATACCGTTGCGTTCCTATACCCAGCCATTGATCATCATGCTGACCATTCCTTTTGGTTTCATCGGAGCAGTAGTCGGTCATCTGTTGTTTCAGATTCCACTTTCACTGGAATCGTATTTTGCATTATTTGCTGTGAGCGGAATCGTCATCAATGACAGTCTGGTTCTGATTGCACAGATCAATAAAAACCTGCAACAGAAAATGCCGGTGATAAAAGCAGCGATCGTTGCGGGAAAATTACGTTTCCGTGCCATCTTGTTAATGAATGTTACGACCCTTGCCGGTTTGTTGCCCCAGCTTAGCTCACAGGGATACGATGCGGAAAAAATTATGCCGATGGCTGTTACCATCGCATTTGGCATGCTCTTCACATTCTTTGTGACACTGTTTCTGGTTCCAGCCGTGTGCGTCATATTCAATAAAAATACGCAAAGCAGCCAGCAATTGAATGCTTGTAAAATTTACCTATAAATTTCTCCTTGCCACAAATGAAGGTTTGTTGATTAAGTATTCGTAACCGTCAGGATTACCTGGGTGCGACAATTTGCCACATTCTTCAGGGCGGAGAAAGACAGTATGATGAGCGCAGTTATTAGCCAGATATACCCTCTGTTCATGACGATTACTTATTCCGGTGATGAACTGTTTCTTCAATTGCGCAGTGATCTGCTGGATTATCTGTGTCGCAAGCTGAGCAAAGATGAAGCAGCCGAAATACTTCAGGAGATCTATCAAACCATCGAGACGAAAAAGAAGAAAAGCATGGCATACATTTTCCGGTAACTGATCCAGAGCCTGCTGCAGGTATTCTATCTGTCTGCGTTCGTCACAACGCTGTGCAGGATTATTATCCGCAGGTTTATCCTGAAACAGGTATTGCATGGTGCTGGCATAGGTTTGCACATGCGCCTGACGCCGTGCCTGATCCCGGATCAGATTGAGTGCAACGGTAAACAGGAAGGCGCGCGGGCTTTCAATACTCGAAATATCCTGCCTGCGCCATCTTTGACATTTACTGAAATCGCACGGCAGATGGACATTTCAAGCAAATCCGTGGCACGCTACACAAGCTCAATGAACTCGATACCAATCTGCAGATCA
>NZ_JBDZWD010000042.1:0-22094 GCF_040256045.1 Nitrosomonas sp.
AATGAACCAGAACGATTTAACCTTGACCCATTCCATCATATCGTGGGACTAAACATCTAGGTATCGAAGCGTCACGTGTGGAAAGCAACAATTACCGCCGGGATATGTCGTGGTACGAGCCGATTGATCCGGTGACCCTCACCGGATCAAGCTCCTTCAGAGACAGGGAGTTCGATATCGACGAAACACAGAAAACGCTCGATGCCGTGCTGAAGGGGTCATTCCATCTGCTTGGTCACGAACACAAGGTGATTTTGGGTACGAATATCAACAGACGTGTTTTTCCTTGGGAGACGAGAATCCGAAATTCTAACGCTACCTTATCTCCCAACATTTTTGAGTTCAACCCACTCGACCATATTTCAAATGAACCCTACCTTCGTACTTTACGCGCTAAGACAAAAACCGTAGAAAAGGGTGTTTATGGGTCATTCGTAGCCCAAATCACTGATCCTTTGAAACTGATCGTGGGCGGAAGAATCAGTTGGTACAATTATGAAGATCTAACGAATACGTATAATAGGAATACGGGTGCTGTTACTTCCACCTCTTTAACAAAATACGAAGATAACAAAGTTTTTACACCTTATTTGGGCCTGGTTTTTGATATTACAAAACAATGGTCGGCCTATGGCAGCATTGCTGAAACATATCAATCGCAGGCAAGCAGCCTCAAGGGACCTCTGCCTGGCAAACCACTTGATCCTGTCACCGGGCGTAGCTATGAGGTTGGTGTCAAGGGAGGACTATTCAATAATCAGCTGAATACAGCGCTGGCTTTCTATTCTATCAAACGTAATGGTCAGGCGGTGCGCGACCAAGCCTATCCGCCCACTCCAGGGGACTTGGGTAGCAACTGTTGTTATCTGAATGACGGCCGCATTACCAGCAGAGGGGTGGATATCGAGGTCAGCGGCGAGATCTTGCCGGGTTGGCAGGTTCTGGCCGGCTACACGTTCAACGACAATGAAAATAAAGCGGAAAGTGGCCGCTATAGTACGATTACACCCAAGCATTTATTCAAATTGTGGTCGAGCTATGCGTTTCAAGGTGTACTTGAAGGCCTGAAGTTCGGCGGTGGACTCACTGCACAAAGTTCGTACTACCAGGAGGGATTAGCGAATGCCTACAACCGGACTAGCGGCCAATATGACGGCCCTTCGGTTCCATACGAATTTACTGAACCTGGCCGCGTGCTGGTCGATCTGTTTGCCCAATACCATTTAAACAAGCACTGGTCCGCAGCCTTCAACGTCAACAATATCTTCGACAAGAAATATTACCAAACCGTGACAAACGATAATCCCTATGCTGGTAACTATTATGGGGAGCCACGCAATTTTCTGGCAAGTGTTCGGTATAGTTACTAATAAGACATCGATCACTATAAACACTCCGTCGGACTTGATGGTTTCCACGCTCCGCATGGAAATACAGCCCGCCTCGCTCCAGCGGGACATAGCCGCCGGAGCGGCAACAACACGGGCTACCACGCGGAACGTGGGAGCCATCAACTTTTCCCTTCCCGTCTTTGCGACCGCTTCAGTCGTGAAGCAATCCAGCCTTCAATCAGTTAAAACACTCCCTTATTTCCCCATCCGGAAATGGCGGCAGATTTGCTACTCGAATTTGTACGGGAGGATTGGATCAGAGGTTTTCTTAATATCTCTAAAGCTTTAAAAGTTGACAATAAAACCAACATAAGTTAACAATATGATAATAATCAGTTGACGAATTAAGCATATGAATGTTGTAAGAAAAAGAGGTGAAGTTATTCGAAAATTTATTCTGGATAATCTCGAAAACGCTCCGGAAGATATTGTTCGTTTGACAGCAAATAATTTTGATTGCACTCGCCAGGCTGTTCATAAACATCTTCAGCGACTTGTTGAAGAAGGAGCGATTAGTGCTCATAGAAAGGGTAGAAAAAAAACCTATACGATAGTGCCATTAGTTACGTGGAATAACCGTTACCCAATTGATCATAAGGTTACTGAAGGTACAGTATGGTTAAAGGACATTTCACTATTTTTTAAGAAACTTCCGGAAAATGTCAGAGACATCTGGCACTATAGTTTCACGGAAATGTTCAATAACGCTATTGAGCATTCTGGTGGCACATCTATTGCTGTTAGCCTTACCAAAACAGCCTCATCAACAGAAATAGTTATATTTGATAACGGTGTGGGGATTTTTAATAAAATCCAGTCAGCACTTAATCTTACTGATAAGCGCCATGCCGTTTTGGAATTGGCAAAAGGGAAATTCACAACTGATCCGGATAATCATTCTGGCGAAGGAATATTTTTCAGTTCCAGAATGTTTGATGACTTTCAGATTTCCTCAGATGATGTTCACTACTATCATCGATTTAAAAGGCCTGAGGATTGGATCTTCCAGGAGGGGAAATCCGAGGCTGGCACTAAAGTTAGAATGAAACTGAGCAATCATACCTCTCGTACTACCAAACAGGTATTTGATGAATATACAACCGGTGAAAATTACGGTTTTACAAAAACCGTCATCCCGGTAATGCTCATGAAATACGGAGACGATAATCTAGTTTCTCGTTCACAAGCGAAGAGATTGCTTGCCGGCTTTGATAGATTCAAGATAGTAATACTTGATTTTTTGAAAATTTCATCTATCGGACAATCATTTGCCGATGAGATATTCAGGGTTTTTAAGAGAAATCATCCTGAAATAGAACTTAATTTCGTTAATGCATGCGAAGATGTTGAGAAAATGATTCGGCGTGCGCTGATCTTCGAAACAGGAAGTTGAAATAATACTGATCTGTAGTAATTCAGATCCGATCTGACAGTTACCCGATCCTTTCTCGCCGTCATCCTTACGAGAAGACCGCAGGCTGATGCGGTAATCCGGTGTTCTGGAACTGATTGACTGGATTGACCACACCGACTTTGCATCCGGCTTCAATCAGAGATTCCTCAACCATGTAAAAGCCTGTAACAGCTCCAGACATACCTGCTTTACTTGTTATACTGCTCAACCTGAAAATAACTGATCAAAATTACATTGATGGAGGAGAAATGGATATTTTGAGTTTGGTGGCAGGGTTTCTGGCGGGTGCGCTTACGATTTATCTCGTCAGTTATTTCATGAAGCCAAGTGAAAACAAGGTACAGAAAACGACTGATGCAAATATTACAGGTTTATTCGATCAGTTATGGCAGACACATGAACGTCTGCTCAACGAAATGAAGCAGGATGTGGAAAATCCTGATTTCAAATTTCACCGGGAATTTTATGTCCTGAAAAAAGGCTGGGGGTGGAATCGTTGGGGATTTCATCGCAAAGGTCCCTGTATTGCCTATTTCCTGGAAGACCATAATGATCTGCTGCCGTTAATGGATACCCTAACCTCTTACAGATTGGTCGAAAGGACCGATGAAGCCGGGAAGGATACAGCCCGCTTTCAATTGAGCGAAAAACTGGTTGAGCTGCTGCGAGGAAAAAATACGAATACAGCCTGAGCTTAGCCCGGATTTTCTGGAACCTCTGCAAAACTATCTGCGTTGCCATTTCTGCGTTAAAAGTCGGCTCAAAATGCTCATTTATTACGTATAAACTCTGCTTTTTCGAACTGACTGCCTCGCTAACGTTTTTCAGAGGTTACTTCTGTCTCATCAAAGCAGCAGGTTTTCCAGCGTCAAGCGGTAAATTCGGGCCAGGGGTTCGATATCCGCCACTTCCACAGATTCATTGATTTTGTGGATGGTTGCGTTGCGCGGCCCGAATTCCACTACCTGCTGACATATATCAGCGATGAAACGGCCATCAGAAGTGCCACCGGTGGTGGAAAGTTCCGGCTCGACACCCGTTACCTCGCGAATGGCCGCACTGACTGCATCAGCCAGTGTTCCTCGCGGAGTAAGATAAGGTTTACCGGAGAGTTCCCAGATCAGTTCGTAATCCAGTCCACGCCGATCAAGGATTTCATGCACGCGCACCTTGAGCGAATCAACCGTGCTGGCAGTGGAGAAACGGAAATTGAACAGCAGGTTGATTTCGCCGGGAATGACATTGGTTGCGCCAGTGCCGCCATGAATATTGGAAATGTGCCAGGTGGTAGCAGGAAAATACTCGTTGCCCTCATCCCACACGGTTTGCGCAAGCTCGGCAATGGCGGGTGCAGCCGTATGAATAGGATTCCTGGCCAGATGGGGATACGCAATATGCCCCTGGATGCCTCTGATAGTCAGATTGCCTGACAGGCTGCCACGTCGGCCGTTTTTGATGGTGTCGCCCAACTGATTGGTGCAGGTGGGCTCACCCACGATGCAGTAATCGATCATTTCCCCGCGCGCCTGCAGTGCTTCCACGACTTTTACAGTACCCTCCACTGCCGGCCCTTCTTCATCCGAGGTGATCAGCAGCGCAATCGAGCCCTTGTGATCCGGATGCAGCTCGATAAATTCCTCGATCGCGGTAACGAAGGCAGCCAGTGAGGTTTTCATGTCTGCTGCGCCACGTCCATAGAGGAAACCATCTCGAATCACTGGCGTAAAAGGATCACTCTCCCATTGTGCAATCGGGCCGGTGGGCACGACATCGGTATGCCCGGCAAAACATACCAGCGGTGCGCCGGAACCTTTTCTCGTCCATAGGTTTTCCACTTCACCATAGTTCATGGCTTCACTTTTGAATCCAAGCCCCACCAGCCGGTGCATGATCATTTTCTGGCAGCCGTCGTCGTCAGGGGTCAGGGAACGACGTGCAATCAACATCTGGGCAAATGTCAAAGTACTGTTGGACATTGTGTTTCCTTGGTTTGAAATGCGAATGAAATAGCAGGCAATAATGATCAGTGTTGCTGCAGAGCGCGCAATGCATTACGGCCGCGCGTTCCTTCAAAAAAGGCTTGAATAAACGGGTGATCGATGGTGATGATTTCCGGTATCGGCCCTAGTGCAACGATATGCCGGTCAGCCAGCACAGCTACACGATCGGAAATCGCAACCAGGGTATCCAGATCATGCGTAACCATGATGATCGTCAGCGCCAGTTCCTCGCGCAATGAGCGTACCAGGTCGACAAACCCTTCGCTCAGTACAGGATCGAGTCCGGCAGTGGGTTCATCCAGAAACAGCAGCTCCGGGTCCAGCGCCAAAGCACGCGCCAGTGCGACCCGTTTGACCATCCCGCCTGATAACTCTGCCGGCATTTTCCGGGCATGTTGTGCCTCGACACCGACCATACCGAGTTTCAGCATGACCAGTTCGCGGATCGTGCCCTCACACAACGTACGCATTTCCCGCAATGGCAACGCCACATTTTCGAAAACTGTCAGCGCGCTGAACAACGCGCCCTGCTGAAACAGGACACCGGAACGAGTACGCAGTTTTCTCTGTTCCTCACGGCCACAATCATACCGTCTTGCCCCCAATATTCTGACACTACCCTGGGCAGGCGTAACCAACCCGAGCATCTGGCGCAACAGAGTGGTCTTGCCGCTGCCGGAACCGCCCACCAGTGCCAGAATTTCTCCTTTGTATACCGTCAGATCGATATTTTCATGGATGATATGGCTACCAAAACGGGTAGTCAGTCCGGCGATTTCGATTATCGGATCAAGGGTTGCCATCAGCTTGCTATCCTGATGCCAATATTAGAGAACGCTACGGCAAAGATGGCATCGATCAGGATGACGGCAGTTATCGAAGTCACCACGGAATTGGTAGTGCCCTCTCCCAGGCTTTCGGTATTGGGTTTGATACGTAACCCGAAATGACAGGCGATCAGGGCAATCGTCATACCACAAACCATCCCTTTACTCAGACCGAGCCATAAATTGGTAATCGGCACGGTATCCGGCAAGGCGGTCAACGCATAATGAATACTCAACCCGATCTGCAGTTCTGCCGCCACCAGCCCCCCCAACAATGCAATTGCACTGGTCCAGAGTACGATCAGCGGTAAGGCAATACCCAGACCGATGATTTTGGGCAGCACCAGCCGCGTGCTATGGGAAATGCCCATCACTGTCAGCGCATCCAGTTCCTCGGTAACACGCATGACGCCCAATTGTGCTGTCATGGCGGAACCGGAACGGCCTGCAACCAGTATAGCGGCAAGCATCGGGCCCAGCTCCCGGATGATGCTCATGCCGAGAATATTGACGATGTAGATATCCGCCCCGAACATATGTAACTGCTCTGAAGTAAGATAGCTCAGGACGATACCGATCAGAAATCCCACAATAGCGGTAATGCCAAGGGCCTGTGCACCGGTACGATACAGGTTTGCAGAAATTTCCCGCACCGGGATTCTACCCGGATGGGTCATCAGAAAAAAAAGATCCAGCACGATCTGCCCGGACAGGGTGATCATGCCACCCAGATGATCGAGAAAGCGGAGCAACTGCTTTCCCAGCATAGAAATAGGTAAAAATAATATGCGCCGTGGCTGCTCGGGTAACGATACCGACTTTTCCAGCCGCAAAAACATTCTCTCCTGTTCGGAACGCAACAACAGATGTGCAGGCCGTTGTTCACCCCATATCCGCCACAACATGACTGCTCCCGCATAATCCAGTTGGCTGACATCAGTCAGATCCCAGTGCAGGCTATCGGAGTCGGATTGGCTGGCCAGTTTTGCCAGTTCTTTTGTTACTGTGGTAAATGATCGATCAAGTGAGGTGAGCGTAAAGCTGCCAGTAAGCTGTAGAAGAGTATCACCTGCTGCCGTGGTAACGAGCCGATACCGGGAATTGTTCCCGGCCGGTAAATCAGAGGGCATAACCATATCCGATCGATTCCGCCGATTAATCCCGGTTTTTACGTTCGCGCGGCAATTTCCCGGCTGCTTTCTCCGGTTTTCTGTCATACCGGTATGCCCAGAACAAAAACGCGATACCGGCTGCAATCATCGGCAAGGATAGCCATTGACCCATACTGATACCCAGCGTCATGATACCGAGAAAGCCGTCATCCGGCTCACGGAAAAATTCACAGAACGAACGGAATACACCATAACCGATCATAAACATTCCGGTAACGGCACCTAGTGGTCTTGGTTTGGCGGAATAAAGCCAGAGTAGCGCGAAAAACGCCAGCCCTTCCAATGCAAACTCGTAAAGTTGTGAGGGATGACGCGGCAGATTGTCCGCATACGGAAAAATCATCCCCCACGGCACGTCGGTAGGACGCCCCCATAATTCACCGTTGATGAAATTACCGATACGTCCCGCTCCCAATCCAAGCGGAACCAGCGGTGCGATGAAATCCGTGACGGCCAGCCATGAAAGCTGGTACTTGCGCGCCAGACACACCATGGCAATGGTAACGCCGAGAAACCCACCATGGAAAGACATTCCACCTTGCCAGATAGCTGCTATCTCCAGCGGATGCTGCAGATAGTAGGCGGGCTCATAAAACAGGACATGACCCAGGCGCCCGCCCAGAATCACCCCCAACACTCCGTAGAATAGCGCATCATCCAGCATTTCCCGGGTAAATACGCCGTTGGACTGCTGCCGAATGCGGTAGCGTCCCAGTAGAATGAACAGTAAAAATCCGAGCAGGTACATCAACCCGTACCAGCGAACAGCAAGCGGACCTATTGCAATCGCAACCGGGTCGAATTGTGGATGAACGAGCATGGGCAGCAGCCTGACTTACGGTAAAATATCCATTATACGGCAATGCCCGCTGATCGCAGCAGACATCACTAGCGATCATCTCCTTGTCGGGTCCGTAATTCATTCACCTGTCCATGAGGAAACAATATGCCAGATAATCGACGCAGCCAGGCCATCACCCAGGGTGCAAAACGCACCCCTAACCGCGCCATGTTACGCGCGGTCGGTTTTGGTGATGGAGACTTCGATAAACCTATCGTCGGGGTTGCCAACGGTTTTTCCACCATCACACCCTGCAACCTGGGTCTGGATACCCTTGCCAAATGCGCCGAACATGCACTGAAAACCGCTGGTGCCATGCCGCAGATGTTTGGCACCATTACCGTATCCGACGGGATCTCCATGGGTACTGAAGGCATGAAGTATTCTCTGGTTTCACGCGAAGTAATCGCCGATTCGATCGAAACCTGTGTACAGGCGGAAAGCATGGATGGTGTCATCACCATTGGCGGTTGTGATAAAAATATGCCTGGCGCCATGATCGCGCTGGCCAGACTGAACGTACCGTCCATTTTCGTCTATGGTGGTACCATCAAACCCGGCCATTATCAGGGCCGTGACCTGACTGTCGTCAGTGCTTTCGAAGCCGTCGGACAGCATACTGCGCACAAGATAGACGATCATGAACTGCTGGAAGTCGAACGCCATGCCTGCCCCGGCGCCGGTTCCTGTGGTGGCATGTATACAGCCAACACGATGTCATCCGCCATCGAAGCAATGGGAATGAGCCTGCCTTACTCTTCCACCATGGCTGCGGAAGATGAGGAAAAACGGATCAGCGCCATACGCTCCGCCGAAGTGCTGGTGGAAGCGATCAGAAAGCAGATTCTGCCGCGCAGTCTGATCACCCGCAAATCCATCGAGAACGCGGTATCCGTCGTCATGGCGGTGGGAGGCTCGACCAATGCCGTGCTGCACCTGCTGGCCATCGCCCATGCGGCCGAAGTGGAATTCAGCATCGATGATTTCGAAGCCATTCGTGCACGCGTACCGGTGCTGTGTGACCTGAAACCTTCCGGGCGCTATGTAGCCACTGATCTGCACAAAGCGGGCGGTATTCCGCAAGTGATGAAAATGTTGCTGATGCACGGCCTGCTGCACGGCGACTGTCTGACCATCAGCGGACAAACTATCGCTGAGGTGTTGAAAGATATTCCCGAACAGCCGCGTGCCGATCAGGATGTGATCCACCCCTGGGACAAGCCGGTATATGAACAGGGTCACCTGGCGATCCTGAAAGGCAATCTTTCACCAGAAGGCGCGGTCGCCAAGATTTCCGGCATCAAAAATCCCAGCATCACCGGCCCCGCCAGAGTGTTCGATTCCGAAGAAACCTGCATGGCAGCCATTCTTGAACGCAAAATCCAGGCGGGTGACGTAGTAGTCATCCGCTACGAAGGCCCGCAGGGCGGACCCGGCATGCGCGAAATGCTTTCTCCCACCTCGGCCCTGATCGGTGAAGGACTGGGTGATTCGGTCGGGTTGATTACCGATGGACGTTTTTCGGGTGGTACCTACGGAATGGTGGTGGGCCATGTGGCACCGGAAGCATTCGCCGGCGGAACAATCGCCCTGGTGCAGGAGGGAGATTCGATTACGATCGATGCACACCGTCGCCTGCTGCAACTGGATGTTCCTGAAGCCGAGCTGGAACGCCGCCGGGCCGCCTGGCATCCGCCGGCACCGCGCTACACACGCGGCGTACTGGCAAAATACGCCAGACTGGTATCCACTGCCAGCCGTGGTGCAGTCACCGATTAATCTATTTTCAGCAAAAATCCAATGCCTAATCATCTTGTCAGAGAAACCAGCCCCTATCTGCTGCAACACGCGGAAAATCCCGTAGACTGGTACCCGTGGGGAGAAGAGGCATTGGAAATCGCACGGATGCTGGACAAGCCGATATTGCTCTCCATTGGTTATTCCGCTTGTCACTGGTGCCATGTGATGGCGCATGAATCGTTCGAGGATGCTCAGGTCGCCACGGCCATGAACGAACATTTCGTCAACATCAAGGTTGACCGTGAAGAACGCCCTGATATCGACCAGATTTATCAGAGCGCGCATTACACATTGAACCATCGTTCAGGCGGATGGCCGCTGACTATGTTCCTGACGCCCGAGCAAAAGCCTTTTTTCGGCGGCACCTATTTTCCGAAAGAGGCGCGCTACGGTATGCCAGGGTTTCTGGAACTACTGCCAAAAGTAGCCGAGCTTTATCGCACACGTAAAACCGATATCGAGAAGCAGAACTCAGTATTGCTGAAATTGCTGGCTCAATCGCTCCCGGCACCGGATACCCGTGCTTCTGCACTTTCCCGGCAACCAATCGATCAGGCGCAGGAACAGTTGAATCAACTGTTCGATGAAACCGACGGCGGTTTCGGAGATGCACCTAAATTTCTCCATCCGGCAGAGTTACAGTTTTGCCTACGGCGATATGTCACCGACAATGACACGCGAGCACTGCATGTCGTGACCCACACGCTGGCAAAAATGGCACAGGGTGGACTGTATGACCAACTGGGGGGAGGATTCTGCCGTTACAGCACCGATCATGCCTGGCAGATTCCACATTTTGAGAAAATGCTGTACGACAACGCATTGATGCTGCCCCTCTATGCGGAAACCTGGCTTGTGACCGGCAATCCTCTGTTCAAACAGGTGGTAGAGGAAACAGCTGCCTGGGTCATGCGGGAAATGCAATCCGGCATAGATGGGGAAGGTGGCTATTTTTCCTCGCTCGATGCCGACTCCGAACACGAAGAAGGAAAATTCTACATCTGGGATCGCCAGGCGGTTTCGACAATCCTGACAGCGGAAGAATATCGGGTGACAGCGGCTTATTATGGCCTCGACCGCTCCCCCAACTTCGAAAATCACCACTGGCATCTTGCAGTCACGGAATCGATCGAGATGGTTGCGACACGCAATCAAATCAGCCCGGAAACTGCACAGCGGCTCATCGACAGTGCGCGCAGGAAATTGCTGAACGAACGCGAACGGCGTATTCGCCCGGGACGTGACGAAAAAATCCTGACGAGCTGGAATGCGTTGATGATCAAAGGCATGGCACGTGCCGGACAGATCTTCGAGCGCGAAGAGTGGGTTGATTCAGCCATGCGGGCAATGGATTTCATCCGCAGCAGACTGTGGCAGGATGGCCGTCTGCTGGCAACTTTCAAAGATGACAAGGCACATCTGAATGCTTATCTCGATGATCATGCATTCCTGCTGGATAGCCTGCTGACACTGTTGCAGGCCGATTTCCGGCTGACAGATTTCGACTTTGCCATTACCCTGGCCGATGTGCTACTCACCCGATTTGAGGATAAAACATCCGGTGGATTCTTCTTCACCAGCCATGACCACGAAACACTCATCCATCGACCCAAAACAGGTCACGATGGTGCAATTCCGGCCGGAAACGGTATTGCTGCCACTGCTTTGCAACAACTGGGCCATCTGTTGAGCGAGCAACGTTACCTTGAAGCGGCCGAACGCACGCTGAATATTTTTTCCAGCGAATTCTCACTGCATGCCAGTTCGCACTGCAGTCTGATGATCGCGCTGGAGGAATTCCTCGAACCGACGACCACAGTGATTCTTCAGGGCAACCGATCAGAACTGCAAACCTGGTTGAAAGCGCTGCTTCCTCATTCGCTTGACAAAATAGTGATCGCGTTGCCTCCGGAACTTCTCGGCTTACCCGACGGCCTTAAAATGCGCTCTGTTCCGGATGGAAAAGTCAGTGTTCGGGTATGTGAGGGCAGGCGTTGTCTCCCGGAGATCTATTCGCTGAATGAACTACTGCAAATGTGTAAGCTTCACGGTAGAATGGCGCTCCCTTAATCATTCATAAAAGGAGAGTATGATGAAAACAGGTTGGTTAGGTGCGTTTGCTGCTTCAGCATTATTAGCAGCCGGTTACGCTCAGGCAGATGCTGATTTGGCCAAAAAGAACAACTGTATTGCCTGCCATCAGGTCGAAACAAAAGTCGTTGGCCCTGCACTTAAAGATGTTGCAGCAAAATATGCTGATAAGGATGATGCAGTCACCTATCTGGCAGGTAAAATCAAAAGCGGCAGCAGCGGCGCATGGGGACAGATTCCAATGCCACCAAACGTCAATGTAAGTGATGTAGATGCCAAAGCGCTGGCAGAATGGATCCTGACGCTCAAATGACCTAATAGTTACATTTGAATACGGGCCGATACCGGAAACTGTATCGGCTTTTTTATTTCCGTAATATCTCTGCAGCACTCTATTTGCAGATGCCTGGCAGAACAAATTCCAAGTCGACTGGCCCATCCGTTTGACAATACCTCACGCTTTCACTACATTCTTTTGGAATATCATTTCCAATTTTCACCTGTAAATGCCATGCTTACTGTTTTTCTCGATTTCGGCTCCGTTACACGCGGTGATATCGATAGAACGGTACTGGAGCAAGTCGTATCCCCCTGGGTTTATCATGACAATACACTCCCTGAACAGGTAGCAGAGCGAATCAGGGAAGCGGAAATCGTTGTCAGCAATAAAACGCTGCTGAATCGTTCAGCCCTAGACGCCGCAAACAAGCTGAAACTGATATGTGTGGCAGCAACCGGTTATAACAACGTCGATCTGATCGCGGCTGCCGAGCGCAACATTCCAGTATGCAATGTACGCAACTATGCCGCCGGCTCGGTCGCTCAGCATGTTTTCATGTTCATGCTGAACTTTGCCTGCCGCTTCGTGGAGTATCAGCAACTGATAAAACGAGGTGGCTGGCAGGCCAGTCCCTATTTTTGCCCACTTGATTTCGGAGTCATGGAACTGGCGGGTAAAACACTCGGCATTATTGGATACGGTGAACTGGGCAGTGCAGTGGCAAACATTGCCAAAGCATTTGGGATGAAATTGCTGATCGCCGAACACAAATCCGCGTCAGCCATCCGGCCTGGACGAACGGCATTCGATGAGGTCATCCGCCAGGCAGATTTCATTACCCTGCACTGCCCTCTGTCGGAAAATACCCGCCATCTGATTAGCAGCCGGGAACTAAACCTGATGAAACCTTCGGCATACCTGATCAATACCGCCCGCAGTGGCCTGATCGATGAAACCGATCTGCTGCAAAGCCTTCACTCCGGCCAAATTGCTGGTGCAGCCATCGATGTCCTTAAAGAAGAACCGCCAGTCAATGGCAACCCGCTGCTGGACTATCCTCATCCAAATCTCATCATCACCCCACACTCTGCCTGGGCTAGTGTGGAATCCCGACAACGTATGCTCAATCTGCTGGCAGGTAACATACGCAATTTCCTGCACAACAAGCCTTTCAATCAGATCAACGATGCATTGACCCGATAACCATCTCTTTTTCCAGGTAAATAACCAATCCAACACTGCCTTCTATTTTAAGCCGACTCTGCATTTATTTGACAAGCCACCCGATCCTCATTATTTTCGCGTTCCGTAAGTCCAGGATCAGCCTGGTCATTCGAAGGCCCTAAGGAAAACTGATTATGGTCAACCCTTTTCACCAGCACCGCCGCGTCCTTGTAGCAAGCCTGGTTGGAACTACCATCGAATTCTATGATTTTTATATCTATGCCACCGCAGCAGCACTGGTATTCGGACCTTTGTTCTTTCCTGCAGAATCTCCATCTGCACAATTAATGCTGTCATTCCTGAGCTTTGGGCTCGCCTTTCTCGCACGACCATTTGGCGCAATTCTGTTTGGTCACTTTGGAGATCGAATTGGAAGAAAATCAACTTTGGTCGCCTCGCTATTGCTGATGGGTATATCGACCCTGTTAATTGCATTTTTGCCAACCTATGCAATGGCCGGCTGGATAGCTCCATTGTTATTATGTACCCTGCGTTTTGGTCAGGGCTTGGGACTTGGAGGTGAGTGGGGAGGCGCAGCTTTACTGGCTGTTGAATATGCCCCCCCGGGATGGCGGGCGCGCTTTGGCATGGTTCCTCAGTTAGGTGCCCCAATCGGATTCATTGCAGCCAACGGATTATTCCTGCTGATTGGTACAATATTAAGTGACGCTGATTTTGTGGCGTGGGGATGGCGGATCCCGTTTCTCGCCAGCGCAATTCTGGTTGGACTTGGTTTATGGGTACGATTAAAAATCAATGAAACACCCGAATTTACCCGAGCACTGGCACAGGATCCACCCATACCGGTTCCCATCGGCGAACTAATCCGCAAGCATGCCGCCATCACTTTTGCGGGAACGTTTGCCGTAGTTGCCTGTTTTGCCATTTTTTATCTTTCGACCGCTTTTGCACTCGCTCATGGCACCACCATACTGGGATACGATCGCGAACAATTTCTCATCACTCAACTCGCTGCCATAGCATTTCTCGCTGCTGGGATCATCATTGCGGGAATACGCGCTGATAAGGCCAGTGCCAATCAGGTACTGACCTGGGGTTGCGCGGCAACGATTGGTTTGGGATTGATATTCGGGCCGATTCTTGGATCAGGTTCGCTATGGCTGGTTTGGGGAATGCTCTCGCTCGCACTGTTCATCATGGGTTTTGTATACGGCCCTCTTGGTGTATGGCTGCCATCGCTTTTTCCACCACGAATACGTTACACCGGCGTATCCGTTGCCTTCAACTTAGGAGGTATTCTGGGTGGCGCACTCGCCCCGCTTGCTGCACAAGCACTCAATGACGCAGGTGGTACATCACTTGTCGGCTTATATCTGACAATGGCGGGGGTATTCAGCCTGGTGGGGTTGAACATAGCTCAGCGGCTAGCCCCGGATCAGACACATAAAGCGTAAATTAAAGACAGATCTGATCTCGTTGCTCAGCCCGATATTGTTTTATCCTCTTTAATCGAAAAAGAGTTGTTTAACAGAGATGTCTCAAGAAAGAATTTAGGAAATGAACCAGGCTTCAAAGATATGTCAATATAAGGACTGATTGAAGCCAATGTCACTTGCCAATCCGCCAATACGATGAAAACCGCCTGACCGAGTATTACCGCACCCAAGCCGGCATGTGCCGTTGATGATTTAGGATTGAACGACGATATCCTGCTGCAGGACCATTCAAACCCGTTCTTACTTAACAACCGGTTAGCTTCATCCCACAGACGAAGAAAAGTAAACCCGAGCCTATAATGAGGACTTACATAAACATCAAAATCCCACGCTGCGCGCTTGGCTGGTAGCGGAATATAACGTGCGCGTACTTCATCTTCCTGATAAGGACCAAGCATAAGCCAGATAAACCCTGCAAATTCATCATCCTTAAAAGCCACCAGACATATAGCTCCGTTTGTGAAACGATCCCGGATTACAGAAATCGGTCGCGGAAATAACTGAACAACCGGATCCTGGCCATCTATTTGCCTAATTACTATTTTTTTCCCTCTGGATGGAGCCAAATAAGATTTATTGCTGACTGGTTGCGCAACCAGTTGATATTTATAAATTCTTATTTTTCCATGAGATATTCTGACTAGCAATCTATTCAAAACTAGAACCCAAGTATTCAACCAGCCAACAGTGATTACTGACTGACTGATGTATTTATATATTTTCATCATATTATTTAAGTACGATTGCTATTAAATATCTTGGATATTTAATCTATTCGGCTGCAGAAGCCATTTTCATGAGCAAAATTCTTTGTATTACACTAACGCATTCTATGCTTGCAACCGTACATGCGGTATCACATAACATTTCAACACCAAAAATTCCAAAATCAGACTGTTTTACACATCATGACTCATATACGGTAAGGTACTTATAAATAGCCAATGAGACAACTGCTGCTCGATATTACTGAAATCGGTTCACCATCCCTGGATAACTTTATTCCCGAAAAGAATGAAGAGTTACTTTATACACTGAAAAATCTGGTTGCTGGTAGCCGACAAGATCGTTTTTATTACCTTTGGGGGGAAACGGGCAGTGGTAAAAGCCATTTATTACAAGCAGTGGCGGATGCCTTTTCAGAACAGCAGTGCAACTCGCGCTACATCGACTGCAGTCAGGATGAATTAAATTTCAATTCCGGTATAAGCTGTATATTGGCAGATAATATCGAACAGTTGGATGGTGTGGCTCAGATCAGGTTATTTAATCTTTATAATCACTTGCGTGACAGCGGAGAGGGCATATTTCTGGCTAGTGGCACCAGGCCGCCTGCACAACTAAATTTACGCCAGGATCTGACCACTCGCCTGGGCTGGGGGCTGGTATACCAGGTGCACGAATTAACGGATGAAAAAAAAATCGAGGTAATGCAAGACTATGCAATCCGTTGCGGGTTTGAGCTGCCTATGGAAATTTGCCACTATTTACTGAAACATGAGCAGCGGGATTTATCTTCTCTGATCAGGTATGTTCAGGCCCTAGACCACCTTTCACTGACCAGACAGCGCCCTGTTACCCTTCCCTTGTTGCGCGAACTGTTATAATCATGCACCGATCGCAGCTGATGATTACCAGCTTCGGCAGATTACAGATGCACGAAACAACTCTGGAACGTACCTTCTGTCCGAATTTACCCCGGCTTTACTGCATCCATATTTTTAATACCGAAGTTCGGCATCATGAAACTGGCATTATTTGACCTGGATAACACGCTTCTGGCTGGCGACAGCGATTTTCAATGGGCCCAATTTCTCATTGAACAAAAAGTCCTGGATCGGGAAGTCTACGAGGCCCGCAACATCGAATTTTATGAACAATATAAAGCGGGCACACTTGATATCCACGAATTTCTGGATTTTCAGCTCAAACCTTTGTCCCGTCATCCTCGCGAACAGTTAAACGAGTGGCGCAGCAATTTCATTAAACAGAAAATCACGCCATTGGTTGCACCCGGTGCACGCGAGCTGATTGCAAGGCATCAGGCCGAAAAGGACTTATGCATTATCATTACTGCCACCAACAGCTTTGTAACCGCACCCATCGCCCGCATGCTGGGTATCGATCATCTGATTGCCACGGAACCGGAACAGGAAAATGGTGAATTTACCGGCCGCGTAATCGGCGTACCCTCCTTCCAGGAAGGCAAAATAACCCGATTGGAACAATGGCTGGATGCACATAATCTCACCTGGCTTTCTTTCCTGCAGAGCTGGTTTTATAGTGATTCGCTCAATGATCTGCCACTGCTTAAAAAAGTGACTCATCCCGTTGCGGTAGATCCCGATGCTACACTCCATGAATATGCGAAAAAAAATGAGTGGTCCGTTATCAGCCTGCGTCAGTGATACCTTCAACAAACAATTTACATTTTAATGAGGAAAAACAAAATGAAACGTGCTTCCATCTCACTTCTGGCTCCTGTAATTCTGTGTCTTTCACTTTCTTTCAATGCTCAGGCCGATACCTACCCTGAGAAAGCAGGAGAGAAACTGGCTACCGGTGTAGCCAATGTCATTACCGGTATTGGCGAAATCCCTAAGAACATGATGATTACCAGCCATAAAAAAGGAACCATCTATGGTGTGACAGCAGGTTTCTTCGTTGGAATCGTCCATACGGTCGGCCGAACACTGAGTGGTGCAGTTGATATCATCACCTTTGTAGTGCCCACCACGCCTATCATCAAACCAACCTATATCTGGGATGATTTTGATCGGGAAACAACCTATACCACATGGCGTATGCGTTAACAGCCCAAAATCTGGCAACCATCTTTATTCACGCGCTCCATCAAAAACGTGTCAAGCCAGGTTAAAAAGTGCAAAAAGGTTCCGGTATAATAGGGTTTTGCAAGAGATGATCGCATGAGATTAATACAAAAAGCACTCACCTTCGACGATATTCTCCTGGTTCCAGCTTATTCCGAGGTTTTACCCAAAAACGTCGACCTGGCTACACAACTAACCCGCACGCTCCGCATAAAAATACCGATTGTTTCCGCGGCAATGGATACCGTTACTGAAGCTCGGCTTGCCATTGCGATGGCACAGGAAGGCGGGATTGGTATCATTCACAAGAACATGTCTATCAAAGCCCAGGCTGCACAAATTGCCCAGGTAAAACGCTTTGAAAGCGGTGTCGTTACCGATCCGATCGTCGTCTCTCCAGACATGACCGTTCGTAAGGTTCTGGAGCTGATCAGACAGCACAACATATCTGGTCTGCCTGTGGTAAAAAGCAAAAAGGTCGTCGGCATCGTTACCAACCGTGATCTGCGCTTTGAAACCCATCTCGACCAGCCGGTCAAAAATATCATGACGCCGAAGAAACACCTGGTTACTGTCCGGGAAGGCGTTTCAAAAGAAGATGCATTGGCCTTACTGCACAAGCACAGGCTCGAAAAGGCCCTGATCGTCAGTGAAAATTTCGAGCTGCGCGGAATGATCACTGTCAAGGACATCACACGCACCACTGAACATCCCTATGCCAGCAAGGATGGCCAGGAACGCTTGTATGTAGGTGCCGCCATCGGAGTAGGAGAAGGTAGTGATGAACGCGCTGCCGCCCTGGTGGAAGCTGGTGCAGACGTAATTGTCGTGGATACGGCACATGGGCATTCACAAGGTGTATTGGATCGCGTGCGCTGGGTCAAGAAAAATTTCCCTGAAATTCAGGTAATTGCCGGTAATGTGGCTACTGCTGCTGCTGCAAAGGCACTGGTGGATCACGGCGCAGATGCCGTAAAAGTCGGGATCGGCCCCGGCTCGATCTGTACCACTCGTGTCGTCGCGGGTGTGGGTGTGCCGCAAATTTCAGCGATTGATAATGTTGCCACTGCATTGCTGGACACGGGTGTACCTCTCATTGCCGATGGGGGTATCCGCTATTCCGGTGATATCGCCAAAGCGCTTGCTGCAGGCGCAAGCTCAGTCATGCTGGGGGGATTGCTGGCCGGAACCGAAGAATCTCCCGGTGAAATCGAGCTGCTCAAGGGACGATCCTATAAAAGCTATCGCGGCATGGGTTCTTTATCTGCCATGCAACAGGGATCGAGTGACCGCTATTTCCAGGAAACCGAACGCCACGAGGCAGACAAGCTGGTACCGGAAGGCGTAGAAGGACGCGTTCCTTACAAAGGCTACCTCGCCAACGTCATTCATCAATTGATCGGAGGTGTCCGGTCCAGCATGGGTTATCTGGGATGCCACACCATCAGCGACATGCATAGCAAAGCTGAATTCATCGAAATCACCTCTGCTGGCATCCGTGAATCTCATGTGCATGATGTCCAGATCACTAAAGAAGCACCAAACTATCACATCGAATAAGTTTTTCTGACATGCATTCCGCCATCCTTATTCTGGATTTTGGCTCGCAGTACACCCGCCTGATTGCCCGGCGCATCCGCGAGACTAATGTTTACTGTGAACTCCATCCCTTTGATGTCAGCCCGCAATTCATTCGGGAATTTGCGCCCATCGGTATCATTCTTTCCGGCGGGCCAGCCTCGACTTTCACCGATGATGCGCCGCGTGTACCACCAATCGTGTTCGAGATGGAAGTTCCTGTCCTCGGTATCTGTTATGGAATGCAGGCCATGGCAGCCCAGCTCGGCGGAGAAGTGGAGAATGCACAGACACGCGAATTCGGTTACGCAGAACTGCTAACCACACCGTGCAAGCTGTTCAAGGGCATACAGGATCGTATTAATTCCGACGGCAAGCCGGCTCTCGACGTGTGGATGAGCCATGGCGACCAGGTCAACAAACTGCCGCCGGGTTTCACTGCCATTGCATCCAATGCAGCCACTCCCTTGGCTGCCATGGCGGACGAAATACGCAACTTTTACGGAGTTCAGTTCCATCCCGAGGTCACCCACACACGGCAGGGCAAGGCAATTCTCGATCATTTCGTGCACGATATCTGCGGTGCAGGTAATGACTGGAACATGCCTGATTACGTAGAAGAAGCCATTGGCCGGATTCGTGCCCGTGTCGGTAATGACAAAGTCGTTCTGGGATTATCTGGAGGGGTGGATTCATCCGTAGCCGCTGCACTCATTCATCGTGCCATTGGCGATCAACTGGTATGTGTATTCGTGGACAACGGCCTGCTTCGCCTGAACGAAGCCAAGCAGATCATGGAAACCTTCAGCCGGAATCTTGCGGTCAATGTCATTTATGTCGATGCCGGCAGGCAATTTCTGGAGCAACTGAAAGGAATCACCGACCCTGAACAAAAACGCCGTACCATCGGCCGTGAATTCGTGGAAATCTTCCAGCAGGAAGCAGAAAAGATCGAAAATGCAAAGTGGCTGGCACAGGGAACCATCTATCCTGATGTTATTGAATCCGCTGGCAGCCACACCAAAAAAGCAGGCGTTATCAAATCCCACCATAACGTGGGTGGTTTGCCCGAGACACTCCGCCTCAAACTACTGGAGCCGCTGCGTGAACTATTCAAGGATGAAGTACGTGAACTTGGCTTGGCATTAGGACTGCCGCATGATCTGGTATTCCGCCATCCGTTCCCCGGCCCGGGACTGGGTGTCCGTATTCTGGGAGAAGTCAAATACGAATACACTGAGTTGTTGCGCCAGGCTGATGCCATCTTCATCGAAGAACTGAGAAATGCCGGATGGTATGAAAAAACCTCTCAGGCGTTTGCCGTTTTCCTGCCGATAAAATCAGTGGGTGTCATGGGAGACAACCGCAGTTATGAATATGTAGTCGCCTTGCGTGCCGTTCAAACCGAAGATTTCATGACCGCGCACTGGGCAGAACTGCCCTATACCCTGCTCTCCAGAATCTCAAATCGCATTATCAACGAAATCCGCGGTATCAACCGGGTGGTCTACGATATATCAGGCAAACCCCCGGCAACGATTGAGTGGGAATAATCCCGTGTCTGGATCAACCGGGCCTATGCGCCTACTATTTTTTGCGTTGATCTTCTTCATAACCTCAATCTCAAGGTCACGCTCCACCAACAGCTTGCGCAACCGTGCGTTCTCAGCTTCCAGACCCTGCAGGCGCTTGACCTCGTCAGTTTCCCTGCTGCCGTACTTCTTGCGCCAGAGGTAGATCGTCGCTTCGCTCACGCCGTGCCGCTTGACAACCTCGGCCACCATGTCCCTGTCCGTCTCTCGCAGGATCCGGACGATCTGCTCATCGCTGTATCGCGTCTTCTTCATTTGCCTCTCGTTTTCCAAGAAGGCATTGTCTCAAGTTACCGTGGATCGAAAAAGCCCGGTCAGGTCAGCTACATCTGCGGGTGATCGAAAGGACGAGCTGCGTTACACTCTGGCTAAACTGCCAGCCGCGTCTGACTATTCGCAGTTGCAGCCGACATAAGAAAGGAAATAAGCTAATGCTCCTGCCGTTGGTCGGGAATTGATCTAATCCACCCAAAGAAGAGCAGTCGGATTTCACGACAGGCTTACTGCCCGCTTTCTTTTATGCCACGTACTACAACTGGAAAAACAAATATGCTGGTATACAAATATCGGAATTGCATCGCTTGCGTGAGCTGCAATCTGAAAACGCTAAACTCAAGCGCATATAGGCAAATCTAGCGTTGGAGAGCAATGCCATCCGGAATGTGCTGAATCGAAAGTCCTGACGCCGTCTGCTCGGCACACTCTGACAGAGCAGCTTGTGCAAGCGCGACCGCATATCATCCATGCCCGTGAGATTACAATTCATTCGTCGAGAAGGTGTCACAATCACTAATTCTTCCCGATGTCAGACCCTTTTTAAACCAATGAACTCTCTGTTTTGAGCTTCCATGGGTAAAAGACTCGGGAACGATATAACCTTGTGATTGTTTTTGAAGACGATCATCGCCGATAGCCGATGCAGCATTTAAACCCTCTTCTATATCTCCACTTTCAAGAATGTTGCGCGCACGGTGAGCATTATTTGCCCAAATACCCGCGAAACAATCCGCTTGTAACTCTTGGCGAACTGATACAGCATTTCGTTGGTGCTTATTTAAATATTTCCCCTGTGCAATAACTTTCGCAGAAATACCCAATAAAGTTTGTATATGATGACCAATCTCATGGGCAATTACATAAGCTTGAGCAAAATCCCCGGATGCGCCCAATTTTTTCATATCTTCAAAAAAGCTGAGGTCGATATAAACTTTTTGATCATAAGGGCAGTAAAAAGGCCCCATTGCAGCTTGTGCGAAACCACAGGATGACTGTACCGCCTCACTAAATAAAACTAAAGTAGGTTCTGTATAATTCTTACTAAGCTGATCAGAAAATAACGCTTTCCAGGTATCCTCCGTATCTGCAAGAATGACAGAAGTAAATTCTTTTGCTTCTTCCTGACCTGGTAAGATAGGCTGGGTTTGGAAAGATTTACTACCCCCGCTTAAAATTTCAGTTCCTTGCATGACAATCTGGGGATCAATATCAAAAAAAATTGCTGCAAGTGCTAGGGTCTGTTGACATTTCGCTCTAAGTTCTTACACTAGAAAAGAAAACTCGTATTGTTAAAGCTCTCACACCGTCACGATACGAGTT
>NZ_JBDZWD010000006.1:0-21470 GCF_040256045.1 Nitrosomonas sp.
GCAATGGCCTGCATGACCCTCTGGCTACCTATGTGAAACGTCAACACGCCCTAGGGCTCCATGAATAAATTTGAAGCGGATCGTCGTTTCGGTTAGAATTCCGTCTTCTTCAGGCGCGTAGCTCAGCTGGTTAGAGCACCACCTTGACATGGTGGGGGTCGTTGGTTCGAGTCCAATCGCGCCTACCAGAAGACAGCCAGATTCTGGCATCTGCCACCACCATCCTGGTTTCAGTCATCTCCCTTTCATATTTTGTCTTGTTTCCCGCTTATGGGGAGTTTTCTGATTTTCATTTACTTTCCAGCATACGAATAGCCTGTGCATTACTGGAGGAAAATACCTTTTCTGCTGCTTCCTGCCATGGCAGCCAGACATACCCAAGATGCTCACGGGATGAAACCACGACTGGTATCGTTTTTGGTAGTTCCAAACCAAACACATGTTCGGTGTTGTGAGTGGTGCCAGGCGAGTAGCGCCAGCTCCATTCCTCAAAGATTTCGTAGCAGTTTTGTATTTGCCAGTCAGTTAAAACGTAATCCTCAGTATTCAGACAGGTTTCTTCTCTAACCTCACGTACCGCCGTCTGCAGCAGTGTTTCCCCGGGATCCTGACTGCCTGTAACAGACTGCCAGTAACCGGGGTGGTCGGCACGTTCCAGCAACAGCACCTGGAGATCAGTCGTGTGGATCACCACTAGAACGGATACGGGCAGTTTATAGCGTTGCAACGGATAATCGGTCAAGTGTTCGTGTTTTCGGTCCGGCGCAGCCGGATATGCAGCTCTTGCAACTGTTTCTCCTCGACCGCACCAGGTGCTTGTGTCAGCAGACATTGGGCACGTTGTGTCTTGGGGAAGGCAATTACATCGCGAATGGAATCTGCTCCAGTCATCATGGCAACGATACGGTCGAGGCCAAAAGCGATGCCTCCGTGCGGGGGCGCACCGTATTGCAAGGCATCCAGCAGAAAGCCAAATTTCAGTTTTGCTTCATCATCCGATATGTTCAATGCCTGAAACACTTTGCTTTGTATATCCTGCCGGTGAATACGAATCGAACCACCACCGATTTCCATACCGTTCAGAACCATGTCATATGCTCTGGAGAGCGCTTTGCCAGGATCATTCGTCAGAAAATCCTCATGTCCCTGACTGGGAGAGGTAAAGGGGTGATGCAGGGCCTGCCAGCGTTTTTCTTCTTCATCCCACTCGAACATCGGAAAATCCACAATCCATAAGGGTTGCCAGGTGTCTGTGGCCAGACCACGCTCATGCCCGATCTTGACCCGTAATGCGCCCAGTGCATCGTTGACGACTTTGGCTTTGTCGGCACCGAAAAATACCAGATCGCCATTTTGCGCCTGAGTGCGTTCGAGTATCGATTGTATGACGGGCTCAGGCAGGAACTTCAGAATGGGAGACTGCAAACCCTCCATTCCTCTGGTCAGGTCATTGATCTTGATATAGGCCAGCCCCTTGGCTCCGTAAATACCAACAAACTGGGTGTATTCATCAATTTCCTTGCGGGATAATTCCCCACCGCCGGGAACCCGCAGGGCAGCCACTCGTCCTCCTGTTTTCTGTGCAGCATCGCGGAATACCTGGAAAGGTACATCCTGCATCAGGTCGGTCAGTTCCGTCAGAACCAACGATACACGCAAATCCGGTTTGTCCGATCCGTAAAGGAACATGGCGTCAGCATAGCTGAGCTGAGGGAAGGGATCAGGCAGGCTGATATCGAGCACACTTGCGAACAGACGGCGGATCATGTCCTCCATCATGCCCATGATTTCGTTCTCCGAGAGGAAAGAGGTTTCGATGTCGATCTGGGTGAATTCCGGCTGGCGGTCGGCACGCAAATCTTCATCCCGGAAACAGCGGGTAATCTGATAGTACCGGTCGAAGCCGGATACCATCAGCAGTTGTTTGAATAATTGCGGAGATTGCGGCAGCGCAAAGAAATAACCGGCATTGACGCGTGAAGGTACCAGATAATCGCGCGCACCTTCCGGGGTGGATTTGGTCAGCATCGGTGTTTCTACATCGATGAAGCCATGCTGATCGAGGAAAGTGCGTACTGCCATGGTGACCTGGTGCCGGAGGCGGATGTTGCGCTGCATCGCCGGGCGGCGCAAATCCAGATAGCGGTATTCCAGCCGTATCGCCTCGCTCAGATTGTCGTCATCCATCTGGAAAGGAGGGGTGAGTGAAGGATTGAGAATTTCGATGGTATCGACCAGTACCTCGATTTCTCCGCTGAGAATTCCGTGATTGACCGTTCCTTCCGGGCGATGGCGTACCGCACCGGTGATTGCGAGCACGAACTCGTTACGGATTTTCTCTGCAATCTGGAAGGCGGTAACATTATCAGGATCGCAGACGATCTGAACGATCCCCTCACGGTCACGCAGGTCGATGAAGATGACTCCACCGTGATCACGCCGGCGATGCACCCAGCCGCATAATGTAATCGTTCTATCCAGATGGCGTGTGTTGATGGCGCCGCAATAGTCAGTACGCATAAGTGACGTTGATGTTGATTGAATGAAAAAGTCAGTTGTTCGGTTATTTCGCCCTTAAAAATGCTGCTAGGGCATTCTATCAATCCGTAGAGGAAGTAGTGGGGGCAGAGGATGCAGCGGCTGATGCTGGCGCTGTCGCCGTAGTCGCAGTCTTCGTGCTGTCAGTCGTCGTGCTTGCAGCTGCTTTATCGGTGCTGGCCGTTTCCTTGCCGGGTTCTTCTTTGGGTTTTGAATCGGATCGGGTATTTTTATTTTTGAAATCTGTTACATACCAGCCGGTTCCCTTCAGCTGGAAACCTGCAGCAGATACCTTTTTGACATAATCGCTGCTGCCGCAGGCAGGGCAATTTGCGATCGGGGCATCACTCATTTTCTGCAGATGCTCTTTCTCCAATCCACATGCATGACAGGCATACTCATAGATCGGCATGTTTTCCTCCTTGGAATAAAATCTTGAAAAACGGCATTATACTCTTGACTGTAAGTGTAATTTCCCAGATGCAGCTCATGGAGGACTCAATCAGAGGTTCCTTAGCTTCAGTTTAAGAAGTAGTCTTCTGGCTAATTTTCCTTTCTGCCGTATTTATCCTCGAACCGGACGATATCATCCTCTCCCAGATAGGAACCGGACTGGACTTCAATCATTTCCAGTGGCACACGTCCCGGATTTTCCAGCCGATGTGGTGTTCCCAACGGGATGAAGGTGGATTCGTTCTCGCTGACCAGAAAGGTTTTGTCTGCCCGGGTAACCTGTGCTGTTCCCCGTACTACGATCCAGTGCTCGGCGCGGTGGTGGTGCATTTGCAATGACAGCGCTGCGCCGGGGTTGACGACGATTCGTTTGACCTGGAAACGCTCCCCTCTGTCGACTGAATCGTACCAGCCCCATGGACGGTATATTTTGCGGTGCGAACGGATTTCCGGACGGTTCCGTTGCTTCAGTATATCGACGATATGTTTGACTTCCTGTGTTTTATCCTGATGTGCCACCAGAACTGCATCGGATGTTTCCACGATCACTACATTTTCTACCCCGATGCAGGCAACCAGCCGATGCTCGGAAAATGCCAGAGTGTCGTGACAGGCGTGCAGCAGTACATCACCGCGTACCACGTTGCCTGATTCATCCTTCTGTAATGTGCGCCATAACGCATCCCATGCGCCAATATCCGACCATCCGGCAGAGAGCGGAATGATGGCGCCTGGCGGTAACATGTCCGGACGTGCGGAAAGCGTTTCCATGACCGCATAATCGATTGAATCACTTGGACAAGCGGCAAACGCAGTCTTGTCGATACGGTAAAAATCACCATCGATCGAGCCTGATTGCCAAGCAGCGCGACAGGCTTCCAGAATATCCCGACGGCAGGTATCAATGGCGGCAAGCCAGATCGATGCACGCATCATGAACATGCCGCTATTCCACAGGTAGGAGCCTTCTTCCAGGTAATTCTGTGCGGTGGCCAGATCCGGTTTTTCGACAAAACGCGCAATCCGGAAAGTGCCCGGTTCATGCAGTGCTGTACCGTACTGAATATAGCCATAGCCAGTTTCCGGAGTATTTGGTGTGATGCCGAAAGTGACCAGCATGTCACTTTCAGCAAGTGCCATTCCTTTCTGAATGGTTGCCTGAAAAGCTGAAATATCTGTGATGACATGGTCAGACGGCATGACCAGCAGAACCGGATCATCACTTTCCTGCATGGCAGCCAGTGCAGCTATCGTCAGCGCAGGAGCTGTGTTGCGTCCGTAAGGTTCGAGAATGATCTTGCCGGTTTTGCCCAGAACTCGCAGTTGCTCCGCAATCACAAACCGATATTCTTCGTTGCTGACGATGATGGAAGGCTGGACGGCAATATCTTCCAACCCGTCCAGGCGACGTACGGTTTCCTGCAGCAGGGAATACCGGTTGACCAATGGCAGTAACTGTTTGGGGTACTGCTGGCGTGAAAGTGGCCATAGGCGTGTACCTGAGCCACCGGAGAGAATGACGGGAATGAGCGTGTGTTTCATGTGTACATTGGTTTGATCACAGGGAAAATGGCAGTCTTTCGCCGGATTTCAGGGATGCAGTTCTCTGGTAAGTATCTCCACGATGCGGCGTGCGGCGTTGCCATCCCACAAGTGCGGTCGGCGTCCTTGCTTGCCGCGTCCTTCCAGAATATCGTCAACCGCGGCCAGTATTTGTTCAGGGCAGGTGCCTGCCAGCGTGTTCGTGCCTTCCTCCACCGTGATCGGTCGTTCGGTATTTTCCCGGATGGTGATGCAGGGAACTCCCAGGGCAGTGGTTTCTTCCTGCAGACCACCGCTGTCGGTCAGAACGAGCGTGGCATCTTTCCACAGATGAAGAAATGGCATATAAGCCTGCGGGCCCATCATGATGATATTCGGCCCAAGATCGATATTGAATTTCTTCAGGTTGTTCTGCGTGCGTGGGTGAGCCGGGAAAACAAGTGGTAGACGTTTGGCAATTTGTCTCAGTGTCAGACTGATACGCTCCAGGACTTCAGGATTATCTACATTGCTTGGCCGATGCAGTGTGACCACACCATACGGTTGATTATCCAGCGAGATCTTTAGCTGACTGGTTTCAAAGCCGGAAGTATCTGCTCGTGCAAGCTGTTCTACCTGATAAAGCAGGTTGTCTACCATGACATGACCGACGTAGTGAATGGCTGATGCCAGCTTGCCTTCCTGCAGCAGATGCTGTTGTCCACTCGGTTCAGTTACGAAAAACCAGTCGGTGATACTGTCTGTCACCAGGCGGTTGATTTCTTCCGGCATGCACATATCGCCACTGCGTAGCCCCGCTTCAACATGGGCAACCGGGATATGCAGTTTCTTGGCCACGATGGAACAGGCCAGCGTTGAGTTGACATCGCCCACGACCAGTACCGCATCTGGTGGTTCCGTTTGACAGTATTCTTCGAAGGCAACCATGATTTTGGCAGTCTGCTGCGAATGACTGCCCCCTCCAGCCGCCATGAAAATGTCGGGCTGCGGAATCCCCAGTTCCTCGAAGAAAACATCATTCATTTTCCGATCATAATGCTGACCGGTGTGGACTATTTTATAGATCAGCCTGTCCTGTTGCTGCAAAGCACGGACGATGGGTGCAATTTTCATGAAATTAGGTCGGGCACCGGCAATGAGATAGACCTTTTTCTGCATAATCTTCCCTAACGAAACAATGAGCAGGATTGTAAACCATCCAGAGTATGCTGCCGGCAGGAAAACATGGGTTTTTCCCGCCTGTTTATGCAAATGGAGTTAAAGGTGGGCAGAGGCGATCAATCAGGGCTTCTGTTATTTGTCCGCTTCATCAAATTTCTGAGTGTTACCGAAGCAGGTTACAGGGCTTATAATGACCGCATTCGATTCTACATCTGATCAGGAGAAATCATGCCTTCATTCGATATTGTCTCTGAAGTGGATAAACAGGAAATTCGCAATGCGGTTGATCAATTGAACAAGGAAGTTTCCACTCGGTTTGATTTCAAGGGCTCGGATGCCCGTGCCGAACAAACTGATTATGAACTTTATCTTTACGCTGATGATGAATTCAAACTTGGCCAGGTCATGGATATTCTGATGACTAAATTTACTAAACGCGAGATTGATGTTCGCTGCCTGGAAAAGGGTCAGACCGAAAAAATCAGTGGCAATAAGGTGAAGCAGAAGGTAACGGTTAAAACCGGGGTGGAAAGTGATCTTGCTAAAAAGATCATCAAACTGGTCAAGGACAGTAAACTTAAAGTCCAGGCGAGTATTCAGGGTGAGGTGGTGCGGGTGACTGGTGCCAAGCGTGATGTCCTGCAGGAAGTCATTCAATTGGTGAAGGGCAGTATTACCGAACTGCCGCTGCAGTTTTGCAACTTTCGAGATTGATTGAACAGGACACTATCAAAATAATTTCAGGTGCGATTCCGAGCAACCCCGCAGTAATCAGTAAATTAATACCTGATACTGCAGTTATGCTCGAGTGGTGTCTGAATGATCAGTAGCTTATTTCAAGAGTATCAGTAATTCCACTGTAGCTGGAATCTCAGGACATCAGCCTTGTATCGTTCGTAAGGAGCACTTGCTAAATTAGTACGATCCATCATGTGATAAACCGCTGTAAGTTCAATTTCTTTCATAACCTGCCATTCCAATCCAAATTCCCAATCATTAACGTGGTTTCTCGGGGCATTGCGCTCGAATTTCTGACCGCCCTTGAAGTGCTGCCATTTAACGAATGGGAACAACGTTCCCCAGCGCAATCCATCGATTTTGTAGGTTGCCAGAACATAACCACCGTTGAGCGAGGATTCAGTGAGCATCGTCTGGCCGTCGTTTAACTGAGGCCCCCGCCCCCAGTTCCATTCTGCCTGCAGCCCGAAGGGTTGCGGGTAAAGTACAGCATGTACTCCGACACGCTCATCTTTGAATCCTTTCTCCGGTGCATCCATGATCGGAGTAATTCCGCCTGCAGGGCCGGTTGATGGCGCGAAGCGCCCATGTAAAGCCTGTACACCTGCTTCAAGAATTTGGCCGTTGCTGAATTTATGCGGGTAGGTGAAGCGGGTGACCATATGCACACCGTTATTTCCTTCGAGGCGGTTGGCACCCTGTCCATTGTAGATACCGAAGGCGAACATGCCATAATCACCGGATCCTTTCAGATTTTTCGCCATGACTTCTTTGAACCGGTCGCGTATATGAGCCGGGGCCCAGTAGAAGAATGCACCGATGTCACGCTCATCCCGGCAGCAACTGTTCAGTGCGTCATTGCGGTCAAGTGCAAGGCGGTTTTGGCTGGATTGCAGGTTCTCAAAACTGTAAGGGATTTTTGATTGCCCGACCCTGACCCGGAATTCCTTGTTCTTATCGAAGTAGATATCGGCGTAAGCATCCCTTAACTGGGCGAAATGGCCTGTACTGGAGCCGGACGGAGTACTGGCAAAGTCAGGCTGTATATAGAGAGAGAGATGATCGTTGATATCTCCGAAAATAACCAGGCGTGCCCGTCTGATCAGAAAAGAGCTATCCTCACCTACCGATTTGTCAGGCCAGTAGGATACGGCATCCTTATCTCCACTCACGGTGCTGCTGTAGCGGAATTGTGTATAACCTCGAATGCCGATTTTGTCGTACCATTTTTTTTCTTCCTTGGGTTTTTCAGCTGGGGGTTCATTGCTTTGTGCAACGGTTTGCCCAGAATCTTTCTGTACCTGCTGGAAGGTACCCATTTTGACCCTGTTTTCACCGGGTTCCGTATAAACCTGTTTGGTAACTGTGTCCACGTACAGATCCAATTCTTGGGCATTGGCCGGAGAGAAATGGAATATAACGAGAATTAATCCAAAGCTGCATATTGTTATGTTGAATCTCTTTATCATTATTGCTTGCCTCCCTTTTGAGAAATCCGTTGACTGGAATAAATCAGTTGAAACGGGAGGCATTATTTCAATTGCTTATGACACTCTTATTACATGGCAGATACCGGATTGCCCGGATCAAAAAGAAGGGGTGTTCTGAAAAAAGTGTGGTTGGAGATCGTGGCTAAGGCAAGGGATTTTATATCTGGCAGGGTTCAAATGGCGGTATGGTCGGTTTGCTTTCAACAGCTACGGTTGGGGGGTGCCTGTCTTCTGCTGGTTCCTCTTTTCCAACTCGGCTTTGATATCTTCCGCGATAGCCTGATAAAGCGGACGAAAAATCGGGCGCATATTGCTGATAATACTGCTGATTTCTACCATGGATGGAAAACGCAGCCCGCGGTGTTCAATGGGTGCGCCAATGGAGTCCAGTTGGGCGCCTAGTCTGCTGAAGTGACTGGCCAGCCGTTCCTCAGTCAGCATGAAAAGTACCCTGATATCGTGTATGCGTGCCAGCTCGACTGTTCCGATGTAAAGGCCCAACGGGATATAGGGAAAGCGCATTATCGGGCCTGTGCCAAGATCTTCTTCAGAAATATTGATGGGATGCTTCTTCTCACCTTTTCTTCGGCGAAAGGCAGCGATGACGGCAAGACGGGAAACCTCACCAATTTTATCGGCTGGCAGTCTGGATGGATCTATGATGGAGCGATCAAGTGTCTGAGCACAAGTTTTCTCAAAGGGCAGACGTCTATCATTATTGTTCGATGGTGGACGGACGATACGGGTGCAGCCGATGAATGTGCCGTTCCTGACACTGCGAATCAGGAGATGCAATGAATTGGCGTCGTATTCATCTACTTCAAACCTGTCAGATCGTGAAAATTCAAACTGCAAGTCTTCGCAATAAACGGAGTGACGAACGCGATAAGCCTCACGCTTTAGCTCTTCGGTCAACGCTGGCACGATTCTAAAATATTGCCTGAAAGAAGTGCCCAAATGACTATTTTCTTGAGTAAACACGATCACGTTCGTTTAATAATTAAAAATCTGACAATAAGATAGTCAGGTAGAGGAGATACCTCCTGTTTAAGCTGCTAATGGTTTATTCGTTGTGCTTTGATTTAACCAATTGTTGGTTTATTCAAGTCTCTTCAGATAATCTTTGGTGAATATTTTGTCCGGCAGATCACGCAGTTTCATATCCGAGTAATCAAGTACTGAAATTTCACCTGACTTCAGAGCATCTTCCATGATGATGCGAGTTGGGCGCATCTCGCCCAGAATGTTGTCAAAATTCTCGTAACGGCTGGTTTTGAGCAATCGGCCAGAAACAGAGTAAAACTCTGCTTTATATGGTCTGAAACTGGACTGATTTACCCATAACAATACTTTCTGATAAGTGACTGAGCGATCTATGCCAGTAAGTTCAAGGACATAGTAGTCTTCATCATCAATGGATTCATTGCGCAGCAGTTGCGGATGATAGTCACCGGTAAAGTTGGCGCGAGCAATATCACCGTTGGCAACCTGACCAGTCAGCCGCTGGGAAAGTGATAGCCGTATCGGCTGCGAAACACTGGGCATAAAAATCCACAAATCACGCCCTTTCATCAGAATTGCCTGACCACGTTCGGATGCAGGCTCGGTAATCATCACGATGCTGTTCTCATTTCCCTTGGAAAGTACCTGGTAGCGGTACAGATCTTCGGATCGATCTGGTGAAGTAGTGCGGATTGCAACATTGACCTGAAAACTGTCCCGTGGGAAGCGAATTTCATCGGCTTTTTCCAGTATACTTTGGGCGGTTATAGTGGGTTTGTCTGTTTCCACCGGGGATGAAAACGATATTCCTCCTCCCTGGATCAGTAGAAAACAGCCTGTTATCAATGAAAGTAATAAGGAATATAAGTTCATATTCAATCTCCATGAGCAAACGGTCCAAGCTAGACTACCCTGAAATCGTTCGTTCGGGGTCAGGCAAATGAGCAGCATTGTTCGCATTGAAGATGTATTCAAGGAATATACGCTGGGCACAAGCCGGGTTCATGCACTCAAAGACATTAGTCTGCAGATCGAAAATGGTGAGTTTCTAGCCATTGCCGGTCCTTCAGGTAGTGGAAAATCAACATTGCTCAATCTAATTGGTTGTATCGATATTCCATCTTCCGGAAAGATTTATATTGATGATCAGGATGCCAGCGGGCAAACACCGGATCAGTTATCAGCACTCAGAGCTAGAACTATCGGCTTTATTTTTCAGACATTTAATCTTTTTTCAGTCTTGTCGGCGGAAGAAAATATTGAATATCCCTTACTGCAATTCAAGGAATTGAGTGCTGCCGAACGCCGTGAGCGGATTGTAAAGTTTCTCGACATTGTCGGGTTGGCCGAGTTTGCCGATCATCGACCCAATCAGTTAAGTGGTGGCCAGCGCCAGCGTGTTGCAATTGCCCGTGCACTTGCTACTCATCCCAAAATCATCCTGGCGGATGAACCGACTGCCAATCTTGATCACAAGACAGGCGAAGGTATTCTGCAATTAATGAAAGAAATCAATCGCAACAGTGGTACTACTTTCATTTTTTCAACACATGATGCCAAAGTAATGTCCATGGCAGAGCGCCTGATACGCATTGAAGACGGACAGCTTGTCGGGGAAAGTGTTGTCCCTGTCTGACAGGGGTAATAGCCCGATATCTGTACAGTTGTCATTTCTGGATTGCTTCGTACCAGATGGTATTCACAAAGACAGGTTTTTGTTGCCTCCGTGATGGTTTGTATAAGACATCTGATTGAATACAAATAAGATTTCTTTTACATGATTGTAAACGAGAAAGATAGTCAAATGACTGTTTCAGGTAACATTACTGCGGTTTTATTATCACTGCTGTTGATATTATGGGGAGCTGCGTCAGAATGCGGTGCTGCTGACATGAATTCTGGCAAGAATCTGCTGCCATTCCCTTTGGAGAATCGGGCGGATACTCCTAAGATGGCGCAGGCGTTTACCTTCGATGATTTATTCAAAGAGGATGGTTCCAGTTCCGATCCACCACAACGTGTATTCCGGCAAACTTCTTCCTGGCGCGGATTTTCGCAACTGGAATTTGCTGAAACGATTGCCAGCCCCAAACATGCATCAAAACTGCGTTTGCGATCGGAGTTATCGAATCTCGGCCAGTTAAGTCAGAACGTAAAATGGAAGCTGAGTGCCCGCATCGATTACGATGCAATCTACGATCTATCTGATTTTTATTCGCGTCAGGTACGTCGGGATCAGCGGTTTGAGCTATTCCTGCGGGAAAATTATCTGGATTTTTCGATTGCTGATTTCGATGTTCGTGTAGGGCGTCAACATATTGTCTGGGGAGAAATGGTCGGGTTGTTCTTCGCAGATGTTGTTTCCGCCAAGGATATGCGTGAGTTCGTGCTGCCCGATTTCGATATCCTGCGTATTCCGCAATGGGCTGTTCGCACCGAGTATTCTAAGAATGACTTTCATGCTGATCTGATTTGGATTCCATTTGCCAGCCTGGATGAGATAGGCCGGCCGGGGGCTGATTTTTACCCGTTTGCGTTACCTGTTGCGGCACCGGTCAGTTTTTTGAAAGAAGATCGCTCCGGGCGTAATGTTGCCAACTCGAATTATGGAATCCGGCTATCCCAGCTGGCGAATGGCTGGGATGTTTCTGCATTTTATTATCACAGTCTCGATGCTACACCTACTTTCCACCGGATCAGCCAGCCTTGGGAACCGTTGCTGTTTCAGGCACGCCATGGAGAAATCGATCAGGTGGGCGGGACAGTGACTAAAGACTTGGGATCGGCGGTACTCAAGGGAGAGTTCGTTTACACTCATGGACGTCGCTTCAACGTGATCCGCTCGACTGCAGCGGATGGCTTGATCCGGCAGGGCACAATCGACTACGCGCTGGGCTTGGATTTTACTCTGCCGCTGGATGTCCGGCTGAATTTACAGTTCTTTCAGCGCGCTTATCTGAATTATGATCGGGATATTTTTCAGGATCGGTTGGAAAACGGAGGCAGCATTTTTCTGCAGGGAGACTTGTGGCGCGATTTTCAGGGGCAGGTATTGCTGATCCACAGTTTCAATCGTGATGAATGGATGCTGCGTCCGCGCCTTACCTGGAATTTTGCCAGAAACTGGAAACTGGCAGCTGGTGCGGATATTTTCAAGGGTCCCCCCACCGGGTTATTCGGCCGGTTTGACAGCAGCGATAGAGTATATACCGAGCTGCGTTTTTCTTTTTGACTGGCAATTTATCCTCTGGATTGCTTCACGCCGCTGGCGTTCGCAAAGACGGTTTTTTTATCTTTACCGCAACCACCGTCATCACGAGGAGCGGCAGCAACGTGGTGATCCAGTTTCTTAAAGATAGTGTGGGGATCTTGTCGGAAAATTTTACCCTTATATGTTCTGTCGTAAGGCATCGACGACCGGTATGCGTGAAACATGCCTGGCCGGCAGTATCGCCGCCAGTACAGTAGCAGTGAAACCGATGCCCAATGCGAGCAGTAAAACAGACGGTACGATCTGGATTCGGGCGATATAGCCAAGATCAGCATTAGGTGGGGGTGGCATGGGGATACCTATGGCGGAAATAGCTGTGGCCAGCAGTACCCCTATTCCGACTCCCAATCCTCCTCCGATCAATCCCAGTAAAAGATTTTCACTGATAATCAGCCGGAATATCTGATTGCTGTCATTACCCAGGGCCATCATCGTGCCGAATTCGCCCACACGCTCGAAAATACTCATGTTGACGCTGTTGGCAACGCTGAGCAGTACCATGATCAGGATAATGATCTGCAGCACACCAAATTGCCCTTTGTACATTTCCACTGTTTTTTCGTAAAAATCATTCAGTTCTACCCAGGTTCTGATTTCCAGGCCTGATGATTTTAATGATTGCTTTAACTGTGCTGCAATCTGATCGGTTTCTTCTGTATGTTTCAGTGAAATGACGAGTGCGTTGACTCCTTGAGTGCCGAGCAATTCCTGCGCAGCAGCCAGTGGAATTCTGATGGCACGTGCATCGAAATCGTTGGAAAAACTTTGGAAAATACCCGTTACTTGAAAGTCCAGACTGTTGAGCGCGCCATCGAGCGTGTTGATCAATAACGTTACTGGGTCACCCCGTTTTAATTGCAGTGCCTGAGCAACACCCTTACCCAGCAGAATGCCGAATGTATCTTCGTCATTCAACTGTCGCCCCTCGGTAATCTGTATAGAACTGCCCAGTTTCACTTCGTGTGAAGGTTCCACACCCTCACCAATGATCGGCAGATCACTTTTGCCATTGTTGAGCAATCCGGAGAAATTGAGTCGAGCCATGACCTGCGCAACCCCAGTTTCACCAGCAATTTGCTGCCTGATAGTATCGGGCGTATCTATCAGATATTTTTCAGGGGAACGTGAACCAGCTTCATAGTACCCCTGGCGATAGGTTTGCAGATGTCCGCTTTGCGAGTGGATGAGCGCTTCACCCAGTTGAACATAGATATCCTGTACCCATCCACCCGCTAGAATGATACCGGTTACCCCGGCAATAACTGCTGCCAGTGTCATCAGCGTATGAGTTCTTTGGCGGAGGATGTTGCGTAATGCGAGTTTGAACATGATTCTCCAGGGGATACGTGAAAAGCAGTTGTGTTTTATACCCGATGAAGAACGAAACGATAAATTTATTTACAATAACGAGAAACTGCGCAGAATGGCTTCGACCTTCTTATCCTCCTTGGCAAGTTCGCGCAGGGCATGGATCAATCGCGTAAGCTTTGATCCTTCAGATGACTGAAGCTCCAGATCACGTTCGAGATCTTCCTCCAACCGCCGTAATCGCATATCCATGGGCCGCAGTGTCGAATAGCGATCCCATATAATGAAGCCGATCAAACCGAATATGCCCGCGATCGTTACCAGCATCAGTTGTTGTATAAAATCCAACCGCCGGTCGATAGCTTCAAACCGCTGGTCTACTGCAATAAACCGCTGATCTACTGCAATAAACCGCTGATCTACTGCAATAAACCGCTGATCCATCTGCTCCTGTATAGCAGTAAAACGCTGATCTACTGCGGCAAAACGTTGATCTATCTGCTCCTGTATAGCATTGAAACGCAGATCCATTTTCTCTTCCAAAGCTTTCTGCCCGGCTTTGAGTTCTGCCAGTGACTCGATAATTTCCCGATCACTGATGCGTGATGCGACGTCTACGGCGGCAACAGGCATAGCGACCAATACGCTTGTGAGTAATAACAGGATTTTGAGCATCTCGGATAAAATTCCCTGAATGTATGTTTTAAACTATTTTTAATTCGACTCGTTCAGTATGTTCATATACGGACAGATCAAGGAATGAGATAAACGCCTGCTAGGATCATCCCAGGCAGCAGCATATTTTCCCATATATTTTCATTAAGAATCAGATATTAAACAGTTACTCTCCATGAGCACCAGTACTGGGCAATGTGACGTGGCGATCCAACATCCAGCGATTGTTTTTGCCCATCTATCTGGGTGTAGAGATGCACACGAAGGCAAAGATGTGAATCAGCGATTATGCCTTAACGCATCTACAATCTGCATGCGTGAAGCTTTCCAGGCGGGGTAGACACTGGCGATGAGTGTGGTGAGGATGGCGAGTGCTAATGTTTCCAGCATCATGTTCGAGGTGAGTAGTATCTCCCCGATATAACCACGGGCCATACCCGGCGGAGGGGGCATGGGAATGCCGATACTGGAAATAATTGCAGCGAGCAACCCTCCGATCAGTACACCCAGTGCGCCGCCGATGCCGCCGATCAGAGCACCTTCGCATAGAAACTGGCGCAAAATGTCGGATTTCTTTACACCTAGTGCCATGGCTGTACCAATCTCGCCGGTGCGTTCCATTACATTCATGGTCATGGTATTGGAAATCCCCAGCAAAATGATGAGTACAATAATCAGTTTGATAGCCTGTATCTGTTTCGTAAATAGTACAGTCGTTTTATTATAAAAATCTGCCAGCTCATACCAGGGTACGACTTCAAGCTGATCTGGTAGCAATTGATGGCGCAGTGCTGCCAGTACTGTATCAGTCTGCCCGGTATCATTCAGCAGTACTACCCAACTGTGAGCCCCTTGGGTACGCAATAACTGCCGTGCCGTACTGATTGGTAAGCGCAATGCACTATCATCATACGATTTGGTAACGGTGGAGAACAGGCCGCTGATAGTCATTTCTACCGCATTGATTCCACCTGTTGCCGTGTTTACCAGTAATACTATTCGGTCGCCTGCTTTTACCCCTAGATTACGTGCTAATCCTTCACCCATGATGAGATGATCAGGGTGGTCAGCAGATAAATTGCTTCCGGTCGAGATCTTGAGCGCATTACCGAAATAAACTTGCTCCTGCGGATCCACTCCTTCACCAATGAATGAGAGCGTGGCATCGCCATAGCTGGCTAACCCGCTGAAGCTTAAGCGCGGCACGATCGTTTTGATCAGATGACTGCTGTTTTGAAGCGTAGGATTTTCCAATAAATCCCGTTCAAGATCATCTGAGAATAGAAAACGGTAGGGATCAGCCTTACCGGCTTCAAAATAACCCGGTTTAATGATCTGTAAATGGCCCAATTGAGAGTGGATAGTGGTTTCACGGAAATCCTGGAAAATCCATTCAATGAAACCACTTGCGAGTAACAGAGCGATAATACCAAAGGTAACCGTACTGATAGATACTGCGCTACGGCGCTTGTGGCGGGTGAGATTGCGAAGGGCTAATAAAAAGTCTGGCCGAATTTTAAACATGATCTGATTTTACTGACATAGTCCTTGCTTACTCAATAATTTAAGGCTATTAATGGCAAGTATTGTAATTAAAACTACTAGATAAGACTGCCGCTAATAATTATGAATATTTAATATCTGTGTTAAAAGCATAGAAGTTTCAATAGGTATCCTGCAAGAAAATGTTGGAGCCTTTAACTATAACTGATGAGGAATGAGCCTAATTAATATGAATAAACTGGAAAACGCTATTCAAGAAAATGCGGCGGAGTTGGATTTATTTCTTCAGTCGGTTTCGAGTTCATTTGGGGAAGGCCTTATTGTTCGGTCCGGCAGTGAATATGATTTACTGGCCAAAGATCCGGCGGTTAATTCACACAACCCGCGGGCATTTGTTTACCCCGAGTCTGTCGAACAAGTTCAGAAACTGGTCAGGCTTGCAACAAAACATAAAGTAAAACTGTGGGTTTACAGCACTGGTAAGAATTGGGGGTATTTGAATACCAGTGCAAGTAAGGATTCTGTCGTAGTGCTCCTGAATCGTATGAATAGAATCATCCATGTTGACCAGGAGTTAGCCTACGCCATTATCGAACCGGGTGTTACCTATGAAGCCCTAAGCTATTTTCTAAATGAAAACAACTACACTTTGTGGACAGATTCTCCTGGTGGACCGCCAACCGGGAGTGTGATAGGCAATGCACTGGATCGTGGTGTGGGTGTCACCAAATATGGTGATCATTTTGCACACCTTTGCGGGTATGAAGTCGTCCTTGCGGATGGTAGCGTGATCCATACCGGGGTTGCCAATAACGAAGGAGGATGCGGTGCTGCTCATCTGTATAAATGGGGAGTTGGCCCGCATATAGAAGGACTGTTCAGCCAGTCAAATTATGGAATTGTTACCAAAGCCGGTATCTGGCTGATGCGTAAACCGGAAGATTACACCTTATTTAGTGTGAATATCAGGGACGATACTGCGTTGGCAAAGTGTATGGATACGGTGAGGGAACTAATGCTCTCAGGTACCATTCACGAAACCGGCAGATTTTCTAATAGCGTAGCTATTCTAACCTTACTGACTCAGGCCATTGATGAGGGAGTGGAAGCTGGAAAAGCGATCAGCCGGGTTCAGCTCGAAGCACTTAAGAAAAAATATTCCGTACCGAACTGGACGGGCTCATTTGGTATCTATGGGCATAGTTCTGTAGTCAGAGCAGCCAGTCAGGTAGCGAAAAAACAGCTTGAAGCTTCTCGTTCTTGTGCACGAATCAATATTTTTACAAGAAAAAGAGCACAATTCATTCGTAGAAAGATTGCATTAGTAGAAAAGATACAATCCGAGCTAATCCTGAAATTGATCGATTTTGTGATACGAAAGCTGCTAGGTTCTTCGTTGGCACTAATTCGGCTGTTCCCAGGGTTAATTGACCTGCATGAAGGGAAGCCGGTAGAAACAGTGGTGCGCCGTGGCTATTTTCGCTATCGTAAAAAGCGGCCGCAACAAGATATCCACGTCGGGCGGGATGATCTGGGGATTCTGTGGTCTGTACCGGTCCTGCCTTTTCGGGGGGAGGAAATTGTTGCATTTACACGTGAGTGCGAGCTACTGTTTGAAAAGTTTAACTTTGATTTTTATATGACAACCATGATTTTCAATGCACGCAGTGTCTGTCCCCTCATGGTCATATTGTACGATCGCCTGGATGAAATAGAGTGCGGACGTGCTGAACAGTTATATAGCGCTATTCTAGATTTATCTCATCAGAAGGGTTATCAGCATTTTCGTGCGGGAATTAATGGGTGGAAGAAGTTGTATCAGTATTGCCCTGAACTGAAAACTTTTAACCAGAAAATTAAAGCAGTGCTTGACCCAGAAGGTATTCTTGCACCAGGGCGGTATGGAATTGATTAATCGGATTGTGTTGTAAGTTGTAATGACAAAAAGCCGGAGAGATCCGGCTTTTTGTCTGAGAGAATTTTGATAAAACTTTAAGCTTGTTTAACTTTCCTGGCAAAACCTAACATACCTAAACCTGCAGCCAGCAGAGCTAAGGTAGCGGGCTCTGGAACAGTAGCGGTGACAGTATTACCACGAATATTGGAGGTCCCTTGGAAGCACCATTGGCCTGCTGTAGGGGTGCCAGTACCACAACTGCTGGTGTTATCAAATGGATTTAGAATGTCATCGTTAGCAGATGAAGTGAATGCAATATCGGCTTTACCACCAACAGCATCAGTAATTCGATTAGCATCCAGGAAAGCTTTAACATCAGCTTCTCCAGCTGCAGCTGAGTTAACATCAAGCAATCCATTACCTGTAAAGGTCAAAGTGTCTCCGGCAAATAGACCGGTAGCATTGACGACTGCACTGGGGTCTGCGACACCACCCAAATTATTATGTCCAGTCAAAGTTACCCATGTGCTAAGACCCGTGATATAGGCTAAATTAGCAGCGGAGCTCTGACCCAGTAAGTTAATATTGGAGCTATCAGCGTAATAAAGGGTTACGGTACTGTTGGCGAATTCAACATAGCTAGTGGAATAATTTTGTGAATTATTGAATTCTGCGACGTAATAAAGTGAACAATTGCCGCTTGCACAATAGTTGGTGTTGCCATTAACACTGGTAATAAAACCATAAGCTGTCGAATTTTGGCCATTACCTGTGACGATTTGCTGTGCAAGTGTAGCTGTCTCCAGATGAATATTGCTTGGAGATTCCCCCAATGCTCCAAAGTCGACTCCACCTATTACACTAGCAGATGCCGGTGCAGCAGCAAAGAGACTGATGGCTCCGAGCAGTGATGCCAGTTTGATTTGTTTCATATTCTTTCTCCTGACAAAAAAGATAACAACAAGAAAAATTTTTCGATAAGACCTAATGCGTTTGTCTCAATACAAATAGAGCAATATTCGTGCCATATTCTTCTTTTGCCAGTATATTGCTGATTATATATGGATAATAATATTAGGGCAGAGGGATGATCGCCATTTCTTTTTGAGGGAGGTAATAATTGTAAAATTTTTCGACATACTGATTTTTTTGATGTCGGTTGTAGTTCATTTGCGAGGGTAACCAATCAGATATGTTACGGGCAGCCCTTTATGGCGATAGTATCCCGTTTCCCAAATATAGTGCGATGCATTTGTCCGGTGTGCCATGGTGAGCAATTCTTCGGGAGTGTAGCATCGCAGTATTGATACTATGCTATCCCATAAGATAATCAGCGGTGCGATGGGTATCAGGTATGTGAGTAAGAATCTGGGTAATGTCCTGGGTCGTACCCATGGTGTTAATAAGAGGACGTTGAGCGGTGTCAGAAGAAAATAAAAGAAATCAGGCCATGAGCGATGGAGTATCTCAAAAATGACAACTGGCTGGTTGTTTCTTACCGCATCCCTAAGTATTTCAATAGCGATCTCTGGTGGAAAATGATGAAAACCGTTAAATAGGGTCCGGATACCTTTCAGTTCGGCTGGTACTGCAAGTGCATTAACGGTATAGGGAAAATAGTATAAGTGTGGAGTAGTTTTTAATTTGTCGAATACTCCAGAATGCGGATATTTGTCAGTAAGCAGAACTGAGACATCCTTCCCGGAGACGTGGAGAAGATCTTGATTCAGGCTTAACCAAGGTCCACCACTACCAGAACACAAATCAAGAAACCGAGTTTGTTGAGTCTTTTCCATTACTTCTGCTAGTGATATTGCTTTAGGGGAAAATGGCTTTGTCAATGCCAGAAGAGTTTCTAGAAAGTCTGTCGTAAGGTTTCTAAAAATTTTTGGCCACCATGGTAAATCAGTAAATTCAAATAGCTGTAGGCGCTTTTTCATATCTTCACTCGATATATAGATTGAAATTAAGGGAGAAATACCCCTTTGTTTTATGGGTATCGGCAGAAGCTAAAAAAAATTGACTGTGCCAGAGTGGCCGCAATGATTTTCTGGTGGGCAGGCTGTATGATCTTGTGATCTGCTGTGGAACAGTTCCTGGATATCAAAAAGCTAAATCGCTGATAATGTGGAAGTAAACCGAGTATTGCTCATGGTTTATAAATTGAGACTGAAACGATATTTGTTTAGGTCGTTTGCAACGCTACCACCCGCTTGCTGATGGCAATCAGAGCGACTAGTGATCGAATCTTTTTGCGATGGAAAGCAAATCTATGGAGTGAGGTAGATTTGTGTACCTGCCTTGCAGCTACTCGTTGTAAATATGTGGGAATTGTTTTAAGAGGTGCAGGATGGGTGCGAATTAACAGGCTGTTGAAAAATAGCTGTGGAGAGTATCGGTTTATTGAGACACTTTATCGCCTGTTTATTGGCACGATTCTAGATTTTTAGAATGAGTAGATGCGCTGTGACGTGATTTTCTGCTGGAATATGATGGATGGGCAATACATATCATCGCTTTATTCGATGGTAAGACAACGAGATATGGAAGAGGCTTCGTAAGATTATGATCAATTAACTCTGATTACGAATCGCTGATGATCAAGGTCAGTCATTGTAAAATTTGTCCTTTTGCTACAGGAGCCGGGGAGATAATTAGGAAAGGGGGCTGTACAAAAGGTAGCTCAGACTAAACTGTATCTGACTATTGGTGCAGCTAGTATATTAGTCTAGCAGTGGCGTATGTGCACGAGGATGGCAGCCGACTGTATGTGGACATCATCAGAGTCGATTATAGACTCCAGTGCCGGTTGTCTGATTGCTAACAAGAAATAAAACGCAATCTTACTGCCATTCAAGCCAGATGTACCGTCGTTTAGCTTAATATCGCATGACTACACTATCTCTAGTACTCAAGAATTAAGATGATCGGGGTATGAGTACTGGAGCTGAACGCAAGACCTGAACGTATTGAACAATTTCGTTTTCTTGGCATTTGGTCAGGAAGTAAGGGTAGATATTTTTTATGCAATGTTTAGTCTGTCCTGTTAGGTGAACAATTTGCTTTTCCACATATTCTCTATTTAAGTGAAGTAGCACTGCCGGTGCATTAACGCGCGGGCAGGTGCGTAATTCACCTATCTGGCGGAATCCAAGCATTCGTTTGTAGAAAGTGGCATGACGCGGATTAATTTCGATGACGGCATCGTCGGCACCATGTATATGATGGGCAAAAATGTGGGCTATGTGGAACAGGGAAGCGAAGATTTCTTTCGAGCTGGTTTCCGGGTTGAATGCAAGTTTTGAAACTTCGCAAAGCCTGCGACCTTGTCGGCGAAACTGATCCAATTCTGTTTGATAGAGGGTATTAGCCAGCAATCCGTTATCAGAATCAATGGTTAACGTCAGCGTACCGATGAGCTGTTGTGATCGGCGTGCCTCGAAGGTGTATTGATTGGGAGAGGTTGAGAAAACAGAGGTACTTTCAGTCTGATAACCGCGCGAGGCATACATTCGCTTGATGAGCGTGCTGGCCTTGATGCGTTGTTTGAGCGAGCTGACTAGGTGAATGCTGTAGTCGTTGCGTTGTAAAAGGCAGTCTGTTTCAGTTATGTGATTCGGAGTGCTGCCCGGATGTTTGGAGATCCGATATTTTCGAGGGCGGTGAAATTGCGGGTCGACGTCATCAGATGAGATGGAGTCAGATTGATATGGGCTGAATGGAAGATGTGCTGGCTGGATGTTTTTTGCTGCGGTCCCTGATTGAAGATGATTCGCAATTTGCATGAGTGGTATTCCTCATAAGTTATTTTTCTGGACTGAATAGGTATTGCCCGAAAATAGCTGGATCGATAAAAACAGATAACATTGAATGCCAAAATACTCTCTAATAA
>NZ_JBDZWD010000006.1:21570-68380 GCF_040256045.1 Nitrosomonas sp.
AATAGCTGGATCGATAAAAACAGATAACATTGAATGCCAAAATACTCTCTAATAAAAGCATAATTCGTGCCAGAAATAATAACTTATATTAATCAATTGGTTATAATTTGTTCTATAGTTTGGTGAGGAAAATTGTCGTGTAATCTGTGATAAAAATCACAAATACTAATAATCGTTTGTATTTATTGGGTATTGTTTGTCTATTTTTGGAGACAGAGTGTTTCTGTAGTACGTTTTTGCCCAGTCATACTTTTAGGGAATTGCTGGCGAACGCACTTTTGCATAATTTTATGCAAGAGGATAATTTCAAAACCTATAAGAAATTTTTGGATTACCGCGCCGTTTATGCAGCTTGCGAAGGGGTATCTTATTTTCTGTAAGTGGCACATCAAAGCAATCCGACCTTTCGTTTATAGCTACAAAGTGCGCTTGCGTACCAGAAAATATTGTTTATTATCAGTTCAGTGCGTGAAATATACTTTGTTTATCACTTGCGAAGTCGGGGGTAACTACCTCTCAGGGGCCTTCATCCCACTTTTCAGCGTTTGCTTGGCTGAAAAAACTTGTACTATATTGATCGTTTGTACTCATCCACGGTGTAATTTCCTTTTGTCCGGATTTGGATATTTCGTATCCTTGATTACAGTCTTTCAATTTCTCTCAGGTATCAGAAAAAGTGTTTTTTGAATGGGTAGTCGATCCCGCTGCATGGGCGGGGCTGGCAACGCTGGTTATTCTGGAAATCGTACTCGGGATCGATAACCTGGTTTTCATTGCAATTCTGGCAGATAAACTGCCGCCACATCAGCGCGGAAAAGCGCGCATCGTTGGTCTTTCTCTGGCGCTGGTCATGCGCCTCATCTTACTTGCTTCCATTTCCTGGGTCATAACGCTGACCACGCCGCTGCTGACACTTTTCGATGTTGAGCTGTCCTGGCGAAATCTCATCCTTCTATTTGGGGGTATATTTCTGCTTTTCAAAGGAACGATGGAGCTGCACGAGCGACTGGAGGGGCAGGATAGACAAAAAGAAGGTAAAAGCGTACATGCAGTTTTCTGGCAGGTGATTGTGCAAATCATTGTGCTGGATGCGGTTTTTTCGCTTGATAGTATGATTACTGCGGTGGGGATGGTGGAGCATCTCTCGGTGATGATGATTGCCGTAATTATCGCAGTCGTTGTCATGATGATTTCTTCCGGACCACTGATGGCCTTCATTTCCAGGCATCCTACCGTTGTAATTCTCTGCCTGGGTTTCCTGATGATGATCGGCTTTTCACTCGTGATCGAAGGTTTCAACTTTCATGTGCCAAAAGGATATCTCTATGCCGCAATCAGTTTTTCCATTCTGATCGAATCATTCAATCAGATTGCCAGACATAACAAGGAAAAGCTCATTACGACCGGGGATCTGCGTGATCGTACTGCTGAAGCCGTATTGCGGTTGCTCGGTGGGCGTCGTGGTGAAGTCGGGCTGGGTGAGACATCGGAAGTGATCGCCCAGCAGGTGGCCGAGAATGACCTGTTTGCTCGAGAAGAAAAGGAGATGATTGAAGGAGTGCTGACGCTGGCCGGGCGTCCTGCCATGTCCATCATGACGCCACGCACCGATATCGACTGGCTGGATCTGGGAGATACCAGTGAGATGATCAGGGCAAAAATAATTGATAGTGGGCACTCGCGTTTTCTGTTGTCACACGATAACGTGGATGAGTTTGTGGGCGCTGCATTTGCCAAGGATTTACTGCGTGACATGCTGGAAGAAGGAAAGATCAATCTGGAAAAATCACTGCGTCATCCAATCGTGGTGCTTGAACGGGTTCCGGTGATCAAGCTGATGGAGCAGCTGCGTAACCAGCCGTTACAGTTGGCAGTGATCGTGGATGAATATGGATCGGTTGAGGGAATCGTTACCCCGGCGGATATTCTCGAAGCAATTGCCGGTGAATTCCTGGATGCGGGTGAAGAAAAAGTAATGGCGGAGCAGCAGGCTGACGGCACCTGGCTGATGGATGGATGGATCAGTATTCGCAAGGCATCCAATCTGCTGGAGCATGATCTGGTGGATGAAGCTGAACGTTATTCCACGCTTGGCGGTTATCTGCTCTGGCAGTTCGGCTATATTCCTGCAGCTGGGGAGCGGATTACGGTTGATGACTTGATTTTTGAGATCGTTTCGGTCAATAAACATAATATCGGCAGAGTGCGCGTGCATCGTATACAACCTGAGAATGAATAGGGGTTTTGTGAGGCGATTTGCTGAAATAGTGTTGTATCGTCAGATCCCTATTTGTCGGAATTTTTTACACTATCTGCAAGATCGGCTTGTCTTTGTGAGTTTGTCGGAAAATATTTGATAAATTTCTGTCCGCAAGCAAGCAGTTATCGCTGAAGCTGGAATATTTCAGTATCTTGGCATGATTATTGCTCCATTAATTACTAATAAAACAATACTTTAATTATCGCGAGCAGAAGAGAAACATGCGTATTCCCTTCAAATGGCAATGGACTGTGCTGAGTTTTCTGGCGTTACATACTGTTGGTGCCTATAGTAGCGGGAATATTCAGTCGATACGGTCCGCTGGCGTTAAGGGTGGTTCCGACATACTGGTAGCACAGGCTCGGCAGTATGAGCATGGTGAAGGTGTGTTGCAGGACAGAGGGAAAGCGGTGGAGCTATATTGTCAGGCAGCTCGGCGGGGTTCGGCCGAAGGGCAGTATGCACTGGGATGGATGTATGCCAACGGACGTGGTGTCGATCGTAACGATAGGATTGCTGCCAGATTGTTCGAGATGGCTGCTGCCAGAAATCATGCAGATGCACGAAAATTATTGCAGTTCATGCCTGTACCAGATAAACGGAAAACACAGCTACCAAATTGTCTGAGCAGAAATATTTATGTTCGGGCAAACACCACACCTGGCAAATATTATGTCGATCAGTCTGTTTCTGCGCTCGTGGAGAAACTGGCTCCACAATATGAAATTGATCCGGGTCTCGTACTTGCAGTCATTGCGGTTGAGTCTGGTTTTAATACACAGGCTGTTTCTCCCAAAAATGCACAGGGGTTGATGCAGCTCATTCCTGCGACTGCTGAAAGATTTCAGGTCAGGGATGTTTTTGATCCGGAAGAGAATATCAGGGGTGGAATGGCCTATCTGAGATGGTTGCTCGCCTTCTTCAAAGGGGATGTGGCACTGGTGGCGGCTGCTTACAACGCTGGTGAGGGAGCCGTCGAGAAATACCGCGGAATTCCACCTTATCCTGAAACTGTAAAATATGTCGACAAAATTATGTCACGCTACAACAAAACCTCTCACCCGTACCAGCCTGGGTTGGTTAATAGAACTTCCTTCATCTTTGCCTCAGCCGCATCAGGACAATGAGGCTGTTCCGCTTCACAAAACTGTGTACAAACTGATACTTCACTACTGCAAGCTGTTCGTAAAAGCAGCTGGCTTTGTTAACATCTGTGGTGTGAAGCAATCCAGATAGGCGGGTGTTTCGCTCCGTTGTGCAGCTTGCGATGATTTTTCTGGAAACCTGCAACTGATAATGGCTATTTCTTGATACCGCCTGTCATGGTGTTACTCGAGACCAGTGGAATGCTCCATTTTTAGGATATAGTCAACTTAATTTCCATCTAACGCTGCGTCATGCAGTAATAGAGTTTGGCTGTATTGTAAAAATTCATCCAGATGCTTTTCGATGATTCTTACGGTAATAGGCAGTTGCAGGGCAATGTAATCATGCACAGCGATATTCCGAAAGCTCACCATGCGTTTAAGACTGTCAGCCAATTCAATATCAATCCGGCCACCATGTGCCAGTAAGGAAAACACATCGCGAGTGCTTTGTGGAATTCCCAGCTTTTCCCGGCGAATCAGATACTGGCCTATGTTCAACGTTGCTTCGCAGGTCCGCTGAATATTGAGAATGGCCGCATCCTGGCGAGTGTAATCAGTGGCAAATCCTGCTGGATTGGTGGCGTATTCCTCACGTGCCCGTGCTACACAACATTCAATCGTTGCTGCCTTGTTGATCAGTACATCATCGGCCATAAACTGTTCCTCTTCGTCGAATATCGGCCAGTAACCCGGCACGTGCTTCATCGAAAGCAGTTTTCTCACTCAGGATAGATGCTTCGAATAACGCTGCCTGCACATCCAGCGCCCACCAGCGTTCACCGGTGGTAATGATTTGGTATTGCATCACAGTGGAGGCAGCTCGCAGGTCGAGCAGATCAACCGCATAACCTGCCACATCCGCCAGTTCATTCGCGACCTCGAACAGAATCAACGGATTAGCATAGCCCGCTACCAGTACAGCCAGATCCAGATCGCTGTCCGACCTGGCTGTGCCCTGAATACGGCTGCTGAAAGCATAAATTGCCAGTAGATCCGGTATGCGGGTTTGCAGAGAATGGATCAGAGCATCGCGCTTCATATCAACTGTTTCATATCAAGTGAGGATGCAGTTTCTTCCAGATTTTTTTCTTTGAATTCGCATAAATCCACGATCAGGCACTGCCGACATAGAGGTTTCCTGGCTTTGCAGATGTAACGCCCGTGCAGGATCAGCCAGTGATGGGCATCGTGACGAAATTCATCCGGCACCACCTTGAGCAGTTTGCGCTCTACTTCCAGAACATTTTTACCTGGTGCGATGCCCGTGCGATTGGCTACGCGGAAAATATGCGTATCCACCGCAATGGTGGGTTCGCCAAAGGCGGTATTCAGAATCACGCTGGCGGTTTTCCGACCGACCCCCGGCAGCTTCTCCAGCTCAATTCGGGTGCGCGGGACTTCGCTGTTGTACTGTTCGATCAACAACTGGCAGGTGGCAAGAATATTCCTGGTTTTAGTGCGAAACAACCCGATGCGCTGAATGAACGGGCTCAGGCCAGTTTCTCCCAATTGCAGGATTTTTTCGGGGGTATCTGCTACCGGGAATAGTTTTCGTGTGGCCACGTTGACACTTTTATCAGTGGCTTGTGCCGAGAGGATGACGGCAATCAGTAATTGAAAAGGGGTGTGGTATTCGAGTTCGGTCGTCGGGTGGGGATTAGCTATCCTGAATCGGGTGAATATCTCCCGGCGTTTGGTAGTGTTCATTTAGTCCTTGTCGGGATGTTGGAGCGGGCAAGTGCTGCTCGTGCACGTTCCATAGCCGCCTGGATAGCTGCCTGTTTCGCATCGGTTGCCTGTTGTGCGGTAGGGATTGGGGCTTCTTGCGGTTGGTTCTGCTCCGGTTTTTTAGTGCGTTGCTGTTGGTTGCGTGTCAGCCTGAGCAGTCTCAAGTGATATCGTTTCCGTGCACCGTCAGCGATCTGCTGCTGGATTTCAGGTGTGGCTGGACCAGGTACAGGTACCATGCTGATACAATCCATCGGGCAGGGGGCGATACAACGTTCGCAACCGGTACATAACTCGGTCAGAACGGTATGCATATGCTTGGCTGCGCCAATGATGGCATCCACCGGGCAGGCGCGCAGGCAGAATGTGCAGCCAATGCACTGAGATTCATCGATGACAGCGACGGCAGGCGGTGTGGGGTGGCCGTAAGTCGTGTTCAGTGGTTTCGGAGCAATATTCAGAATCGCTGCAATTTGAGCCACACCAGCATCACCGCCTGGCGGGCACTGATCGATATCCGCATGGCCTTCAACAATGGCTGTCGCATAGGGTTTACATCCATCAAATCCACACTGCCCGCATTGGGTTTGCGGTAGGGCGGTGTCAATTTGCTCGATCAGCGAATTTTTATCCAGCATGGGCAGTGCGGGAGCAAAGCAGTGAGGCGGCTTCCGTAACCAGATCCGGGCCGCGGTAAATTAGCCCGGAATAAATCTGTATCAGATTGGCGCCTGCTTCGATTTTGAGTTGCGCATCCCGGGCTGACATAATGCCGCCCGCTCCGATGATGGGAATGGCGCCCTGGAGATGGCTGGCAAGCTGGCGGATGACTGTGGTGCTGCGTTCTGTTAATGGTGCACCACTTAATCCGCCCTTTTCATTGCCGTGTGGTAAATGTTCGACACCCTCTCTTGCGGTCGTGGTGTTGGTTGCAATCACTGCATCCATGCGGTGCTTCAGTAACAATGACGCAATTGCGGCAATTTGTTCGGATTCCAGATCAGGGGCAATCTTGATGGCCAGCGGAATATAGCGGCCATGGAGATCGCTTAGACGGGTTTGCTCTACCTTGAGTGCGCCCAGTAAATGTTCCAGCTCAGTTTCATTTTGCAGTTGTCTGAGTTGCAAGGTGTTGGGTGAGGAAATATTGACAGTGACATAACTGGCATGGATGTACACCTTGCGTAAACAGATCAGGTAGTCGTCAACTGCATTCTGCAAAGGGGTATCTGCATTTTTACCGATATTGATGCCCAGTATGCCGCGGTAGCCGGACTGCCGGACATTTTCTACCAGCTTATCCACGCCAACGTTATTGAACCCCATCCGGTTGATGATCGCTTCAGCTTGCGGAATGCGAAATAGTCGTGGCCGCGGATTACCGGCCTGCGAGCGTGGCGTGATAGTCCCGACTTCGATAAAGCCAAATCCCAGAGAGGCCAGGGCGCTGATGCAAGTCCCATTCTTATCGAGGCCGGCTGCCAGCCCGACCGGATTGGGAAAATCCAATCCCATTACGCGTACGGGGAGGCAGTTGATGGTGTGATCAGGCAGCAAGCTGGTTTTTTTCAGCAGGCCGAGTGCATCCAGTGTGAGGGTATGGGCGATTTCAGGGTCAAGCAGAAACAGTAGCGGGCGCAGCAGGTTGTACATCATATTTATCGGTTCGTTGTGCAGGTTTCCCCGTATTGCCACTGGTTGTCGATCAGGTACTGCAGCGGCTGGAAATTGGCTTTGTAGCTCATTTTCTGGCTGTTTGCAATCCAGTAGCCAAGATAAAGGTAAGGCAGCCGGTCAGCGCGGCATTGAGCCGCCTGCCACAGGATGTTGAAGGTGCCGTAGCTTGATCCGGCTACATCCGGATCGAAAAAAGTATAAACCGATGACAATCCATCCGGCAGCTGGTCGATGATGCTGACCATGCGCAGCCGTTCATTCTCGTGGAATGTTACCAGAAAGGAGTCCACCGTACTTTTCAGTAGAAAATCACAATACTGTTTGCGCCCGTTTTCATCATCCTGATCCATACTGCTGTTCGTGTGACGGGATTTCTGGTAGCGCTGATAGAGATCAAAGTGCGCAGGATCGAAATGCAGGAGATATCGAGTGATCTGCAAGTGCTGATGTCGTTTCCAGGCTCTGCGCTGGGTTCGGTTGGGATCGAACAGCTCCACCGGGATGCGTACGGGGATGCAGGCGTGACAGTAATCGCAGTCTGGACGGTAGATGAGGCTACCGCTGCGACGATAACCTTGCCGAATCAGTTGGGCATAGGTATTGTTGTCTGACGGGGTATCGTCAGTGATCACGATACGTGAGCGGGCAAGCTGCTCTGGTAGATAACTGCAGGGGTAGCGCCTGGTGATCTGAAAATCCATGGTCATTGCCTCGATCATCCCGGATAGGCGAAGTCGAAATGCCATTTTCTGTTCTGGCTGGGCAGCGCAGCCAGTTGATTCAGTTGCTTGGAAAATTGTGATCTTGGAATTTCCCGTGCACCCATCGACATCAAATGTACAGTTTTCATCTGGCAATCAATCAGACCATAGCCCCAGCTTTCCAATTGTCTGGTCAGATGAACCAGTGCAATTTTAGATGCATCGGTTGCTCGGGAAAACATCGATTCACCAAAAAAAGCCTTGCCAATGGCTACACCGTATAGTCCACCCGCTAGTTTGCCATCTATCCAGGTTTCGATCGAGTGTGCTATTCCCATCTGATATAACGTGGTGTAAGCCGCGATCATTTCTTTATGTATCCACGTACCTGCCTGGTTTTCACGCGGCGCGGCACAAGCTTGCATGACTTCAGTAAAGGCGCTGTCTGTGCGGATCTGATAGTGGTTTTTCTTCAAGGTTTTGTGCAGCGAGCGCGAAATTTTTAGTTCTCGGGGAAACAGTACCATTCTTGGATCCGGGCTCCACCACAGGATGATTTCCCCTGGATTGAACCAGGGAAAGATTCCCTGGCGGTAAGCGGAGATCAGGCGTTCCGGTGACAGATCTCCGCCCGCAGCCAGCAGACCATTGGGTTCGATCAGTGCCTGTTCCAGCGGAGGGAAAGGTGTATCGGAATAGAGTGTACGGATCATGGCCGAAATAATATCTCGGGGCAGAAAGTAGAAAACAGGTTTTTTGCTGTGAGTCAGAATGGCTCGCCGGCAATTATCTAACATCCATCGGTAAATGTACCAGCGGCCTGCCATATTTTATGTCGTATTTGACCGGTTTTATTAACGACAACCGGTAGGGAATGATGTTCCTGAGTGGTAAAAAACGTGAATCAAACAGGGAGGTAAAGACTCGCGGGTATTTACTGAAAGAAATAGCGGAAAACAGCTTTATTTTGACTTAGATCAAAGTATCCGCGCCGTTAATTATTTAGTATTTGCCGTACAGCATATTCAAATACATGAATAAAAGGAGAAGCGCGAGTGAATCGTTATGTCGTCGGAAAGCGTGCAGTTTTAAGTGTTGCAGCTGGCATGTTGAGTGTTTCAACATTGTTGAGCGCACCTCAGGTGCTTGCTGACAGTACATCGACACAGGCTCTGGAAGCACAAATCAAATTGCTGGAAGAGCAACTGCAGTCTATCCGGAGTGAGCTGGACAGGGTCAAGACAGATACCGTGAGGAATGAACAGAAAATCCGGGAAAACGAGCAATCGGTTGCTTCTGCCAGAGCACAAAAAAGTGTGAGAGAGAGCGGTAAACACATGGTGTTTTTCCGGGGTGGTTTTGCACATAGCAACCATACTCGGAATGGTGTTTCCATCCAGAGTGATGTTGCTCCTGTCGGGGCGCAGGATCAGGCTGGAAAAGATGCCTGGTATATCGGGGCTGGTTTTGATTTCAATTTGACCGATGATGTCTGGGGTTTTCTGCCAGGGACCAGTGTATTTGCCGAATTGATGTTTGAATACAAACAGTTCAGTAACAGTGTTTTGGGAAGTGCATTGGCTAACAACCCAACTCAGTTGGCAGGTGGGACACTTAATCCACGTAAAGTGACAGTCAGCCAATTTACACTGACTGCAGCACCGAAAATCAGGTTCCTGGAAGGAAATCGGTTCAGACCGTGGATCATCCCGGCCGGGCTGGCTTTGCATGTCATCAGCCCACCATCTGAATCCATTACAGTGCTGCAGCCGAGTGTCATGTTCGGGGCAGGTGCTGATTACAACATCTGGAAAGCAATTTACATTGGGGCTGATGCCAGATATCAGCTTGCGGGTGGTAAAATCGATGGAGTTAATATCAACGGATTTACGGTTGGCGGTTATCTCGGAATCGGGTTCTAAGACAGCCTGGTTATTTTTTGAAGTAGATGGTTGGTAGGCAGTTGTTGTAATCGTAGTTTGTTTTTCTCAGTAGTAATGAGTATTTCTCTCTTCTCGCTTCGGGCAAAGTCAATGCCCATGCAGTAAAGATTTTGTGACGAAGCCTTTACACCCCGCTGGAGTTTCGGTGGGGTGTTTTTTTGCAGGTGATAGTGACAACGCGTTCCGAAAGATATGCCGGATCAGATGCGGAGCATATCGAGTAATTTGTCGTGCAGGCTGCTAAAGCTGCCGTTGCTCATGATCAGGATATGATCTCCGGGGTGTGCAGTGGCTGTAATGGTGCTGATCATAGTGGCCAGGTCATGATGTATTTCGACTTTATCGTCGAGAGAAGCGAGGGCCGAATCGATATTCCAGCCAGTCTGATGGGCATAGCAAAAAATCCGGTCGGCTTGATCCAGGCTGGCTGCGAGATCATTCTGCCAGACGCCGAGTTTCATGGTGTTGGAACGTGGCTCCAGTACGGCGATGATGCGTGCCGGGCCGACTTTGGCGCGCAATCCGGCCAGTGTCGTGCGGATGGCGGTAGGGTGGTGCGCGAAATCATCGTAAATGTGAATATCGTTGACGACACCGCGCAATTCCATACGCCGTTTCACGTTTTTGAAATGGGATAAAGCTTCGATACCGAGTTGCGCCGGTACGCCGGCATGCCGGGCTGCAGCCAGGGCAGCCAGGGCATTCATGCGGTTATGTTCCCCCAGCAGCTCCCAGTGCAGTATTCCCTGTGATATTTTCTGAAAATGGACTGACAGCCTTTGATCGTGCTCCCTAATGATCTGCCAGTCACCGTTCCCGCCGAATTGTTCTACCGGTGTCCAGCAACCTTGGTCCAATACCCGCTGTAATGCAGTATCCTGCCCGTTGACGACGAGCAGTCCATTGCGGGGAACGATGCGGACAAGATGATGAAACTGGCGTTCGATCGTGGCCAGATCCGGGAAAATATCTGCATGATCGTATTCAAGGTTGTTGAGTACGACCGTTCTGGGCTGGTAGTGTATGAACTTGGAGCGTTTGTCAAAAAAGGCAGTGTCGTATTCGTCTGCCTCGATGACAAAGAAAGGAGAAAGTGTCTGCTCTGCTTCGATGATCCCCAGGCGGGCAGACAGACCGAAATTCTCCGGAACACCACCGATCAGAAATCCAGGGGAGAGGCCAGCGTATTCCAGGATCCAGGCGAGCATTGAACTGGTAGTGGTTTTGCCGTGCGTGCCCGCAACTGCCAATACCCATCGGTTGTGCAGCAGATGCTGTGCCAGCCATTGCGGGCCGGACAGGTAGGGCAGATGAGCATCGAGGATCGCTTCCATCAGCGGATTCCCGCGCGAGACGACATTGCCGATGACGAACAGATCCGGCTTCAGCTTGATCTGATCGGCATCATAACCTTCAATCAGCTCAATGTGCTGGTTACGAAGCTGCGTGCTCATCGGCGGATAGACATTGGCATCGCAGCCGGTGACGGTGTGGCCGGCAGCACGTGCCAATACTGCCAGCCCGCCCATGAAGGTGCCGCAGATTCCAAGAATGTGGATATGCATGAATGTTCCGGCTTGTAGGTGGTTGAAAATGAAATGAGGCGGCGACTGCCAATTATACGTGAGTCCGCTGGCGGTATGCTTTTCGGGACAGGTACGGAACGCGTGACCGGTGGATACATCCATGCTACGCTCGTTTCTGCTGATCAACGTGTGGAAGGGAGGAAATGAATGGCTTTTCTGCCATTATATATACCGAGAAGTACGCGGCCCAAAATCGTAATTATTGGTGGTGGTTATGCCGGGATCGCGGCGCTGATCACGCTGCACCGATACAGCCCGGATGCGGAGATCACGCTGATCGATCCGGGGATCGATCATCTCAAGATTACTCATCTCCATGAAACCTTCCGTTATCCGTTGTCTGATTTTTTGGTGCCGTATGCATTACTGGAGCAGCGTTTCAGGTGTCGTTATATTCGCAGCACGTTGGCAGTAGATGAATCAATGTTGTGCCAGTGGCAGCATGATCGCTACCTGAAGGTGGATGATCAGCAGGTACCATTCGATTATCTGCTGGTGGCATCAGGTGCGAGACCGTCCACCCGAAATGAGACAGATGAGCATAGTGCGGCGGACGCGGAAAATGTATTTCGTCTGGAAAATTTCTTCACGGTTTCCGGTGCGGATCTGCTGGATAGATTTCTGGCAATACGAAATACCGCTCGAAATACTGCACCGTCCTGTATTTCCGTTGTGGGCGGCGGGGCGACCGGTATTCAGTTTTTATTCGAACTGGCGGGTTACCTGCGTCGTCGCCGGGTCAATCATAGCCTGCAACTGGTGGATGATAATGAACGAGTACTGCAGCAATATCCGCAAGGATTTGCCCGTTATGTCGAAATGCGTATGCTGGAGCTGGATATCGAATTTTATCCGGGAGTATGTTTTCTGGAACAACGTGCTGACACAATCTCGCTGGAGGATAAAACCAGCGGGCGGAATTTCGAATTACCTTCTATTCTTTCATTAGTGTTCACCGGTAACAGGCAGGACAATCTGATCAAGGCCAATGCATTCGGTCAGGTAATGGTGGATGGTAAGCCATTGGGAAATATATTTGCCGCCGGGGATTGTTCGGTTTATTCATCATTGGGATCTAATACGATGACTGCCCAGTCGGCGGTACGCAAAGGAAAACTGGCTGCCCGCAATATTTTGCGCCATTCCGGTGTACTCAAAGTGCTCGAACCTTATCTGCATCGTGATCTGGGGTATGTGGTCAGTTTGGGTCCGGAAGATGCAGTAGGCTGGCTGGCAGTTGAAAACAATGTGGTGACGGGTGTTCCTGCGCTGGTTATCAAAGAGATTGTCGAAGCTCAGTACGATTTATTGCTGAGCGGGGTAGATACTTACCTGGTTTGATAGCCCGGTAATGCTGCAAAACAGAAATCAGATGCTGCGCATCATGGCGATGCCATGGGCGCCGTGTCCCTGGGCAGTTTCCAGATCAGCTGGCAGCAACCCGCCCAGCGCATAAACTGGCAACGGGTAATCCCGGATGAGTGCAGCAAATTTTTCCCATCCCAATGAAGGTGCTCCAGGATGACTGAGGGTAGGTTGCACGGGACTCAGGGTAACGAAGTCGACTTCCAATTGTTTCGCGCGCTGAAGCTCCTGTTCGTTGTGACAAGAAGCGCCACACCAATTGACAGTAGGGCGGGAGTGCAGGGATCGCAACTGAGCAGCGGTCAGATGAACGCCATCTGCTTGAAGCGCCTGCGCAAGCGGTATATTTTCATTGATCAGTACGGTAGCCTGATAACTTTGGGCCAGTTGCAGTGCAGTCCTGCTGAAATGTTCCAGCTGGTCGTGCGACATTGCTTTCTGGCGGATTTGCAGCAGTTTCACGCCGCTGCCGAGAGTTTGCCCGATGGATAACAGTGATGCTTCTATGTCTGTTTCAACTGTACGGGTAACGGCATAAATTGAAGGTAATGCCAGGCTGCGCAGAATGGGCGTGTTGGCTGGAAGCAACGGGGAAACGGTAATGTTTTCAGCTGTCTGCCAGGCGAACTGTTGTCGTTCACGGGGGGTGAGTTCGCCGTGCCAGTCAGTCACCCGGTAGAACCGGAGCCGTACAGTGGCATGTGGATAGCTGAATGTCCGTGTCAGCCAGGGAGTGGCCTGGCGAACGGTGATGCCGAGTTCTTCATCCAGTTCACGTGTCAGCGCCTGAAGCGGGGATTCGTCTGCTTCGATCTTCCCACCTGGAAATTCCCAATAACCGGCGTAAGGTTTTCCATCTGGCCGGCAGGCAAGCAGAAAACTGTTATCCGGGCGAATGAGAACGGCAGCGGCAACTTCGACCTGCGATGGGTTGGCCATGCTATTTCTTATCAGTTTTGACCGGTTCGGTTTTTGCCAGTTTTTGCTGGCCTGCCCAGTCCCGGGCGAATTGGCGGGCAACCCGCCCGTTACGGGAGCCTCGTGCCAGCGCCCAGCGAAGTGCTTCCTGCCGAGCCGGGCCGGACAGCCTGCTGATGCCATGTTGCGAAAGCCAGTGACGGACGATTTCCAGATATTGTTCCTGGTCGAATGGATAGAAAGACAGCCACAGGCCAAAACGTTCCGACAGGGAAATTTTTTCCTCAGTGGTTTCTCCGGGGTGAATTTCACCATCCACATGCCGAGCTCCTAGATTTTCATGCATGAATTCCGGTATCAGATGACGACGGTTGGAAGTGGCGTAGATCAGTACGTTGTCGGATGCGGTGGAGATGGAGCCGTCGAGAACGACTTTCAGTGCTTTGTAACCCGGTTCATCGGCTTCGAATGACAGGTCATCGCAATATAGAATGAAGCGTTCCGGGCGCTGGCCGATGAATTCAATGATATCGGGCAGATCGGTGAGCCCCAGCTTATCCACTTCGATCATCCGCAAGCCCCGGTCGGCATAGCGATTCAGCAAAGCTTTTATCAGAGAGGATTTGCCAGTGCCGCGTGCGCCGGTCAGCAATACATTATTGGCTGGAAGCCCTGAAACGAATTGCAGGGTATTGCGGTCAAGTGTCTGTTTTTGCTCTTCGATGTTCAGCAGCTCATCCAGCGTAATCGCGTGCGGATGGTTTATCGCTTGCAGATAACCGGTATCGCCATGTTTGCGCCAGCGCAAGGCGATATGTTCATTGGGGTCGGCATGCTGTGGTCGGACGGGAAGCGTATCCTCGATACGGGCCAGCAGTAGGTCGAGTCGTTGGAAAATCAATTCAGAATTGTTCATGGCGGGTTTAGCTGCGGTAATCGGCGTTGATTTTGACGTAATCGTAGGAGAGATCGCAGGTCCATACCGTAGTGGATGCATCTCCCCGGTTGAGCTTCACTTGTATGGTGATTTCCGATGCCTGCATGATGCGCTGACCGTCTTCTTCACAATAGCTGGCGGCACGGCCTCCGTGTTCGGCAACCAGAATATTGCCCAGGTAAAGCTGGATCAGGTTGACATCCAGATCTTCAATACCGGCATAGCCGATAGCTGCCAGAATTCTTCCCAGATTAGGGTCAGATGCAAAGCAGGCAGTTTTAATCAGCGGAGAGTGAGCAATGGCGTAAGCAACTTTAGTGCATTCTTCCCGGGTTTTACCACCTTCCACCTGAACGGTGATGAATTTGGTGGCGCCTTCACCGTCACGCACAATCATTTGTGCAAGCAGGGCGGCTACTTCGGTGATGGCGGCCTGCAGAGAGATGAAAGCGGGGTCGGCTGATGTAGTAATCAGTGTATTGCCGGCTTGCCCGGTGGCCATCAGGATCAGCGCATCGTTGGTAGAAGTATCTCCGTCTACGGTGATGCAGTTGAAGGATCGATTCGCTGCGTAACGGACCAGGTCATTGAGCAGGGGTTGTGCCACGGCCGCATCAGTGGCGATATATCCGAGCATGGTGGCCATGTTCGGATGGATCATTCCCGAGCCTTTGGCAATTCCGGTGATGGTGACTGTTGTGCCACTTATCTGGATCTGACGGGAAACTCCTTTGGGCACGATATCGGTCGTCATGATTGCCTGTGCACCGGCGAACCAGTTGCCTGGTGCCAGATTTGCCAGGGCTTGCGGCAGATGAGTGATGAGTTTTTCTACCGGCAGCGGTTCCATGATGACACCTGTGGAAAAAGGCAGGATCTGTTGTGTCTGGCAGCCGATGAGCTCGGCCAGTGAAGCACAGGTGGCGTGTGCATGATCGATGCCAGACTGACCGGTGCCGGCATTGGCATTACCGGTATTGATCACTAGTGCGCGGATCGGCAGCGAACCTGTGAGATGTGATCGGGCGACAGTGACAGGCGCGGCACAGAATCGATTCCTGGTGAAGACACCTGCAACCTGTGTATTTTCCGCCAGCGCAATGATGAGTATATCTTTACGGTCAGGTCGTTTGATACCGGCTTCTGCTGTACCTAGTAACAGGCCGGGAATCGGCAGCAGTTGTTCGGGCAATAGAGGAGGAATGTTGACTGGCATAAACGAGGATTCGTGTGATTGAAAGCTATTATCGTAACCTATCCCGTAAGAAACTGCCTGATTGCCAAGTATATTCATCACAATGGAATGGAGTTTCACAAGTACTTTGCTAAAATAGCAGTTTTTGCCGGCTCTGGATGACATCGTATGGAATCAACTTTTCTGGTAGACAATATCTTTTTTATCATAGCGGCCATGCTGAGCGGCGGTATGCTGCTGTGGCCGGTAGTTGCGCGTAATTCTGTCCGTGATATCGATCCGAAACGAGCCATCCGGCTGATAAATTACGAAGATGCACTGGTGCTGGATGTCAGGGATGACAGTGAATATGCCGGCGGCCATCCCCCCAATGCCAAACATATTCCGGCGGAGAAGATCGAAGATCGCTGGCAGGAGCTGGAAAAATTCAAGGATAAGCCTGTCGTTATCATCTTTACCCCCGGATTGCGTGTTGGGCGGGCAGGAGCTGTTCTGCGCAAGAATGGTTTCAAGCAGGTATTCAATCTGAATGGCGGTATCGATACCTGGCGGCGGGAGAATCTGCCGTTGGTGAAGAAGTGATCCGTACGACAACGATGCAGGAAAGGATGACATGCCCAAGATTGTAATGTATGTGTCCGGGTACTGTCCTTATTGCACCATGGCGGAGAAATTGCTGCGTGCTAGGGGAGTAGAGGAGATCGAGAAAATCAGAGTGGATCTGCAACCGGGGTTGCGTGCCGAGATGATGCAGCGTACCGGACGGCGAACCGTCCCGCAGATTTATATCGGCCAGATGCATGTCGGGGGGTACGATGATCTGGCAATACTGGACCGCCAGGGTGAACTGAGCGGATTGCTGGCTGGCTGAACGTTGGTTGTCAATCTTCCCGATATATTGGCAGCCGGCAAATTTTTGACAAGTGTATTTAACCGGAACCCATCATGACTGAATCACAGCAACAACCCGTTTTTATTATTGAAAAAATTTACGTCAAGGATTTATCACTGGAAATTCCTCACGCACCTCGTATCTTTCTGGAGCGAGAAGCACCCGAGATCAATTTTCAACTGGCTACCAGTCATAATGCCGTGGACGGAGAAATCCATGAGGTGGTTGTAACTGCTACTGTTACGGCACGATTGAAGGAAAAGGATCAGGTCATGTTTCTGGTAGAAGCTCATCAGACTGGTATTTTTCGGATAGGCAATGTTCCTGGAGATGAAGTCGAGCCTGTGCTGAGTGTTTTATGCCCGAACATTCTGTTTCCTTATTTACGTGAAACGATTTCAGATACAGTGACGCGTGCCGGATTTCCGCCTGTGATTCTCAACCCGGTTAATTTCGAAGCAATTTATCATCAGAAAAAACAGCAGGAAACGGCTGAATCACAACCTGATCAGCCTGCGGATACGATAACCAGGCACTGATTCATGAAGTTTCGGCTATTTGGAGGAGAGAGCATTCCGACCGGTCTGCTGTTCTCGCTGCTCGTTCTGCTGATTTTTTCCTGTAAAGCGGTTGCACAGGAAAGTAGTGCCCGGAATGAGTTTCTGTCAATCGCGAAACCTGCGGTTGTTCTGTACGATGCACCTTCCCTCAATGCCGGTAAACTGTACGTGGCAGGTGTGAGTCTGCCCTTGGAAGTAGTAGTGAAGGTGGTTGGCTGGGTAAAAGTGCGCGATTATCACGGATACCTTGCCTGGGTGGAAGATAAGAATCTCAGCCCGAAGCGTTTTGTGATCGTCAAAATACCTGTCGGCAGTGTTTATCAATCTCCCAATCCGACTGCACCACTGATTTTTCAGGCTCAGCAGGATGTAGTGCTGGAATTACTGGGGGTCGTTGCGGGTGGATGGGTGAAGGTGAAACATCGGGATGGCCAGACTGGCTATATCGGAGCTGACCAGATCTGGGGCATATGAATATCACAGTAGTTGGTGCAGGGGCTTGGGGAACTGCGCTGGCAATTTGTCTGTCTGCGCGTCACTGTGTAACATTATGGACTCGTAATGTGGAACATTTGGCTGAACTGGTAAAATTACGCACCAACCAGCGTTATTTGCCCGGGCAACCTTTGCCAGATTCCATCCATCTTGTTTCTGCGTTGAGCGAGGCGCTGGAACGGGCTGAACTGATTTTTGTCGTTGTACCCGTTGCAGGATTACGCACAACCTTGCAGCAAATAGCGGCATTGAATCAGTCATTGCCCCTTATTCTGGCTTGCAAAGGATTTGAAACGGGTTCCGCAAAACTTCCCTGTCAGGTAGTTGAGGAAGTCTATCCGGCGGGTATCATGTGTGGTGTGCTGTCTGGCCCGAGCTTTGCCCAGGAAGTGGCAAAGGGCCTTCCGGTTGCACTGACGCTCGCTTCTCACGATGAAATTTTTGCCAGAAACGTTGCTGGTGTGATTCGTACTGCAAGCCTGCGGGTTTACTCTGGTAACGATGTAATCGGGGTGGAGGTCGGCGGAGCACTCAAGAATGTGATTGCGATTGCTGCCGGGATTTCTGATGGAATTGCTTTTGGCAATAATGCCCGAGCAGCGCTGATTACTCGGGGATTGGCGGAAATCACTCGCTTGGGCATGGCGCTTGGCGGGTGTCGGGAAACCTTTACCGGACTGACAGGTATTGGTGACCTGATTCTGACTTGTACCGGGAATCTTTCGAGAAATCGCCTGGTTGGGATGATGCTTGCTGCCGGGCGGCAACTGGTGGAGATTCTGCCTGAAATAGGGCATGTCACCGAAGGCGTCTATACGGTTCAAGAGGCGTATGGACTGGGGCAGAGGTTGCAAATCGACATGCCTGTGACCCAGGCGGTTTACAGCATTCTGTATGAGCAGGTTCCGGTTGAGATGGCGATTAAGGATATGCTTGATCGTGAACCTGGGGCTGAAGCAGGCTAAGTGCATATTTATGAGGTAATGCCTGACTGATCAGGGCCAGGCAGGAATTTATCAAAAATCAGGCTGATTTCCGGATAAACACTTGACCGCTGTAAAATGGCTTGATATAAGGGCGTCTACAGAAGTTGTCTGTACAAAAGGTGGAGTTTTCCTGCAACCTAACAAAGCAAAACAAAGGGGAATTTTATGAATAAATCTGATCTCATCGATGCGATTGCCGAATCTGCCGATCTTACCAAAGCTCAGGCAGGCAATGCGCTGGATGGTGCACTGTCTGCCATCAAGGATGCTCTTGGCAAGAATGACAGTGTCACCCTGGTAGGTTTTGGAACTTTCAAGGTTGGAAAACGGGCGGCACGTACAGGACGTAACCCGCGTACCGGTGCAGAGATAAAAATCAAGGCAGCTAAAGTGCCTAAATTCACTGCTGGCAAAGCGCTAAAAGATGCTGTAAACTAACGCTCCTTCAATGATTGGGATCAGTGAGACGGGTGCTTAGCTCAGCTGGTAGAGCGTCGCCCTTACAAGGCGAATGTCGGGGGTTCGATCCCCTCAGCACCCACCAGCATGCCTAATGCACTGGGTTATTTCGATCTGATCTTTAATCGGAGAGTGTAGTACTGGGAGTGGTAGTTCAGTTGGTTAGAATACCGGCCTGTCACGCCGGGGGTCGCGGGTTCGAGTCCCGTCCACTCCGCCATATCGTTTTCGCCTTTAACAATCCAGTCATGGCGATGTGGCATCTTTTTCTCCTCCTGTTTTTCCCGATTTTCTTTTTTTCGGATAGTTATCGTGTTTGATTTCGTAAACAAAAAAAAGACGGTCGTTCAGATCGTACTTCTGATTGCTGTTCTGCCTTTCATGTTCTGGGGAGTAGAATCGTATCGAAGCGCCGGTGATGCGGGCTATGCTGCAGTCGTAGATGGTGAGGAAATAAGCCGTCAGGAATATGAGCAGGCGATACGTAATCAGCAGGAAAATCTGCGTAATATGTTAGGGGAAAAATTTGATGCGAGCCTGCTGGATAATCCACAGATGCGTTTGGCTGTTCTGGAAAATCTGATTCAGGAGAGACTGTTACGCCGTGAAGCCGAGCGAATTGGATTGACAGTTCTGGATTCCCGCCTGACCTCCGAGATTCAGAACATCTCATTCTTTCACGAAGATGAAAAGTTCTCATACCAGCGTTATCGTGATCTGCTACAGCGCCAGGGAATGTCACCCGCAATGTTTGAAGCAAGAGTAGCAGGTGAGCTCATGCGCCAGCAATTGGTGGAAGGTATCACCGGAAGTGTCATCGTGCCCAGAACGGTTGCAGGCAAGGTGGCATCACTGAGTGCAACAGCATATGAAATCAACCGGGTGACGATCAGTCCTGATCAGTATATTGACCAGGCTGAGCCGGATGAGGCCGCCATTCAGTCGTACTATGACAGTCATTCTCAGGATTTCACACTGCCGGAAAGGGTTAAAGTGGAATATGTTGTGCTGTCACTGGATGAGCAAGCCCGGCAGGAACAGATTTCTGATGAAGAAATCAGAAAATACTATGATGAGCATCAGGATGAGTTTGGTCAGACGGAAGAGCGGAGAGCTAGCCATATATTGCTGAGTGTTCCTGCGGATGCTACGGCAGAACAGAAAGCATCCATCAAAGCCCGTGCAGAGCAGATTTTGGAACAGGTTAAACAGGATCCGGAAAAACTACCGGAGCTGGCAGCAGAGTTGTCAGAAGATCCGGGTTCAGCCAAGGAAGGGGGAGATCTTGGCTTTTTTGCGCGTGGTCTGATGCTCAAACCGTTTGAGGATGAAGTATTCCAGATGCAACCCGGTGAGATACGCGGTCCGGTAGAAACACCGTTCGGTTTTCACATTATCCGGCTGACTGAAGTGAAGGGTGCAGATGTTGTCGGCCTTGATGATGTCAAGGAGCAGATCAGGCAGCTTTTGCAGCATCAGAAAGTGGCAGACAGGTTTGGTGAATTATCCGAAGATTTCAGCAATATCGTTTATGAGCAGAATGATACGCTGCAGCCGGTAGCGCAGATGTTTAACCTGCCTGTTCAGCAGAGTGACTGGATTGATCGCAATTCCGGAGAACCCTCGGTCATTACCAATGAGCGTATGTTGCAGGCAATATTTTCGGAAAGTGCTGTTCGTGACCATTTCAATACTGAATCCATCGAAGTTGCACCTGATACTTTCGTAGCTGCAAGAGTAGTTGAACATCGCCCTGCCAGTGCTCAATCCATCGGGTTGGTTAAAGACAGGATCGTTGCGCTTCTGAAGCAGCAACTTGCATCGGAAAAAGCTAAAAACGAGGGTAAACAGAAGCTCGCCGGGTTACAGGCGGGAGAGGCCGATGAATCTTTGGAATGGGGAGAATCGTCAGAAGTTTCTTTTGCCCAGAAGAAAGGAAACAATGAAGAAATTCTGCATACCCTCTTTCAGACGGATGTGGAGAAACTTCCTGCTTATACGGGCGTGACCAACAGCAAGGGCGGATACGATCTGATTCGGATCAATCAGGTAAAAAGACCTGATATCGAAAATGAATCTTCTCAATATAATCTTCTTCTCAACCAGTTACAGCAAGTATACGGTCAGGAGGAATTGAATGCTTACATTGCGGGGCTCAGGCAGCGTTACGAAGTAACAATCAGACCATTTGAAGAGAACGATTGACAGCGATAGTGGCAGTAACCCGTCAGGGATTACTGCCCGCTTTTCTCAAATTACTGTTCGTCTGCGTCCAGATTAAATGCAACAGTATTGAATCCTGCATCCACATAAGTGATTTCACCAGTGATACCGCTGGCCAGATCACTGCAAAGAAAGGCCGCTACATTGCCGACTTCTGCAGTAGTTACGTTTCGTTTCAGAGGCGAAACTTTCTCGGAATACCCCAGTAGTTTGCCAAAATTGCCGATTCCTGATGCGGCGAGTGTTTTGATTGGCCCGGCTGAAATTGCATTGACCCTGATCCCCTGTTTACCAAGACTCGACGCCATAAAACGAACATTGGCCTCCAGGCTGGCCTTGGCCAGTCCCATCACATTGTAGCTGGGCATCACACGTATTGCACCGAGATAGCTGAGTGTCAGCAGAGCAGCGGGTCTTCCCTCCATCAGCGGCAGTCCGGCTTTTGCCAGCGCAGCAAAGCTGTATGAGCTGATGTCGTGCGCAATATGAAAAGCCTGTCGATCGACACTTTCCAGATAATCGCCAGCCAAGGCTGTGCGCGGCGCAAAGGCAATGGAGTGTACGATTCCGTCCAATCCATCCCAGTGATCTGCCAGCTTGCTGAAGCAACGGTTGATTTCTTCATCCTGACTGACATCACAGCGGAACAGCAGGTCACTGTTGAATTCTGCAGCTAATTTGCTGATGCGCTCGCGTAAATCATCTGACTGGTAAGTGAATGCCAATCTGGCTCCTTCACGTTGCATTGCTTTGGCAATACCGTAAGCGATAGAGCGGTTACTGAGCAGGCCCGTAATCAGAATTTGCCGGCCGGCAAGAAATCCCATAGTCAAAACTCCTGTTTATTTATCTCAAACATGTACCGGTAGTCCGGGAATTGTTTCTGACTCCGTTTACTGATAAACCTGTAAAGAGGCTTTTTTTACCCGTTATTTTCAGTTTTACAACGGCGAATATTGTAGCACCCTCTCAGTCCTGCTTTGTTCGGGATGTACCGTACCTGGTTGTATCTTGCCGGTATTCCGGTATCACATGTCTGTGAAGAATGGGTTATAACGTCGGATGCCGCGCACTTTGAAAGCGTTTGCGGTAGTCCAAGGGGTTGACTTCGAGGTTTCGCAGGAATGTTCTCCGCATCCGGTCGGTGGTGCCAAAGCCGCAGCGGAAGGCAATCAGTTGTAGAGATATCTTCGTATCTTCCAGCAGGCGCCTGGCTGCATCGAGTCTGGCCGTTTCGACAAAATCAGTAGATGTCATACCGGTTTCATGGCGAAATAAGCGAGAAAAGTTGCGGGTGCTCATGCACGCTTGCTTTGCCATTTCCTTTACCGAGAGATGTGATGACAGATTCTGTAACACATATTCCTGCGCGCGTTGGATAGGTGTGCGCTTTGACATCTGTGCGACCAGATGTGTACTGAATTGTGACTGTCCTCCGGGTCTTTTCAGGAACACGACCATATAACGTGCAACGATCAGCGCAAGATCGCGCCCATAGTCTTCTTCAACCAGGGCAAGGGCGAGATCAATTCCCGCACTTACGCCGGCTGCAGTATATAACATGCCATCCTGGATGAAGATTTTGTCTGCTTCTACAATGAGCTCTGGATATTCGGTTTGAAGCTTGTCAGCACATTCCCAATGTGTCGTAACCTTTCGCCCATTGAGAAGGCCGGCCTTCGCCAGCAAGAAAACACCCGTACAGATCGACCCGTAGCGACGAGCCTTCGGCACACGCCGCCGCAACCAGACTATCGTCTCTGCCGTGACCTCCTCGAAGGAAGGGTCACCAGCGACGAGCAGCGTGTCGACCAGTTCATCCGGATCATATATCGTGCGGTCAGGCATGAAACGGAGGTTTCCCGTTCCAGCGATAGGCCCGATCGTAGTTCCGATGACCTGTACTTCGTAAGCGGACGGGTTACCAAGCCGTCGTCCGGCTTCCCAAAAGATTTCTGCCGGTCCAACAATATCAAGCGACTGTACACCCGGTGGAGCGAGCAAGGCTATCCGCATCGTTCGATTCCTTCAGTGATCAATCAGACTTTTAGATCGATAGTATTCGTTAGGCCGGACAGACTCACGGGTCAGTGATTCTCCAAGCCTGCCCGGCAGCAATGCTCGTTAATATTTACTTTTCCACTAGCGCATTATAAGTCCAGGGCTGGCGCTTGGCGAACATATGCACATTGGCCATCATGTTCTTCTGGCGTGCACTGGCGATTTCGATAACTTCCAGGATGATCTTGTGCATATCCGGATAGTACGGCGTGGCTACGTCGACATCCCACACGGGGAACTGCGCCGGCAGTGCGAGCATGCTTCCGCCCCAGAACGGCGCATCGACACGGTTGGCAAGGATGACAGCACAGCGATTATCGACGGCGCGTGGCACTGCAATCAGTGTGCGCTCCTTCCTGTCCTGCAGGCGAGCTGGCCACAGGATCACATCGGCACCATTGGTGCCCAGGCAACGTGCAGCCTCTGGGAACATGCCATCATAGCCCATCATGATGCCGATACGTCCGTACGGCGTATCCACAACTGGATATTCGGAGCCAGCTGTCGCCCACGCACGTTCGTCACTGAAAAGGTGAACCTTCCGATAGGACATTAGCACGTTACCTTCCGGTCCGATGAGGAACGAAGTGGGATAGAGCTTGCCATCCACTTCTTCGACGTTCGGAACCAGGATCGCGCATTTGCTGGTCTTGCAAACATCGCCGAATTTCTCGAGCAGTTCGTTGTTGATAGATGCCAGCCGCTTGGCCTCTGTCTCATCGATCCGCCAATTCGGCGAAGCGACATATTCTGGCAAAACCATCAGTTCGACGCCAAAGCGAGCGCCATGACTGACCTGTTCGACCACGCGGTCAAGCGTCGTGGGCTGCGATTCGGAGACATGGGTCTGTGCTGCGGCCATGTTGAATGTCATCTCGCCCGGGATGATTGGCTCCATGCTTGTCTTAGATACCGCTGTTTCCTCGTAGGGCCGCGTCAGCACTGTGTAGGTATCAGGGCGGCGATCTGCAAACTTATCGGCATTTAGAATATAGCGTTTGTTGTCAGCAAGCGTGGGATCGATCTCGCTGACTGCCATTCCGTGCGTGCCCCAAGCGACTTTCGCTTGGAGATTACCGTTGGGATCGACGATCATGCTTCCGCCGGGATAGTAAATCGAGCGCTCCTGGCCTGCCTTTGTAGCAGCACAGATCCATACCCCATTTTCAAGTGCCCGAGCGGGGCGCCACATGTCGGCCTGATCGATAAGGAAAAAATTAGCCATGTCCAGGATGACTTGCGCTCCACCCAGCGCAGTACACCGTGGAATCTCAGGAATACGGCCATCGAAACAAATCATGAGGCCGACATGGCCGAGTTCAGTATCGACTACCGGAAAGCCGCGTTCACCAAATTTGAACCAGTTTTGATCATGAGTAGTCAAGAACTGCTTGTGATAATGGACAACCAGTTCACCCTTTCGATCGAGGAGAATACCGGTATTGAAGACTTTTTCTGCTTTTGGATCCCATTCGATCATGCCGCTGGCGATGTAAACATCGTACTTGCGTGCCAGCTTCGCGAGGCCGCTGACAAATTTTCCGGCGACCGACTCGGCTACTTGACGCGCATGTGGAATGGAATCGTATAGATAACCCGCATTCATACACTCGGGAAAAACAATTACACGAACATCCTGCAGTGCGGCTTGCTTGACATAGTGCGCACATATTTCGAGATTCGCATCGACATTACCTACTTCTGCAAGTGTCTGTACGGCAGCAGCGCGATATTCATAGGATTTCATTTTGACCTCCGTTTCCTTAGGTTGAGCGAAGTGTATTTACAACGGTTGGCTAACTTGGAAGCTCTGAAAGGGATTCAATTTGATTGCACCGTTGTGGAGTTATTACACCGTAACGCTGTGGAAGCGGCAATTACGAAACGACCTCATTTGCTGCCAGATTACCGGGTATTTCAGCCAAATTGACGGTATATCGAGTGAAATGGTACAGCTTGGATGTATGGAGAATCGGGAAGTGTGTCAATACAAGTGCCTATGCCCGTATATCAACGTGTACGCTGTGAAACGGGCACATCCGTGTAGAAAAGAAGTTGAAAATAGGAGGCCAACGTCGCATTTGCGAAGCGCACGGCCTCGGCATCGTTGGATATGTTGTTCTTCGCACACGTAGTGCAGCAGTTGGGTTTATAGTCGAGAAAGGTCATTCTCTATGCTATATTCATGAGGATGCTGTGCCTGCTGCTGGTACTTCATTCATTCCATGGTTGAGGACGACCTCATCTTCGGGACAATATATATCGGGACGACCTGATATCTTTCAATGAGGACGATATGGCTTGGATGATGCTGATTTTTGCGGGCTTGCTTGAAGTGGGCTGGGCTTTCACGATGAAACTCTCGAATGGCTTCACCAACCCGGTCTATTCCATCATTACCATTGCGGGTGTAATTGCCAGTTTTGTGCTGCTTTCACTCTCGATGAAAATACTTCCGCTCGGCACAGCCTATACGATCTGGACCGGGATTGGAGCAATAGGCGCATTTATGGTAGGCATCTTTGTGTTGGGAGAATCAGTGACTCCCTTGCGGCTTCTGGCAGCCGCCCTGATCATCAGCGGTCTGGTCCTGATGAAACTGTCATCCTGATCTGACAAGACTTTGTCGATTATGACTGTCAGGTTGTTTTCCTCCATCAACAGGCTGCTGATTCTATTTCCAAATCAAAAATGACGAGAAGGCGAGCCGCAGATAGTATGAATAATACGGCAAGGGGAAGCCGACAAAGTAAGTTTTGATTTAGAATTGGAATGAAATATCTGTTTATATTTACCGGGAAAATGCAGGGAAATGCCGGATTACGGGCTTACTTTCCTGCCATTCGGATAATATATTAATTAGAATATGCGCCTTTGCCCGGATGATGAAATTTGCGGGCAGACACGATATATTGCGATTCATTTATGGCGGTATATTCATCTGAAGATCTGGGCACAACTACACCAGATTGACTAAGGTGTAAGAAATCTCAGAATTTTCTCATTGATATCTGGTTCTTTCTCTCGATTTTCTCTTTTTCACGAACTTCATGACTTCTACAGCCCCATCTGCTGTTTCAGAGCCAACGCAGAAAAAAATCATCGCCACCATCGCCGAAGAACTTGGTGTCGCACCGCGGCAGATCAGCGCGGCGGTAACGCTGCTAGATGAAGGTGCAACCGTACCCTTTATTGCACGATATCGTAAAGAAGCGACCGGTAACCTGGACGATACACAACTGCGTTTGCTGGAAGAGCGATTGGCTTATCTGCGTGAACTGGAAGCACGGCGGCAAGTTATTTTGGCTTCGATCGAGGAGCAGGGTAAACTCACCGATGAACTGCGTCATGCCATCGATCAGGCTGCTACCAGGCAGCTTCTGGAAGATATTTATTTGCCTTACAGGCCGAAGCGCCGCACCCGAGCACAAATCGCACGTGAAGCCGGACTGGAACCGCTGGCGGATGCGCTTCTGGCAGATCCGACATTCGATCCTGAGCAGGAAGCTGCAAAATATATCAAGGTAGTGCCGGCTGCTGAGGGGGTGGAAGCGATCAATGTTCTCGATACGAAAACAGCGCTTGAAGGTGCACGCGATATTCTGGCGGAACGCTTTGCGGAGACAGCGGATTTGCTCGCTGTACTGCGTAGCAAGCTCTGGCAGGAAGGGGTGGTGACTTCGATAGTCGTTGCCGGTCAGGAAAAGGCAGAGGAAGAAAAATTCCGTGACTATTACGCTTATACCGAGCCGGTACGGTTGATTCCATCACACCGTGCACTGGCATTGTTTCGCGGCCGTGCGCTGGGCGTGCTCAGAATCGATCTGGATCTGGACGAAACAGCCCGGGAAAGTATTCCACATCCCTGCGTCGCCATGATTGCAACACATTTCGGGATTGAAAACTGTGATCGGAAAGCGGACAAATGGCTTGGGGATGTCTGCCAGTGGGCCTGGCGTGTCAAAGTACATCTGCATCTCATGACCGAACTGTTGTTGCAGGTGCGTGAAGCGGCAGAAGCGGAGGCGATCAGGATTTTCAGCCGGAATCTGCGTGAATTGCTGCTGGCAGCTCCGGCAGGCTCCAAGGCCGTGCTCGGGCTCGATCCGGGTTACCGTACCGGCTGCAAAGTGGCTGTAGTCGATGCTACCGGAAAATTGCTGGAAACTGCGACGATTTACCCGCATCAACCACGGAATGACTGGCAGGGTTCGCTGGCAATCATCGTACAACTGGTGCGCCGGCATGGCGTTGAACTGATTTCGATTGGCAACGGGACAGCAAGCCGGGAAACCGACAAACTGGCTACCGAAGTTGTCCGGCTGGTTGCGGAACAGTCCCCCGAATCGAAGCTGACCAAAATCGTTGTCAGCGAGGCAGGTGCCTCGGTCTATTCAGCATCTGCATTGGCTGCGGCAGAATTTTCAGATCTGGATGTGAGTCTGCGCGGTGCTGTTTCCATTGCCAGACGCTTGCAGGATCCCCTGGCAGAACTGGTCAAGATCGAACCCAAATCGATTGGCGTCGGCCAGTATCAGCATGATGTGAATCAGCGTACTCTGGCACGATCACTCGATGCCACGGTGGAAGACTGCGTCAATGCGGTCGGTGTGGATGTCAACACTGCATCCGCTCCGCTGCTGGCTCAGGTTTCGGGTCTCAATCGTGTACTTGCGCAGAACATCGTCAGCTATCGTGATACCCATGGCCCGTTTTCAAACCGGCAAAGGCTACTCAAGGTGCCACGTGTGGGTGAAAAAACATTCGAACAGGCTGCCGGTTTCCTGCGCATCAACGATGGTGATAACCCACTGGATCGTTCCGCCGTTCACCCGGAAGCCTATCCGGTGGTCGAACGTATCCTGGCGCGCCTGAAGAAGGGAATCGGGCAGGTGATGGGCCAGCCGGGCACACTCAAAGGGCTTTCTGCCGAAGAATTTACCGATGAAACCTTTGGTTTGCCAACCGTGCGCGATATTCTGACCGAGCTGGAAAAACCTGGCCGTGATCCGCGTCCGGAATTCAAAACAGCCGTTTTTCAGGAAGGGATCGAATCAATCACCGATTTGCAACCCGGGATGATTCTCGAAGGTGTCGTGACCAATGTAGCCGCTTTCGGTGCATTTATCGATATTGGCGTGCATCAGGATGGTCTGGTGCATGTTTCTGCACTGGCGAACAAATTCATCAAAGATCCCCATCAGATCGTCAAACCGGGGCAAGTCGTCAAGGTCAGGGTACTGACGGTGGATGCGGTACGCCAACGTATCAGCCTGACTATGCGAATCGACGACATTCCTGAAACAATCAGCCAGCCGGAAACACGAAAAGCCAGACCGGATGACCGACAATCTCGGCGAGGTTCCCGTTCACCACAGACTACGTCCAGAACAGGGAAATCTGAACCTGCCGGTGCGCTGGCCCTTGCACTGGCACGAGCGAAAGAGAAAAAATAAAACCTGAAACCTGAGTCGTGTGGCCGGGCTGATCCCGTAATCAGCAGCCCGATCAGAAGCAAAGATTCAAGCGCAGAAAATGATGGAGGAAGTCGTCAGCTGTGGGGGCTGGTATCTGCCATGGTTGACTCGGGATCATTGTGTTTCACCTGAGCATGCTTGCCGACGGCAACGACTACAACCACGAGAGTGGCCACCAGCCAGGTCATGAGATCTGCGTGTTCTCCCAGTAGCAATACGGAGGCAATGATGGTCAGAAACGGTTGCAGCAACTGGGTTTGCCCTACCTTTGCGATACCGCCGAGAGCAAGTCCGTGATACCACGGAAAGAAGCCGAGGTACTGGCTGATGACCGTGAGATAAATGAATCCCAGCCAGGATTCGAGCGGCAGATTCAGCGATGTCGGTGCGTAATGAATGGCGGGAACGATCAGGACGGGAAAAGAAAAAATCAACGCCCACGAAATGACCTGAGGCCCGCCCAGTGATCTGGACAGCCTTGCTCCTTCTGCATAACTGACACCGGCACACACAATGGAACCGAACAGCGCAAGATCAGCCGGGTGGAGTGTTCCACCCGCCCGACTGAGCGAATAGCCGACGACCAGCCCTGCACCTATCAGCGCAAACAGCCAGAATTTCATGGAGGGACGTTCACTGGAAAACAGGGCTGCTGCCACCGCAGTAGCCAATGGAAGAATACCGAGGACGACACCGCCGTGCGAAGCATCCACATACAGCATTGCCCAGGCAGCCAGCAGCGGAAAACCGATCACGGCCCCTGCTGCAACAATGATCAAGCCTTTGGCTTCTTCACGTGTCGGTAAACGCTGGCGGGTGAACCATAGAAAAACGGCTGCCAGCACGGCAGCACCCGCTCCCCGGCCAAGCGCCACGAAAACGGGATCGAGCGCACTCAGTGCCGCCCGCATGGCCGGGAGTGTGAGGGCAAATGCAGTAACGGCGATCAGCCCGTACACATAGCCGAGATTTTCGTTGCGCGTATTTGTCATGAAAACCTTGTTTGACCGGGTAAGCGTTACAGGCTGGTGATCAAATGAGGAATGATCTGCTTCGTCGGTGTGCCCGGATCAATGGCCGGCGATGGTCATGCGTTCGATCAGTAATGAACCACATTGGCGTGAGCCACGTACGATGACATCATTGCCGACGGCAACGATACCGGACAACATATCTTTCAGGTTGCCGGCGATAGTGATTTCTTCCACAGGGTGGGTGATTTCACCATTTTCCACCCAGAACCCGGCTGCTCCCTGGGAATAATCTCCAGTGACGAGGTTGACGCCATGACCCAGCAGTTCGGTAACCAGCAAGCCTTTGTTCATTTTTTTCAACAGAACATCGAAAGATAACGAAACATCATTTTCTACGATCAGGTTATGGTTGCCGCCAGCATTGCCGGTGGAACGCATACCGAGTTTGCGCGCCGTGTAACTGCCCAGAAAATAGCCCTGTACGACACCGTTTTCCACCACTTTGCGCGGATGAGTCGCGACACCTTCATCATCAAACGCACAACTTGCCAGACCTTTTTGCAGATGCGGTAACTCACTGATCTGAATGGTTGCCGGAAATACCTGTTTGCCAATACTGTCCAGCAGGAAGGAAGATTTTCGGTAAAGGCTGCCGCCACTGATTGCCTGGACGAAATAGCCGATCAGGCTGGAGGCGATGGTCGATTCGAACAGTACCGGCACTTCACAGGTTGCGATTTTACTGGCATCAAGGCGCGCCAGGCTGCGCATACCGGCTTTTCTGCCGATTTCTTCGATGGCTTCGAGATCATCCGCTGCGCGTGCAACGCTGTACCAGTAATCACGTTGCATATTGTTCTGCTCGCCGGCGATGATCGCGCAACTGATGCTGTGGCGTGACAGTGGATAACCGGCGCGGAATCCGAGCGAATTGGCGTAAACGAAGTGTGAGGCACCGACCGATACGCTGGCGCCTTCGGAATTGGTGATACGTTTGTCAGTCGCCAGGGCAGCGGCCTCACACTGGCGTGCCAGTTCGATGGCTTCTTCGACAGGCAGCGACCACGGGTGGTAAAGATCGAGATCCGGGAAGGAAGCCGCCAGTAAATCCTGGTCAGCCAGCCCGGCGTAAATATCATCTGCCGTGTATCGGGCAATCGATAGTGCGGCAGCAACGGTTTCGCGTATCGCCTGTGGAGAAAAATCCGAACTGCTGGCATTCCCTCGCTTGTGTCCGATATGGACGGTAACGGATAATCCCTTGTCGCGTGTGTATTCGATGGTTTCGATTTCTTTCTGGCGTACAGTGATGTTCTGGCCGGATCCTTCCGAGACATTCATCTCACAGGCATCAGCCCCTCCTTTGCGGGCGAGCGCTAATACATCGTCTGCGATTTGTTGCAGAGTCTCAACGGAATAGGAAAAGGATTGCGGTTGTTCGGGGTGAGGATTCGAGTTGTCCATATAAATTGGGGAGGAGATGGTTTATCAGTGCATCGAAACAGATTCCGCTTTCCTTTCAGATCGACGTGAGCCTGGTGCTGATTCAGCCAAAAGCGAAATTAAACAGGAGCGGTTGCTTGCAAGTTCGGGCTGTCGAGTGGCAGAGGGAGGCCGTGAAACCAATCCTGCAGCACGATTATGTTGTTCAGCACGCCCTGTTTTGCAAAGCAGGTTATGATAACAGTTTATTGACTGTTCCCGATACGAGTGACTGTGTCCGATCATCCGCAAACTGTTTCTCAGTCTGATCCCGAATCTGAATCCCGGCCCAGCAAAACCCGCCTCAAGCAGGAAATGCATGCCTTGCAGGCATTGGGTGAGCGGCTGGTGGAACTTGAACCTGCCCGCATCGCAGAACTGGATTTGCCCGAGAAACTGGCAGAAGCATTGCTGGAAGCCCGTAAAATAACCAGCCATGGTGCACGCCGACGGCAACTGCAATTCATCGGTAAATTGATGCGTACAGTTGATCCGCTACCTGTTCAGGAAAAGCTGGATGCATGGCAGCATACCGGTCTGCGTCATACCGCGTGGCTGCATCAACTGGAGCGGTGGCGCGATCACCTCATCAGTGATGAAACAGCAGTGACTGAATTCGTGCAAACCTATCCGCACACGGATGTGCGCCAGTTACGTACCTTGTTGCGTAATATCGAAAAAGAAAAACTGGCCGGTAAACCTCCCCATAGTTTTCGTGCTTTGTTTCAGTTGCTGCGGCAGATTATTCCGGAAATACCGGGATAAACGGTATGAGTTGTCTGCGGTGACGAAAATACTGTTTGCGCGAGATGACATTGAAGCAATCCCCCCAACGCTGAAAGGTCGTTTTTGCCGTTGCCTGAATTTTGGAAGATTTGGATTTGTTTGTTGATTTAAAGGAGATGAACGGATGTGGTTGAAATGGATGGTATGTTCAATGTTTCTAATGCTGATGGCTTTGCCCGTGACATCATCAGCCAATCAGCCAACTGGTACTAATAATGTAGCGGCAGCGAAGTGCAAAGGTTGTTTTTGCCCGGGTAATCCCTGCCAGCTTTGCCGGCTGCCACCCCATACGGATGATCCGATTCCTGAGAATGAGCCGGAAACCTGCCGCGTCATCCGTGAGGCGGTTCTTCCTGCATCATTCCAGCCGGGAGAAAATGAATATTTCGCTAATCTGGATAAAGCAACCATACAGTGTATCCGCAGTGGTGATGTCATTCCGAACACACGCCGTGTACCAGGCTACCCGGGGCGCGTCTATTGCAAGCCTGGTCTTCCTGCATTAGGCGCGCACTAATTACGATTTGTATGAGAATTATCACTTTGAATGTGAACGGTCTGCGTTCGGCAGCCGGCAAAGGGCTTTTCGACTGGCTGCCTCGACAGGAGGCGGATGTGATCTGTGTGCAGGAATTGAAGGCACAACAGTGTGATATCAATGGTGTGATATGCCCGGCTGGCTACAGCAGTTATTTCCACTGTGCGGAAAAAAAAGGCTACAGCGGAGTTGGGCTCTATACTCGCCATCCTCCTGATCAGATCATAGAGGGGACCGGCATTCCTGAAATAGATATGGAAGGGCGTTTCCTGAGAGCGGATTTCGGCAATTTGACTATCATTTCAATTTACCTTCCTTCCGGTTCGAGCGGAGAACATCGCCAGGCGGCAAAATTTTTCTTCATGGAACATTTTTTTCCGCTGTTGCAGTCACTGGCAGAGTGTGGTCGCGAGGTGCTGTTGTGCGGAGACTGGAATATCGCGCATAAGGAAATCGACCTCAAGAACTGGCGTTCCAATCAGAAAAATTCAGGGTTCCTGCCGGAAGAGCGCGCCTGGCTGTCTGTTGTGTTCGATGAATTGAAGCTGGTAGATGTGTTTCGCAAGATCAACCTGGAACCGGATCAATATACCTGGTGGTCCAATCGTGGCCAGGCATGGGCGAAGAACGTAGGCTGGCGGATCGATTACCAGATTGCAACACCAGGGTTGGCAGATACAGTAAGCGGTGTCTCGATTTACAAGGCTGAGCGCTTTTCCGATCATGCTCCACTGACCATCGACTACGATTTCACTCTATGAAATCAGACGCATGCGTCGGCTGGCTACATGCACTGCGTATCTATACCCATCCGAGAGTGCTGGGCATGCTGCTGCTGGGGTTTTCTGCTGGGCTGCCCATGCTGCTGGTACTCGGTACTTTATCATTCTGGCTGCGTGAAGCGGGTATCGACCGGGCAACCATCGGCCATCTGAGCTGGGTGGGCCTGGCCTATGGTTTCAAATGGGCATGGGCGCCATTGGTTGATCGGATGCCATTGCCACTGCTGACCCGCTGGCTGGGGCGCCGCCGTGCCTGGCTATTGCTGTCACAACTGGCCATTAGCATGGCATTGATCGGCATGGCCCGTACTGATCCAGCGGAAGATCTGGTGCGCATGACAGTGTTCGCACTCATCGTGGCATTTGCTTCCGCCACGCAGGATATCGCACTGGATGCTTACCGGATCGAAGCGGTTGCCTTGCGGCTGCAAGGGGCAATGGCCGCAACCTATCAGGCGGGTTACCGGCTGGCGATGATTCTGGCTTCGGCAGGGGTATTGTGGATTGCCGCTGCACTGGATGCATCACCTGATGAATACAGTGCTGCTTCCTGGGAGATAGCCTATATCATCATGGCGGGCTGTATGCTGATCGGGATGATGACCACGTTGATTATTCGTGAACCCGAAGTGCCCGTTGCACAATTGACGGTTAACAGTGGATCACGAGAAGCGACAGCATCAGCCCGATTGCTTGCCTGGCTGGATAGTGCAGTGATCGCGCCATTTCGTGATTTCATCATGCGCTACGGTTATCACGCCCTGCTGATTTTGGCATTGATTGCCATATACCGGATTTCAGATGTCGTCATGGGCATCATGAGCAATCCGTTTTATGTGGACATGGGTTACACCAAAGATGAAGTAGCCACCATCTCCAAAGTGTATGGTGTGATCATGACCATACTGGGCGCAGCCATGGGCGGTGTGCTGGTTGCCCGCATCGGCGTCATCCGTACCTTGTTTCTGGGAGCAGTATTATCAGCCGCGACCAATCTGCTGTTTGTATGGCTGGCGGGCAGAGGGCATGATGTCGGCGGGCTGGTCTTTACGATTTCAGCCGATAACCTGGCAGCGGGCATTGCTTCCTCTGCCTTTGTTGCCTACCTTTCAGGATTAACGCACGCTGCTTATTCTGCCACCCAGTACGCGTTGTTCAGTTCTATCATGCTGCTACTGCCAAAATTTATTGCCGGCTTCAGTGGAGAATTTGTTGATGCCTACGGCTACGCCGCATTCTTTACTGGCACCGCTTTATTGGGCGTACCGGTATTGCTGTTAGTGTGGAGAGTAGGGCGAATTGACCTTGCTGGATCAGTAAAAAATGATTTGTAGAGAAAGTAAGAAACAGCGTGATCAGTAACTTTTAATGACGCGTTTTGGGAAAGAATCTACCTGAATTAAGCCGCGAAGCGGCGTCGGCTTGAATGAATTGTTGGTTGCACTAGCGAGGGTCAGCGCTTTTTCGGCTTAGGTGGAATCCTCGTCGCGCCGGCAGCAGCCTTCTCCCACTTACGGTTCCGGCGAGCATCCTCGTCTATGCGGGCTTGGCGCTGCATCTCTCGCTCGCGCTCCTCAAGCTCTTGCTGTTCCATGTAGTACTCCGCATCATCACCCATATATCCCTCCATAAGTCAGTTTTGTTCGGCGGCGTCGGTTTGAATGAATTGTTAACCTTTATGTGTATGTGACACGGCTGTTTGCGTCAATGGCGAATACCTTGCGCCGGGTAAGTTCTTTGATGATGGTCTCCTTGTCTTGGTCTGAGACCCCGCCCTGAAATTGGAACATAGCGCTGATTGCATTGAGTACGCCTGATTTACGGCCAGGGCGCAGCTTGACAATGCGCTCTGCTACATATCCGATGGTCTCCGGGTCGGTTGGCTTTTTTGTAGGAGTATCAACGCGCTCCTGCGGATAGGTCTCTTCCTCTTCTTTTCGGGCCGATTGAATCAGAAGCTGCGCCAAGCGGAGCTTGTTCCGGTAGTCGAGTTGCTCGGACTGTTTGGCAATAGTTTGGTACAGAGTCTCGTCAGGTTTATTCATAACGGCTAACGCAAAGTAGACACCGAAAACGGTGTATATCTTTTATAAAAAATTGCTAACAAAATTTGTTATCGGGTTGTTTTCCTGATTCTTAAGAAAGGGGAGGGTGGTAAAGTAATGCTTCCCACATCCAGAACGTCAAGTCTATTAGTTTCGTGTAGTCAGCTGCTCGTTGTGAATTTCAAGTTTTTTGGTAGCCAAGTTATGTTTTATCAGTAAGCGAACGCTGTCAAAAGTATCGGCCGTCAAATCCTGGCTTCTGGAATTATTGCCGAGGGCACGATCAGGCCAAGATGTTTTCCCTTGTGTATGAAGGAATTGCCATACGCTACTGCAGTTGGTGATCCTGGAAGGGTGCTCCAGTCATCTGGTAAAGCATCAAGTAGCGGAATTTCGTAGAGATTATTGTCATCAGGCAAGGTCATTCTGACTGACGACCACAAGGTTCAGTGGAAGAATCGAACTTGTATGTACCAGCTTCTCCATAGCAGCAATTTCCAGTGAGAGACCCGCATAGATTGCGGGTACACCGGCACTGTTCCAGTGCTGTCCTTTTGTGCCAGAACTTTCCTGACTTCATCGGCGCCCATATCCGTGTCAAGCAATGAGAGAGGGGATTTTGCTGTTGCCTTTTGTTGAGCTTGTTTTAGCTCGATATTCATTATCAAAGCAGTTTTCCTGAATCCCGCTTTTTTGGATAAGAGAAAGATTGTCGGCGGATTTTACGATCTATAAAGATCGTAAAATTTCTTATTGCATCTCTCTGATTTTAAATTAAAAAATGTGTGGCATATATATTGCCTGTATATCCTTGTCACGATCAGGTGTCGTGATACTGCGACCCTACCTGTTGATCGGATTGAAGTAGAGAAACGGTTATTCCAGGTTCTTCTGACATCCTGTGGGGGACATGTTTTTACAATTTCAGGGATGGGGCGTAACTATCCTTTTTTTATCAGGGAGATTCTGATGTTTTCATTGCGTAAGACCGTTTTGTCTGCCGTTGCGTCCGCCATGATTGCGGGTTCGGCACATGCTGCTTTTCTTGTTACTTACGAAGCACCTGGTGTAGTCAATACAACAACTTCTTTTGATTACAAAGGTGTGGAAAACTTTGATTTACGTACTGCTGCTAATAATCAAAGTTTTGGAACTGATTTTGGGACAGCCAGTGATCCGATAACGATAACGGGTAGTTATGCAGGGGTGGATATTTATAAGGCTGATCTATGGGGTGGGGCGGGCAATACGGGTAACTACGCGGTAACTTTTACCACGAATGGCTACACGCTGAACCTTTCGGCAAAAGATGAAGATGATAATTCGGTGCCAGTCACTTATTTCGGCTATTGGCTGTCTGCGCTGGATCAGGGCAATCAGGTAAAATTTTATAGGAATGAAATTGAGGTGTTCAGCTTTAATCCAACAGATGTGCTGACAATTACTGGCGGTTGTCCAAATGCAGCCAACCCTTATTGCGGTAACCCTGTTACTGGGGAGAATAAGAATGAGCCTTATGTATTCCTGAATTTTTACGATCAGAGCGGTTTGGGATTCGACAAAATAGTATTTTCCGAGAATCCAACTGGCGGTGGTTATGAATCGGATAATCATACAGTAGGTTATTACACTTCAATTACCGGTAATCCGCTTGAAGTACCGGAACCTGCATCACTGGCGCTGATAGGTTTGGCGCTGGTTGGGATGGGTGCCGTGCGTCGCCGGGCTGCCTGATTTCTGATCTATTCAAGTATTAGCGATAGAAACAGTTGCTTGCAATAAGCAAACTAAGCTGCTTTCTGAACAATATTATTTGCTTCAGGGAGCAGCATTGGTTGTCTGGAAGAGATGTTTTTCTATTTTTAGAGGCCTGATTAAACGCAACCCATTTCTAAGGATGTTCAATAAATCATTGTGACAGATTGCCCCAAAGCCACATTTTCCTGCCATCTGAATTGCTGCGGATTTTTTAAAGGTTTTAATTTGAGAAAATAGAACCGTGGGCAAATCAAATAAATTTTCCTCTGAGTTCGTGAACGTGCTGTATTGTTAATATAGGAATACCGTGCTGAGTACTCCTCATTGTGAGCGGTGATACGATATCTATTACGGCTAGGATTGGCCGCGTATTTTGCGCTTTGCTGAACTGGAACGCGTAACTGGTTGTTGATCAGACTTGGTATCCCTGTGTGTCAGGATATTTTTACAATGCACGTAAGAAATAAATGCCAACTGTTTTACGAGTCGGACCTTATCGCTTTTTCTTTTTTGCCAGTGATCGGGATGAGCCGCCACATACCCATATCGAACGAGAAGACAAAGTGGCTAAATTTTGGCTTGATCCGGTGCGCTTGCAGAGCAGTGGTGGTTTTTCTCGAAAAGAGATTATCCGTATTCAGAAAGTTGTGGGCGAATATCAAACACGGTTAAGAGAGGCCTGGAATGCATACTTCCACGATTGAAATTGAAGTCCCAATAGCTGAAAACGTTATGATCACTGAGGATACCTTGAGTGTTGACTTGAGAGATGGGCGAACGATCTCTGTCCCGCTGGCGTGGTATCCCCGACTGATTTATGCGTCTCAATCAGAACAAAACAATTGGCGTTTGATTGGGAAAGGATATGGAATACACTGGGAAGATCTGGACGAAGATATTAGCGTAGAGGGATTATTAGCGGGCAGGCCTTCGGGCGAAAGTCAAATATCCCTTAAGAAATGGCTGGCAAGTCGTACATCTCATCTTGCCTGATCCATCGCATCAATTTGAGTTGCCGGTTACGCTGTGTGGCTGAAGCGATAAAACGCCAGGATACCGAAAAGATTGGGGAGGAATGTAACCTTTCTGTCATTGTTCATTACCCGTCTTTCCAGAATGTTGATCCGATGCTGCTGACATAACTGCTCAAAATCGTGCAGGGTGCAGAGGTGTACGTTCGGGGTGTCATACCACTGGTAAGGCAGAGTTGGTGAGACGGGCATGTGCCCGCTGGCAACCTGTATACGGTTTTTCCAGTAACCGAAATTGGGAAAGGAAACGATACCTTCCTTGCCTACGCGTAATATTTCCCGAATGATGTATTCCGTATTTTTCATGGCCTGCAATGTCTGGGACAGAATGACGTAATCGAAGGATTCATCTTCAAACCCGGACAAACCAGCCTCGAGGTCGTTCTGGATCACGTTGATACCGTTTTTCATGCAGGCCAGTATGTTGTGGGCATCGATTTCCACGCCATAGCCGCGTATGTCGAGTTTATCCTTGAGATAGTACAGCAATGTGCCATCACCACAGCCCAGGTCGAGTACACTGGAGCCCGGCCTGATCCAGGCCGCGATGGTGGCAAAGTCCGGTCGCAATGTCAGTGCTGATCTGCTGATTTCAGTTGTCATCATGTGTTCAGGTTCCATCAGCCGGTATTCGGCTAAAGAGCAATATTGTTCATATAGGCACGTATCAACTGGTGATAGTAGTCATCCTGCATGAGAAAGGAATCATGTCCGTAAGAAGAGGGAATCTCCGCGTAACTGACATTCAGTTTGTTGTCGAGCAGTGCCTTGACAATATCACGCGAACGTTCCGGAGAGAAGCGCCAGTCGGAAGTAAAGGAAATTACTAGAAAGTCCGCTTTTGCTCGTGCAAAGGCTGCACTCGGGTTGCCATCATAATCTTGGGCCGGGTCGAAATAATCCAGTGCCTTCGTCATCAGCAGATAAGTGTTTGCATCGAATAGATCAGCAAATTTGTCGCCCTGGTAGTGCAGGTAGGATTCAATCTGGAATTCCACGTCGTAATTGAATGCAAGCGAGCCATTACGCAGTTCACGACCAAATTTGCTGGCCATGGAATCGTCCGAAAGGTAGGTGATATGGCCAAGCATGCGGGCAAGGCGTAAACCTCTGCGCGGGTGGGTGCCATGGGAATAATAGTCGCCATCGTGAAAATCAGGGTCAGTCAGAATCGCCTGACGCGCAACATCATTGAAAGCGATGTTTTGTGCTGTCAGTTTGGCTGATGCCGCAATCACTACGGCATGACGCACTCTTTCCGGCGCATCGAGCGCCAGTTGCATGGCTGACATTCCCCCCAGGCTCCCGCCAATGACCGCGGCGAAATGATCGATGCCAAACTGATCGGCGAAACGTACATAGGTTTTTGCCCAGTCGCCCGTTGTTACCAGCGGAAAATCAGGGCCGAAGCGTTTACCAGTCTTGTCGTTAATGCTGACGGGGCCAGTGGAGCCATGGCAGCCACCGAGGTTATTGATGCCGATGACGAAGAATTTTCGGGTATCGATTGGTTTGCCTGGACCAATCATATTGTTCCACCAACCGGTATTTTTGGGATTGTCTGCATAGACACCGGCAACATGGTGGTTGCCGGATAAAGCATGGCAGACCAGCACTGCATTGGATCGATCTGCGTTCAGCTCCCCGTAAGTTTCATAGACGAGCTCGTAGCTGTCCAGTATAGCCCCGCTGCTCAGGCTGAGCGGGGTATCGAAATGGGCGCGTCGTGCCGATACGATGCCGATCGAGTCAGAATCTTGTGTGGACATCTGGAAATAGTAAAGCCAACTGTCGATGTGAAGAATGAATGCGCATTGTATCCAATTGTACTACTTGAAATACATTATTCCTGATGTGTCAGGAGGCCGGTGAATCAGCTGTTGAGTTTCTGCATCAGGTCGCTGATTTTTTCCGGCTCATCTGCCTTGAGGATTTTCTGTATCAGACGGGATATTTCGGGCAGATGGCTGCCGAGAATTTCACGTTTCACGGTCAGTAGTTGTGCGGGATACATGGAAAACTGTCGTAATCCCATTCCAAGCAGCAGACGGGTATATTCTGAATCTCCCGCCATTTCTCCGCAGATGGAAACCGGGATACCGGCTTTCCCTGCATTCTGAATGATCTGAGCCAGCAGACGGATGATAGCCGGGTGCAGCGGATCGAACAGATGAGCCACGGTCTCGTCGGTCCGGTCGATTGCGAGCGTGTACTGGATGAGATCATTGGTACCAATGGATAAAAAATCCAGCTTGCGCATGAACAATTCAAGGCTCAGTGCCGTTGCCGGAATTTCTACCATGCAACCTATCCTGACGTTTTCGTCGAAAGGCTTGTTTTCATCGCGCAGGCTCTGCTTGGCAAATTCGATTATTTGCAGCGTCTGGTCGACTTCCCGGCTGCTGCACAACATCGGGATCAGGATCCGGGTTTTGCCCAGAACAGAAGCGCGCAGAATCGCACGCAATTGCACCAGAAACATGCCCGGTTCGGCCAGGCTCAGGCGGATCGCGCGCAATCCGAGAGCCGGATTGGGTGCCGTGCGGTAGGCGCTGCGCAGATTCTTGTCCGCACCCAGATCAAAAGTGCGGATCACGACCGGCTGCCCGTGCATACCCTTCACAACCGTGGAATAGGCTTCGAACTGTTCTTCTTCATTTGGCAGATCATCCCGGTTGAGAAATAGGAATTCACTGCGGAACAGGCCAATTCCCATGGCGCCACATTCCCGTGCCTGTTCGACTTCCTGCGGCAATTCGATGTTGGCGAGCAAATCCACTGCCGTGCCATCCAGCGTGACTGCTTTCACTGAGCGGATACGCCAGAGTTTGCGTCTTTCCAGTTCGAGCTGGCTTTGCTTCAAGCGGTATTCGGCGAGAATGTATTTGTCCGGATTGACGATGACGATACCCTGGTTGCCGTCCACAATCAGATTGTCGTTTTCGTAAATGAGTTGCTGGGCGTGCTGCATGGCTACGACCGAAGGAATGTTGAGGCTGCGTGCAACGATGGCAGTATGCGAAGTTGGCCCGCCCATATCCGTCAGAAAGGCAGAAAATTGATGCTGCTTGTATTGCATGACATCGGCCGGGCTCAGGTCGTACGCCACCAGAATACTGGAGCCGTCATGTTTTGATGGTGGTGGAGTGTATCCTGGATGCCCGAGCAGTACTTTCAATACTCGCTCGACTACCTGCGTAACATCGGTTTTACGCTCGCGCAGGTAGGCATCCTCTATTTCTTCGAAGCGAGCGACCAATACTTCCATCTGCTGCGTAATAGCCCATTCCGCGTTGCATTGTGCCTGTTCAACCGTTTCCAAAGCTGCATGGGAGAGCGTTGGATCGTCCAGAATCATCTGGTGCAGTTCCAGGAAAGCATTGAATTCGGCCAGGCCGGATACCTGTGCAGCAGAAGTTTTCAGCGTTTCCAGCTCCAGCCGTACAATAGTAAATGCATTACGCAACCGTATCAGTTCAGTGTCGATCTGGTTTTTCGGCAACAGATAATGAGGAACACTCAATGTTGCGGACGAGGCCAGATGAGCATGTCCGATTGCAATGCCGTCGGATACGCCCGTGCCATAAAGGATGAAACTCATTCATCTTCCCCGAAGTAATCGTTGATCAGGGCTTTCAATGCTTTCATAGCTTGAACTTCATCGGGGCCGGAAGTTTCCAGTTCGATAACTGTGCCCATGCTTGCGGCGAGAGTCATGACACCCATGATACTTTTAGCATTCACCCGACGGCCATTACGCGTAAGCCAGACCTCACTTTCAAATTTTCCGGCCAGTTGTGTCAGTTTGGCCGAGGCACGTGCATGCAGACCCAGCTTATTAAGGATGGTCAATGATTCAGTTTGCATTAGTTTTCCGGGAATATCTGGATAATACTTTCCCGGCTACCGGCCAGGACTTTGTCGATCAACTGCGGCAGGGGCTGATGCCGATATTGCACGGCGCGCAGCAACATGGGCAGATTCAGTCCGGACAGGCATTCGATTTGCCCGCTCCGGATCAGCTTGCGGGCAATATTGGCCGGTGTCGCGCCAAAAATATCTGTCAGGATTAGAACACCATTGCCTTGATCCAGTTGTTTGAGAGTCGCTTGTAGTTTGACCGGTTCGCTATCCGGGCCTGCAGTGGGGGAAACGATATGATTGATCAGCAGCGGGGGGCGCTCACCCAGAATATGGACGATGCAGTCAATCAGACTAGCTCCCAACTGTTCATGACTGATGATCAGAATGCCGATCATTTTATGATGTATGTTCCTTTTACTGAAAACAGTCTCGGATTCTATCATTCTCATGATGCTTGTCACTGCACCGTTCACGATTTGCGCGTGGCGGAATGGTGTTGGTAGCCGGATCGGTTGTTTGACGTATTCGTGGAGTACAAGAATCTCTCCGATTAATAGATTGGTTTGCACTGTGAGACAAATAAGACTGAACGAGCATCAGTTCGAGGAAAGCAATGCCAATACCAGTGGCAAATTAGGCAAGGGAAGGAGGATCAATAGATGGATAACAATAAGTATTTCTTCTGAAAAAGGATATGAAAAATTATGAACCTATTTCTCAGCGGTACCCGGGAAACATGCAAAAAAGAATACCCTTCTATTCAACTGGCCAGCCTTCCTGACAAAGCTTTTCTCTATCGACAAGGCGATTGTTGCTCAAGTTTTTTTTGGATAAAAAATGGGATAGTTAAACTTTCCCATCTCACTAAACAGGGAAATGAATTAACGCTGGCCCTGTTAAAGACGGGCGATATCATCGGTTATTTACCAGGTGACTTCACTAACCAAGTAATGGAAGAAAATGCACAGGCGCTTGGAAAGGTAGATTTTTATCGTCTTGAATACAGCGACTTCAAAAAATTAATTACCTCACAACCCAATTTATCATGGCAGATTCTTGAGTCGGTATATACCCGTAAACAGCTGATAGAACGTAAGTTGCGTGCCATTCTCACTCAATCAATTGAACAACGGCTCATCGTAGTGCTTTTGGAGCTTGCTAAATTATTTGGAATAAGGTGCACACATGGTTATGCATTGGAAATTTCTCTTACTCAACAAGAACTGGCAGATCTGGTTGGCGCAAGTCGCCCTGTTGTTAGTACTATCATGAACCAATTCAGAAATCAGGGCATACTCGACTATACCCGGGAACATATTTGTGTTAACGATACAGCGCTGTTGTTGATCGATCCCCGATAGGCTTGGAACTATCCCTGAGTCAACGGATGTTTTCCAGCGAACAGACTCAGTTGATAACACCCTATAAAGTGCTGGTGTTATCAACTACTCAACAAGGAGTCATCGAATGAAAATAATTTCGCCTCGTGCCCATGGATATTTAGATTTTCTGACAGTGATTATATTTTTACTGGCGCCTGTACTGCTGAATTTAAGCCAAGTGCCTGCCATACTTGCTTATGGATTAGCCTTCGTTCATCTTGCGGTTACATTGTCTTCCGGATTCCCTGTTAGCACCATCAGGATCATCCCTTTTACGCTGCAAGGTTGGATCGAACGCGTTGTTGGGCCTGTATTAATTGCCGTTCCTTTTATCCTTGGCTTTACTGAGGAGGTTATTGCCCGAAATTTCTACATTGTCATGGGAATTATTATTATCGCAGTAGGATTGCTGACAGACTATCAAGGAAAGAATCGCTCATACTGATTGTTATTTAGTCCCATATCATCTGTTATCGATTTTTCCAAGTGCCTGGCGATAACTTTGCCAGTTGAAATAAGGGCCAGGATCGGTTTTTCTTTGTGGCGCAATATCGGCATGGCCAACGATATCACTGACAGGGTAAGCTGCCTGGATTGCGAGGGTGAGCTCTATCAACCGGCTATATTGCATGAGCTCGAATGGCTGATTGTCGCTGCCTTCCAGTTCGATGCCGATCGAGAAATCGTTACAGCAGGGCCGGCCCTGCCAGTCGGATATGCCGGCGTGCCAGGCACGCAGAGTACAGGGGACGAACTGGATGATTTCTCCATTACGACGAATGAAAAAATGACTGGAGACTTTCAAATCCTGCAATCCCTGATAATACGGATGTGCTTGTGGATCGAGCTGGTTGGTGAAAAGTTCGATGACACTATCGCTACTAAATTCTTCCGGCGGCAGGCTGATGGCATGGATCACCAGCAGGCTGATGTCGTTCCGGTCTGGCCGCTCGTCGCAGTTGGGCGAGGGTATGTAGCGAGCCGGGACAAGGCGGCCTTCCGCATCGATTAGCATGGACATCCTGGTTGGTAATGGCAGTATGAGATGCCGATTTTTTGATCGGGAATTTTGTAAACCATTTTAATAGAGCGATTATCTTGCAGCGCGGAAAATTTATTACTGTTGAAGGGATTGACGGAGCGGGAAAAAGTACGCATCTGGCATGGTTGGAGCGTTTCCTGCAGGACAAAGGGCTGGAGGTAGTCGTGACACGTGAGCCGGGTGGTACAACGCTGGGCGAAGCATTACGGCAGTTGCTGTTGGATCATCGTCAGGCGATGCATCCTGAAACCGAGGCTTTACTGATGTTCGCTGCCCGACGGGAGCATCTGGACAAAGTGATATTACCCGCACTGAATCGCGGTGCTTGGGTGATTTCCGATCGTTTTACGGATGCCAGTTTTGCCTACCAGGGCGGGGGCAGGGGAGTAGCACAAAGTAAACTGGAGAATCTGGAACAGTGGGTGCAGGCAGGGTTTTCTCCCGATCTGACAGTGTACTTCGACGTGCCGGTCATAGTGGGCCGTGAACGGCTGCGGTCCACCAGAATTGCCGATCGCTTTGAAATGGAATCCAATCTGTTTTTCGAGCGGGTACGGCAAGCTTATCTGCAACGTGCCGGACAATTCCCGCAAAGAATTCGGGTGGTGGATGGCAGCCGTCCACTGGCAGAAGTCAAAACAGCCGTAGCGAAAATTGTGGAGGATTTCTGGTCAGATCTGTCGGATACCCGGTTCAGAGGATGAGCTTGGTATGAATGAATGATTTGTGAGGTACACCAGAGAGCATAGACCAGTTGATATCTTCATGCCTATTGTCCGTAAACGGTATCTTTGACTGTACTTCCTCTGTCTTGGACAAAAAATGACTGGCTTTTCATATCGACGAATCAATATAGTGGGTGCTCCTGGTTCCGGAACCACAACCTTGGGGCGGGCTCTTGCCACCCAGCTCGGCTTTGTCTTCGCCGACGCGGATGACTTCTATTGGAAGCCCACCACTCCGCCATTTCAGGAGAAGTTCGACACCGGCCTTCTCCTGTAGACACTCCTTGTCTACCTGAAGCAATTCGATGGAACTGTCGTTTCCGACTCGGTTTGTAGTTGGGGTGTGGAACTGGAAGATTCGTTTGATTTAGTGATATTCCTTTCACTATCTTTGAACTTGAGGCTTCAGCGGATAGAGGCGCAGGAAATTGTCCTCTTCGGCGATGCAAATCCTGCATTCCTGGCGTGGGCCGCCCAATATGACAAGGGAAAACTGCCGAGATGCAACCGTGTGCGCCACGAGGATTGGCTTGCTGGTCGTCAATGCTGCATCTTGCGATTCAAAAGTGATGAAGGGGTTGAGCAGCGTATCGAGCAGATCATAGAGCGTGCAACTCGCACCACGTGGCCAACGATGCAATCGGCTGTTTTTCGCGCGAAAGACCGACCCTCACGGATTGAACTTCGATGAGTTGCCGATGGGATGGAAGGCATTTATTAGTGGCAGATGGATTATCAGTCAAGTAGCCAACTAGTCAGGATGTATACTGGCACTATATTTCCGGCAAGCGTAGCTTGCCACGCTTGATCATGAATACCAACTTTTCAACGCTTGCTTCGGCTTTGGCCATGTTCCTTCCTCCAATCAGCTGCCGTGTAGAAAACGTTCGCGGTGCCATTGCAAATAACGCCGGTGCCCGTTGGTGAGCCAGCGTAGCTTCATGCCGGGTTGAATGCCAAGCCCGCACAGATCGCTCGGGGACAGGCGGGGGCTGGTCAGCAGATGCCCGGTGTCGTCGAAGCTGATCAGAAAACGGTCGAACAACGCATCGAGATTGGCCACCAGCAGAAAGCCGTTGAAGGCATCCAGCCGTTCGGCATCGTTGGCGCATTCAGCCCAGCGTTTGGCATGGCTGGCGCGTAGCGCCTCGGTAACGGCGACGCTAGTCACCGCGCAAGCGCCGCCCCAGTAGGTCAGTAGGGCATCGCGATAGCGATCCTGCCCTACGCGCTGTCGTACAACGCGCTCGATTTCTGTATCCCGGCTTCCAGCCGGCAGTTCGGCCAATGCCTGCTCGACGGCCGTCTGGTAATCCTGAACAGCCTGATTCGGCAAGGCTTGCGACAAGTTGGCCGCACGGCGCAGCAGAGCTGCCAGATCGACCAGCGTGCTTACTCGGAATGCGCCATCGGTTTCCGCCCAAGGCTCGAAGCTGCGAAACAGTTCTGGCACCAAAGCAGACGAAAGGGATTGGAATCGCACCTCGAAGCCACTGGCTAATGGTGTCACCGTTGCTTGGGTTCGATGACGGGCCGAAGCCAGTATCGCGGTATTGCTGACCTCGGGCAGTACATACTCGAAGCCGTTGTCGTGGCCAGTCTTTTCGATCAGCACTCGCTGAAGCGGGTTCACAATAACAACAGGCTGTTTGGTTGTATCGACTTTATCTGGCATCATGATTTTGTTGCCGATCACCAGCAAATCTGCGACGGAATTGAACCGCCCCGACTATCGAGGAGGCTATTTGGTTAAAGTAAAGTGTTCATCAAGGCCTTATTGTCCTGAGTCT
>NZ_JBDZWD010000043.1:0-21947 GCF_040256045.1 Nitrosomonas sp.
CATGACTCCATTCTCTCAAAAGTTGGAGCCTCCTCAAAACCCGGGGCGATTCAATGGTAATGTCAGACACCTAACAAAGTATCCAGAAGAAATTAGATTACGACGGTCTTATACAGCTACAATAATTAATCTTGTAATAACAATACCGCCCTTACTAATGGTTCATTGCGTTTATGAAAAATCCTCTGGAGGGTAGTGCCATACGGCGCGTGATGGTAGGCACCGACCGCTCCGAAACCGCCGACCAGACTGTTCACTGGGCCGCCGGGCTGGCAGATCGCTACGACGCAGAGCTATTCATAGTACAAGTGGTGGTACCAAAGTATCCATCCGCCACAGAATTCGGTGAAGCCGAACAAACGAGCGCTGTGGCTGCCAACAATGACCTGGCACACTTTGCGCGGCAGATTGCCGGGGATCGTGGCCATGCCTTGGTTATCATCGATGCTGATCCGGCATTGGCGATCGTCCGCGCCGCTGAGCAGGAAGCAATCGATGTTCTGGTAGTCGGCAATTTTGGTATGGCGAGTCGAAAAAAGTTTTTGCTCGGTAACATACCGAACCGCATCAGTCACAGTGCCCACTGTACCGTGATTATTGTAAACACTGCGCACTCTACCGATGAACGTGCATCGGACTCGGTGCGAGCTCACCTATCGAAAGGTGAAGTCCCATCTCCTGAGCCTCGACTGGTCGCGCGCGTTACGCATATCGCGGCCGTGATGGCGAAACATGGCCTCACAGAGCTGTTCAACCAATCCCACGGGCCGGATATATCCATCCGCTGTCAGCAGGCCAAGCGCTTACGTGCCGCCTTAGAAGAGCTGGGCCCGATATTCTCGAAACTCGGGCAAGTGTTATCAACCCGCCCGGATCTCCTCCCCGCCGAATACATTGAAGAGCTTGCTCTGTTGCAGTCCCACGTGCCGCCAATGAATGAGAGCGAGGTTGTCCGGGTTTCTGAACAGGAATTGGGAGTTCCGTGGGAGGATGTATTCAAGTCATTTGACCCGAAGCCTCTTGCCGCCGGCACAATCGCTCAGGTTCATCGTGCGGTACTCGAAACCGGTGATCGGGTCGTAGTCAAGGTTCAGCGACCCACCGCTCGGGCGGATATCGAACAAGATCTCGCTCTGCTCGAAATGTTTGCGGAAAAAGTCGGGAAACGTCCTGCGCTCAATCAGGTGATCGATATGGAAGCGGTATTCAAACACCTTTCCACCTCGCTCCATCGTGAACTCGACTTCCGCCAGGAGGCTGACAACATCGAACGGATGCGGGGAGTACTCGCAAGCTATGATCGCCTTGCCGTACCCAGCGTACACTGGGATCTGTCCACATCCCGATTATTAGTGATGGAAGAGATCCAGGGCATTCCGATCAAGCAGGCGCCGGATGGTCCAGAGCGTATCCAGGCTGCTCGCCAACTGCTGGAGAGCTACTACAAACAGATCATCGTCGATGGTTTTTTTCATGCCGACCCCCACCCAGGCAATCTGATGTGGTGGAAGGATCGCATCTATTTCCTCGATTTCGGAATGGTTGGCGTGGTAGGAGCCGATCTCCGCGAGCATCTTTTGCTAATGCTGATGGCTCTGTGGCAGGAAGACGCCGGGTTTCTCACCGATGTCACACTAATGATGACGAATGCCGTCAATAACAGCGATCTCGATATAGCCCGATTCCAGCGCGAGATTGGGGAGGTGATGGCAAAATATCGCGCTGCCTCGCTTGCCGAGATGCAGATCGGGCCGCTTCTGCAAGAAATGAGTACGGTCTCATTACGGCACAGGGTGCCCCTACCAGCTTCGCTCACGCTCGCCACCAAGGCACTCGCGCAGGTACAGTTGGCAACTGCCGAGCTCGACCCGGCACTCGATCCTTACGATGTAGCAGGCAAGTACCTGATGCGCCTGATGGTCAAACGCATGGGTGCCGCGCTCAATCCAAAAACATTCGTGTATCAATCGCAGAAATTGAAAGTACGGGCTCTGCGCGTGATCGAGGCGGTCGAAAACCTCGTCGGCGCCCGCCCTGGCGGCCCAAAGCCCGTGGTGAACTTCAGGGCCACTTCGCTGGAGGACATCGTACGTCACACGGGACGACGGCTGGCACTCGGCCTGACCGCTGCGGCAAGTGTCCTGGCCAGCGGACTCACGACCACGTCGACGGTTGTTGCCGAGTGGGTGCCAGTAACATTCGGGGTCGTCGCAGGTCTGCTGACTCTTGGTCTGGTTATCGATCTGCTGCGAGGGCGTTGAAGATAAAAATAGTTTACGATGCAGGGTTATTCAGCGCCGAAGACTTCGTGCCACTGCGCTTGATTGAACGCAACACGGCTTTCTCAAGCAGGTAGGCAATGATCATCATTACCATACCTAGCAATCTGCGTTCCATTTTCCGAATCAAAGACCTTTTAGGGATCGTATTCATGGAAGTACCGTTTATCACAGGTTTATATCAATTGAAGAACACGATTTGCAATGTATAACTTGCTGTGCTTAATACTATTCATGACGGACCGGATACCTGCCATTGACGTTGTCCATGATGAATGATCGTGTATCAGCGTGGTTGGACAGCCTCGGTCTCAGTATATATCACGAGTCATTTGAGCACAATGCGATCACCTGGGATGTTCTGCCCGAGCTGAATGAAGGTGATCTGAAAGCGCTGGGTGTCTTACTGGGACATCGGAAAATACTTTTGCGCGCGATCGCTCAATTGTCACAGAACGCTGTAATAGGCCCGGGATCTATGTCCGCTGGCGTCACTCCGGAAGAACAACCCTCCCCTCCCGAACGAAATCAGGCAGAACGTCGCCAATTGACGGTGATGTTTTGTGATCTTGTGGATTCGACAGCACTGTCTTGTCGGTTGGACCCTGAAGACCTCCAGGATGTAATCCGGCGATTTTTAGATGCCTGTAGCCAAGCGATTAGCCGACTCGATGGCTATATTGCAAAATATATGGGGGATGGGATGCTGGCTTATTTTGGATACCCTCATGCCCACGAAAACGATGCAGAACGAGCGGTACATGCCGGCCTCGCTATTTTGGACACAGTGAAGGCGTTTAATCTGGATAATTCCCATCCACAGCTCAGTATTGCTGCACGAATCGGGATCGCAACTGGTCAAGTCGTAGTCGGTGAGCTAATTGGGCAGGACACTGCCACGGAACGGTCAGTGTTCGGTGAAACTCCGAATCTCGCCGCCCGCCTTCAGGCGCTGGCTAAACCCGGTCAATTAATCATCGATCTGGCGACAAAACGGCTTGTCGGAAATGAATTCGAGTTCCTAGATCTTGGCGTTTCCTCGCTGAAAGGGTTCGACACACCTGTTCAAGCCTGGCAGGTTCTGAGTATCAAACCATCGGCCAGCCGGTTTGAATCCTATCGATCCAGCCAATTAGCCAAACTCGTAGGCAGAGAACAGGAGATTTCACTCCTGTTGAGTCGTTGGCGCGAAGCCGTCGATGGCGAAGGACAAGTCGTGCTCCTGAGCGGTGAGGCCGGTATCGGAAAATCGAGAATTGCCCGCAGTTTGTGTGACCACCTCACAGATGAACGACACCAGACGATTCAATTTCAATGCTCACCATACCATACCAATACAGCGCTCTATCCCGCGATCAATTTTCTGCGGCAGGCAGCAGGATTCACAAGTCAGGACAGCATCGAGGCACAACTGAACAAACTCGACGCCATGGCCGCCGAAAATGGGATCGATAACCCGGAAACAGTTTCACTTCTGGCGGATTTGCTCTCGATCCGTGGAGATCATCGTCCCCCCCCGCTCGATGTGTCATCCGAGAAACGCAAGGACATGACGCTGGAAGCATTCGTGCATTATCTACAAAAACTGGCCGATCGCTGCCCACTGTTGCTCACGGTGGAAGATGCCCATTGGCTTGACCCAACAACGCTGGAACTCATGACACGAATCATTGGCCGCATCCGGCAAATGCACGTGTTGTTGCTGATCACATCCCGACCCGGCTTCAAGCCGGTATGGGCGGAATATAGTTACGTGACGTCTCTGACACTCTGTCGACTTCCACGCCGACATAGCGCTGAACTCGTTGCGACGATAACGAGAGGAAAAGTGCTGCCACCCGAGGTGCAGCAGGCAATTCTGGCTAAGGCCGATGGCATACCTCTCTATATCGAAACGCTGACGGAAAATGTGCTTGGATCCGGGTTGCTGACTGAGGGGAACGATTCATTTACCCTGAAGGGCCCGCTAAAGGTGCCTATTCCGGACAGTCTGCAAGCCTTGCTCATGGAGCGAGTGGATCGGTTGGGGCCATCCAGGGAAATTGTCCAGGCTGGTGCAGCAATAGGACGCGAATTCACCTATGAGTTGCTACAGGCCACCGTTGAAATGCCGGACAACGAATTGAAGAACGCACTTGATCTGTTCGTCGCTTCCGGACTCGTCCTTCAGAAAGGTGAAATCCCTCTTGCCACGTACTACTTCAAACATGCACTGGTTCAGGAAGCTGCCTACAGCATGCTGCCCAGGAAACCCCGGCGAGCACTGCATGCCCGAATTGCCAAAGCTCTGGAGAGCCGATTTTCCGAACGGGTAAGCATGGAGCCGGAACTCCTGGCTTATCATTATGAACAAGCTGGATTGCCCGGTCCGGCCATTGAATATTACTATCGTGCAGCTCGTCACGATGTAGAACAATCAGCCAGTATCGAAGCGCTCAATCATTTTAATCAGGCACTGGAGTTGCTCAAGGAACTGCCGCAAGGTGCGGAGCGCGATGCCCTGGAGTTGGAACTCCTGCTTGCACGCGGAGCCCCATTGCTATCCGTCAAAGGATATGCATCCGAGGAAACAGAGCATAATTATCGAAGAGCCAGGGATTTGTTACAGGAGCACAGCAGTTCTGTGCATCAGTTTCAGGCCATTCGGGGATTATGGGTCTTTCATCTGGTAAAGGGACAGCTCGCCAATGCGCACGATCTGGCTGAAGATCTCTTCGTGCTGGCTCAGCGCGAGCAAAGCCCGGAGCTGCTGATTGAAGCTCACCATGCTTTGGGAGCGACCTATTTCTACCTTGGCTGGTTTGACGAAACCAAAACCCATCTGTTCGCCGCAAAATCGCTGGATGATTCGAATCAACACCGCTCACGGGTCTTCTTCTACGGCCAGGATTCCGGAATAACCTCGCGGATTCTGCTGGCCAGGACATTATGGATATTGGGTGAAGTTGATCAAGCTGGAACGCTGGCGTTGGAGACGATGGACATGGCGAGAGAGTTGGAACACCCATTCACTCGTGTTTTTACTCTCATTTTCCTTGCCTGGATCTATTCCGGTGCCCGCAATTCGGAGAAAACGCTGGAAATCACCAATGAAGCGATCGCGATTTCAACACAATACTCATTTGAACTGGGGTTGGCGTGGGCGACTGCCTCGCAAGGCTGGGCGTTGGCCGACACCGGGCAAGAGGAAGGTCTTGCCAAGTTAATTAACGGGCTTTCCGCCACCCGAGCCACAGGAGCGCGTATCCACGACACTTGTACCTTGGCGTTGCTGGCGGAAATCTATTTACGTAGAAATAGAATTGACGAAGGCTTGGCTGCTATTGAGGAAGCGCAGAAACTTGCTGTCACTGGGGGAGCATTATTCTGGCAAGCGGAATTGTTTCGACTGAAAGGCGAACTGCTGCTGGGACAGTCCGGCGAATCAATCCAGGAAGCAGAAGAGTGTTTGTATGAAGCCTTAAAGATTGCGCAGGATCAGCATGCCACAATGCTTGAACTTCGAGCCGCCACCAGCCTGGCTAAGCTTTTGGGAAAACTTAATAAAGTGGATAGTGCCAAACGCATCTTAAATGTTGTGTACTCCAGATTCAACGAACGTGTCGACAACCTCGACTTGATTGAAGCGAAAACAGTTCTTGAACAACTTAGTGTGTGAAATCGCTGCTGGAGCTCCAAGACGAATCCAACCCGGTTGGTCTGCAACAAAACAACCAGATCAGTTAATGATGAAGTGGAAACATGCTTAAAAAGTCATCACAGCAACTGCAACAAACTCTGTAACTGTACACACCACACACACCATCATTCCTTCATCGTTTCCATATATTGCGCGTGCAGATGTCGGAGCAGGACGAGCAAAACTGCACTGATCGGCAGTGCCAGCAAAATCCCGATAAAGCCGAACAATTGGCCGAAAGCGAGTAATGCAAAAATCACCGCTACCGGGTGCAGACCGATACGTTCCCCCACCAGCCGAGGAGTAATCAGCATGCTTTCCAGCAGCTGTCCTGATCCCACCACTACCCAGACTGCGATTACACTACTCCATTCCTGAAATTGTGTGATGGCTGCAAAGGTTGCCAGTGCAAGCCCGGTAATGGTTCCCAGATAGGGTACGAATACCAGAATCCCGGACATCAGTCCGATCGGCAAGGCAAATTCCAGTTTGACCAACCATAACCCTGTTACGTAGTAGATGCTCATGATGGTGATGACCGCTGTTTCCCCGCGCATGAATTCGGCCAGTACATCATCGGTTTCCTTCGCCAGCGTAAATACCTGTTTTTGCCAGACGGGTGGAATCAGCTCACTCATTTGCCTGATCAGGTTATTCCAGTCACGCAACAGGTAAAACAACACAACCGGCACCAGCACCATATTTATCAGGAATGTGAGGAGGATCAGGCCACCGCTTTTCAGCGAAGGCAGCATTTGTGCAGCTACGCCCCCGGCACTTTTCCAGTGGTCCGTCAGCATCTGTTTGAGCGAGGCAATATCGATCTGAAGCTCGACATTGAAATTATCTTCCAGCCATGGAATAAACTGGTTCTTCACCAGATCGAGGAAAGACGGGATTCGCTCAACCAATCGTGAAACTTCTTTTTCGAACAGTGGAAACAGAATCAGCGCCATGGCGATGAATATTCCCATCGTCATGAGCATCACGAAGATCGTGCTCAGGGTTCTGGGAGTTTTTCTGGCTTCGAGCCAGGTAACCAATGGATTACAGATATAGGCAATGACGGCCGCCAATAAAAAAGGAGTCAGAATGGGACTGAGCAGATAGATCAGTACACTGACCACACCAATAACTGTCAGGTACCAGAAGAGACGGGAATCCGGGGAATATTTGTCGTTCATTTACGGTAAAATCATACCTCAAAAGCTTGCACTCTAGCCTTAACACTGTGAGAACTCAACTTGACTGCATCCAACCCTGCAAACCCTGATAAGAACCCGATTTCCTACCGCTCATCCGGTGTGGATATCGATGCCGGAAATCGTCTGGTGGAAAGGATCAAACCATTTGCGCGGCGCACCATGCGCCCGGAGGCGCTGGGAGGTATCGGAGGATTCGGGGCATTATTCGAAATACCCGGAAAATACCGACAGCCAGTGCTGGTATCGGGCACGGATGGTGTAGGCACCAAACTCAAGCTGGCTTTCCAGTATACGCGGCATGCAACCATTGGTATCGATCTGGTTGCGATGAGTGTGAACGATATTCTGGTACAAGGTGCTGAGCCACTGTTTTTTTTGGACTATTTCGCCTGTGGCAAACTGGATGTAGAAATTGCCGCCCAAGTGGTTCAAGGAATTGCACGCGGCTGTGAAGATGCCGGTTGTGCGCTGATCGGCGGCGAAACGGCAGAGATGCCCGGTATGTACCCGGAAGGAGAATATGATCTTGCAGGCTTTGCTGTCGGCGTGGTGGAAAAAGATCGGATCATTGACGGTTCCGGCATCAGAGAGAACGATATCGTACTGGGAATTGCCTCGAGCGGTCCGCATTCCAATGGGTTCTCATTGATCCGTAAAATTCTCGATCTGAATACAGTGCAACCCGACACTCATCTTGGTGAAACCAGTCTTATCGATGCGCTTCTGGCACCGACCCGTATTTATGTAAAATCCCTGCTGGCGTTGATAGCAGAATTGCCCGTCAAGGGATTGGCACATATTACCGGTGGCGGATTACTGGAGAACATTCCGCGTGTTCTGCCCGACAGCATCATGGCGCATATCGACGGCAGCGCCTGGGTGCGCCTTCCCCTGTTTGACTGGCTGCAGCAACATGGCAACGTGGCCAGGGAAGAAATGCTGCGTGTTTTCAATTGCGGCATCGGTATGATCGTGATCATTGCACCGGAACATGTTCAGACTGCCATCGAAATTCTGCACAACGCGGGTGAAACCGTATGGCAGATCGGCGAAATCAGACCTCGTCAATCCGGGACACCACCCATTGTCATTGCCTGAAGGAAGGCAGCATGAAATCAGTGGTCATCCTTATTTCCGGTCGCGGCAGCAACATGCAGGTATTACTGGAAGCCGGATTACCGGTCGCAGCGGTGATCAGCAACAATCCAGCAGCAGAAGGATTGGTGTTTGCTCAGGTCCGTGGTATCCCGACTCAGGTAATCGATCATCGTACGTTTCCCGACCGGAAAGCATTTGATGCCGCGCTGGCGGAAACCATCGATACCTATCAACCTGATCTGGTCGTCCTGGCCGGTTTCATGCGCATTCTGTCGGAAGCATTCGTAGATCATTACCAAGGCAGGCTGGTCAATATCCATCCTTCCCTGTTGCCGGCATTTTCCGGGCTGGATACGCATACACGCGCATTGCAGGAAGGCGTCAAAATCCACGGCTGCACGGTTCATTTCGTTACATCGCAACTGGATCATGGCCCTATCATCATCCAGGCTGCCATACCAGTGTTAACTGATGACACGCCGGCAACGCTTGCCGCGAGAGTACTCACTCAGGAACATCGTATTTACCCGCAGGCAGTGCAGTGGTTCCTGCAAGGGCAATTAAGGCTGGTAGAAAACCGTGTCGAAATCACGACAATCAGTAACAGTCAGGACGTTTTATATTCACCCGGGATCGAGCCATGAAATTACTGTTATCCATCGCCCTATTCTTCTGGATGAGCGCAATCGCTCAGGCAGAAAATTTACCTGAACGCATCGATATCGAATATGTCCTCACTGGCAGTATCGGGCAGGGCAAGGCGCACGAAATACTGCGCGTGCGGCAGGAAAATGGTGTCCAGCACTACACCATCGATAGCGAAGCTTCAGCCAGTGGCATTCTAAAATTGATCAAGCGTGGCAGTATTCATCGCCACAGCGAGGGCATAATCATTCCGGACGAGGGAATGAAACCGTTGCGGTTTACAGATCAGCGTGGTGAAAAACCGGCACGTGAAGTCGAATTCGACTGGAGCGGGCAGCGTATCATTTATCGCCGCAAAGGCCAGGAGATGATGGAAAACCTGCCGAGTGGAACACTCGATGAATTAAGCCTGGCCTATCATTTCATGTTCACTGCCCTTCCCAAGCAAACAGTGGTTGTACATGAAACCGATTACCGCAGTCTGCAAACAATCCGCTACACCGTTACCCGGGAAATGCTGGATACATCGATAGGCAAACTTGCCACGATCGTACTTACAAAGCAGCGAGAACAGAATGATCCGTTCAAAAAGAAAATCTGGCTCGCAACGGATCATCATCTGCTGCCGGTACGCATTATTTCTACCGAAAAACACGGGCTGGAAGTCGATCAGATCGTCACGAAAATCAACTACTCACCGCTGGTAAATTCTGCACAGTAACACATCCAAATTTATGCGACTGACACCCGAACGACTGGATCTGCTGATTGCTGCCGTGCGCAAGATATTGCCTCTGCCAGCTCCGGCAGATGTGCTGCTGCGACAATTCTTTCAGGATCACCACCAACTGGGCCAAAATGACCGGGGCATGATCGCGGAAGCTGTATTCGGGATACTGCGACGCCGTTTCTTTCTGGAAAAACTGGCAGGGAAAGCAACTGCTCGTGAACTGGTACTGGCTTATCTGACCAGGTTTCAGGGCATGAATCTGCGGGAACTGGCCCCGCTCATCCGGGAAACCGAAATCAAATGGATCCAGCAAATCAAGGCAGTCAAACTGGAAGAACAGCCCCTCTCCATCCGGGCAGAATTTCCGGAGTGGTTGGTGGAAAAACTGCAGAAACACCACTCGAATGAAGAAATTTTGCGCCTCGGCCAGACGCTGCAGCAGCCAGCTCCGCTGGATATACGCGTCAACAGCCTGCTCGCCAAACGTGAAGAAATATTAGCTGCATTGGAACAGCAGGGAATTGAAGCACAGCCCACCCCTTTTTCTCCTATCGGGATTCGTATTACCGGGAAACCGGCAATCAACCGGAATACGTTGTTCCTCTGCGGAAAAATTGAAGTACAGGACGAAGGCAGTCAACTTCTCGGATTTCTGCTCGCACCCAAACGAGGTGAAATGGTAGTGGATTTTTGTGCAGGTGCAGGCGGCAAAACATTGCTGCTCGGTGCGATGATGCATTCTCGCGGCCGTCTATATGCTTTTGACGTTTCTGAGAAACGGCTCAACAATCTCAAGCAGCGTCTCAAACGCTCGGGATTATCCAATATCCATCCACAACGTATAGATAGTGAGCGAGATACCAAACTAAAACGACTGGCAGGAAAAATTGACCGGGTAATGGTTGATGCACCATGCAGTGGACTTGGCACTTTGCGCCGCAATCCGGATTTGAAATGGCGACAAAGCCCGCAAAGCATTGATGAATTGCAAAAGAAGCAAATGGCCATTCTCACGGCAGCAGCCAGTCTGCTCAAACCGGGAGGCCGTCTGGTTTATGCCACCTGCAGCCTGTTACCGGAAGAAAATCAGCAGATTGTCGAGCATTTTCTGGCAAATCATCCTCAATTCTCCACTCTCGACTGTGGTGAACTGCTAGCACAACAAAAAATCAGTCCGCCTGATACCGGGCAGTTTTTACAACTTTCACCGCTTTACCACAACACCGACAGCTTTTTTGCTGCTGTGCTGGAGCGCTCGGTATAACACCGGGCCTAGAAAACCAAAAAGGGGCCTTTTCTTTTAAGGCCCCTTCAAGATGCAAGCAATAACGTAACGTCAGCCGCTTGCAAGGTAAATTATTTTCTTGTTATTTCAAATCGTCGATACCGGCACCGAAATTGATGTGGAATGCCGCACCGTCAATAACGAGTGCTGGAACCGATTTCACACCAGCTTTCTCAGCTTCAGCGATACGTGCTTTATCCGTACCCAGATGAACACTTTCGACCGTATATTTTGAAGGATCAATAGCGTTGGCGACGGCCTGTTCAGCAGACACGCATACAGGACAACCCGCATGATAAAAAATAGCTTTTGATGCCACGTTTTTCTCCTTGACGAAAATTAATCAATAACGACATTCCTTGAATGTGGAAACTTGCTGTTACCGTTCGAAGCTAATAAGTAAACTTCGATCCTCTCCAAGAAACCCGCAGCTTGATTTTAACACATTCACTCAATGTAATTATATTCAAAGGTTTGCCGATGTCATGCCTTAGTAAGGAGGGGGCGGAGGAGGAGGGCCTGCGGGTGGAGGCGGGATATATCTGTCCGACGAAGACGGGTTGGAAGTCACCCCCTGGCCCATATTACCGCCCGACCCTTCGATCAAGCCGGCAGAAACCGGCACACGATGGCCATTAGCATACATACACTGAATATAGGCAATATCATAACGTTCCTGACTGATGGAGCCTGAAGATTGCGCGCTACCACTGCCTGCCAACCCTCCTCCCAGTAATCCCATACCTGCACCAACAGCTGCCCCGCGCCCGCCACCCAGCGCAGCACCTGCTGCAGCGCCCAGAGCAGCACCAAGGGCAGCACTTTCCATACCACTGGAAACTGCTGAATTCTTAGGAGTCTCATAATTAGTCTGTTGATTGGCAAACTGGCGGCATAAATAATCGTCGCCGCGGAACTGATCAAAATTTTTACCAACACCCGGAAGTACCATAACGCTCGGCCCAAGCGGAATATTCACACATGCCGCAAGGGATACTACTACTGAAAGAACGATCAATCTGGAAAAATAGTGCATTACATACTCCTGCATTATTGAGCGGGTCGGGGAGGTATTTTTATCCACTCACCCGGACAGCGTTCTACTTTCGGATAATAACCGGCCGGATTCTCACAATAGTACCAGTAATTCGTAACGGTCGATTCGGGAGGGGGAGGTACCAGTCGGGCGGGTTGCTGCTGAATATAAACCGGTGGATCAGGTGGTATGACCACGGTTGGAGGATAGTAAACAGCGGGAGGATAAGCTGGCCAGTAAAAACGGCTAGCCGGATAACCATAATTGTAAGGTCGGTAATAAGGCCGACGGTAATAAGAATACGGCCGTCCGTAGCCGAAGCTTCCATAGATCCCGACATTGTTGCGAGGATAATTGTAATAGCCGTAAGATCCGAAAGTACTCGTCAGGCCAATACCCACGGAAAAGTTTCGTTTGCCTGAATAATGGCCATGCGAGCGATTGTAGTATCCATGCGAATGCCTGTGGCCATAGCTCCAGGAAATATCACTTGCTATCATTCCAGCCAGAATCAGAGACAGATGAAACCAGTTCAGCCTTTTCACTCATTACTCCTCATATCCGTGGTACATTTATTTCGAGATCCGCTCGCCGTGTTGTTACTTAGGCTGCATCCTCTGATAAAGGTTTCATAAACTACCCAGTATACGCGCTCTGAAAAGGAACATGGATGCACGGATATTGCTGGCGAAAACAGAAAGATATCTGCATCCTCCTGACCAGAAACGGTGGCGTACCTTTTTACTTTGAATCACAAATTTCCTGATAACTGATCCGGGGAGATATTTTGATGTCTGGATTGTTTAGTGCGCTTGCACGCGCCTCGGCTAATCTTCTCAACCCGCGCATGCTGTGGCTGTGGAGCTGGCCAATGCTGGTATCGGCCATTTTCTGGTGGCTGATCGGCATGTTCTTCTGGACGCCACTGTCTGGTTGGGTATTGACCGTCATCCCGGCAGACACACTTCAAAACTGGCTGGAATCTTCGCGTCTGCAAGCCATTGCCGATAGCGTGGAGAACATCATCAATATAATCATTTTTGTGACATTGGCAATCACCACGAGTCTGGTGATTACCGCACTGATCACCATGCCGGCTCTGGTCAACTTTGTAGCGAAACGCTACTACCCTGACCTAGCCAGAATGCAAGGCGGAACAGTCAGGGGCAGTCTGCGCAATGTGATTTCAGCAATAATAATTTTTTTCTCCCTCTGGATAATAACCATTCCCTTGTGGTTCACCGGAATCGGTCTGCTTGCCCCCCTGCTGGCTGCTGCCTATCTGAACCAGCGGTTGTTCTTCTACGACGCACTTTCCGAACATGCCAACAGCGCCGAGCTGGACAAACTGTCTTACACAGACCGGCTGGCACGCTGGAGCCTGGGATTTCTGACAGGTCTGTTGCAATTTGTACCTTTCTTGAATTTTTTCGCACCCACTCTGACTGCCTTGGCTTTTACACATTTTGAACTGGGCCGATTGGCAAAATTGCGTCATACAGCTGCCTGATCATCATGTAAACTTTACTTTCTCCCTGTTTCTGCTGCAAAGTAAAGTTTTTACCGGTTCGGCCGATACTGAAAGATATCACGCCAGGAAAAATCTGAGATGCCATACGGAAAACTGAGACTTCTGATCGCCGGTCACTCTAAAGCTGATGCAGAACAGTTATCTGCCGATTTCAGCCGTAATGGAGTGCAACTCACTTATCTGCATGTAAACAGCCTGTCTGATGTCCGGTCAGCACTGGATACATCCAGCTGGGATGCAATTATCTCCGAATACTCGATGGTTGGATTTGATGCCATGCAAGTAATGAATCTGCTCAAAGCCCGCCATCATATAATTCCCTTTATTCTATATACCTCGGTAACAGATGAGCAGGCGGTACTCCCTCTGTTGCGCAACGGAGTAAACGATTGTGTGACAAAAGGGCATTCAACGCAGCTCATGCTGGTGATCAATCGCGAACTTGAATACATCGATCTGAAACGCAGAAAACGCCAGGCCGATAGCCATATTTACCGCATGACTTACTATGATGAACTGACCGGTCTGCCCAAACATAACCTCTTTCAGGAGAAAGCAGCATCATTGCTGATGGATGATGTCATGAACGATAATATGATCGCTGCGGCTTATTTCATCGATGTCAATCGCTTGTCACATATCAATAGCAAATATGGCTACAGTATTAGCAACAACCTGATACAGCAACTGACCAGCCGGTTATCCATCTATTCCGATAAGACCGCTATCCTGGCACGCATCGAAAGAGGCAATTTCGTTTTCCTCAAAACTGGCCTGACCAGCGCCGACCAGGCACAGATCTTTGCCAATCAGTTGCTGAAACTCGCCACGACACCTTTCATCATCAATCACCTCGAGTTTTATATCACTCTGAATATAGGAATCAGCCTCTATCCACGTGATGGTCGGGAAATCGAAGTACTGCTCGCCAATGCAGAAAATGCACTGTTTTCCACTAAAAGAACCTGGCCTAATACTTATAAATTCTATACGGGAGAAATGGGAGAAGCTTTCTCACAAAAAACCAGGATCGAGCAATCATTACAGCACTCCATCGATGACAAGGAGTTTATTCTGCATTACCAGCCGGTGATCGATCTCGAAACCGACAGTATTATCGGGGCTGAAGCACTGGTCCGATGGCAGCACCCTGAGCTGGGATTGCTTGCACCGGATAAATTCGTTCCCCTGGCGGCCGAATCCGGCTCCATTATCAGAATCGGCAAACGAGTATTACATGAGGCGTGCAGACAGGCTAAATGCTGGCAGGATAGCGGTCATGGCCCCACTTTCATTGCGGTCAATATCTCTGCCATAGAACTGGATCAGCTCCAGTTAATCAAGCACGTTGCAGAAGCGTTACATACAACAGGGCTCGACCCTGCCAGGCTGGAGCTGGAAATCAATGAATCCGTACTGATGCAGGATATCGATGGAAGCATCAGAGTATTGAATGAATTAAAGGAAATGGGAATAAGTGTTGTAATGGATAATTTTGGCACCGGTTATTCATCTTTAAATTATCTGCGGCGCCTGCCCGTTGATACCATCAAGATCGGCCAGTCACTCATTCAGGACATTGCCAGCAAATCTGACACTTCTGTGATCATCACAGCCATTGCTGCACTGGCGCGGAATCTGGGCATGCAAATACGTGCAAGTGGTGTTCAGTCGCACACACAACTGAATTTTTTGCAGAAAGCAAACTGCCATCACGTCCAGGGCTTCCTGTTCAGCCCTCCCGTTTCAGCAGAGAATTTTTTACCCCTTATCGAGCAACGCGAAACCCGAACCTTTGCATAATCCTATTTTCGAAGCATCCTTGACCGGCGGAAATTGCTTTATCATTTCTGTTGTCCGGCACAGCACCAGGCGGGCAGACAAACTTTACCCGTTTCACCTTACCGGATTGGCCAAGTTATAAACGATATTTTTCAGGGGTAATAATGATCAACATAAAGAAACTATTGGTTCTCGTATTCTCGGGGTGGCTGTTTTTATCCATAAGTACCCAGGCTGCCGAAGGACAGGCAACACCACATCACGCAAATACCGCCGATGTCACCACACTGGAAAAAATAGATACCCAGGTTGGTACAGGTGAAGAAGCGGATATTGGCAAAACTGTCAATGTGCACTATACAGGCTGGCTGTATGATGCCGCTTCCGAAGGTCACAAAGGCAGAAAATTCGACAGCTCCTACGATCGTGGAAGTCATTTTTCATTTCTGCTCGGAGCCGGGCGGGTCATCAAAGGATGGGATCAAGGAGTTCTGGGTATGAAGGTGGGTGGAAAACGTACTCTGATCATCCCCTCTTCCATGGCATATGGCTCACAGGGAGCCGGGCGGGTTATTCCCCCCGATTCAGCACTGATATTCGATGTGGAATTGGTCGGCTTGGAGTAAGTAGTTAAAATACAAACCCGGCAGCAAAAGGAAAGTACGTCACTTTCCCTGCCGGTTTTTACATTAATGGCCGTACGACATAAAATCCGATCAGGCTCTTTTACTTGCTTCCATCCACGGGTGAATCTTCTTCAGGCTTTTCACCAGTTTGTGATAGCAAGCAACCCGCCATGAATTAAACCTCCCTTCCTGAGCTGCTTGCAGCAATTTACAACCCGGCTCTGCAATATGCTGACAATCACGGAATTTACACTGCCCCAGAAAAGGGCGGAATTCGATGAATCCTCGGGCCAGCGACTCTTCATCCAATTGTTGCAAGCCAAATTCCTGAAAACCTGGAGAATCGATGATGCTGCTGTCGGCATCGAGATGAAAAAGGCGAACATGGGTGGTCGTGTGTCGCCCACTATCCAATGCATTGGAAATTTCTGCAGTTGTCTGCTGCGCCTGTGGAACAAGCGCATTGAGCAACGTCGATTTGCCTACACCGGATTGCCCCGCCAGAAGACTGGTCTGCCCGCTCAATAGCGGAATAAGTGGCTGAACAGAAGTTTTCGCACTGATCTTCAGTACAGGATACCCCAGCTCCTGATAGGACATCAGGTGATGTGCGACAACCTGCGTATGTTCATTCTGTTCGATCAGATCGATCTTGTTCAGCAGAATGAGTGACCTGATTCTTTGGCTTTCAGCAGCAATCAGGCAACGATCAAGCAGTTCCAGATTACAACTGGGAACAACTGCCAGTACAAAGATCAACTGTGTAGCATTAGCTGCGATCAGTTTTTCACGAAAGATTTCACTGCGATAAAAAAGGCTGGTGCGCGGCAGGATAGTTTCAATGACCCCCTGATCACCAGCCGCAGGAAGAATTTCAACTTCATCGCCGCACACGACTCCTTTTTTCTTTCCGCGTACAACACAGGAGTAAACAGTACCCCTTGCAACTTCAACCTCAAAATGACGGCCGTAAGCCGCAATCACCCTGCCGGTCAGGGACGTAGCTGTTTTCTTCCTGTCAGCGAACTCGACACTCAAGATTTGAATAGCATGTCAACTTTTGCTGCACAGATGAAATCATTTTCTGACAATCCACCGATGGCATGCGTCGTGTATTCGACATGACACCGGTCATAGCCGACCATCATATCGGGATGATGATCCTCACGGTGAGAAACCCAGGCAACAGCGTTTACAAAAGCCATAGTCTGATAATAATTCTTGAAGGAAAAAACCCGGCTGATTTTGTTATCTGTCAGTTGCCAATCCTGCTGCAACTGTTTCAGCAACTTCTCAGCCTCTTCTTTCTCCAATGGAGGAATTCCTCCTTCGCACGGCTTACATTTCCGATCAGTCAGGTCACATACATTAGTCATCATACCTCAGCTCCTGTCGTAATCAATTTCTTGAGATGAGCAACCCGGATTGCCGCTGGGGGGTGTGAATCATAGAAAGCCGAATGCAGCGGATCGGGCGTCAGCGTAGCAGCGTTGTCTTGATACAGCTTGACCAGCGCCTGAATCATGTCTGCGGCGGAAGCCTGTTCAGCTGCGTACTCATCCGCTTCGAATTCGTGTTTGCGTGAATAAATGCTGGACAGCGGATGCAGCAGAAAGGTAAATACTGGCATTACCAGGAAAAACAGCAGCAATGCCATGGCGGTTGAGGGCACGGCAGTCACCTGAACACCCAACCCCTGATAAAACCATGGCTGCTGCATCAGATAACCCAGCATCCACAGGAACAATAGACTGACTGCAAATGACAGCACAATCCGCTTGATAACATGATGACGTTTGAAATGGCCCAGTTCATGCGCCAGCACCGCTTCAACTTCCCCAACCTGCAGACGGTTCAGCAACGTATCGAAGAACACGATGCGCTTGGTTTTACCAAAACCGGTAAAATAAGCATTCCCGTGACTACTGCGGCGAGAACCATCCATGACGAACAATCCACTGGATTCGAAACCACATTTTTGCAACAGATTTTCAATACGGGTTTTGAGTGAATCGTTTTCCAGTGGAGAAAATTTGTTGAACAACGGTGCGATCCAGTTAGGGTAAACCGCTAGCAGAAACAGATTGAAACCTATCCAGATCAGCCAGGTATAAAACCACCAGTTATCCCCCGCTTTCTCCATCAACCACAGGACACTCAGCAGCAGTGGCGCCCCCAATAATGCTCCGAGCACATACTTTTTGACGAGATCAGCAAAAAACATGACTCGAGTCATTTTGTTGAACCCGTATTGCTGCTCGATTACGAATGTGCGGTAATAACTGAAAGGGATTTCAACTATACTCAGCAGAGCGACTACGCTAAAAATGAGCGCCATCCCGTGCCACAGCGAATCACTAAACCAGTTGTCCCAGAAACCTGACAGCCACTCCAACCCGCCACCCAATGTAAACGCCAGCAACAAGCCGGCATGAAGCAGTATACCGGGGAAACTCAGGCGTACTTTGGCACAAGTATAATCTGCCGCTTTCTGATGAACAATTAAATCAATCTGCGAGACAAATGCTTCCGGAACCTGATTGCGGTGTGCCGTTATATAGCGTATATGCCGGACAGCAAGCCACAATTGAGCCAGCGTAGTTAATATCAATGCAAAAATAAAAACAAGGGTAAAAGTGTGCATAAAACCCTCTGAAAAATTAAGTTCCTGAAATATCATACGATCAAAATTGTATCCTCTGCACCTCCTTACCGGAAAACAGAGGAAAATAGCCTGGTTACGGCGAGTATACTTGTATGTGACACACTCCAACTCTGAAAATTCACGCAACTGATATTTTGAATTATGGCGCAAGACAGTAACAACCTGATCTGGATAGACATGGAAATGACCGGTCTGAATTCAAGTACAGATCATATTATCGAAGTTGCACTAGTCATCACGGATGCGCAGCTCAACACCCTAGCAGAAGCACCAGTACTGGTCATTCATCAGCCGGATGACATTCTTGACGGAATGGATAAATGGAATCAGTCCACTCACGGCAAATCCGGTCTGATCGACAAAGTCAAAACCTCGACCCTGAGCGAACTTGAAGTGGAATCACGCATGCTGGCATTTCTGGAGCTTCACGTCCCGCCCGGTACTTCACCCATGTGCGGGAATTCCATCTGTCAGGACAGGCGTTTCCTGGCGAGATTCATGCCAAAACTGGAAAGCTATTTTCATTACCGCAATCTGGATGTCAGCACGCTCAAAGAACTGGCAAAGCGCTGGAAACCTGAAATCATCCAGGGATTCAATAAACAGGGCAAGCATGAAGCTCTGGCCGATATCTACGATTCGATAGAAGAACTCAAATACTATCGTCAGCATTTATTCAATATCTGAAAAACTCTGTATTGATCTGTAACGGGAGCCAAATGAATGACTCAACGCACCGCATTTACCTTGACCGTCAACCCCAAGATACCCGAACGTCTGTCTCGATTGGAAGAACTGTCGAATAATCTCTGGTACAGTTGGGATCGCGCCACCCGCGCGCTGTTTTCCCGGCTTGATCCACAATTGTGGGAGGCTGTCGGACACAGCCCCAAAGCTTTTCTCAGGCGAGTAGATGAATCCTTGCTGCTCCAGGCAGCAGAAGATCTGACTTTCCTCAGTCACTACAATAGCGTTCTGTCTATTTATGACTCATATCATTCGGAACCTTCCCGCTACCAAACCATCGACGGAATCGAAGCACGCGATCAGGTTGCGTATTTCTGTTTTGAGTTCGGCTTTCATGAAAGTCTGCCGGTTTATTCGGGGGGTCTCGGTATTCTGGCAGGCGATCATTGCAAAGCAGCAAGTGATTTGTGTCTGCCTTTTGTGGCAGTAGGATTGCTTTATCGGCAAGGCTATTTTTTTCAAACCATCGATGGCCAGGGCAATCAGCAACCTGTTTTCTGCGATTCGGATTTCGAGGATCTGCCGGTAAAACCGGCGTTGCATGAAGATGGCTCAGAAATTCGGATATCGGTTCGTTTTCCTGGCCGAATTGTCACCGTCAAAGTATGGCGAGCTCAAATCGGACACGTCAGTTTATATCTGCTTGATACCGACTTGCCGGACAACTCTGAATATGATCGTCTGATCACACATCAGCTTTACGGCGGAAATAAAACCATGCGTATCGAGCAGGAAATCATCCTCGGTGTAGGCGGTGTAGCTGCATTGAGAGCAATGGGCATTAAACCGACGATCTGGCATAGTAATGAAGGTCATGCCGCCTTTATGATGCTGACGCGTGCACTTGAACTCGTACGGCAAGGACTGGATTTCGACAGTGCAACGGAAGCCGTCGCGGTCAATACCATTTTTACTACTCATACAGCAGTCCCGGCAGGCCACGACCATTTCCCGGAAGACATGATGCACCATTATTTCGAGGATTTTTATCACGAACTGAAAATTTCCCGGGAAGAGTTCATGGCGCTTGGCCACACTTCAGGTAATCATGATTTCAACATGACTGCGCTGGCAATCCGTATGTCACGCATGCACAATGGTGTCAGCAGAATCCACCGGGACGTTTCCGCCAATATCTGCCGCGATATGTGGCCACAAATCGAGCCTGAAGAAAACCCGATTGATTACGTTACCAACGGCGTCCATGTACCGACATTTTTAGCGCAAGAGTGGGCCGATCTGCTCGATCGTCGACTTGGCCCTCAATGGCGCAGCAAGCAACATGCTCCCGAATTCTGGTCACGCATCCATGATATTCCCGATCATCTCTTCTGGAGCGTGCGGCAGAGTCTGAAATCACAGATGTTTTATGGCATTCGGGCGCGTCTGACCGAACAGAATTTACGCAATCACGGTTCCGAAGCTCATCTCGAACGACTACTCAGATTTGCCGACCCGATCAATCCGAATATATTGACCCTCGGTTTTGCGCGCCGCTTTGCTACCTATAAACGAGCAACATTACTGTTCCAGGATCTCGACTGGTTACGCAAACTTCTGCTCGATCCAGCCAGGCCGGTTCTACTGATTTTTGCCGGCAAGGCCCATCCGGCCGATCTGCCCGGTCAGGCCTTGATTCGCCATATTTATCAGGTTGCAGACATGCCGGAATTCAGGGGGCACATCCTGCTGGTGGAAGGATATGATCTGCGTCTTGCCCGGCGGCTGGTATCAGGCGTTGATGTCTGGCTCAACAATCCGATCTACCCGCTGGAAGCCAGCGGGACATCAGGCATGAAAGCCGGCATCAATGGCACACTCAATCTGAGCATACTTGATGGCTGGTGGGGAGAAGGCTACGACGGTAAAAACGGCTGGGGAATCAAACCCGTCTCCGAAAATATGGAAGATTCATTACGTGATGCTGAAGAAAGCCGGTCTTTCTACGAAATTTTGCAAGATCAGGTCATTCCGCTTTACTACGACCACAGCAAGTTCGGCTACTCGGTGGAATGGGTCAGAATGGCTAAAAATTCAATGGCCTCTCTGTTACCGCGTTATGGAACCGAACGAATGGTGAGAGAATATGTTCAGAAATTTTACGCACCTGCCAGCCGGCAAGGTACTGGCTATAGTCAGGATGATTTTGCAATTGCCAAAAGCGTTGCTGCCTGGAAAACACGAATCAATACAGCATGGGATGGCGTAAGCATACGACGACTCGACACGCCCGGCAAGCAGCTCGAATTTGGCAGCACTGCGCATTTCAAGCTCGCAGTAAAGTTAAACGGCTTGAAACCAGAAGATGTGGTTGTAGAGCTGCTACTCTCCTGTCAGTACAATAAAATCAGGCTCAGTCAATTCAAACACTTCCCGCTGGAATGCACCGGCACCCTCGGATCGCACGAACATCAGTTCGAACTGAACCATGTACCGGAGTTGTGTGGCAGACAGCAATATTACCTGCGCATCTACCCCTATCACCCCTTACTGACCCATCCCTTGGAGATGGGTAAAATGATATGGTTGTGAGTGCGAGAGGTGGTAATCCCTGCACCATAGCAGTAGTTACGACAACATTAGCAACCTGAGTTCGGGATAAGCCCTCAGGGTTGAGCCAAGCTATTGACTCTGGTCAG
>NZ_JBDZWD010000044.1:0-21531 GCF_040256045.1 Nitrosomonas sp.
AAAGCGGCTATTTCTTTGTAACGTAACAAGTCAGAAAATATGCTGATTACTGCCAATCTGGATGAATTTTATCGACTCGTGGGACTGAGAGTGGAAAATGGGTTAGGGAGGTAAATTGCGTTGAGTATCTTTGAGAACGTTGTTACATGATTACTGTTTCTATTGTCAGTCATAGACAGTCAGCCCTGGTCGAGCAGCTACTTGCGGATTTGATCAGGTTCAACATATCCATGGTTACTGAGGTTCTGGTTACGCTCAATATCCCTGAAGATATTTCATTTACGCCCAGTGACTATCCTTATCCTGTCAGGATATTGAGAAACACCGAAGCTAAGGGGTTTGGTGCGAACCATAATGCAGCTTTCCGGCAGGCGGAAGGGGAATGGTTCTGCGTGATGAATCCCGATATTCGTTTGATTGATAATCCTTTTCCGATTCTGATCGAAGAGGGTGCGCATGATTCTGCAGGTGTGATCGCGCCGATGGTGGTTACGCCAGGTGGTATGATTGAGGATAGTGTGCGTCGTTTTCCTGTGACGGCATCTCTGGCAGCAAAACTGTTCGGGCATGGTGACGGCCGCTATCTCTTTAGTGCTGGCGATGAGAAATTTGCAGCAGATTGGGTAGCGGGGATGTTTATGCTGTTTCGTACCAGGGATTTTCGTGCAAGTGGGGGCTTTGATGAAGGTTTCTTTCTATATTACGAGGATGTCGATATTTGTGCACGTCTGTGGAAATTGGGGCGGTCAGTATTGGCATGTCCAAAGGCCAGAGTTATTCACGATGCACGGCGATCGAGCCGCCGGAATCTGCGCTACATGAAGTGGCATGCTTTGAGTCTGACTCGTTACTTCTGGAAACATTGGGGACGTTTGCCTCGGGCGCTGCCCAGGAGGCAGATGGAGTAGTTGAGATGAATATTCTGGTTACAGGTGCAAATGGCTTTGTCGGGCAGACGTTATGTCCGGCTCTGGAGAGAGCCGGTTTCCAGATTGTTCGGGTAGTGCGTATATCTACCAGGTATGAGGAAATTTCAGTAGGTGAGGTAGATGGAAAAACGAGCTGGGGCAGAGTGCTTAACACAGATATCGATAGTGTGATCCATTTGGCTGCCAAAGTACCGTTGACAGAGGAGGAGACAGAAGCAGCCGATTCATATCATCGAGTGAACACGCTGGGAACTGCCCGTCTGGCACGAGAATGTGCGGCAAGAGGTGTCAGGCGATTCATTTTCGTCAGCACTGCGAAAGTGCTGGGCGAAAGGTGTGATGAACCCTTTCGGGCTGATGATCCTGCTGTGCCGGGCAATGCTTATGCTATTTCCAAATGGGAGGCAGAGCAGTCGCTTCGGCAGATATCTGCCGAAACCGGGATGGAAATAGTTATCCTGCGACCGCCACTGATATATGGGCCTGGAGTGAGAGGTAATTTCCTGCGGTTGTTGCAGATGGTAGATCGAAGAATCCCACTACCTCTGGGAGCAATTCACAATCGACGCAGCCTGATTTACCTGGGGAATCTGGTGGATATCATTCGGCTTTGTCTGACACACCCTGATGCTGCCGGAAAAACATTCATGGTGAGCGATGGTGAGGATGTTTCCACCCCGGATCTGATCCGCCGGATTAGATCAGCATTGGAGCACGGAGGTTTTCTGCTACCCGTACCGGCAGGTTGGATGAAGCGGGCGGGTGATTTCTTGGGTAAGCGACCGGCAATCGATCGCCTAACGGGTTCGCTTTCAGTCGATAGTACGCCTGTACAGAATGAGCTGGGCTGGCTGCCGCCTTACAATATGCGGGCAGGCATAGCGCTGACGGCACAGTGGTACCGTCAGCATAAACTGGAAACGCGGTCGTAGTGTGGTGAGGCAGATGAGCAGCAAAACAGGAGGGAATCCGCTTTTCGTGAAACGGGAGGTAATGTTGCGTGCACTGGATATCGTGCTCGTAATTCCCGGCATTTTGGTTACCTTGCCACTTATGGTAGTTCTTTATGCAATCGGATTGTTTGATACGGGCTCCCCGCTGTTTCGGCAGATAAGGGTGGGCCGGCAGCAGCAACCATTTACTCTGGTCAAATTTCGTACCATGCAGCCTGGTACTGCTTCGGTGGCGACTCATCTGACTGATGCTTCTGCTGTTACTCCTTTTGGCAGTTTTCTGCGCAGAACCAAGCTGGATGAATTACCTCAGCTATGGAACGTACTCAAGGGGGAAATGAGTCTGGTCGGCCCCCGCCCGTGCCTGCCGAATCAGCATGAGTTGATCAGGGAACGGCAGCTTCGAGGTGTTTTCGGTATACGTCCTGGTATTACAGGGTTGGCGCAGGTTCAGGGGGTTGATATGTCCACTCCCGTTTTACTGGCGGAAATCGATGCACAGATGATTAAAACGTTATCGCCGGCATCCTGCCTCAGGTACATCATGCTGACGGCACTGGGGCGTGGCATAGGTGATCACGTAAGAAAAAAATCCGGGTAAGGAACATCATGTTGGAAAAATACCTTGCACAGCTTGCGTCTCCGCTTCTGGCCTTGCCTCGTACGGCAAAATGTACGGTTGTTCTTTCAGTCGATCTCAGTTTGTGCATTTTGACGGTCTGGCTGGGCTATTATCTGCGTCTGGGTGAATTCATCAGTTTTACCGAGCAGAGTTACTGGGCGACGGGTGCTGTCCAGGCTGCAACAGCTTCGGTCGTGCTGGCGCTACCTATTTTTATCGTAACCGGTCTTTATCGGGCCATTTTTCGATATAGTGGTTGGCCGGCGTTGCTGGCTGTGGCACGTGCAATCGGTATTTATGGGCTCGCCTATGTATCTATATTTACGGTTGTCGGGTTGCCGGGTGTTCCTAGAACAGTCGGTATCATTCAACCGATTCTGCTCCTGTTGTTTACAGGTGCGTCTCGTGCAATGGCTCGTGTGTGGCTGGGAGGTCAATACCAGAACATTTTGAAGCATGCCTCCCGGCCCAAAGCCCTTATTTATGGTGTTGGACGGACAGGTCGTCAGCTGGCTTCGGTCATGACCAACAGTCCGGAAATACAGGTAGTGGGATTCTTGGATGATGATGATCGCCTGCACGGGCACGTGCTCAATGGTCTGCCTGTCTACAACCCGGGTGATCTGACCGGGCTGGTTCTGACACTGAATATTAGCGACGTACTGCTGGCAATGCCTGGCATTTCGCGTCGTCGCCGTAATGAAATCTTGAGTCAGATTCGCAGTGCGCGTGTTTCAGTGCGAACACTGCCCAGTATGGCAGATCTGATTCAGGGAAAAGTGAGTATTACAGATCTGCGTGAGCTGGATATTGACGATTTGCTTGGCCGTGAGCCGGTGATGCCCAATCATATCCTGCTGGCAAAGAATATTCTTGGCAAGGTAGTGTTGGTGACGGGAGCGGGCGGATCGATCGGCAGCGAGCTGTGTCGCCAAGTTCTTGCCGTGGGGCCCACCACGCTGCTGCTAATTGAGCAGAATGAATTTGCGCTTTATCTGATTCATCAGGAACTGGAGGAAAAGCTTGCCGGTCGTGAAGTCGTACTGGTACCTCTGCTGGCTTCGGTGCAGGATGAAGATCGGATGTGCGAGATCATGTCTACTTGGCATCCCGATACCGTTTATCACGCGGCGGCATATAAGCATGTACCGCTGGTGGAGCACAACCCGGCAGAAGGCATTAAGAACAACGTACTGGGTACACTCTGTCTTGCACAGGCGGCTGAGGAGAGTGGCGTGGCGGATTTCGTACTGATTAGTACGGACAAGGCGGTGCGGCCCACTAATATCATGGGTGCGAGCAAGCGTCTGGCCGAGATGGTGCTGCAGGCGCTTGCGGATAAGGGTTTCGCCACCCGGTTTTCCATAGTGCGTTTTGGCAATGTGCTGGGTTCTTCAGGCTCGGTAGTGCCACGCTTCCGCCAGCAGATCCGTGAAGGTGGTCCGATTACGCTGACTCACCCGGAAATTACCCGCTATTTCATGACCATTCCGGAAGCCGCTCAACTGGTCATTCAGGCGGGAGCCATGGCGAAGGGGGGGGGGGTATTCGTACTGGACATGGGGCAATCAGTCAAAATCATCGATCTGGCACACCGCATGATCGAGCTTTCCGGACTGAAGATCAAGGATGAGCAGAATCCGGAGGGAGATATCGAAATTGTAATCACCGGTTTGCGCCCGGGGGAAAAACTCTATGAAGAGCTGCTGATTGGTGATGACCTGGAATCGACATCACATCCGCGGATCATGAAAGCACGTGAGGAATTTATTCCCTGGGCGGATTTGGAAGGCAAGCTAAGCGCACTGGAAGTGGTGCTCAATGTGAACGATGTTGGTGTGATCCGGTTGATGATGGGACAACTCGTACCCGGTTATACACCTAGTCGGGATATCGTGGATTGGGTGCATCTCGCACAGAAAGCTGAAACTCGGGCACTGGGTTTGGGTAATTAAGTGCCTATTGCTGAGTTGCGGAGCCAGATTGTAGACAACCTGACCATGCATCAAAGATTGTTAAGTTCCATCTTGAGTGCTTCGATATTGCGTTCATGTGCAGCAGCCTGATTGCGCAGTTGCAGAATATCGAAACGATCTGACATAAAGTATGGGGGGCTCCGTAAATAGTTATCCGTTTTCTGCTGTGTCAGATCAATGGTTTTCAGGGCATCTTCCAACAGTCTGGTTTCGTTGGCAAGCTCTTGGGCAAGTATCTGCTGGCGTTTGTTGTCCCGTTGATTCTGCTGGAGCTTGCTGACTCTGGGGTAGTTGCCGGTAATGGCGACGGTGATAGGTTCGGCGCTGGCACCATTCTTGCGTGAAGAGATTACCGACCCTGGTTTGGGTGATCGGATTTGGCTGGTTTTTTTAGCGGGATCGTTGGTGAAAATGACGCGGCCGTGCTCATCTACCAGTTTATGGATATCGGAAGCCGTACAGGCAGTAGAAAGCCAGAGTGACAAAGTTCCAGCCAGTATAGTGGTATAACAAGCTTGTTTCATGAAAAACACTCCCGATTCTAAAATGGATGGTTTCAAATCGGAATTCCATGTTCCACGATGATGGGGATATGGAATTCCAATTCGGGATGTGTCAGATTTTAAGCTCGGCTGCCGGGTGGCAATCCGTGAATAAATGCGGATAAATGTCGCTTTTTTTACAGGCTGTAATACAGAGCAAATTCAACAGGGTGTGTCGTGGTACGCAATAAGGTCGCTTCTTCCGATTTGAGCTTGATAAAGGCATCGATCATATCGTTGGAAAATACGTTACCGCGTGTCAGGAATTCGCGATCGCTATCCAGGCTTTTCAGCGCTTCTTCCAGTGAAGCACATGTATTGGGAACCATGGAAGCTTCTTCCGGGGGAAGGTCATAAAGATTCTTGTCCATGGGATCGCCAGGATGGATTTTGTTTTGAATACCATCCAGTCCTGCCATCAGCAGAGCAGTAAAGGTGAGATAAGGGTTGGCACTGGGATCCGGAAAACGGATTTCGATGCGGCGCTGTTTCGGACTGCTGGCATAGGGAATACGAACGGCGGCTGACCGGTTGCTGGCGGAGTAAGCGATGTTGACCGGTGCTTCAAAACCGGCTACCAGCCTTTTATATGAGTTGGTACCGGGGTTGGCAAACGCATTCAGTGCTCTGGCGTGCCGGATGATACCACCAATGTAATACAGTGCAGTTTCTGACATGCCAGCATAGCCGTTGCCGGCAAACAGGTTTTTACCTTCTTTCCAGATCGATTGATGGACATGCATGCCGGAACCATTGTCACCGACGATTGGTTTAGGCATGAATGTCGCTGTTTTGCCATAGGAAACGGCGATATTGTGGATAACGTATTTCATCAGTTGATTCCAGTCAGCACGTTTCATCAAGCTGCTGAAGCGAGTGCCGATTTCGCATTGGCCGGCATTGGCGACTTCGTGATGATGAACCTCGACAGGAATGCCCAATTCGTCGAGTACTATGCACATGGCCGAGCGGATATCATGCAGGGAATCCACCGGTGGTACCGGCATATATCCTCCTTTGACTGCGGGCCGATAACCGTTATTACTTTTCTCATAGCGTTTTTTAGAGCTCCAGGCGGCTTCTTCCGATTCGATTTTGACGAAGCATCCGGACATGTCGGTGTGCCAGCGGACTGAATCGAAAATGAAAAATTCCAGCTCCGGTCCAAAGTAAGCGATATCACCGATACCGGTGGATTTCAGATAAGTCTCACCACGTTTGGCTAGTGAGCGTGGATCACGGTTGTATCCCTGCCCGTCAGCGGGGTCGATGACATCGCAGGTCAGCAGCAGTGTGGTTTCTTCCATGAAGGGATCTAGTGCGGCTGTTTCCGGGTCAGGCATGAGCAGCATGTCAGATGCATGAATATTTTTCCAGCCGGCAATCGAGGATCCATCGAATGCGTGACCATCTTCAAATTTATCGGCATCGAAGGTGTGTGCGGGGACCGTGACATGATGCTCTTTGCCGTTGGTGTCGGTGAAACGCAGATCAACGAATTTGACTTCATGATCTTGGATCATTTTTAAAACATCAGCTGCCACAGTTTTTCTCCAAAAGGTTTTTATTTACTCGGAAAACGGTTTGTATGAGTGCATGTGCCGACAGAGAAAAGCAGGCAGGCACGAAGGGTGACATTGTACCGTCGGGCTGACACCGAATAAATAGGCCAGCCATTTTATTTCAGGTATAAAACCATGGTTTATCTGCGTTTTGAGTGAAGTTTATGGGGAACAGTAAACAATTCCCTGTGGATGAGCGCTTATAGTGGATTGGAAACAGATTGAGACAGGTTGCGTATCGTCTTTAATAAACCGGACATGTCATCTGGCAGGGGAGATTCCCAAAGCATAGTTTGCCCGCTGTGAGGATGTGTCAGTCCGAGCTGCCAGGCATGCAACGCTTGTCTGGGCAGTTGTGCAACTGTACTTGCTATCGATGGAGCGAGGGATACTTTGCTGTATACCGGATCTCCCGCAAGCGGATGGCCGATAGACAGCAGATGCACACGAATCTGATGTGTGCGTCCGGTTTCTAGACTGCAGTGCAGCAAAGTGCTGGCAGTAAATTTTTCCAGCACCTGGTAATATGTGCGGGCCGGTTTGCCGTTCTGAACGACTGCCATACGGGTACGATGAACGGGATGTCTACCGATCGGCGCATCCACCACGCCATCTTTTTCGAGTTCACCTAGCACGAGCGCGAGATAGTGGCGTTTGACAGTACGTTGCTGCAATTGTCTGACCAGATCAAACTGTGCCTCGATCGTTTTGGCGACGACCAGCAGGCCGGTGGTATCCTTATCCAGTCGGTGAACGATGCCGGCGCGTGGCACTTGGCTGAGCTGCGGGGCATGATTGAGCAGTGCGTTCAGCAAGGTTCCGTGCCAGTTGCCGTTTCCCGGATGGACGACCAGGCCGGCAGGCTTATCGATAATAATCAGGTGGTCATCTTCGAATAGGATTCTGAGTGGAATCGCCTCTGCCTGATGGCTTTGATTGTTTTCAACCTGGCTGGCAAGCATCCGAACGGATTCTCCTCCCCATACCTTCTGTTTGCAGGTCGCTGTCAAGCCATCTACGCTGACATATTTTTGTTCGATCCATCCCTGTAATCGGCTGCGTGACCACTGGGGAAGCAATTTTGCCAAGGCCTGATCCAGACGCAGCCCTGCGAGATTATCGGGTACAGTCAGTTCAATGGTATTTTCGTTCTCTTGACTGCTGGCTGTGGATAAATTGGGCTTTGCGCTATAATTGCGCCCATCTTGCTCCTTAATGAGACGATTTATCATGTGGCGACAATTTTTGGTAGGGTGGTTGGTGATAATGCTGACCGCATGCGGCATCTTATCTGAGAAAACGGTTGATCAGAGTAAATGGTCTGCGAGCAAATTCTATGTCGAAGCTAAAAACGAACTCAACGAGGGTAATTATGCAGCTGCAGTCAAATTGTTCGAGTCACTGGAGGCTCGCTACCCCTATGGACGTTATGCTCAGCAGGCACAGCTCGAAATAGCCTACGCTTATTATAAGGATCAGGAACACGCTTCAGCCATTGCTGCGGCAGAACGGTTCATCCAGCTTTATCCTCATCATCAGAATATTGATTACGCCTATTATATCAAGGGCTTGGCAAGCTTCAACGATGACCAGGGCATATTGGGTTACATTACTCATAAGGTTATCAAGCAGGATATGAGTGAACGGGATGCCAAGGCTTCACGGGAGTCATTCGAAAGTTTGAAGCAACTGGTAACACGTTATCCGGACAGCAAATATGTGCCTGATGCGCTTCAGCGTATGGCGTACCTGGTCAATGCACTGGCAAGAGGCGAAATTTACGTCGCACAGTATTACATGAAGCGGAAAGCGTATGTGGCTGCCATTAAGCGCGCCCAGTTCATACTGGAGGAATATCCGCAGACACCCGCCACGGAAGATGCTTTGTATATTATGGCGGTAGCTTATGGTGAACTCGGTATGACCGATTTGCGTGAAGATGTGGAAAAGATCATCAAAAAAAATTTCCCGGAAAGTATTTATCTCACAGATTCCGGTGCAGTGAAAGAAAAATCCTGGTGGGAAATCTGGTAGCAGGCTGATTTTTCCTATTTCGGAAGCACTGCGGATTTCGTTCACCCGGTGTTTTGGCGTAAAATGCAGCCCCCGCCCTGGTAGCTCAGGGGATAGAGCAACCCCCTCCTAAGGGGTAGGTCGGACGTTCGATTCGTCTCCAGGGCGCCAAGAAATAGCTCCTCGGAATCTGCAGGATTGCTTATACCTGACAGTATTTGCAAAGACAGTTGGAGTTTGAATTATTTCGATATGCTGTTTTGCACAAAGACAGGAATTACCATCTTTGCGAGTTACGCAATCTTTAGCTGCGATCAATTCTTCTTTTATACCGCATTTTTACCTTCCGTTCTGATGGAATCTTCGATTGATACGAATATATGTGGTTTAGAAATTTACTGATTTACCGTCTTGCCGAGGAGGTGATTACTCCGGCCGAACTTGAAGCGTCTCTGGCAAAACAAGCCTTACAGGGGTGTTTAGGGCTGGAACCTCAAAGCCGGGGGTGGGTTCCGCCAGGGATTGCAGAGGCTGATCTGGTTTACAGCTACGGTCAGCAGATACTGATTGCGCTGGGAACCGAGAAAAAACTACTGCCTGCATCCGTCGTCAATCAGCTGGCTAAAGTGCGTGCTCAGGAAATGGAATTGCATCAGGGTTATGTGCCTGGCCGCAAACAAATGAAAGAAATCAAGGAAGCGGCTTATCGTGAGTTGTTATCACGTGCGTTCGCCATCCGGCAGCGGAGCCATGCATGGATCGATCCGGTAGATGGCTGGTTCATTGTTGAAGGCGCAAGTGCTTCCAAAGCAGATACCCTGATTGAGGCGTTCATCAAATCGACTGGTATCGGGCTGAAACGTATCAGGACAAATATGGTACCGACATCTGCTATGACGGCATGGCTTTCAGGCGATGATCCGCCTGCTATTTTCTCGGTCGATAGTGACAGTATTTTCCGCAGTCGTGAAGATAAAAAGGTTTCAGTGAGTTATGTCCGACAGTCGCCCGATCCACAGGAAATCACCCGGCATGTCCGGACGGGTAAGGAAGTCATCAGGCTGGCGATGACCTGGCGAGACAGAATCTCGTTCATTCTGGATGAGAATCTGCAGCTGAAGCGGCTGACTTTGCTCGATATTGACCGGGAACCGGCTGAAACAGCCGAAGAACAGTTTGACAGCAATTTTTTTCTGATGACGGAAGAACTGCGGCAGCTGTTGCCGGACCTGGTTGAGATATTAGGTGGAATGACAGCTGACTAGCATCCAGATGGTTTCATCATTATGGTCAGAGCCGCTGATTACTACTTTTGGGAGCACAGATTTTATTGAGCAATGTAATAGCAGAGAGTGGCTTTTCATTGTTGTGTGTTTTTCCCTTTCTTGCCCAATCGTATACTTTACTGATTTCCAGCGTATCCCCTTTGATCCTGGCTTGAACTGTATAAGCATCAAAACTGAAATTTGTATTGAAATCAATCCAGTCTAGCGGCACACTGAATTTTCCTCCCCGAAAAATGGAAGTGATATTAAAGTTTGTCAAGTGCGAATTTCCCTTGAATTTGCCAAGAATGAGGAGATCATCGTCATCGGGTTGAGGTAAGCGTTCATATACCAGCATCTGATTTTCTTTTTCCTTATTGATAGGCAAAAGAAGAACATAAGTTTTTCCATGTGTGATGTGAAGAAGCAGATAATCATGGTCGTTTCCCTGTATACGTTCTCCCCGTGTTTTAACTTGGAATACAAGATGGTGGTTGTCGGGCGAAATATCTGCCATTACACGTAAAATATCCAGTTCAGGTGCAATGGATTTATCCATAAAAGAAACAACTACCCGAGGATCCGGATTTATTCTCATGCCGGAAACAGATCCCGTGACCATGAGCAGTACTACTGCTATCAAAGCTCGGTTCATGATTTGAATAATCCCTTGTTATCTTTAAAGATTCTGGCTACATCGACAGCATCTTTCAATGCATCAAAAATTACCCTGATTTTCCCTGTCGGATCAATCAGGAACGCTGTAGTACTGTGATCAACCTGATAGTGGGTTTGATTACCTGCATTCTTTGTATAGAAGATAACCTCTACCTGAAAAGCATTTTTGAAATGCTCAAGCTCTTCCCCTTCAAAGCGTAAATAAGTAATGCCATCACCAAAGCCTTTTGTATAGCCGGATAAAATTTCTTCTGTATCCCTATCCGGGTCAACTGTGACAAAAACTCCATTGAGCTCGATCTGTTCATTGGCTGCTGCTTTAACCAGCATAGATAAATTAGCAAGCGACATCGGGCAGATATCTTTGCAGTGGGTGAAGCCAAAAACGACCAGCTTCCACTGATTGGCATTGGTTGTGTCCGTTTGTTCCAGGTGAGTAATCGTTTCTGCCTGTAACGGTACCGGATGGGATAATGTAATGGTTGCTGCTCTGATATCAGTTTGTATAAGAATAAGAAATACGGTGGTAATAATCTGGAAACAGGAGCTTCGTAAGCTTTTCAATTTCATGTTATCTATCTTCTTCATCAATTGTCCTGAACTGTTTTATATGCTGTATTTATATTTATTTTTAAACCGATCCATCCTGATTTCTATCTGATAATTTTCTGGATAAATGAGAACAGATCGGTTTCCTGAATTACAATTAGCGAAGACCGCCAGCAGTACAAATACCATGTGGTTTGGTCAGACCATCATTCGGTCCCCAGATTTTGACAACGGTATCTGTCTCAGTATCGATTTTGAGTACATAACCCGAAACCCAGCTTGCGACTATCAGATAACGGTTATCCGGTGTCGGGCTGATTGTATGAGCTACTGCATAGCCGGTGGGTAATTCCCGACCAGGTTTAAGCCTTTTCAGGAATCGTGGTTTGTAGCGATCGGTCAGATCAAATACAGAAATATATCCATCGTTGGCAAATGTGTAATCAAGCGAATCCTCTTCCGCAATATAGAGCTTGCCATTGACCACTGCGATGTCGGAGGGAGAGCGAAAAACACCTTTTCCATTTGCATGACTGGTATGGTCGAGAATTTTTGTTGCAGTTCCTTCCAAAGTATCAAGCAGCCATATACTGGGCGGGATAATTTGTTTGGTAGTAGCGGAAGTCAGTGAAGTTTTATCAAGCTGCATGGAAGCGGTCACAGCATATCGTTCATCCAGCCAATATACGAAATGGGTAAACGCTGCGTGTCGTTTTTCATCGCCCAGTCTGATCTGGCCAATCGTTTGCAGCTCGCCCGTTAGTCTATTGGGCTTGTAAACATCGATCACGCTGTTATCAAAGAAATATCCGGTTCCAAGGCCAATGGTTCCAGATTTATTAAACATGATACCGTGCGTTTGTTCCGTATAGCCGGGTATGGCAATAGGATCCACGCCACTTACGAGTTCGTTTGTTTTATGATTGATGACGCGTACCCTGTCCGAGGTAAGCTCGGTCATATAGATAAAGTCTGAGTAGGGCAAAATTGTGGGACCGTGTATCTGAGTTGTCCCTCTCCCTACTAACCAGTTAGGGACAGCTTGCACATTGTTGACGGGCTCAACAAACGGAAATTCTGTTGGTGTTCCCGGGTTATCTGCTGCTATTGCAGTTTCTACTGCAAGTGAGATTGTTCCTGTATCCCAGTTAATATCATTTACTTTCAGTATGATGATGTAAGCAGGATGCTCTGCCGTATTATCAGATGTAATAAAAATCTTATTTCCTTCTGGCAATACGAGAGTATGTTGTAATGGAACATTTCCTGGCCAGCCACTGAGGCTTGTCGGGTCAATAGTAATCAGTTTGTCATTTTCGTAGTTAAACAGATAGACCATTCCGGAGTGATAGTCTATTGCGGTTGCTATAGGTTGCAGATAATTGTTGTAAACGTCAGGATACTGATACGTCGGTAATGGTGCCGGACGATTATCTTTAGCAAAGATTGCTCCGGAAGATAATGAAAATGTACATATTGCTGCTAATGTGACTCCTCTGGCCCAGCTTCTTAGAATCATTTATAAGTTCCTTTCTATGCTATTTAAATAAATTCTCAAGTAATCGGATGATAAAAACCTGTTACTTAAGAACCCGTCAGGAAATATCTTCCTGATTTCAACGTACCTGTGATTGACTGCGTATCTGCTTCATCAATCGTGGGTGACAAACTGACAGATTATCCATATGGCATATCTGAGAAATTCGGATAGCACACTTTCCTAACCGGAGACGGAGTAACGGTACTCAAACTGGGTTTATTTAATAATTTTTCTGCTCTTGTATAAAAAACAGAGGGGTATCATTGGATATATGGCATCAAGTTTTTTGATAGCGTGTTGCTATTAGATGATATGGCGGTACTTGATTCTTAGATGTGGTGTATTTCACATACGATGCTGCTTTCCTTTTATAAAGGAGAATGGTTCATACCAAAGGAGAAAAGTTGTTTGATAGTTCAGTCCGATTGAACTACATCATAGAAATAAAATTCCCAGTATTCTGGACAGTAACCTGTAGTTGAAGTGATCAGTCTTGATCGATATGGGTCGGGAACCGGCTGAAGCAGCCGGAAAGTAATTTGACAGCAATTTTTCCGACGACGGAAGAACTGTGGTAACTGTTACCGGAGTTAGTGGAGGTGTTTGGCAGAATAGTCAGTGGATGAACAACGGCCTGCAATGGCCGATAGAAACGGGAGACCATTGCAGGCAGAGTGAGTATTGGATATTTTGTCGTTACTGTGCTGTACCTGATTGTTCCGGTTTTTTCTCCTGCATTTTTTGCTGATGTCTCTCGCGCCACTGTTCCTGCCGGCGCTGTTTCAGTTCCTGCAGTTTGGAATATTGCTCAGGTGTCAGAATGATCTTCAATTGAGACTGGGTTTCTTCGTGAATTGTCCTGAACTTCTCTCCATTCTGTTTGAAAAGTGTCTCAAGTTTGGATTTTTGATCATCGGTTAGTGATAGCTCTTTGCTCAACTGTTCTATTTTTTTCGCCTGATACTGTTCATGATCATGCTTGTGTTCCCCCGGGTTAGCGGTTACCGCTAAAGGAAATGCCAAAGCGAGAACGATACCGATACCGATAAGTTTTTTGTTCATGATGAACCTCCTGGTTGATTTTCAGAAACAGAACGGAACATTTTCCGCCCTTGATGAAAACTATACTTTGTCAATTTGCAAATACTTTGCAGAGATTGTGAAAAAAATGTGAAAGATACAAGAATATAATCTGATTCAAATATGTCCCCAGCGTTCAATTGATTGTCATATTGCCGAGCCCCAACATGCGGATAACCAGATTCGGGCGCAGGTATTTTTGTCCTGATTTCAGTCTTATGGTCATGGCATTTCTTGTACACTATCTCCCGCTAAACCCAGGAATATTGTAACCATCTGTTTTTATTGAAGGAGAGAGTTCATGATCTTCTGGCGCGTAAAATCGCTAGATGCCATTCTGGCTACAGCCGAAAAGAAAAGTCTTCACCGTTCTCTGGGTGTGTGGCAGTTAACGCTACTGGGAGTAGGGGCCATTATTGGCACAGGTATTTTTGTACTGACTGCTGAGGCAGCACAAAAAGCCGGTCCCGGTATGATGTTTGCTTTTGTCATTGCCGGTTTCGTTTGTGCAGTGGCCGCACTCTGCTATTCCGAGCTCTCTTCAATGGTGCCGGTATCCGGCTCTGCCTATACTTATTCCTATGCCGTGCTTGGTGAACTGATCGCATGGATGGTGGGATGGGCATTGATATTGGAATATTCCGTCGCAGCAGGGGCGGTGGCCGTAGGCTGGTCGGGCTATTTTGTCGGGTTGCTGAATAATTCCTCGCTTGGATTTGAAATCCCTTATGCTCTGGCAAACGGGCCGTTTGCCGGAGGGATCATCAATCTGCCCGCAGTTGTTATCTGCCTGTTGGTCGTAGGTCTGCTGATTATCGGCACGCGAGAAAGTGCCGTATTCAATGCCATCCTTGTTGCAGTCAAAATTATTGCTCTGACAATATTCATTGCGTTGGCATTGCCGGCTGCCGATATGAACCATTTCGATCCTTTTCTACCACTGGGAACCTCGGGTGTTGTTGCTGCTGCTGCTTCCATTTTTTTCGCATATGTTGGTTTTGATGCGGTATCAACCGCAGCGGAAGAAACAAAAGATCCGCAACGTAACCTTCCAATTGCTCTTATCAGTTCGTTACTGCTGTGTACATTGTTTTATTTACTGGTATCTGCCGGGGTGATCGGCGCAGTGGGTGCACAGCCACTGATCGATACAGCAGGGGAGGGGCTCGCCCCCGGTTCCAGGGAAATGGCTGCGCAGTGCAAACTACTCGCGGCTGCAGGACAGCAACCGGTAGTCTGCTCGCATGAAGCATTGGCACATGTATTGCGTGAAATAGGCTGGGAGAGAATTGGCAACCTGCTTGGCCTGGCTGCTTTCCTGGCGCTTCCCTCCGTGATTCTCATGATGCTGTTCGGGCAGACACGTATCTTTTTCGTTATGTCGCGTGATGGTTTGCTGCCGGAAGTATTGAGCCGCGTCCATCCACGCTTCAAAACTCCATATATCGTCACGCTGGTTACCGGCGTAGGCGTAACGGCAGCAGCAGCTTTCCTGCCAGTGGGCAAGCTTGCAAATATTTCCAATTCCGGAACATTGTTCGCTTTTCTGATCGTAGCATTGACGGTCATGATTCTGCGGGTCAGGGACAAAAATCGTCCCAGGCCTTTCAGGACGCCTGTGATCTGGTTAGTGGGGCCACTTGCCATTGGCGGTTGTTTGATTCTTTTTCTGTTTTTGCCAATGGATGCCAAACTGGTGTTTCCAATTTGGACTGGAATCGGTCTGATTTTTTATTTTCTTTACGGTTACCGGAGAAGTCATGTTCTGCTGGGTATTGATACACCTTCAGGTGGCGAGAACCTGATCGAACCGATCCGATCTCTTGCAGATCGCAGTGATGAAACCGAAGTAAAAATGAAATAGGCCATCTGCCTCATAGCAATGATCGCATTTTATGGCTATTGGCTACATTACTCATTCTCCCCGCCTCGAACATAGTTTGCGCGGATTCATGCAGAAAATCATATCTCTGCGATCGAGGCCGCTGCAATACTACAGCATGGACTGATCAGCCTCAATGGTGAATCAGTTTAGGGAGGCTATACACTGCAGGTACTGGATCAGTACTATTGCATATGTTGGGGTGCTATGTGATTACCGGTGACTGGCGTGCTGTGATTCTCCAGATTTCATTTTTATGCAACGCGTGATTTTGCTGCGACAACGCTCGTAGTCATTTTGAGCATTGCTGCAGCGGTGGTGGACAGAAGATTTTGATTATTGAGGTGGGTGCGATTTCTCCAGGTTCTTTGCCTGATATTTTTCGTGCCATTTCTCATGGGGGTGTTGTTTCATTTCCTGCACCCTGGAATATTGTTCTGCTGTCAGGATGGTTTGCAGTTGTGCTTGAGTTTCTTCATGAACTGTTTTTACTTTCTCTCTCTGCTGCCCAAATAGTGTTTCCAGCCGGGCTTTTTGATCATCGCTCAGTGACAGTTTTTGATTCAGTCGTTCTATTTTTCTGGCAAAGTGATGTTCGAAGTTACCTTTATGTTCCCCGGGAGTTGCGGCTGACGCCAGGGGAAAGATCAGAGCGAGCAGGATAGCGACAAATTGGGTATTCATTGATTCAATCCTCCTGGTTGGTGGTTTATCGAAAGAGTGCGATTTTCCGTCGCTCTCGAGAAGGACTGTACACAGTTAATGTGTAAACAATACGCAGCGATTATGGAAAAAATATGAAAGTTGAAGCGGTGGGTTCAGATCAGACTGGTCATTCCTCCGGCTCGATCGATTGCGGATCATAGCGATAGCCTGCGCCATAAACTGAGCAGATCACTTCTTTTCCCGGAATCAGTTCAGCAATCTTTTTCCTCAGCTTCTTGATGTGGCTGTCTATCGTTCTGTCTGAAACGATGCGCTGGTCGTGATAAATCAGATCCATCAGTCTGGCACGCGAGAAAATACGCCCCGGTTGTTGATATAACGTGTAGAGCAACTGAAATTCAACGGCAGTCAGCTCGATTTCACGCCCATCGTACTGAACCTTGAAACTTTGGGGGCAAAGCGTGAGCATCTGCTGTGCAGAGTTCGGGGTGGGCGGCTGCAGTCTGCGCAACACGGCCTTGACGCGCGCAACCATTTCTCTGGGACTGAAAGGCTTGCAGATATAATCATCTGCTCCCATTTCCAATCCCAGCAAGCGGTCGATTTCTTCGATCCGTGCGGTTACTATAATGATCGGTACCCGGCTGAAATTGCGAATATCACGACAGATATCGAGACCATCCCGCCCCGGTACCATTAGATCCAGCAGTACCAGTTCGATAGTATTCTCCTTCAGCCAGGGGATCACTTCCAGCCCCTGACTCAGGCAATGAGTCTGGAAACCGGCATGTTGCAGATAATCAGCTTCCAATCTGGCCAGCCTGGGTTCATCCTCGACGATCAGAATACGGCTCATGGCGTAATCGGCAGCTCGATACGTATCATCAAGCCGCCCAGGGTCGAATGGGATGCCGTCAGCGTTCCTTCATGTGCTCTGATGATATTACTGCAGATGGCCAACCCCAGACCGGCTCCTCCCAGATGCCGGTTGCGTGAATGATCGACACGATAGAAACGGTCGAACAGATGCGCGATATCCTGATCCGAGACACCAGGGCTGCTGTCCGCCAGTTCGATCACCAGCTTGTCTGCCAGCCGCTGAACCGTGATTCTCAGCTGTCCTCCCGCATCTGTATGGTTCAAGCTGTTGGTCAGCAGATTGCGGAATAATTGTGACAACCGGTCAGGGTCGGCATTGATCAGTACAGGTTTAAACAGCCGGTTGACCCATCTGATACTAATCTGCTTATGATTGAAATCGACTGTGAATGTCGCCAGATCTTCCCGCAGCAAGGGTATGGGGTCGAGCAGCACTTTCCGGTAACTCAACGCCCCCTGATCGGATAAAGCAAGCTGGTAAAGATCTTCTGTCAGACGATTGAGCCGCAGCACATCACCGGACAGGGATTCTATCGCTGCGGGAGTCAACGGGTGAACCCCATCTAGAATGGCTTCCAGCTCACCACGCAACACGGCCAGTGGTGTCCGCAATTCATGAGAAATATCGGCCATCCACCGTCTGCGACTTTGTTCTGCCTGTTCCAGTGCAGCCGCCGTATCATTGAAATTCAATGCCAGTTGGCCCATTTCATCCTTCGATATGACAGGTAGTCTGGCTTTGTAATCTCCTGTCGCCAACCTTTGTACCACCGCTGCGATCTGTTTGAGCGGACGACCGAGGTGATAGGCCATAAACCAGGCGATCAGTGCAGATAGCACCACCATGGACAATGCAATCCAGAAGAAAAAGTCAATTTGTTGTTCCATGAAGTAAATATCGCTGGCCTGACTGACCGGGTTTCCCGGCAGCAGGCCAAGAAACCCGACTGTCCGGTATTCATACTGAACAGGATGCAGGTTCAGTTGAGAAATCAATTCTTTCCGCCCGAACAGAATCGATTTATCTGCATCCAGCAGCATTACCTGTAACTCGAATGGAGACCATTTTCTTGTGGCTGTTTCTGGTGTTACCGCCGGCGGCCACTGCCGATCAGGCTCGTGCTGTATCTGCTCGATAATCCACTTTGGCGGACGATGCCGGTGCGGGCCGGCATGCCACAATAATGAGATCCAGTTTTGCTTGTTTCCGGCCAGTTCTCCCCAGCCACGGTGCTCAGCATAATGCTCCTCCAGCACATCGATGATTTTATCCAGCCGTTCCTGCTGTCTTTTCTCGATGAATTCGGTGAATCCTTTTTCCAGTGACCAGCGGGTAAAAAAATGCATCCCCATTACCACTATGAACGTAGTCAGCAGAAAGGCCAGGAATAATTTGACTCTGATTGACATGAATTTTGTTTTCTATTCTTATAGCTTGCTTTGATTTACTGGAGTACCCATGAGTTGCCTCAGTCATCCTGATTTTCAAGCTACATCATGTCTCTGGTATTCACAAATTAAGGGCTATGGAGGAATACCAGTCGTGTCACTTTCTCCTTTACGAGCCGGACAAATGACGCAACAATCCAGTAGTTCATGTAATTGTTGAACTGAAGAGAGTGGAAGTTATTGAAAACGGGACTTGTGTAACAACTATACCGTAAAATAATGACAGGACAAATAATGGGATTTGCTCAAGGCGAAGGCTGTGTTTGGGTTTGGGTTTGGGTTTGGGTTTGGTAGAGAAATAAGGATTCCCGTACAGGTAGGCAATTTGCCTATTTCCAGGAAGATATGGCTTGGCTGAGGAATGTTAAATTCTGGAGGTGGATGATTTAATCATCCACTGAATGGCGTATACCGATGATTCCGTATAGAAAGTAAATAAACCGCAGTGCGACGAGGGCAACTTATAGTTACCCTCGTCGCTGTACAACAGTTGCTATACCGTTACTTGATTAGCTGATTTTTCGGCGACGGGCAGTAGTCATGCCAAGCAGCCCCAGTCCCAGTATTGCCAGAGTTGCGGGCTCAGGTACATTGTTGGTGTCATCACCACCACCACCAGCGACACTGCCAAAACCATCCAGATAAACATAACCCCAATGGCCAGTAGGCTGACAGTCAGCGGCTATAAGGGATAGCATGAAATCATGTCCTTTTAGCGATTCACCGATATCAAGCGTCTCGATTTGCCAGTCTTTGGTGTAGTAATTACCACCACTGAATGAAAAACGAGTATCTACGCCACTACCACCAGAAGCAGCATTGTATTCCCGGGCGATTAACACGGTATTGTCAGTAAGATCAGTCAAGGTCAGCTGGAAGGTGGCGGCATTGTTGATACCGTGTGCACCTTCCAGAACGGCTTTCCATACAAAATTAATACTGTCCTCCGTGTAGTTGGTGACGATCTGCGTGATTGCAGAAGCATAGCCACCCGTATTGGTGTCTTCAATGCGTGCACTGTAATTACCACTGTACACGGTACTGCCCAGTGCGGCACCAACACGTGGATCAACGTAGCTGGTGCTAATGATTTGCGAACGCATAGTAGTAGTTTGGTTGGTAAATACCCAGTCTGGCGTTAAGTTGGTGTTATTGATACTGGCACGATAAGCGGAGTTCGAAACTGTCCAACCGCTGAAGTTACCGGTTTCAAAACCGCCATTGACGAACGGATCGGCGTGTGCAGCCGATACCAGCAGTGATGCTGTCAGAACCAGAGAAAACTTTATTTTCATATGAAACCTTTTATTATTTAAGTAATGATAGATAGGCAATTTCTGCCTGATAGAACTAAAGCATGAGATATGCCAGTTTCTCGTGGTTCTTATATGTATATGAAATTACGCTACTTCCTACTTCTTGCGTTGTGAAATGGCCAAAAAGAGTGGGCCTTGTGTAAATTCTTTTGACAACTTTTTGATATTTTCTGGAGGAGAGCTATCAGGAAGGTTTCTCAGAATTTCTGTGAGAAGGGTAAAACTCGGGTAGAGGGTTCCGACAAAATATAGTTTGTTAGAAAAAGTGTGGTGCGGCTCTATATTACTGATCAGTGGGAATTAATCAGGGGGATAGGAGCAGTGCAGCTGATTTGAAATAAAAGTGATCAGGAGAGGAGATCTGCTTCCTTTTTCACACGCTCGCTAGGGTTGCCAAACCAGTATAATTGACGCTTTTTTAATTTCTCGAGAGGAAAACTGATGCATACCGGTACTACCCTTACCCAGTTCATCATTGAAGAGCAGCGTCACATCGCGGGGGCGAGTGGTGATTTCACCGCATTGCTGAACGATATCGTGACTGCTATCAAGACTATTTCCAATGCGGTGAACAAGGGAGCGCTGATTGGTGTGATGGGGGCTCTGGACACGGAAAATGTTCAGGGTGAAACCCAAAAAAAGCTGGATGTGATTACCAATGAAATCATGATTCGCAACAATGAATGGGCTGGCCATCTTTCTGGTATGGCATCGGAGGAAATGGATGATGTCTATTCGATTCCATCCCCCTATCCACTCGGCAAATATTTACTGGTATTCGATCCGCTGGATGGTTCCAGTAATGTGGATCTCAATATTTCTGTCGGGACGATTTTTTCGATTTTGCGCTCGCCAGTGCCAAGCCGGGCTACCAGTATGGAAGATTTCCTGCAACCTGGTGTCAAACAGGTTTGTGCCGGTTATGCATTGTATGGTTCATCCACCATGCTGGTGCTGACCACTGGTCATGGTGTCAATGGTTTTACGCTGGATCGTGATATCGGTGAATTCGTGCTGACACATCCGAACATGAGGATTCCCGCCGATACCAGGGAATTTGCCATCAATGCATCCAATCAACGTTTCTGGGAAGCGCCGGTACAGCGCTATGTGGCGGAGTGTCTGGCAGGAAGTACCGGACCGCGCGGTCGTGATTTCAATATGCGTTGGGTGGCTTCGATGGTGGCAGAGGTACATCGTATCCTTACCCGTGGTGGTATTTTCATGTATCCGCGCGATACCAAAGATCCATCCAAACCTGGCAGACTGCGTCTAATGTACGAAGCCAATCCGATGAGTTTTATCGTTGAACAGGCTGGCGGGTTGTCAACGACTGGCTATGAGCGAATTTTGGATATCACGCCGCAAGATCTGCATCAGCGCGTACCGGTGATTCTGGGCTCGCAAAATGAGGTCGAGGTGGTTCTGGGATACCACAATGCCTGATGTCATCTGATTGACATTGGTTGAATTACTCGGGAGAGAGAAAAGTCTGCTCCCGGTTATGTGGCCGGGTGTAATCGATATCCGGCCCTTTAGGAATGATCCGGGTCGGATTGATAGTCGTGTGGCTATAGTAACCTGAGTTCGGGATAAGCCCTTAAGCTTTAGCCAGGCTGTTGACCCTGGT
>NZ_JBDZWD010000045.1:0-21150 GCF_040256045.1 Nitrosomonas sp.
ACGCAAAAAGGCTGGCGCTCACTTCCTCTTTCCTTATCCCGAACTCAGGTTAATTCTAGTAGCAAGATCGGAATTGAGATGGCTGCTGATTCTCCCGCGCCAATCTATAAAAGGTATTTCCTTGCTTTGTCGGACAAAAACACCAGCAGCCGGGGCTGAGCCAGTTAATAGCGTTTGTAAGCCAGGATCGCTCTCCATAGGCATATACGAGGAATTACACGGGCCCCTGCGCACAAGAGACTTGAAAAGAGCCTATAACCTATCGCTCTTGGTTGAACAAATTGTTAGGCAGCCAGGGATGCCAACTCACCAAGGCGGCGCTCTACCCAATCCTTATAAGCTATACCGACCTCGGTGAATTTTCCGTGACCGAACAATATCTTTGCTGCTTCCTGTACCTGTTGATGCAGTTCTCGTCCTCGCATTAGGACTTCATTGCGCGCATCCACGCTTAATGGACATGATCCAAGTATTCTTCGGAATGCTTCCATGACATGCATATTGACGTAAATCCCTTCATATATACCAACCAATGGCCGAGGATCAGAACGCCACCCCACTGAAAAAACTCTCGTCCCCTGCTCAGGTTCTAAAATAGGTATATATTCTTCCAAGTAGCGAAGTTTGACATGGCTCTGCTCATGCACCAGACTTTCCAACACTTGGATCGGCCTGCCTGCAGCAACCCAGCAAGCCCCTTGCATAGAAGAAATCGTAAAACCAGTCACCATCCAATCTTGATGAGCTTTGTAGGGCACTACTGCTTGCAAGGTTATCTCCCAATCTCCAAACTCTTCTGGCCATGCCTGCACAAGCCAGCGGCAACTACTTTCAAGGTATCTAGTACTGTAGGGTGGATAATAGTCATCAACTATTTCTACCAAGGCGGCCGTATATGTAGAACTCCGTTCTGGAGACCTTGTAATATCCAGCTTCACTCGCAAGCTATTTAGGTCATTCCTTACCACAACACCTCGCGAACAAGGCAAGCGGGGTGCCTTAACAAGGCTACACTCTTGGGCTTCGTAGCATACACTCAACTCGATACCCGCACTTCCCTGTGAACGCTCAATCATTAAAAAAGGCGAATCCTGCGAACCCACGATGATGATATCTCCGTTAATCAATACCGGAATCAAACCATCCACCGGGCAACGTATCAAATATTCTGGTCGGTAAAGTTCGATCTTGCCGTTACAGGAAACAAGGGTAATTTGAGTATCTTTCTCATGGTATAAATCAAGGCAATAATTTGTAATTTCGTCAACGAATCTCTGTGATTTTCTGATGATATCGGTTTCGTCAGATTGATATATAAAGCGATGTAACCACGACCGGAACAAGGGAGACGACACCCACTCTTGGGTTGCCGGCGACCAGTCTTCGCAGGTGCGTCGCAATGCTAATTGGATGTTCGGATGGTCAGCATCGGCTATTCCAGCTTCAAGCAGAGATTGAAGGATATGAATAAAACCTTCACGTTGATAAAACCCGGATTGACCCACCAGCGAGCGGGTAACCTCATTATGCGGAGAGGTTAGATTATCAATGAGAAAGGATTTTACTTCAGCAAGGCTGGCATTAGATAGTAGCAAATAAGGGAATTGCACGACTATATTCTCCAGGATTGGATGACACAGAAACGCGACCATACACCAAATCGAAAGCTATTTGGAAGAACCATAATTGGTCTTCGCATAAAACTGACCTTTCACTGGAAATCAAGGCACCGGGCACAGCTCTGCCAGGTAAAAAACCGCCACCACAGATTTCACGAAAAAAACAGCTCTTGCAATCTTGTGGAAGGAAATCCTTTAAAGTCAGTAGGCTCTGAAATACCTTGTCATCATGTAGTTCATCCAAAGTATTTGCAGCAATATTAAGTCCGGTTTTCACAGAACCATCACTGCTGGCTCTCAAATAATCCGGGTATTCGATGCTGCCATCCGTATTAACCACGAACATATTTACTTGATCATTTACCAAAAAATCCACATGTTCCGATCCGTGGCCAGCAAGAAATATCTTCACTAAATGATCAAAGAGACGCACATATAAGCGAGGATCATCCTCATCCCACCATAATTTGAAAAGTTTAGCGAACCAGTCTCCGAATAGCGGGCGCACCGAATAAGCAAGCTTTCCGTTATGATGCCACGGAGGATTACCCTCGTTAAATTCTATTGGCCATAAAACATCAAGCCGAGTAACGGGGAGAGTCTTAACCCAAGCCCAAAATTCTTCCGGCGGAATTTCCGGATTAGCGACACACAAAAAACCACCAATAAGATCACCATAACCCTGGTTTTTCAATAATTCAACGTTCCGCATAATGCGAGCGTAACTTCCATACCCATTGAATGTAAACCGATGCTGATCATTGTAAATCTGCGGACCATCCACGCTGATACCGAATCGAATGCCGTTATCTCGAAACAAATCAAGGCATGATCTACTTGGAAGTTTATAAAGATTGGTTTGTAGGCTCACATCTATATTGCAACCTTTACGATTTTGTGAGGAGATCATCTCAAATAAGGATTTAAAGTATTCCTGCCGCCACAAAGTCGGCTCGCCACCGTGTAGGCATAGTAGGAAATCTCGCTCTCCCCTTGATTTCAAATAGGCAACAATCCGTTCCACCACTAAGCATGCAATTTCCGGCGACATCATCTTTGGCATTTCAAGATAAGTCTTATCGGACAAGTTGAACATGTAACAATAATCACAATTGAGGTTGCATATTGCAGTCAACTTAATAATGCCCGTTTTAAACATCATAATTCTCCTGAAGGTTACCTACCCTGAAAGGCAGGTAACCAACATTCTCCTAAAGAGCCACAAATCTACCACTTCAGCCCAAATTGGATACTTAGAGCGGCGGGATTGAATCCAGGCCTAGCTTTAAGCTGAGCCAGAGCATTTTCAAGGATTTTTCCTTTTAAAACTTCTCCCTCGAGAGTAGCTAAATCCCCCTTAACATTTATATCAATGGGCTTCAGGTTGGTTAACAAATTGGCTGAAACCTTGTCAATTTCAGTTGGCATATCTCTAAACTCCTATGGTTGACAAAAAAGCGCCTTATAAACTAAATCCACCGCATATTGCGGGGGTCAAGGAAACACTATGCCTTTGGCGCGGATAGCAAAGCATTTCACAATAACGCGTGCATAATCTTGTAATGAAATTCCCATCCTGCAGATCTAATCAAAGTAGAAAGGCGTCTTGTGATTTCTCTCTTCCCTCAACTTGGCATACAGATCATGTACTACGACAGTTGGCAGGTTGAATTCCTTCGTGCTAAGAAGTGCCTGAGTTAGTACCAAAGCACATACGCGGGGTGTCAGGTTGATTATCCGACTCATGGAACACCTCATGATTTGATTAAAAATGAGGCTGTAATATAGAAGCTACGGACTTACAATGAGGTTACAGATACGAGAAAAGTTACGTATCTTTAATTTGTACAGTACTGGAGGGATAAAGAAGTTATTCAGGCAGCTGTTTGTCTGACCTTTTCGGGGTCAGCCGTACTTCTTGCGGTTGCGACGGCGTCGGCTATGCGCACGCCGGGCTTCTTCCTCGGTCAGCGGTGTTTTCTTACCGGCATAGGGATTGTGGCCAGTTCTGAATTCCACTCGTAACGGGGTACCTTTCAGCTTGAATACTTCCCTGAATGTATTTTCGAGATAGCGGCGGTAGGTTTGCGGAACATGTTCGAGCATGGATCCATGCACAATGATCAGCGGAGGATTTTCTCCTCCCTGGTGGGCATAGCGCAGCTTGGGCCGCGACATTCCCCCACGCGGGGGTTGTTGTTTAGCAACGGCAGCCAGCATGGCTCGCGTCAACTTGGGTGTAGGAATATGAGCCATAGCAGCAGCATAGGCCGCGTCCACCGAGGGCATCAACCCTTTCACACCGTTGCCGTACAGGGCAGAAATGTAGTGCAGATTGGCAAAACTCAGAAACCCGAGCTTGCGTTCAAATTCGCGTTTAATGATTTCGCGCTGATAGTCGTCCAGACCGTCCCATTTGTTGATGGCAACGACCAGGGCACGACCGGTTTCCAGGATAAACCCGGCAATATGGGCATCCTGATCGGAAATTTCATGGTGTGCATCGAGCACCAGAATAACTACATTGGCAGCCTCGATCGATTGCAGGGTTTTGACCACCGAGAACTTTTCCACAGTTTCCCAAACCTTGCCTGATCGGCGCAGGCCCGCCGTATCGATCAACGTATAGCTGCGCTGGCCATATTCAAAATCGACATAAATGCTGTCTCGGGTAGTACCGGGCTGATCAAATGCAATCACACGCTCTTCCCCCAGCAGGGTATTGATCAGCGTGGATTTGCCGACATTGGGGCGGCCGGCAATGGCAATGACAGGACACTTTTCCTGGCCAGGTTCAGCTGCGGTTTCTTCTTCATACGGATACCCTTCCAGTGCAAAATCGATCAACTCACCCAGATGATCTCCATGCAAAGCCGAAACAGCGCATGGTGTGCCGAGCCCCAGCTCATGAAACTCAGCCGTCACTGATGAATAAGGCATCCCTTCGGTTTTATTGACGACGAGGATTATTTTCTGGCCGGTTTTGCGCAATTGTTCCGCAATGATCTTGTCCTGTGCGGCCAATCCCTGACGACCATCGACGATGAACAGCACGATATCGGCTTCATCCACAGCTTGGAGGGTTTGTTTGGCCATGGCATGCAGGATGCCGGATTTGATCACCGGTTCAAAACCGCCGGTATCCACCACCAGATAGGGTTTGAGACCCAACCTGCCGTGACCGTAGTGTCGATCGCGCGTCAGCCCGGGAATATCGGCCACAATCGCATCACGACTGCGGGTCAGGCGGTTGAACAATGTCGATTTTCCGACATTCGGGCGCCCAACCAGTACAAGTGTGGGTTTCATGATAGTGGGAATATGAAAAAACGCTTTATCCGAAAAATAAGAATATCCGGATTACTGCAAGGAGAATGCGAAAAGCCCACCTTTTTGTGTTTGCACGACAAAACCATCCGACAGGTATTCGGGACGTGACAAAATCATGCTGCCATCAGTCGGTGCACGACCCAGCAAGGAGCCATCCTGACGGCTGATCAGGGTGACATATCCCTGATCGTCACCGACTACCAGACGGGTACCTCTGGCGATCATCAGAGCAGACAATTTGCGGCTACCCAGTTTTCCTCTCTTCCAGACAGCGGCGCCACTGCTTTTGTCGTAAGCAGCCACGGTCCCCTGTTCTTCACTGATATAAACATGGCTATTGTCCATCATCATGCCCGCGCTGCTCGATGCATCCCTTGCCCAGATCTGATTCCCGTTGGAAATTTCAAAACAGGCAGCCCGGCCGCGATAGGCAACTGCGCACACTTGGTCCTCATCGACCACCGGCAGGCTACTGATGTCGGTCATCCGTTCCAGTTCCGTAACGCCATGCGGTTGTGAAACGGTTGCTTCCCAGCCCACGTTGCCGGTAAACAGATCCAGTGCGATCAGTTTACCGCCGGGAAATCCCGCAAAAATAGCGCCCCGTGTAATCGATACACCAACAAAATTTCTGACTGTCAGGGGTGGTATTACACCCTGATAGTTCCAGATCTGCTTTCCATCTGTTGCATTCAGACCATAAAGCTTGCTGTCACCGGTACGCACCACCACGATTCCATTATCTGTTTGTGGTGGGCTTAGGATTTCACTTGGTACCTGGGATTGCCACAGGGCATTGCCTTCTTCATCGAATGCCAGTACCTCGCCTTTATAGGTTCCAAGCAGAATCATTCCTCCACCAGTACCCACCCCTCCGGAAAGCTGAGATTTGGTATCTACATGCCAGATTTCGCGTCCTGTCGCCGGATCGAGTTTGATCAGTCGACCACTTTCATCGGCGGCATACAGTGCGCCATTCTCGTAGACCGGCAGAAAAACCGCGGTCTTGCTTTCTGCCAGTTTTGCCTGCCACAGCGGCTTGATCGGGGTCAGTGTCTGCAACTCAGCAAGTTCGGCCTCATCGATTTCAACCTCATCCTCGTCACTGCTGAAAAGGTCAGTAAAGTGCGCACCCGTTATATCACTCCAATTTGCACAACCACCCAGCAGGATCAGCAGAGCAAGTATGCAAACACGCAGTGTCCGGTAAGCACTACGGAAAGTGAAATGAGGAGCCGGGAACGAAATACTGCCGATCACTGCTGTTGTTCTCTCAATGTATCAAGTTTCATCTGCACGACGTTCTGATAGGCACCCTGTGCGCCTAAGCTATCCAGCGCCTTCCGGTAGGCTGCTCTTGCTTCATCCGTCTTTCCTGTAGCAGCCAGTGCATCTCCACGCAAATCTGCGTAAAGTCCGGTAAAAGATGGAAGATGTTGTGTATCCAGTAATTTCAGTGCCTGGTCGTACTTGCTTTCATCCACCAGCACACTTGCCAGCCGCAAGCGGGTCAGATCCTTTACTTCTGGCTCTTCAGTATGATCAAGCACCCATTGCAGCATATCTTTCGCAGCCTGATTATTGCCTGCCTGATCTGCAGCACGGGCGGCCATCAATGCTGCACGCACAGCATAGCCGCTGCCGGGAAAACCTTCGATCAGCAGGTGTGCCGCATCCGTTATTTTGACGAGCTCACTCCCTTTCTCGACCTGTTGCTGAAGAATGGCATATAAATCAGCCGCCTGCTGCGCCTGTTCGGCCTTGTAATGATTCCACAGCCGGCTGCCGGCCACCGTTGCCGCAAAAACCGCAATGGCAAACAGCATAGTAGTGCCGTTAGCAGCCCACCAGGATTTCAACCCCTCTATCTTTTCCTGTTCTTCAAAGTTATACGCTGACATGGTTCTGATTTTCCACCTTGATTAAATATTTCCCAGAAGTGCAGCCGCACTGGCCAGATCGACTCTGGTCTGTTCCGCTGCTTCACGTAATGGCTTGATGCTAATTTGCCCGGCCATGACCTCATCATCTCCGATGATAGCGGCAAAACGTGCCCCACTGGCATTGGCTTTTTTCATTTGTGCCTTGAAATTTCCACCCCCGCTGTGTAGCACTACTTTAAGACCATCGTCCCGCAATGATTCTGCTACCTTCCATGAAAATTCGGCAGCAGCCTCCCCCTGATGCACCACATATACATCAGGAATGGCGTGTGCTCCAACAGTATCGTTTTCACCCATCAGCGCCAGTATCCGCTCGATACCCATAGCAAAACCGCACGCTGGTGCCGGTTTTCCGCCAATCTGCGCGATCAGCCCGTCATAACGCCCGCCTGCACAAATGGTCCCCTGCGCACCCAGCTTGTCAGTCACCCATTCGAACACCGTGCGATTATAGTAATCCAGCCCCCTGACCAGCCGGTTATTGATTTCGAAACTGATACCCTGATTGCGCAAAATCTGTTGCAATCCCTCGAAATGGGTGAGTGAATCTTCATCCAGATCATCGAGCAGACGGGGAGCGCCTGCGAGTATTTCACGCATAGCTGGATTCTTGCTGTCAAGAATACGCAACGGATTGGTTTTTAACCGCCGGCGTGCATCCTCATCGAGATCGTCACAGAATTTTTCCAGGTAGCTGATCAGACGGGCACGATAAACCGAACGTGATTCGGTACTGCCAAGTGTACTGATTTCGAGACGAACATCCGAGATACCCAGTAAACGCCACAACCGCGCGCACATAATAATGAGTTCCGCGTCGATATCCGGGCCGGAAAACCCAAGTGCTTCCACACCCACCTGGTGAAACTGGCGGTAGCGTCCCTTTTGCGGGCGTTCATGCCGAAACATCGGTCCGCTGTAATACAAACGCTGAGGACCCGCATACAGCAGATTGTGCTCGATTACAGCACGTACACAGGAGGCTGTGCCTTCCGGGCGCAATGTCAGATTTTCCCCGTTGAGATGGTCGACGAACGTATACATCTCTTTTTCGACGATATCGGTCACCTCCCCAATCGAGCGGACGAACAGATCAGTCTGTTCAACGATGGGTGTACGCAGATTGCGATAGCCGTAGGCAGTCAGCCATGTACGAATCGTATCTTCAAAAAACGCCCATAAACTGCTTTCGTCCGGCAGGATGTCGTTCATCCCGCGAACTGCCCGGATTGGTTCAGGCATTGGCTGCTTTTTTCCGATATTTGGTACGCACGTACTCATCGACGATCATACGGAATTCACCTGCGATGTTGTCGCCTTTCAGAGTAACAGTTTTCTGACCATCCACAAAAACCGGGGCAACCGGTGTTTCTCCCGATCCGGGCAAACTGATGCCGATATCGGCATGCTTGCTTTCACCCGGCCCGTTGACCACACATCCCATGACTGCCAGCGACATATTCTCGACACCTTCGTATTGCTCACGCCAGATGATCATCTGCTCACGTACATAAATTTGAATACTTTCAGCAAGCTCCTGAAAATAAGTACTGGTTGTCCGCCCGCAACCCGGACAAGCCGCCACCAGCGGAACAAACGCACGCAAGCCCATCGTCTGCAGGATTTCCTGTGCTACGATGACTTCACGGGCACGATCTCCACCCGGCTCCGGTGTCAGGGAAACACGAATCGTATCGCCGATACCCCTGAATAAAAGCACCCCCAGCGCCGCTGTCGAAGCAACGATCCCTTTTGATCCCATACCGGCCTCGGTCAGCCCCAGATGCAATGCATAGTCGCATTGCTCGGCCAGCGCACCATAGACTGCAATCAGATCCTGCACACCACTGACTTTGCACGACAGCACGATATGATCACGGGCCAGGCCCAGCTCTTCAGCTCTGGCTGCGCTTTCCAGCGCAGAAGTGATGAGTGCCTTGTACATCACCTGCGAAGCACCCAGCGGATCAGGTGAGCGTGCATTCTCATCCATGATTCGCGCCAGCATCTCAGGATCGAGACTGCCCCAGTTGACTCCGATACGAACCGGTTTATCATACTTGCAGGCCGTCTCTATCAGCATGGAAAACTGTTCATCACGCTTGCGACCATGGCCAACATTACCGGGATTGATACGATATTTGGCCAGTGCTCTGGCACATTCGGGATATGCAGTCAGCAGCTTGTGCCCGTTGAAATGGAAATCACCGACAAGCGGGACATGACAACCCATATCATCCAGTCGAGCACGGATTCCGGCAACGGCACGTGCAGCTTCCATCGAATTGACGGTAATTCTGACGAGTTCTGAACCTGCAAGTGCAAGCTGAGCGACCTGCCGGGTAGTAGCCACCTCGTCAGCGGTATCAGTATTGGTCATTGACTGCACAACGATCGGCGCACCACCACCGATCATTACCGAACCTACTTTGACACCCACACACTTCCGGCGCGGTGCAGGTACGTTATTAGAAGACATGGTTAAAACCCGATTCTCAGAAATTCATACAGATTATTCAAGGGAAAAGCGTGCGACATCATCATTGCCGCGTGTATAGGGTGCAAGATCAACCGTGCGCCCGTTATAGGTAAGACTGACTCCGGCTGCATTACCGATAACCAGATATAAAGGTGGTTTACCTTCTATTGCCTGCTCGGTTCCACGTAAGTGGGTTTTTTCGAGAATGACCCGACCACCACCATCCTTGATTTTGACCCATGAATCTCGTGAAAAGGCGAAATGCAGTGATTTTTTACCATCATCTGAAGCCTTGGGTACCTCTGCAGCCGGTACGGAAGGTGTGGGCAGTTCAGGCAGTGTCGTCGCAACCGGCGGCAAACCGGCACCAGCGGGTGCAGGTGTTACCAATGGCAACCCGGAAGCAGAGGAAGACAACGGCAGCGCCAGATCTATTGCTACCTGGTCATTGCCGTCAGCAGAGTTCGATGACATCACCTGATCTGTATCCTCTGCCGAGAAGGAAACCAGCTGTTCCGGTACTTCATCACGATAAATTCCATAGGCCGCAAGCGCTGCCAGTATCACCGCAATATACAGCCACCCGCCGCGACTGCTGCGACCAGACCGGTAAACAGGCTCGATCGCCTTGAAACGCTGCGCATTTCTTTTACTGGCAAAGACAGCATCCACCGGCCTTGCCTGAGGCACCGCTTCCATTAACAGCGGCACATCATCGAGCTGCAGCAGATTGGCATAATTGCGTATATAGCCGCGTAAGAATACGGCGGCAGGCAGCCTGGAAAAATCCTGTGCCTCGATCGCCTCCACCTGCTGTTCAGACAGACGAAGACGGTGCGCCACCTCGCCTACATTCATGCCACGCCTGATCCTCGCATCACGTAATATCTGCCCGAAACCGGAAGCAGTTGTACCGCCTGCTGGGATCGTTCCAGCTAGATCATCGGCCTGAACAGGCGAGTACGACATCATACTCGCAGATTCTGCCTGAAGAGATACAGCCTGATCTAAAGTTTCTTCAACCGATTCTGCCTCATGAATGAGATCCGATTTCTGATCAGTAGCCAATCCCTCTTTTTCATCTAGTTCATTGTCTTTCATGACTCAACCTTACTGCACGCGATTCCCGAGCTTCCCGGGAATCAGGAAAACGCTTCTGTAGCTGAAAAGCATAATTATTTTCTGCATTGATATCTCCGTTCGCTCGCGCAATACGGACAGCCAGCCACAAACTGCCTGGAGCGGGAGAATATGTCTGTAAATACCGGTTGATTGCAGTCCACGCCTTTTTTACTTCACCACGACTGAAATCCAGCTCTACCAGGCCAAGCTGGGCCAAAGGATAACCCGGGCGGATAATCAGAGCCTTCTGAAAGTAGCTTTGTGCCTGCTCGAAATTATTTTGCTTCAGAACGCACAATCCTGCATTGGTATAAGTTCTCTCTGGCGTTTCATATAAGGGATCACGCACGGCCATCATGAAATGTTCGAGGGCCTGTTCCATCCCGCCGGGTTTTCGCTGACATAAGAACCAACCGAAATTATTACGTATATCAGGATCATTTGGGGTGATTCCAAGTCCGCGCTCAAAGTTCCACTCCGCGCGATCATCTTCCTGCAGATCCATATAAACCAGTCCCAGCATGTTATAAGCCGGAGCATAGTCGGTTTTTTTCTGCAGTGCGATTTCAGCCTCTTCTATCGCTACCCGATATTGACCACGGTGATAGTACTGGCCTGCAAGTTCAGTATGAATTTTTGCACTGTGCAATGCACGCTGCTTCAGTTCTTCAGGAGTCGGCTTTTCCTGAACCGGCGCATGCCCGCAACCCGCCAGCCATACCACAAATCCGAGAACTCCCGTTCTAATCAGCCTGTCCATTTTGCTTGCAATGGCTTATCCCACACTGGATTTATACATCTCCGATTATCTGGCAACTGACGGCTGACCAGCTTCACGCCTATTTGTCCGGCGTGTCTTGTCGCGTACCTGTCCTGCCAGTTGACCACAAGCAGCGGCGATATCATCCCCCCTCGTTTTGCGTACTGTCGTAACGATACCGGCTTGCATCAGTACATCCCGAAAATTACTGATGGCTTCTGCATCCGACCGCTCATAGCCGGAACCGGAAAAGGCGTTAAACGGGATCAGATTGAGTTTGCACGGAACGTTCCTGACAAGCTGAACCAGTTCCCTTGCCAGCGCTACACTGTCATTCACGCCTTTCAGCATAACATATTCAAACGTAATAAAATCTCTCGGCGCGGCTGGCAGGTAACGCTCACAAGCGGCCAATAAATCCCTGATCGGATACTTTTTATTGATGGGCACCAACTGGTCACGCAAGGCATCATTCGGTGCATGCAATGAAACCGCGAGCGCCACCGGGCAGCGCTCACGTAAGCGATCCAGAGCGGGAACCAGTCCGGATGTACTCACCGTTACCCGGCGGCGTGACAAACCATACGCATCATCGCTCAGCATCAGGTCCAGTGCCGTTACCAGGTTTTCAAAATTAGCCAGCGGCTCACCCATCCCCATCATGACGACATTGGTAACCGGCCGCCTCGTTTCCGACTTGTCTGTCTGCACTCGTGTAGTATCCAAGGGAAACGGGCTATGACTACCTGCTTCGAGCAGCCGATTGGCCCACCACAACTGACCAATGATTTCTGCAACGCTCAGATTACGATTGAAACCCTGCCGACCGGTAGAACAGAAGCTGCATGCCAATGCACAACCCACCTGACTGGAAACACAAAGCGTACCCCGACTAGGCTCAGGAATGAAAACCATTTCTACTGCGTTCCCCGATCCTGTCGATAACAGCCATTTGCGAGTGCCATCCCCTGCTGTATGATCACTGACGATTTCAGGCAACCGGACAATGGCACATTCCATCAGCTTATGGCGGAACCCTTTTGCCAGGTCGCTCATTTCCATGAATTCCGTCTTACCGGACTGGTGTACCCAGCGCAACAACTGTCTTGCCCGATAAGGCTTCTCACCCATTTCTCCGCAGAAACGGACTAGTTCCGTCTTATTGAAATCAAGCAGGTTGATCATTGCGCCCGGTTTTTCAGATCAGCAAGGTGTGTTTATTATCAGCGTGAATATATTTCCAGAGACGGAAAGAAACAGGCGATTTCAACGGCAGCCGTTTCAGGTGCATCCGAACCATGTACTGCATTGGCATCGATACTTTCTGCAAAATCTGCGCGAATCGTACCTTTTTCTGCCTTCCTAGGATCTGTGGCACCCATCAGCTCACGATTTCTGGCAATTGCGTTTTCACCTTCCAGCACCTGGATCATCACCGGTCCGGAAATCATGAATTCGACCAGATCCTTGAAGAAAGGTCTTTCCCTGTGAATCGCATAAAAATTCTCAGCCTCGATTCTCGACAAGTGCGCCATGCGAGCCGCAACGACTTTCAGACCGGCTGCTTCAAATCGTGCATAAATTTGTCCGATAACGTTCTTTGCCACTGCATCGGGCTTGATAATGGACAAGGTCCTTTCAACTGCCATCAAATACCTCATAAAAATAGTTCATCACGAGCCGGTATTCTAACAAAAAACCCTTATATGATTTATCAAACAGCAAGTGGGAAGAAGTGCACAAAAGGCGAGGTTGGCTATAACAAAGATATAGTGATATTGCCCGATCACATTACCAGAGCAGGATGAGATAGCTTGCGCTATTCCGGTAATATCGAGTCGGTTCCAGGAAAGATGATACGCTACAAAAAATCAGGCCGGATTTATCCGGCCTGATTGTGGTTACTGCTGTAGTTCCAGACGTTGCTTATTCTACGACGTTAAGGGTACCTGGCAGGTGGATATTTTTAGGATGAAGCTGGCACCAGATCGTGAAAGCACCTGCTTTATCAGCGGTAAAACTGATAGTTTTGGTTTCACCTGCTTTGATTACTTCCTGAACACCAAAAGCATCAATTGAAAATCCTTCACTGATAGGCGATTTGTTTTCAACAACGACTTTCACTGCATCGCCTTTCTTGACGACCAGTGTCTCCGGCTCATTCAACACATTGAAAGCACGGATATTTTTTACGGTCACACCTTCCACGTTGAGTTCAGGAATAGTGGTATCGTAGGCGTTGATAACCACATTGAAGTTGTGTTCAGCTTGTGCAGCACCCGCCAGCAACAGTGACCCTACAGCAAAACCTGCAAGCATTGCTTTTGTTGTTTTCATGATTATCTTCCTCTACTTGAATTTACATTTTGTTTAGCGAAACATCGTTCGCCGGCCCGGCGGCACCCATCTGCAACTTTCCATAAATCAGCCAATGGACAAACTCTCTGCCGGGATATTCATAAATGATTTCACCACTGAGAAATCTGCCTGTTATTTATTAGAATCAGGCCGGCTACCAGAGAACCCGCTAACCACATCGAGTCCTGGCGGGAAAGTTTAGACAAGCTGATGATAAATGTCAATCAGATACTGGAATGATAATCATTGCTGATTTTACGACAGAAAGATATGGATGGCACCCTGAAATCACCAGATTTTTCAGCAGATATCCACCCGGAACACCTCAATGGATTAGGGTAAAATGCTGCTGATTTTTTGGTATCTGCTTACCTGCACCCCACCACATTCCGGAGCCCCGCCCATGAAAATCCAGGATTTCATCCAGAACCGCAGCAAAGAAAATTTTGCCCTGCATGACAAGTATCTGAACAGCCAGATGGTCAAGGTCCTCAAAACCATTGATTTCGATCGTCATTATGTCCGGGCAGAAGGCGCATATCTATTCGACGAGCAGGATAACCGCTATCTGGATCTGCTGAGTGGTTTTGGTGTCTTTGCACTGGGGCGCAATCATGCCGAAATCGTCGAAGCACTCAAGAGCACTCTGGAGGCAGATTTACCCAACCTCGTCCAGCTCGACGTATCACTACTCGCAGGACTGCTGGCAGAGAGACTGGTCAAACTGACGCCGGACGGATTGAATCGTGTCTTTTTCGCCAACTCGGGTACTGAAACAGTCGAAGCGGCGATCAAATTCAGCCGTTATGCAACCGGAAAACCCAAAATCATTTTCTGCCACGGCTGTTATCATGGACTGAGTCTTGGCTCTCTCTCCGCCACGGGAGATGATCATTACAAAAAGGGATTCGGTCCGATGGTGCCGGACTTCATCGAAATCCCGTTCAATGATCTCGAAGCACTGGAACAAGTGCTTGCACAGGGAGATGTCGCCGCCTTCATTACCGAGCCGATTCAAGGACACGGTGTCTGGATACCGGATGACGACTATCTTCCGGAAGCAGCCAGACTCACCCGCAAATACGGCGCATTGTTCATCACGGATGAAATCCAAACCGGACTGGGGCGGACCGGCAAGTGGTGGGCAGTCGAACACTGGTCTGTCGAACCCGATATCCTGTGCATGTCCAAGACGCTTTCCGGCGGATTCGTCCCTGTGGGTGCACTGGTTTGCAAGGAGTGGATCTTCGACCGTGTTTTCAATCGCATGGATCGCGCAGTCGTTCACGGCAGTACATTTGGCAAAAACAACCTGGCAATGGCCGCTGGTCTGGCCACACTGGAAGTGCTGGAATCAGGAAATCTCATCGAACATTCCGCCCGTACCGGAGCAGCCATCATGGATGCGCTGACTCCACTGACGGAAAAATACGAATGCTTCAAGGAAGTACGAGGCAAAGGCATGATGATCGCGCTGGAATTCACCGAACCGAAAAGCCTTATGCTGAAGCTGTCATGGAAAATGCTTGAATCTGCCAACAAAGGACTGTTCTCGCAGTTGATCACCGTGCCGTTATTCAGGCAGCACCGGGTTCTGTCTCAGGTAGCCGGCCACGGCATGAATATTGTCAAATTCATCCCGCCACTCATTCTGACGGAATCCGATGTCGAATGGATCGTTACCGCGGTCAATGATGTCGTGGCGAATGCCCACCGTGGACCTTCAGCAGTATGGGATTTTGGCAAAACGCTGACATTCAGTGCCATGCGCGCCAAACTGCACGCCTGAGAACCCGTTCAAAATCCCGATCAAGGGAGGTAGTGCAAGGCAAAATTGAATGAGAAAACGGAGCATACTCTCGCGAAGTATGTGACGTATTTTGAGTTCGATTTTAACGCTGCAATGCGCCTTTCAGTGGAATCTTGAACGGGTTCTGAGCAAATTCAACTGCTCCATAAGCAATTGCCTTTGCTCTCGACGCTGATGCGTTCCATCAACCGGCCATGCAATTCGAGCTCTGCTTGCGTAGCGGGCTGAACGATCAACGCAAGATTCGCCACTTTGCCGGCTATCGAACTATTGGCTTGCCGTGATGCGGGTGTATCCACTTCCATCAACAGGCTTTCCTGGCCGCGTGTCATTGCCAGGTAAACCTCAGCCAGCAGCTCTGCATCGAGCAAAGCGCCATGCAACGTTCTGTGGGAATTATCAATCTGATAACGCTCACACAACGCATCCAGATTGTTTCTCTTGCCCGGGTGCAGCTCTTTTGCCAGTGCCAGTGTATCGATGATTTGCAGGCAATGATTCTGCATCGGATCAAATCTGATCAGGTCGAGTTCACGGTTGATGAACCCCACATCGAAAGGAGCGTTATGAATGAAAATCTCAGCATCTGCTATGAACTCCAGAAACTCGTTGCAGACATCCCGAAACATGGGTTTATCCCGCAAAAATTCACGAGTCAGCCCGTGTACCCGCAGCGCACCTTCATCACTCTCCCGCCCCGGATTGAGATAGCGGTGAAAATGGCGATTGGTCAAACGCCGGTTACACACTTCCACTGCTGCTATCTCGACGATACGGTGCCCCAGTGCCGAATCCAGACCCGTTGTCTCAGTATCAAGAAATACATACCGCATGATTTACCCGATCAATCCGCTTTTTCAGACAACACCGATGCCACCCCACGGTTGGCAAGCATATCGGCTCGCTCATTGCCATCATGGCCGTTATGCCCCCGAACCCAGAACCATTCAACCTGGTAATGCCGGGACAGCTGATCCAGTTCCTTCCACAATGCCTCATTCTTGACCGGTTTTTTTTCTGCCGTCAGCCATCCGCGTTTTTTCCAGGAATGAACCCACTCACTGATACCCTTCTGCACATATTGCGAATCGGTATGCAGTTGAACTCGCAAAGGTTGCCCGGTATCGGGTAGTGATTCCAGTGCCTGCAACGCACGGATAGCAGCCAGCAGCTCCATCCGGTTATTCGTCGTCACAGGCTCTCCACCAAAAAACTCCCGTATTTCACCATCAAACTTCAGATAAACTCCCCAGCCCCCTATTCCCGGATTACCCTTACAGGCACCATCCGTAAAAATCTCCACCAGCTTTACACTCTCTTCCAGTTGCATTACAAGTCCCTGTTGTTCACGGAGCATACACACAACCCCGTATTCCTGTTTTCAATCAGCCCATCGGCCTTCTCACGCATAGTATCAGCGAATATTCCTGAATCATCCAGCCTGTGGCCCCGCTCGATCTGCGGAACCACTACCGTACCCCTTTTCGCAGGTGAATCCTCCCAACAAGGCTTGATGACGTGTAGGCCACATTCATGCTTGACTGCCTGTAAAAAATAAACTCCCCCGGCAATCGGCCACCAGCGATCTCCGGCCGCCTCCATGAAACACAGACGAGAAAGCCACTTTTCCCGGGTACATGGCGGCACATAGCAGCCAAACTGTCCTGCAACGGTTTCAAAATTATGCAGCTCCAGCCAGTCCTGCAGGCGCGATAAGGCAATGAAACGCCCACACCACGGAAAACCCGTTTTTGATTTCACCATACGCTGACGCATCCCCCAGAGACTGAACGGGTTGAATCCGCTGATGATGACTTTGCCCTCCTGGATCAGCACCCTGTGTACTTCCCGGAGTATCTGGTGAGGATTTGAATTGAACTCGAGTGTGTGCGGTAACAGAACGAGATCGATGCTGCCGCTTTTGACGGGCAGAAAATGAGGATGTGCGTAGACCGAAGCATTTTCCCGTACTCCGAGCACAAACTTGAAAGGCATCCGGTTATTGCGCAGAAAATCAAACCCGGCAAAACCGATCTGGGTCGCGTTATAGCCAAAAATATCTGTCACGACACGGTCGAAATAACACTGCTCCTGTTCAAGCACATACTGTCCCAGCGATGTTTCTAACCACTGTTGCATACTTTGCTGCAATACAGAATCGAACATATTATCAGGATGATTGGTTATGATGATGGCCAGTCTGCTATCTGCTACAAGGAGGCAAAATGATCAATGTTTTTCCTGTCCGGGCGTTTAGGGATAATTATATCTGGATCGTTCACAATCAACATTTCGCTCTCGTTATAGACCCGGGCGATGCAGCACCAGTTCTCACCTGGCTGAGACAACAAAAATTACAACCCATTGCAATCCTTTGCACCCATCACCATCATGATCACACGGGCGGTATTTCCCTGCTGGTGCAGAAATTCGAAATACCTGTCTACGGCCCTGCCAGTGAGAAGATACCGGAAATGACTCACCCGCTTGCGGAAGGAGACACCCTCGCGTTACCGGAATTGTCGCTGGAACTCAATGTTCTGGACATTCCCGGACATACCGCAGGCCACATTGCCTGCCATGGCCAGAACCGGCTGTTCTGCGGGGATACGCTGTTTGCCTGCGGCTGTGGGAGAATCTTTGAAGGCAACGCACAGCAGATGTTTGATTCTTTACAGAAACTGACCAGCCTGCCTGATGAAACCCAAGTCTATTGCGCTCATGAATATACGCTGGACAACATCCGTTTTGCCAGGGCGATCGACCCGGATAATCCCCAGTTGATCGAACTGGAAAGTAACGTGGAAAAAGAGCGGGAGCGGAATATGCCCACGCTCCCCTCCAGCCTGGCTGCAGAAAAAGCGACCAATCCATTTCTGCGTTGCGACCAGCCGGCTATCATCCAGAGTGCCAGTCGCTATGCCGGGCGGCAGCTTACTGATCCAATCAGTGTATTTGCTGCCATCCGCAACTGGAAAAACGATTTCCGGGGAAATACCAATTTACCGATGTGATCCGGTAATCAGCCTGCTCGTTCGCATCAGACTCGGCAGCCATCGGCATCGCACCCCGACTTTGCATCCCGTTCATCAGTAGCTGAGTCTGTCGAACCGGCAACCAGCTCCTCATCAGACACTTCTTCAGCTAGCAGCGTCCCGATCGACACACCCAGCAACAAATCACTGACATGACCAAATTTGTGCAAACGCAGATGGCCTGTCTTATCCACCAGAATAGTAGTCGGCGTTCCCTGCATGTGGTAAGTCATCATCGTGTGCGGAATCGAATGCTGCTCGTTCGGTTTGTCTATCCCGATCGGAAAACGCAGCCTGTACTCATAGGCAAAAACTTCCAGTGCATCACGCCCCATGACCTCGTGATGCTCGAAAACCGTATGCAGACCAATCACCGCCACACGATCAGGGTCAAATTCATCGAAAATCCGCTGTGTCTGAGGAATACCCTGCTGAACACATCCCGGACATAACATCTGGAAAGCATGCATCAACACCACCTTGCCACGCAAGGAAGCCAGCGTAATCGGTTGCGGTGTATTCAGCCAACCCGAGGTAATCAGTTCCGACGCCTTGATTTTTTCAACAGTTGTACTTTTTTTCATAGTTTAACAGTGAGATATATTGCTGAAAACAGAAACATTTTTTGCTTATTGATGATATCACGTACAGTTATCCCAGAGTAATTCCCGGGTTTATATCGATTATTTATCTTACTGTGCAATAAACCCGGATATTTATTTGTTTCTCACATTTATCTATTTTATTCTTGATAATTGAAATAAGAACCATTACCATTAATTCATCATGACTAGTGGTCAGCTGCATGCAGAGACTACTTTTTTACCAGATAGCTTAACTGGTACTCATCGCAGGATATCCGGCAACAATCAAATATCCTGTCGTTATTATCCAGAATTGATTCAATCGGATATGAGAAAAAATCATGATGATACAAACCGGTAAAACATCCGGAATCCAAAAATAGACGAAAGAGGAGAACCATGAAAAAGTGGAAATACACAGTAATGGCAGCCGCAATGATTGCACTGGCTAACTCAGCACTGGCCGAGCAATGCGAAGTCGAAATCGAAAGTAATGATGCAATGCAATTCAACAAAAGCAGTATCTCTGTACCACAAACCTGTGAACAGTTCACCTTGAAGCTGATTCACACCGGCAAGCTACCCAAAACAGGTATGGGACATAACTGGGTACTTACTAAGACTGCTGATGCACAGGGCGTTGCAACAGATGGAATGTCTTCCGGCCTGGACAAGGAATATCTGAAACCAGACGATGCCCGGATAATTGCCCATACCAAGATCATTGGGGGTGGAGAAAGTGACACAGTAACTTTCGCTATAAACAAACTAGATCCAAAAGAAAGTTACTCATATTTCTGCTCGTTCCCGGGACACTCAGCCATCATGAAAGGAACACTGCAACTGACTCAATCTAATTGACCTCTTTTCTCAAACAGCACATTACGGAGCCGATACAAATCCACTAAATTGCAGAGATGTAAAGCGGATAAATGTTCGGCTCCAACCGTGATCATAGGAAAACGTTCTATTTCACCACTTCCACTATAAAAATAGACAAGCATCGACCTGCAACATAAATCATTCACTGAAGTGTCATTTAAATATCAGGACTCTGACAAACGTCTATGATGATTGTCGTAATGCTAAAGCTCCCCGCATATCGCCGTTGCGAATCCTATCGCCCCCAATAGATCTCTTTCCCCGACACGAAAAACAAAAAAGAAAAATTATGGCTTTCGTATTGTATCGATAGCAAATAAATCGAAATTTCTTGCATATAAAAGAAACAGTTTGGTCATTCGTTTATACAGAACTGATCATTTTTGTTTATTTGTAATTTGATCAAACAACTTTTCCCCCTTTAATCAGGAAAACCGGCTGACTGAATACCGATGCGCAGCTTTGCTGAACAAACATCGGCAGTTTCGGTCGGATATCCAGTCTGCCAGTGATATGACGGTTATAAACAGCAGGAGCGTTATGCCATACTGAAGTATCTTTAGAGGGAATTTTTTGTATCGTTAATTTATTTCACGGGAGCCAAACAATGAAGCAATCCATCTTTCTTCTTACTGCGCTGGTACTGTTACATACTTCAAGTAACGCAGGCACACTTGCCAATGGCACCTGGTTACCTGTGGGATGCGGTGAGCGGCCCGTAGCACCGGCTATCAGTACTACCAGCATAGCGGACTATAACCGCAGCGTCGAAGCAATCAATGAATGGCAGAAACGTGCCCAGCAATACAACTCCTGTCTGGTCGACGAAGCAAATGCAGATAATGCGCTGATCGCCAGAACAGCAAATGATCAACAGGCAAAATTCCGGGAAGAAATCGACCAGATTAGTGCGGAAGCAGATAAGGCAAAGGCTGTTCTGGACAGCAAGTGATACTTAAGCAATGCATGGTGGGCAATGAATATTGCCCACAAGCTATATTGCTATTCAAAATATACAGCCTGCTTTATTTCATATATCCGGTCGCCAAGGAATTTGCAGGGTAATCTGAACGAACTATCTCATCAAAACTGGCCTGGAAATTTTGCAACTGTCGGCAGATCGAAGCAGCTAAAAATTCCTCATAAATAATTGCAGCCTATGTAGTTCATCCTGGGTAAGAGAGAGAACTACAACGTCTTTCACGGGCGGCCACTGGTTCACATACCG
>NZ_JBDZWD010000046.1:0-20220 GCF_040256045.1 Nitrosomonas sp.
GATATTTTTATTCTGGCATGGATAGCGGATATGTGCAAAGAACTGTCAGAAAAAAAGATTCCTCGGAGAACCTCTGAAAAGCATCAGCGAGGCAGCCAGTTAAAGGCAGAAGTCAGCAAAAAAAGCGGAGTTTATAGGGGATAAATGAACATTTCGAACCGACTTTTAAACAGCATTGATAAACTGACAATTATCTGTAGTAGTTCAGATTTGATCTGACAGCAGGTCTTGCCAAGAGGTGGGATTACCCGGTTTGATAGAGGTGCGAATCTTTATCAACCAAACGCGAAAGCGTAAAGGAGTAATCCCATGAGCAGTGTTCATCATAAAATTATTAAACACAAGATTGGCTTGCTTAATCTGGCAGCTGAGCTTGGCAATGTATCCCGTGCCTGTAAGATGATGGGTTTTTCTCGCGATACTTTCTATCGCTATCAGGCAGCTGTGGAAACAGGAGGTGTTGAAGCTCTGATAGATGCAAACCGACGTAAGCCCAATATCAAGAACCGTGTAGAAGAAGCGACGGAAGCAGCGATCCTGGCCTTTGCTCTGGAGCAACCGGCTTTTGGTCAGGTTCGTGTTTCCAACGAACTGCGTAAGCGCGGAATTTTCGTTTCTTAGTCTGGTGTCCGTTCGGTATGGCTGCGCCAGAATCTGGAATCGTTAACGTGGTCAAGGTTTTTTGTACACTTTAGTTAAGCAACTTTTCTGATTTTTGCCATTTCAGCTTCATACTGATTGGGGCTTCTGTACCCCAGGTATGAATGCAGTCGATGGTTGTTGTAAAACTGACATGGTTTAATGAAACTGGACATTCCAGTTAAGAGAAAATAATCTTAACTGGAGGACGAAATGACAGCAAGGAAGCAATACACGAAAGAATTCAAATTGGATGCAATCAGTCTGGTACTGGAGTAGGGGTATACCCGTACGGAGGCAGCCAGAAGTCTGGAATCAATATTTCTCAACTGGGGCGCTGGATCAGGGAGTATCGGGAGGATAGCGACGGACAGGCATTCAGAGGTAACGGCAAGCTGACTCTGGAGCAGGAGGAAATCAGGAAGCTGAAGGTTCGGGCAAAGCAACCGGAAATGGAGAAACGCATCTTAAAGGAAGCGACGGTCTTCTTCACCAAAGAAACAAATTGAAGTATTCGTTTATCGCCCAAAAGAAGAAGACCTGCCCGGTCAGCCTGATGTGCCAATTCCTGGGTGTTACCCGCAGTGGCTATTACGGTTACCTGAAGCGAAATACCGATAAGCCGGATGATGCCTGCTACCAGGCGCTGCTGGAAGTGGTTCGTGAGATCGCAGAATCCAGTGATAACACCTATGGCAGCCGCCGGATGAAGCAGGTGTACAAGCAAAGCAGCGTAAGTGGTACAAAGTCACGACCAACAGTAATCACCGGCAACCGGTATTTGATAACAGGTTGAATCGGGAATTTGATGTCGTGGCGCCCGATCAGGTGTACGCCGGAGACATCACCTGCCTGTGGACACAAAAAGGTTGGCTGTACCTGGCAGTAGTCATTGACCTGTACTCACGCAAGGTGGTGGGCTGGAGCATGAGTTCCCGCATGAAGGCACAACTGGTCTGCGATGCCTTCAGAATGGCTATCTGGCAACGTCAGCCGGCAGCAGGACTGATCGTGCATTCAGATCGAGGTTCCCCAATATGCCAGCAAGGATTACTGCCGGTTACTAAAGGCCCACGGGTTCGAGGGCAGCATGAGCCGAAAAGGAGACTGTTGGGACAATGCAGTTGTGGAAAGTTTTTTTGGCAGCCTGAAACAGGAACGAGTCCAGTGGCGATATTACCAGACGCGCCATGAAGCCCACCAGGATGTGCTAAATTACGTCACTATGTTTTACAACAACCATCGACTGCATTCATACCTGGGGTACAGAAGCCCCAATCAGTATGAAGCTGAAATGGCAAAAATCAGAAAAGTTGCTTAACTAAAGTGTACAAAAAACCTTGACCACGTCAATTCCGTGCTTGGGACAACAAGTCAATGCACCTATGGACCAAGCCAACGGGTCCCGCACAGGCGTGGCGTTACGAACCATCTCCTCCCCAATGGCGCTCTGCTGTCAGTAGTCTGGGACTGTTTGGTCGAAATAGCTTTTTCCCAGGTAAGAAAGTCAGTGCCTTGAGATATCGCTACGAGCCGTTAATATCCTGCAATGGGTCAACCAAACACGGTGCATACTCCCCGAGTCCATTGCATGTTTTGGCATATATGCGGAAGAACTTCACATAGCCAAGCTTTTTAAGAGAAGTATGGCCGGCAATCAGCTGTTTTCATCCGAGAGTTTCCAACTGATGTCGTATCTTACAGTCATCAATGCGGAGCAGGCTGCTTTAGCGTAGGTTTACGCCAGAGGACTTACTGAAGGACGTGGCGGCTTCAACAGGTAACACAGCTCAGGCGGCCGCAGCGCCTACGCTGACCAAAAAGCAGCAGGACATTCAAAAGCGCCGGCAGCAACCCTACGAAAAGCCAAGCAGCTCGGCTATTAGGCGGGCTCAATAGTAAAAATTGGGTAAATTACTGTTTTTACCCAATTCATGCTGTGTGATTTACAACAAACAAAGAAAGCTAACGAATGAAAAAACCTTGCATTATTTGACTTTAATCTGATTATCAACTCGTTTGACGTTAGGTGTTTTTTGCGTAATTGAACTGGCTAACTGGCGCTGCGATTCTGTTTCGACAAATCCCCTTAATACTACCGATCCATTGGTTGATTCCACCTGTATAGCCGCTGCATTAAGCTCTTTTGCTTCAATTAATTTCGCTTTTATTTTCATAGCTAAAACTACATCTTCTTGGGATCCTTCTTCTATTTCTATTGGATGAGGGCTAAACAGTCCGGCACAACCCGTTATTCCACCTGTGAGGATTAAATAACCAATCATCCAAATAAAATATATCCCTTGAATCTTCCGCGTTTTCATATTTACTATTTACTTACTGGAATTATTGATTTTCCTCATGTGCTTCATTAATAGCGTTTACAAGGCCGGTGCAATTCGTCGTATTTTCCTGCTTATCATTTTTCTTGTCCTTCTGCTCTTTTTGATCTTTCTGAAGTAACGCATACAAACTTACAATCGGTGCCGCAGGTAATAGGGCCAGAGAGACTGCTCCGCGTAGAATGGCCGAGGCGCCTGGTATAAAAGTTGGTTTCTTAAAACTACCTTCTATATGAAGGGGAGCACGAGCCGAAAACAGGCTCAAATCTTTAGGCTTGGGATCAATAACCAGATCCAGGCTTTCTTTTCTCAAATCGAGAGATCCAGCGCCTAAAAAAATAGTATCTTCAGTATCTACTACAAAAGTGCTCAAATTCATGATTCCGCTATTAGCTGGAAGATCTACAAAAGCACAATTAATTTCCGTATTATCGTCCTTATCAAATAAAGCGACTACAGCTTCACCGATGTCCAGCCCGGCAAGTTCAACCAATAAGTCATCAAAGTGCCCCCCTGTCATTAACATCAACAAACCACCATCCGCTGACGCTAGCATTTCTTCAACAGAATTCCCTTTGAACCAATATATCGCTTTCCCTCCAATCAATCCTGCACTCTGGTCAGCGATTTCAAAGCGTCGGAGAATTTCATTCAATTGAACATGATGAATTTCGCTTTCAATTTTGCTTTTAACGGGGTGAGTTCTCGTATCAACCTCAACATGTGATCGGATATGTCCGTCAGCCACGCCAAAATCAAGCGGTGAAAGAATTAAATGGCCGTCATCAATGATTGCATGCATGTAAAGGTCATCTACGGGAAGTTTTGATTCAACCTGTTTGCTCCGTAATTTGATGTCGGCATTTATATTCCGTAATTTTTCAAAGCCAATAGGCTTATCGGGAAATATTAATGGCCTTGCCGCTTCTTTTTCTGCTTCTTTCTGCTGTGCTTTCGACGCTGTTTCTCCTGCACCCGTATCAGGAGCAAGCCCGATGAGAGGGCCAAGATCGTCTAAATCTATTTTCTTTGAAATCAGATCAGCTTTGATACGGGGCTGTCCTTCAACTATTTTCACATCAATATCACCCGCCAGATCACTGTCTCCAACGTGTCCTTGCAAGCTCTTAATTTGCCAAATACCTTCATCCTCTCGATGAGAGAAATCGCCTTTTAAATGATAAGGAGGCAAATTGGGCAGGGGTAATTGAACGATTTGTGATAATTGTTCGGGATTAGGACCTTTCATATCAAATTGCAAATCTATGCCTTTGAGCTGTAAAGGTGCTAATACGGTACCATCCACCTTGATAGTGGTTTTTCCAGCTTGCAACTCCAATACCATTGGATAGGGCTCATTTGCTTCTCGGAGCGCAACCAGCGGACCTGCATTTAAAAAGATAGAAAGCGGTTGCCCATTAAGTTTTCCTTCGGCTTGTAACTGGGTAGCATCTGTGCCGTCCGTCTGCCCTTCAGTTGTTTTAAAGGCTGTAGAAATGTCCGTATTATTTAACAAATCTCGATAAACTAGATGGCCACTTTGAATTCGTAAGCGCTCGATAACTGGGAACTCTGAACGGTCATCCTCATTTTTATTTACCTGAAATTCCCAGTTGGCTTCGCCTTCACGTGATTTCTCTAAAATGATAGAGGGTTTGGTGAGGGCGATTTCAGGAAATATCACCCGCCCTTTGAGAAGTTCAAGCAAGTCGATATTCAAATCGACAGCTGCAAGCTCTAACATGTTAGGCTCTTTGCTCCATGCAGCATTCGCAAACTGGATTTGCTCAATCCTGATGTGTGGCGCCAAAGACCAGTTAACTGTCAAATCTCCGGTGATGGTAAGTTTACGATGTGTCAGCTCACTGATCTGTTGTGCAGCCCAGTCTCGTGCCCAATTCCAGTTCATGGCCGAGATCAACAATATAAATAAAAGAATGGAGATAAGAAATACTATTCCAATCCATTTTACGATACTCATTATTTATCCCGATTTGCTATTTACATGAGATCTTTGGAGCCTTAAAAATTAATAGGCTGCAGCCCTGAGTAAGAACTACACATAAGCGACACTTGGTCAGCATTATAATAAGTAAGTAAATTCATCAAGATAGAAGACATACATGTCCATGCTAAATCAAGGCATCATGAAATAGGCAATTAATTTCGCGTGTATTCCTCTTCATTGAAATTACTGTGCATTGATCCACTCATAAGCGGATTTCTTAGCCACCTCGTATGCTTCCTCTCGATCAGAGTAAGGTTCTGTAAAACTCTCATAGGCGACTGCGCCTTTGCTATCAAGAATTCTGTATCGACCATTCCAACGACCTGAATAGTCATCACATTCTTCGACACTATTAATAATACTGAATCCTTTATATTCAATTTCCATTTAATTATTCCTTATGTATGAATTAGCATCTATAAAAGAAGACAACTTTATAGAAAGTTAGATTAGTGTAGTTATGAGATTAATAATATAAGTTCTCTTGTATCTTAAAAGAATCTCATATTATTAACTTTATGACTACGCTATATAGGAAAAATCGTTTTATATAATTGCCATATTGTTTTTTTATTTTACTGCAGTCGGTTGCGGGCAAAGAGCATAGCCATAGGTAGCATGGTAAAAGCAATAGCTGCCAGCGGCCAGAGATTGGCAAGAACATCCCGGGGTGGAAGTGCTTTAAGAAAACAGCCTTCGATAATGATCAGAAAATGGGTGAGCGGGATGGCCTGGGCCAGCCATTGCAACAGTATCGGCATATTTTCCACCGGCGTGGCAAAACCTGATATCAGCACACTTGGTACGCCGATGACGAACCCGCCCAGGATGGCCTGTTGCTGAGTCATACTAATAGCGGAAATCACCAGGCCGATGCTTACTGCCGACAGAATGAACAATATGAGTCCGATCAGCAGTAATCCGAATGAGCCTGTAAATGGAATCCGGAAAAACCAGATTGCCAGGGTAATCATCAGTAAAGCGAGCAACGTGCTGATTACCAGAGCTGGTAATGATTTGGACAAGATGATTTCAAGCGTGGAAGCAGGTGATACCAACAGTTGATCGAAAGTACCCAGTTCACGTTCCCGGGCAATGGACAGCGCAGTGATCATAAGTGCACTGAAAAAGGCGAGTGTGCCGATCAGGCCGGGGACCATGAACCAGAGATAGATCAGATTGGGATTGAACCAATGGCGCACGGTCACCGATGTTTCCGGTATCGGCACGGTATCTGTCGTAAAGCGGATATCTTTGGCGATGGAGGATAGATAACCCACGACGATCTGGCCGGAATTGCTGCGCCGACCATCGACCAGTACCTGTGCGTGGCCGCTTCCGCTGACAGCAATGGTACGGGAGAAATCAGCAGGAATGGCAACCGCGGCAATCACCTTGCCCTGTACCAGCTGTTCACGCAATGCGGCATTACTATGGACGTAGTGTACCTGTGCAATGAAGCTGGCGGCTTCCAGATGCCATATGAGTTCCTGCGCTGCACGCCCTGTATCCTGGTTGTATAGGGCAATATCGAGATTGCGTACCTCCATGGTGGCAGCGTAGGAAAATATCAGGAGCTGCATCAGCGGAGGTACGAACACTACGATCCGGTTGCGCGGATCACGCAGAATACAGAGCAATTCTTTGACGAACTGAGCCTGCAAGCGGATGAGCATGGTCCGAAAATCATGATAAGACATCATTCATCACTCCAGGCTTTTGCGCGTGTAACGCTGCGCAATCAGAAAAAATACCATGCCAATCGCTGCCATACCCAGCAGATCGGGGATGAAAACACTCCAGATATCTCCCGCCAGGAATATCGTTTTCAGCGAAGATACGAAATAACGCGCCGGAATCAGCCAGGTGATCGCCCGGATGGGTGCGGGCATGGCATCGATTTCGAACAGGAAGCCCGATAGTATGAATGCGGGCAGGTAGCCGGAAAACAGGGCCAGCTGTGAGGCAAGAAACTGGTTGCGTGCCAGTGACGAAATCAGCAATCCCTGGCCCAGTGCAGGCATCATGAATACGGCGGAAAGCATCAGCAGTGCGAACAATGAACCGCGTAACGGTACATCGAACAGGAACACGGCCAGTGCTGCTGCGATCAGGGTGGATAGCATACCCAGCACAAAATACGGCAGCAGTTTGCCGGCCAGAATTTCCAGCACCGATGCCGGTGTGGACAGGATTGCTTCCATGGTGCCGCGTTCCCATTCACGCGCCACGACCAGTGCAGTCAGCAAGGTGCCGATAATGGTCATGATGATGGCAATGGCGCCCGGTACCAGCGCACGCCGACTGGCCAGCTCAGGATTGAACCAGTAACGTGGTTCCAGCTGGACAGCTGACACCGGCATGGTTTCAGTGAGGCCGGCAGCCCAGGTTTGCACGACACCTTGTGCGTAGTTGGCTACGAAATTGGCCGTGTTGGGTTGCGAACCATCGGTAATGATCTGTACCAGCGGATTGCCCGTATCTGCGAAGTGGCGTTCGAAATCCTGCGGGATCATCACATAGCCGCGCAGCTCGCCGGCCATGAGTTGCCTGGCAACTTCGCGACGATCATAGGCAAAAGTCACCTCCAGGTAGTGCGTGCCGGAAAAAGCATCCGCCAGTGTCCGGGCTGTTGCTCCCGGAGATTCCAGTACAACGCCGACGCGCACATGGCGTACGTCCAGCGATACGGCGTAGGCAAACAGGAACAGCAGAATCAGTGGCAGAACCAGAGCAATCAGCAGTGTGGACGGATCCCGCATGGCCTGCAGGCTCTCCTTGTGTACCACTGCGGCGAAGCGTACCGGATCAAAGCGGCGTACAACGATGCTTTTTTCCTGATCGGGTGCGGTTTTCATGTTTTTGTTTCATCGGCGGGTGCCGAGGTTTCCACCAGATGGATAAAGGCATCTTCCATAGTCGGATCCGGCCGGTCAGCACTGGCTGCATCATGCTTGAGTGCGTCGGGTGTATCCAGGGCGATCAGGCGGGCACGATAAAGTATCGCTACGCGGTCACAATACTCGGCTTCATCCATGAAGTGAGTGGTAACCATAATGGTCACGCCCTTGCGTGCCAGACCGTTGATATGTGTCCAGAATTCACGCCGCGTAATCGGGTCGACGCCCGAGGTTGGTTCATCCAGAAACAGCACGGGGGGATGGTGCATCAGCGCGCAAGCCAGTGCCAGACGCTGCTTGTGTCCCAGCGGCAGAGAATCGGGTGCGGCAGACAACCAGTCATGCAGATCAAAAATCCTGATCATCTCTTCGATGCGCTTGTGCCGCGTAGCACGATCCAGTCCATATACGCCGGCTGAGAATTCCAGATTCTGGTGTACCGAGAGCAGGCCGTAGAGAGAGAATTTCTGTGCCATGTAGCCCAGTTGTGCTTTCGCGCTACCGGGTGCCCGGCGCAGATCCAGACCGACTACGTGCGCTTCACCTCCGGTAGGCTTGAGCAATCCGCACAACATTTTGAAAGTAGTCGATTTGCCGGCACCATTAGGGCCGAGCAGGCCAAAAATTTCACCTTTATGCACTTCGAAACTGACATTGTCAGTCGCGACGAAATCACCGAAGCGTTTGGTCAGATGGCGACAGGAAACCGCAATATCCGAAGTCAGTTCGACTGGCGACAGACGTTCAGCCAATGCTGATGTGCCGCCCGGACCTCCTCCCAGCAGATCGATGAAGGCATCTTCGAAACGGGCCGGGACCGGTGTCAGACGCGTGCCAACCCTGCCGGCAAGTGCCTGGATTTGCTCCGGCCCCGAACCGGCACGCAATACGACGCGCACGCCGGCACCTTGAATCACGCCATCACCGATACTATCCAGATCCAGCGCTTCGGCCAGTACCGCCCGGCGCTGTGCACCGACTGCTTCCAGACGGAAGCTGCGATCCTTGAGGCGTCCGGTCAGTTCATCAGGTGGGCCATCGAAAGTGAGCCGGCCTTCGTTGAGCAGCAGTACACTGTCGCAACGTTCGGCTTCGTCGAGATAAGCGGTGGACCAGACAACGGCCATGCCTTCGCCAGTCAGTGTCTGTACCATGCGCCACAGATCCTGACGGCTGACCGGATCGACACCAACGCCGGGCTCATCCAGCAGCAGTACCTTAGGCCGTGCCATCAGGGCGCAGGCCAGGCCCAGTTTCTGTTTCATGCCACCGGAGAGTTTTCCGGCCAGGCGTTCGGTGAAGGATGCAAGGCGGGTGAAATCGAGCAGTTCGGCAAACAGATCGGTATGCCGATTGGCATCCATACCACGCAGTTGCGCATACAGACGCATGTTTTCCATCACGGTCAGATCTTCATATAAACCGAAGCGCTGAGGCATATAGCCACTTACCACATGAATCGCATCGTTATCTGCTACCACATCGAACCCGGCCAGGGTGACGGAGCCGGTATCCGGTACCAGCAGATCGGTCAGAATACGCATCAGAGTAGTCTTGCCGGCACCGTCCGGGCCCACCAGACCGGTCAGGCGGCCGTAATGAATCTTCGCACTGAGGTCGCGCAGGGCATGGACAGTGCCGAAATGCTTGTCGACATGATCGATGATAATGGCGGTATCGTTATGCTCAATGGCCGGCGAGGGTGGCAAGGCAGCCATGGTACGCATATCACTCATCCTCGGCGGATAGGCCGGTTGCCGGCCGGGTATCGACTTCGACCGTTACCGGCATACCCTGTCGTAATGCAGCGTCGGCATCACTCACTACGATCCGCAGGCGATAAACCAGATCGGTACGCAGATCGGTCGTTTCCACCGTCTTGGGGGTAAACTCGGCACGCGGCGAGATGAAGCCAACTTGACCGTGGTAGATTTTCTTTGAGGAATCGCTGCGTACCTGTACTGGCGTTCCGGGTGCAATGCGACCCAGTGCTGTTTCGCCGATATAGGCGCGTATGTATACCGGTTTGTCGAGGCTTAGATTGTAGACGGCACTCTGGCTGGCAACCATGCTGCCCGGTTCACGTATCCGTGCAATGACCGTGCCATCGTTCGGTGCAAACAGTTTGGTATCAGCCAATGCGGTAGCTGCCTGATCCCGCGTGGCCATCGCAGCTGCCAGCTGTGCTTCAGCCGCAGCGATATCTTCTTTGCGAAATCCTTCTCTGGCCTGGGATAAAACTGCTTTGGCCGCCTTGACGCCGGCGATGGCCTGATCTCGCGCGGCACGTGCACTATCTACTTCCTGCTGACTGCTTGCTTTCGAGGGCAGCAATCTGCTCAGGCGCGCGTAGTCACGCTTGGCCCGGTGTGCAACCGCCTCTGCCTGGTTGAGTGCCTCCTGCGCCTGAATGATCTCCTGCGGGCGCAAGCCGCGGCGCATCTTGGCCAGCTCCGCTTGAGCCACCTGTACGGATGCCTTTGCTGCCGCCAATGCCTCTTGATACGGCTGAGCATCAAGTGTTGCCATGTGTGTACCGGCTACCACGGCATCTCCCTCGTCGAATAGCATCTGCATTACTCGTCCCGGCTGGCGGAAGGCTAACTGTACCTCCCGGATATCGACGTTACCGTACAGATATAAAGGGCTTTCGTCCTGTTCTGTATGCTGCACCCACGCAAAGATAGCGCCACCTGCAGCGAGAAGAATGACTGTGATGATCAGAATGCGTTTCACAGTAGTGGATAAACTGCCCATCTTCATTGCTCAGCCTCCGTATGCTCTACCGGCAGACTGTACTCGTAAACCTGGCGGCTTGTGAATTTTATGCAGCCCGATATGTAGCGGATATCCATGATGCACATCCAATAGAGAAATATCTGGAGTATCCGTAAATCAGATATCTCATTGAAAAATACTCTATTACCTGCCTGCCCCGATCATCCCTGCATCGCCTGTTCCAGCGCCACGACATCAGCCGCTTACCGGAGGTGGAAGGCGAGAAATCTGCCAGAAAAAAGTTCGCCTGCTATCCCATCGGCTATTTCCATATCGATATCGCCGAAGTACGGACAGAAGAAAGCAAACTCTACCTGTTCGTCGCCATCGACCGAACCAGCAAGTTCGTTTATGCTGAATCATTGCCCAAGTACGGCAAGATGGAAGCAGCGCGGTTCCTGCGCAATCTCATCGCCGCCGTACCCTATAAAATCCATACTATCCTCACAGACAACGGCATCCAGTTCACCCACCGCAAAACAGACAGATATGCCTTCTTGCATATCTTCGACCGTGTCTGCCTGGAAAATGGTACGGAACATCGCCTGACCCAGCCAAATCACCCCTGGACCAATGGTCAGGTCGAGCGTATGAACCGCACCCTCAAGGAAGCAACCGTCAAACGCTATCATTATGAAAATCATCAACAGTTGCGAGAGCATCTTTATAACTTCCTGAATGCCTACAACTTCGCCAAGCAACTCAAAACCTTGCGGGGACTCATGCCGTACAATACACCATCAAATGCTGGCAGAATGAACCAGAACGTTTTAGTTTTAACCCAAGCCATCAAACGCTGGAACAAAACGTGGTAAATATAGCGTAAATAAATGGCCTTATCCTTCAATAAAAATTAATCCCGTTATCAGGAAAACACCATGTTTTACCTTTCAAATAAGGGCTTGTCCCTGCGTGCATATCTTCTTGTCATTGTCGCCATCGTAGGTCTTACCATCACCGCTTGCAGCGGTGAAGAAGATCAGGCAACTATGTCACCGCCCGAAGTTGATGTGGCACAAGTGCTGGTCAAATCTATACGTCAGTGGGACGAGTTTACGGGCCGTATTGCCGCGACCGACACAGTTAACGTACGTGCACGCGTCAGCGGTTATATCGAGCGTATTGCGTTCAAGGAAGGGGACGAGGTCAAAGCCGGAGATCTGTTGTTCGTAATTGATCAGCGTCCGTATCGCGCTGCCCACAAAAGTGCTGTAGCCCAACTTCAACGCGCACGTGCTTCGGCTCAACTCGCCAAAACGTTGAAGGAGCGGGCACAGACTCTCATTGCGAGCAAAGCGATTTCGCATGAAGAATTGGAGACACGTCGTACAGGTATGACCCAGAGTCATGCCGACGTGCATATGGCTGAAGCTGCAGAAGAAACAGCAAGGCTCAATCTTGAATTCACCGAGGTGCGATCGCCAATCGCCGGTCGTGTCAGCCGTGCAATGCTTACCAGGGGAAACCTCGTGCAGGCGGATCAGACTGTATTGACCAGCGTCGTTTCGCTGGATCCCGTTTATGTTTATTTTCAGCCGAGTGAATCGATTTTTCTGCACTATTCTCGGCTTATGAGCAAAGGCGAGCGTGCCACCTCCAATAATCTCGTACGCATAGGCCTTGCTGATGACCAGGACTATCCATATAAGGGTACGGTAAATTTTGTAAACAACCAGGTCGATCCTGATACGGGCACGATCAACCTGCGCGCAGTATTGCCGAATCCTGAGCGCATATTTACGCCAGGATTGTATGCCAGGGTGCAACTCGAAGGCGGCGCCGAATTCAAGGCCATACTCATCGATCAGAAGGCAGTGATGGCTGACCAGAATCGCAAGTACGTCTACGTAATCGACAAGGAAAATAAAGCGCAGCGCAGGGACATTATGCTCGGGAGGTTGATTGATGGTCTGCTCGTGGTGCAGTCGGGCCTTGATGCAGATGATATAGTCATCGTTGCAGGCCAGTTAAAGATCTTCGCTCCGGATACTCTGGTGAGGCCGAATATTGTTCCTATGGGTTCGCCTGCGGTAACATCCGTTGAATCCGTTACAACCTCGGTAAAGTAGGCAAGGAGGAAGTATGGATTTCTCAAAATTCTTCATCGACCGCCCGATTTTCGCGGCAGTACTGTCGATTGTGATTTTCGTTGCAGGCCTGATCGCGATTCCGCTGCTGCCGATCAGTGAATATCCCGATGTCGTACCGCCGACTGTAGTCGTACGCGCTACCTATCCGGGCGCCAACCCCAAGACCATCGCCGAAACCGTATCCACGCCACTCGAAGAGCAGATCAACGGTGCCGAGAACATGATGTATCTAAAGTCGATTGCGGGCTCAGACGGCGTGCTGCAGATGACGATTACCTTTCGCCCCGGCACCGATCCCAGGATGGCCCAAGTCGATGTACAAAACAGAGTTAACCAAGCTTTGTCGCGCCTGCCGACCGAGGTGGTCAGCCTTGGTATTACCACACAGAAGCAGTCACCGAGCTTCCTGCTCCTGGTTACACTGATTTCGGATGGTAAATACAACGCACTCTATCTGCGCAACTACATCAACACGAAGATCAAGGATGAACTAGCTCGCTTGCCCGGCGTCGGCCAGGTTCAGCTGTTCGGTGGCGGTGACTATGCCATGCGTATCTGGCTCGATCCAAACAAGGCTGCTTCACGAGGCATAACCGCCGGCGACATCGTGAGCGCGGTAAGGGAACAGAATCTGCAGGTCTCGGCAGGGCAGCTCGGCGCCGAACCTATCGCCGGTGGCAGCGATTTCCTGGTCTCGATCAATGCGCAGGGACGCTTGCGTTCGCCCGAGGAGTTCGGCAACATTGTGCTCAAGACTGGCACGAATGGCGAAGTCGTACGCCTAAGTGATGTTGCACAGATCGAGCTCGGTGCCAGCGACTACACTTTGCGTGGTCAGCTCGACGATTATCCGTCCGGAATCATCGGTGTGTTCCAGGCACCTGGCGCCAATGCCCTGTCGGCCCGCGATGCGGTGATCGCCAAGATGGACGAGCTGGCCAAGCACTTTCCACCTGGCGTGTCCTATCGCTCGGATTACGACAACACAATCTTTGTTCGCGAATCCATTCGGGCCGTAGTGAGTACTTTGCTGGAAGCGACTCTGCTTGTTGTACTTGTGGTGATCCTCTTCTTGCAGACCTGGCGTGCCTCGATCATTCCACTGCTCGCGGTCCCGGTATCGGTCGTCGGTACCTTCGCCGTGCTCTATCTGCTCGGCTTCTCGATCAATACGCTTTCCCTGTTCGGGTTGGTGTTGGCAATTGGTATCGTCGTCGACGATGCGATCGTCGTGGTCGAAAATATCGAGCGCAATATTGAGGAAGGGCGCACACCGCTCGAAGCAGCGCATCAGGCGATGAAAGAAGTGTCTGGCCCGATTGTGGCGATTGCACTGGTACTCTGCGCAGTATTCGTGCCGATGGCTTTTCTGACTGGCGTAACTGGCCAGTTTTACAAGCAGTTCGCTGTTACGATTGCGATTTCGACGGTAATTTCGGCGATTAATTCGCTCACCTTGTCGCCGGCGTTGGCGGCTAAGTTATTGCACGCGCATGACGCACCGCAAGACTTCCTGTCGCGCATCATCGAGCGTACCTTTGGCTGGCTATTCAGACCATTCAATCATTTTTTCAAGAGCAGCTCTGACAGTTACCAGAGCTCGATATCGCGTATCTTGAAACGTCGCGGTGTGGCTTTTACCGTCTATGCTGTGTTGTTGGTCGGCACTGGCGTAATGTTCGATGTGGTACCGCGTGGCTTCATTCCGACTCAGGATAAACTCTACCTGATTGCTGGCGTGAAATTACCCGAAGGTTCTTCGCTTGAGCGTACCGATGTTGTGCTGAAGAGGGTTTCCGAGATCGCTCGAGGCACCGAAGGCGTGGCTCATGTAGTCGCAATGACCGGCCTTAATGCGACCCAGTTCACTAATACACCAAACTATGGCGTGGCCTTTCCGATCTTGAAACCGTTCAACGAACGCAGCCGCAGCGCCAAGGAAATCGCCGACGAGATCCAGGCAAAGATTTCCGAGATTAAGGAAGGCATGGCTTTCGTATTGATGCCGCCACCGATCGACGGCCTGGGTACGGGGGCCGGCTATTCGCTGTTCATTGGAGATCGTGCCGACCTGGGCTACGGTGCCCTTCAGCAAGCAACGAATGTGCTGCAAGGCGCAGTGATGGCAACACCCGGTATGGGTTTTCCGTTCAGCGGCTATCAGTCTAACGTGCCGCAGCTCGATATCGAGGTCGACCGCATCAAAGCCAAGGTTCAAGGCGTACCGCTTACTGAGCTGTTCAGCACATTGCAGGTCTATCTGGGATCGTCCTATATCAACGATTTCAATCTATTTGGGCGGACCTGGCGTGTCTATGCACAGGCCGACGGTGACTACCGCAAGACGGTCGAGGACATCGTCAACCTGAAAGCACGCAACGAACGTGGCGAAATGGTGCCGATCGGCTCGATGGTGAAGGTCAAAGAGGCTTACGGGCCCGATCCGGTACTGCGCTATAACGGTTACCCGGCCGCCGATTTTATCGGCGAGGCTGATCCGGCGATGCTGTCGTCAGCGGAAGCGATGAGCAAGATCGCGGAACTGGCAAGCTCCGTGCTGCCGAACGGCATCAGCATCGAATGGACCGATCTCAGTTTCCAGCAAGCGACCCAGGGTAATGCCGCCCTGTTCGTATTTCCGCTGGCGATTATGCTTGCTTTCCTGGTGCTGGCCGCGCTCTACGAGAGCTGGGTACTGCCACTGGCGGTGATTCTGATCGTACCAATGTGTATGCTCTCGGCGCTGGCTGGCGTAAAGCTGTTCGGTGGCGACAATAACACTTTCGTGCAGGTTGGCTTGGTGGTACTGATGGGCCTGGCCTGCAAAAACGCTATCCTGATCGTAGAGTTTGCGCGCGAATTGGAACTTCAGGGCAAGGGCATCGTTACTGCTGCATTGGAAGCCTGTCGGCTGCGGTTACGCCCCATCGTGATGACTTCGGTAGCCTTCATCGCTGGCACCGTGCCGCTAGTACTCTCCAGCGGTGCTGGCGCCGAGGTACGCTCAGCTACCGGCATCACCGTGTTTGCCGGGATGATCGGCGTGACCCTGTTCGGCCTGTTCCTGACGCCAGTGTTTTATGTGGGTCTGCGCAAACTGTCCGGGCGTAAGTTGATCCAGCACGACAAAGCCACTTGACGCATGATTGAAGCCAGAAGATGCGTGTCAGTTCAAGTGTTATCACCCCTGTCTTTAGGTGTAGTTTCTCTCTCTATTGATGCATCATCAGACTGGCTATGGGGTTACCCTGTTTATAGAAGTGTCGGATTGGGCGCATCTCCGTAGACGAGCTTGGGATCGAAGATCTTTTCAGATTCGGTGAAGATCAGTTCCTTTCCCTTCTTACGTTGCGCGCCGACATGAACACGCCGATAAAAGCATGAACGGTAACCAACGTGGCAGCTCGCACCCGAGACAGCCACGCGGACGCGCAGCCAGATCGCATCCTGGTCATCGTCGATGCGCATTTCTTCGACGGTCTGCACCAGGCCGCTGGTTGCGCCTTTGTGCCACAACACTTGCCGCGATCGGCTCCAATAATGTGCCTCACCGGTTTGAACAGTTTTCTCCAGTGCTTCGTGGTTCATGTAGCCCAGCATCAGCACCTCGCCACTAGCCGCATCGGTGGTGATGCAAGTGATCAGTCCGTGTCCATCGAACTTCGGTGCCAGCTGGTGACCTTCTTCCACCTGCTTGATGGACAGGCGCAGGGCGAACAGTGGTGCACTGGATGGGGAGGTTTCATTTGTCATATTATGGATTCTTGTCAGGATTTAGGAATGGTACTGGCGGCGAGGTTTCAAGAAATCGCAGCGGCCGGCCTTGCGGTCGCCCAGATAATGTTTCGTTCCGCACTACGCAGTGCCCGCGTACGACCGTGTGGATGGGCCAACCGGTGATCGCGGTGCCGTCATATGGTGTCCAACCGCAGATGCTGGCGATCCAATCGTTGCGGATGGTGCGCCGTGCCTTCAGATCGATGATGCTCAGATCGGCGTCGAAGCCCAGCGCGATGCGGCCCTTGCCTTCGATGCTGAAGATGCGCGCGGGGCCGGCGCTGGTGAGGTCCACCAGCCGCTGCAGGCTCAGGCGGCCGGCATGCACGTGGTCGAGCATCAACGGCAGCAGCGTCTGCACGCCGGTCATGCCGCTGAGCGATTGCGGGTAGGGCCTGGCTTTCTCGTCCCGCGTGTGGGGCGCGTGGTCGCTGCCGATGACGTCGACCACGCCATCGCGGATCGCCTGCCACAGCGCATCCTGGTGGCGGCGTTCGCGCACCGGCGGGTTCATCTGTGCCAGGCTGCCCAGGCGTTCGTAGCAATCGGGGGCGTGTAGGCTCAGGTGGTGGGGCGTCACTTCCACCGTGAGGCGGCGTTTGTGCCAGGCCAGGAAGGCCATCTCTTGCGCCGTGGAGACGTGCAGCACATGTAGGCGCCGGCCGGCTTCGGTGGCCAGGCGCACGATGCGCTCGGTGGCCATCAGGGCGCTGGCTTCGTCGCGCCAGATTGGGTGCTGGCGCACGTCGCCGCTGGCTTCGACGATCGCCTTGCGTTCACGCAGTCGTGCCTCATCCTCGGCATGCACGGCCAAGCGCCTACGGCCATGATGCAGGATACGGCGCAGCACTTCGTCATCATCGGCCAGCAGATCGCCGAAGGAGCTGCCCATGAAGACCTTGACGCCGGCGCAACCGGGCAGGTTCTCCAGCTCGGCCAGTTGTTCGGCGTTGACGGCTGAGCCGCCCAGGTAGAAGGCATGGTCGCACCAGGCACGGCCCCGGGCGGCATCGAGCTTTGCTTGCAGGTCGGCGGCAGTCAGCGTCAGCGGGTGGGTGTTCGGCATCTCGAAGACGGCGGTGACGCCGCCCAGCACCGCACCGCGCGTGCCGGCTTCGATGTCTTCCTTGTGGGTCAGGCCCGGCTCGCGGAAATGCACCTGGCTGTCGATCACGCCCGGCAGCACGTGCAGGTTGGTGGCATTCAGCGTGGTGTCAGCGCTCCAGGTACGTTGCAGGTCACCGAGCGCGACGATGCGGCCATCCGCACAGGCCACGTCGATGCGTTCGGCACCGTTGGGCGTGATGACGGTGCCGCCCTGCACCAGCAGATCGGCATGACGGCCTACGTCGTTCATGGCACGGTCTCCGACTCACCGACGATGGCCGAAGCATCGAGCCCGGTCAGGCGGGCATGCAGGCGGTGCTGAGACGCCTGGCGTGCAGCGGCGTCCGGCGCTTGCGCTGCCTGCCGCAGCCGTGCCACGGCCTGCGCCAGGGGCAGCACGCCAAGGTCTTGCCCATCACGACTGCGGAGGGCGATGGTGCCCGCATCGCCCTCCTTGGCGCCGACAACCAGCAGGAAGGGGATGCGCTGCAAGGTCTGCTCGCGGATCTTGTAGCCGATCTTTTCGTTGCGCACATCGGCTTCGGCGCGCAGGCCTGCGCCGCGCAGAAGCTGGGCCACGTCCTGTGCGTAGGCGACATGGTCTTCGGTGATCGAGAGCACCATCGCCTGCACCGGCGCCAGCCAGGCGGGCAGCTTGCCGGCGTGGTGCTCGATCAGGATGCTGGTGAAGCGCTCCAGCGAGCCGAACAGCGCCCGGTGCAGCATGACCGGGCGCTTGCGCTGGCCGTCTTCATCGACGTACTCGATCCCGAAGCGTTCGGGCAGGTTCATGTCCACCTGCAGGGTGCCGCACTGCCAGTCGCGGCCGATGGCGTCGCGCAGCACGAATTCGAGCTTGGGACCGTAGAAGGCGCCTTCGCCGGGGTTGAGCCGATAGGCCAGCCCCATGCCGTCGAGTGCCCGCACCAGCGCGCCTTCGAGCAAGTCCCAGGTCGCCTCGTCGCCCATGCGGTTCTCGGGCCGGGTCGAGAGCTTGATGCGCACATCCTCGAAGCCGAACTGGCGGTAGATGTCGAGCACCAGCGCCACGACCTCGCGGCATTCCGCGTCCATCTGCTGCGGTGTGCAGTAGATGTGCGCATCGTCCTGAGTGAAGTGGCGCACGCGCAGCAATCCGTGCAGCGCGCCGGAAGGCTCATAGCGATGCACCTTGCCGAACTCGCCCATGCGGATCGGCAGGTCGCGGTAGCTCTTGAGGCCGTGGCGGTACAGCAGCACGCTGCCGGGACAGTTCATGGGCTTGAGCGCGAGGGCGCGGCCATCCTCGGTCTCGGTGGTGAACATGTGGTCGCGGTAGTTCTGCCAGTGGCCGGAGATTTCCCACAGACTGCGATCCATCACGTCGGGCGAATTCACCTCCACATAGCCCGCGTCCTGTTGGCGGCGGCGCATGTAGGCGATCAATTCCTGGAACACGGCCCAGCCGCGCGGGTGCCAGAACACCGCACCGGGCGCATCTTCCTGGAAGTGGAACAAATCCAGTTCGCGGCCCAGCTTGCGGTGGTCACGTTTTTCGGCTTCCTCAATACGTTGGATGTAGGCGTCGAGCTGCTTTTTGTTGGCCCAGGCCGTGCCGTAGATGCGCTGGAGCTGCTCGTTCCTCGCATCGCCGCGCCAGTAGGCACCGGCCAGCTTGGTGAGCTTGAAGGCCTTGAGAAAGCGCGTATTGGACACATGCGGCCCACGACACATGTCCACGTACTCCTGGTGGAAATACATGCCCATTTGCTGTTCGTCCGGCATCTTCTCGATCAGCCGCAGCTTGTAGTCCTCGCCGCGTCGCCTGAAGATATCCAGGACCTCGTCGCGCGGCAGCACCCGCTTGATGATGTCATAGTCTCGGGCGATCAATGTCTTCATGCGCGCCTCGATCGCGGCCAGATCTTCTGGCGTAAAGGAGCGCTCGTAGGCAATGTCGTAGTAGAAGCCATCCTTTATGACCGGGCCGATGACCATCTTCGCGCTCGGGTAGAGCTGCTTGATGGCGTGGCCAATCAGGTGGGCGCAGGAGTGCCGGATGATTTCCAGCCCTTCATCATCTTGGGGTGTGATGATCTGGAGCGCTGCATCGTGATCGATCACCTCGCAGGTATCGACGAGTCGGTCGTCGAGCTTGCCTGCCACTGTGTTCCGGGCTAGCCTGGTGCCTAGCGTGGCAGCGACTTGGACAACTGTGACAGGTGGGTCGAAGTGGCGCTGCGAACCATCTGGCAACGTGAGGGTGATGGTTTGCGAAGAGAGAGGCACGTCCATGATTCAGAACTCGTTCTGGATGGCCTTGTAGTCGCGCACCAGTTCGTTGTTGGTGTGGGCCACGTCTTCGGAGAATTCACTGGCATTGATCGATACCTTGGCAGGGTCGACAGATCGGTCGAGCGCCCGATGCGCGCCTTGCTTGAGGCGTTCAAACAGGCCCGAATCGCACCATTCGCGCACGATTGTCGGCGCGAACTCGATGGCGTTGAGGTCGATATACCCCATCCGCGGGTTGTCGGCATCCTCACGGAAACACTGCGCATAGCCGGTCTCGGTTTCATGGACGATGACCGAGTGCAGCC
>NZ_JBDZWD010000080.1:0-4828 GCF_040256045.1 Nitrosomonas sp.
GCAATGTATAAGACATTTTGTTTAATAATCTTAAGCGATGGATCAGCTACTAATACTGATGCATTTGTCTATATAAAAAGATAATTCAAATATTCCTAATAAAGTATACGCCATGACATTGTGGAAAATCGTCCTGTAAATACAAATCAATTTTGATCCCATAGAAAGGTTTTAACCATTCCCTTTTAGTGTTAGAGTCACCCCAAGTGTTCAACATACTTTCCAACAGCGGATACCGCACCCGACAGATAAGCGGTTTTTTTGTGCCCATAGAATTTAGTCGTTCAGGAATAAGGACGATAACTACTTATAGCCGGGTAGCGCGAAAGCCGAAAAATAGCCGCAAGGCTAAGGCTCAGGGCTGTCTGTTGGCGGTGTTGAAGTACCTGGCCACCCTATCAACAAGGGTGAATTTCAACATACCCAACAGGAGGTCGCCATGACCGCTCAATCTAAAAATACTCTCTCTCAAGACACTACCCAGCTCAGAATCGACAGCATGAAGAACATCGAAGGCAATCGTGTATGAACTTTGGAAACGCACTGCTGACCAGCTGACACCTTCTGAGCTTGAATGGTTTGCCTGCGCTGCAGAATCTGCTCTCTTAACCATGCAGAACATTGAAGATGTACTCAATGGCATTGCCCTGCTTGTCAGTAGCGACGAACCAGGTGAAGGTCCCATTCGCGCAGGCAGCTTTTAAAGTGCAAGAGATTGCTCGATACTGCTGTTCTTCCTTGCAGAATCGATGTGCCATATCCGTGCACTGGTAACGGTAAGCAATGAGGCAAGTCACCGACTTCACAAGCCCGATTTTTACCGCTAACGCTGACCTGCCAGCCCGTCCCCAATTTTTGGGACGGTGAATTCTCCCTAGCCTTTACGCACGCGAAGGTACGAGCCATCCACACACCTGAAAAAGAAATAGCCTTTCCTGATATTTACGAATGCCACCATGACTCCCCATTTCCGTTTGAAACGGAGCAGGGCCCAGCGAGCTTTTACGCGTGCGTGTACGAGATTTTCTTCCGTTTCAAACGAAAGTAAGCCAAGGAAGCCATTGCGAGTGGGGGTGAATCGGATTCATACCCCTGGGGGAAATCCCCCGCCCACGTTATGTGCGACATTCGCACCATGATGGAGGCATTTCAGCAGAATTCAGATTTGAATCTTGTCTACCTGGTTGATTGGCCATGTTCAGGTTACAGCGGAGATTTATTCACTCACCAGATACCTTATAAAACCTCATATTTATGCACGCATTACGCATGGATTTTTCTGAACTACGGCAAGATTCAGTCAAGGTTGGAATGCACTATTCACTGATAATAACAGGCAGTTTTGACATGATGATCAAACGCCTTGAAATCCTTTGTTGTCGCGATTCTTAGATGGTTTATGAGGTTGACAGAGGTATATTTACCTAATGATTTCGTTTTCTGGGAGATAACACGATGCGGGGTGGTTACCGAAACGGAGCCGGGCGGCCTGGCTGGCACCGAAAGACCGGCGATATGCGTCAGATTGATGTAAGACGGCTGGCGTGGGAAAAGTGGTTGTATGAAGGCGGCATCCTTTGGTTGGGGATGGAAGGATGCTGACACGGGCGAGATACGGGCTTCTATCTGGATGAAAATGATCGGGGGTAGCCTTGAATGCAGCTACACCTTGAATGGTCAGCATGATGTCAAAGATCGAGCTCCACTGATCACCACGGAATGCAACTATGGCGGTAAGCGGTATTGGTTTGCCTGCCCCTACTGTGGCAGACGTTGTGCTGTCCTGTATATCGGCAGACGCGTGGCCTGCAGGAAGTGTCACAAGCTGATCTATTCGGGCCAGTGCGAAAATGTAGGCAACCGCGCATTGCGGCGTGCACAAACTATCCGCCAGCGGCTTGGTGGTTCAGCAAATATGCTCGAATTCTTTCCCAGGAAACCCAAGGGGATGCATTGGGATACCTTTCATCGGCTGAGAGCCAGGCATGATATTTTCGCCGATAAATCATTGGCATCATTGGAAAGCATGATCGAACGGTTTGGGATGATGAACCGTAAGCCGGGATGATCTGGGCTTGGATCCACGGGCTAGAGTAACCAGAATAGGAAGTATTGCTACCAGAGCAACTTGACGCTTGATACCAGCAAAAGGGCGGCAAGGATCGCACGCAACCAGCGATCAGACAGATATTGACTTCCAACGAACGCACCGATTGATCCACCTACTGCTACTGCAATTAGCCACCACGGCAATGACGTCGGGAGGGCATTCCAATATGCATAAGCACCCATCAAGGCGGCGGCTGAGTTCATCAGATTATAGACTGCAGTTGTAGCCGCAGTTTGATGCGCGCTTCCCCAATTCATCGCCAGAATCATGGGGGCAAGAAATACGCCGCCACCTGTTCCCGTTGTCCCTGAGATGAAGCCGATAATCGCTCCTGTCGCTAAAGCTGGCCAGAATGGCGGCACGCTTGGTTTACCGATAGCTGCGCCCTTACGAAATGCGGACCGTGCCATCTGGATTGCGGAGAGCATGAGGATCACGCCTACAATCGGATAGTAAATCTCGTGGGAGAGATGAATTGTTCCGCCGAGCAGAGAGAATGGAAAACCCAGAATGACAAAGGGATAGACATTCCGCCATGATAATCGTCCAGACTTCATGAAATGGAAGGTGGCAATCATCGCGACCAACAAGTTCAAAGCGAGGGCTGTTGTTTTCATGGCTGCGGGGGCAAAGCCAAAAAGTGCCATGGCGGCAATATAGCCAGATGCTCCTGCCTGTCCGACCGCTGCATACACCAGTGCTATTACGAAAAAGGTTGTCGCGAGCCAGATTACTTCAATATCCAATAGCTTCCCCGTTTCCCTGAAGCATCTCACAATCTGCCCAAACATGGGGATGGAGTAGCCAAAACAGGGCATAATTTCAGAAGGTGCTCACATGATGAGAATCACGTTCTCATAAATCAAGTAACAAAGCGGGTTCCTACCCATTCGCTATATTTCTTGATTGATCAGCTGCTTGCTATCTGGATTTAGGTACAACGATTGGTCCCGGCTGAAATTTGTGTCCAGCACCAGTTAAAAGACGGTATTTTTGACGGTATGTGGAAATAGAAAATCATAAAAACCGTTTATATACATGATATTGAATATTAATGTGGCTCCCTCTCTCGTCCTGTTCACCGTGTCTCCTGCGAGTGTACAGGCGAAAGATAATGCGCAAGATGCTGCTATTGCTGAATTGAAGGCGGCAGTGCAAGCATTACAGGCTGAATAGCTGCGGGCGTAAGCCCTGATCGCAGAGCTTGAAGCCACTCTGGCACGGCAGGGTGGAGCACCGTCAGGTGGAACACCACTAGCCGTGACAACGTACGCATCTGCACCAGAGCCCGTATTGCCGGCGAAGACCCAAAGCCGTCCGGTTACGGCCAATGTTCCGGCTGTGACGCCACTCACGCGTCTCATGCTTTCGGACGATATGCGCATTCGCTACGAGTCGAATTTTGGCATCAAAAGACGTGGGCGATCGTAATCGAGATGTGCTGCGTGCCCGCCTGCGTGCTGCTTATGCTGTGAATGACTGGTTGGCGATTGGTGGACAACTGGCGACAGGTGACCCTGATGATCCCCATTCTACGATATTACGTTGTCCAGGTTCGAAGACGATTTACAAGTGAGCTTGGATCAGGCTTACCTTCGTCTTGCTTCCGGCAATTTTCAGGCATATCTTGGAAAGATTCCACAGCCGTTCGTATGGAACTGCTATGGGATGGTGATGTTTCACCACAGGGGGCTTCGGCAAACTATACGGCTTTTCTCGGCGGCATGAGGCTGAGAACGAACGTACTCTATTTTATTGTCGATGAAACCGTTGCCGGGTCCGGACAGTTGAATGGTTGGTGGACAGATCGTAGTGGAGACGCCTCCTGCTCCTTTGCAAACAGAGTGGCAGTGGGCTATTACGACTATTCCCTGCGAAGTGTCGTAGGCGCTTCGGAAGGAGATTTTCGCTCCAACCTGTTTGCGAACGGGCGATATCTTTCTTATTTTAATCTGCTGGATGTGATTGCAGCCATGACATGGCGCAGGTTGGGTGAACGATAGCCAGTACGGGTGATCGGTGATTATTTGCATAATTTCGGTGCTGCGATGGGAGCTGATACCGGTTTCGGTATCGATCTGCTGGTCGGGCGTGCAAGCCAGCCCAGAGACTGGCATTTCATTTATGGCTATGCTCAGATGGATACGGACGCCGTGCTTACAGCCACGACAATACCAATCTTGCGACCAACTACCTGCAACACGCACTGGCAATCGACTATGTTCTGCGCCCGAACATTATGCTGAACGCGACTTATTATCGCTATCAACAGAAGGATATCACTGCCGGGTTAGACTCCATTGGTTGGCAAAACCGATTGCGTCTCAACTTCATGGCTGGTTTCTAGGTACGATCTGAATCATCGGGCAGCATGCCTGTGCGGGGAAGCCGTGATCAAGTGTGTTCACTGTAGTGAGAACACTAGCTCGTTAGGCGTGATGCATGGGTATAGTGATTATCGCTATCGGTCGTGATCCATCAAAGATTAAATTGTCATCATTCTGTCATTATTGCCCTGTATGTTCCGGATGTTGGCTATACCCCTTTTTCCAGTGAGGTGAGAGATGTCTGCAACAGTTCTGGTAGTGGAAGATGAATCGGCGATTCAGGAGCTGATCGCCTATAACCTGCGCAATGCAGGCTATACTGCTCTATGTACGAACAGTGCCGAGCAGGCAGCAGCGATGGTGAATGAGGTACTGCCTGATCTGGTATTGC
>NZ_JBDZWD010000081.1:0-4812 GCF_040256045.1 Nitrosomonas sp.
TAAACATAGTAATACCCTTAATAAAAAAAGGGATATATTATGAAAGCATACTGCAGTAATAACTTCGAACTTCAGCTCGCCATGATCAACATTTAACTGGAGATCATCATGAAAACATGTAGAAATATCTTTTGTTTCACTGGGATCAGCTTGGTTTTATTTCTTGCAGGATGTTCAGATAATTTATCTCTGAAAATTGCAACCGAATGTATCAAGGGTAGTCACGTCCAGTCGGGATCGGTTCTGGATGAAGCACAGTGTGTGAACAGATCGGCAGAGAGTTTTCCAGGCGCGGATGAAGATTATTTCAGGGATATGGATTATGGCATCAGCCAAACCCCTGACAAGGTCGTCGCTGCCCTTGAGCCCTTCGTGCCCGGCATTTCACAGAATCCGGACGAAGCCGTCAAATCGATCGTCAAAGGTCGAAACAACTGGATCGTCTGGACAGGTGGTAACGATAAGTTCTGGGATTACATGAGCGTGAAGAGCTTTGGCAGCTTCGATCTGCTGAAAGTGCTGTCGAACCACCCCAAGCTTGTGAAAAAGCCGGGATACAGCCGCGACAACCGATGGCACTGGTTTGGTCTGGTCAATGAACCGTGTTTCATGAAACATACTGATGCGCAAGGCGAACTGGTCGGGCGCGAAGATCGCTTTGGCTTATATCTGGATATACGAGACCCGGCCTGTCCTGCTGATCCGTTTGAAAATGAAGAAAAATATCCAGGTGTCAAAATTGGCGCGCGTGGCAAAACCGTGCCGGTGGGGTCTTACTATGGCTACGCAACCGGTATTGTAGGCCTGCGCCTGTTCCCCAATCCTGATTTCGATGAAGCTGCAAAAAAACGCTGGAATACCGAGAAATATTATTCTGATCCGAATTACTACAATGATCCCAAACTGGTCAAACCGTACCGAGTGGGAATGGCTTGCAGTTTCTGTCACGTAGGACCCAATCCGACCAATCCGCCTAAAGACCCGGAAAATCCGCAGTGGGCCAATCTCAATTCCAATCCCGGCACACAATATTTCTGGTTCGACCGGGTGTTCGCGTACGAGGCCGATAAAACCAGTTTCGCCTACCAGCATCTCCATACCAACCGGCCGGGCACTTTGGATACTTCGCTCATCTCCACCGACTATATCAACAATCCACGCACCATGAATGCTGTTTACAACCTTCCTGCACGAATGCTGAATGCCTTACGCTGGGGTGAGGAAAAATTGAACGGTGGCGAGCGGGACAATAAGCAGTTTAATCATTTCAACGAAATCCCTGCTGACAGCCCACTCAGAGCTTTCTTCAAAGATCCGGATACGGTACTGACGCCGCGTGTGCTCAAAGATGGTGCGGATTCAGTCGGTGCACTGGGTGCATTGAATCGTGTTTTCGTCAATATCGGTTTGTTCAGTGAAGAATGGTTACAGCACATCAACCCCTTGGTAGGAGGAAAGCCGTTTACACCTTTCCCGATCAAAGCAGCCGAACAGAATTCCAGCTACTGGCGGGCGACCGAACAGCAAACGCTGGATAGTGCCTTGTTTTTCCTGGTTGCAACCCCTCCGGATCATTTGAAGGATGCTCCCGGAGGTAAACATTACCTGACCGATGATGAAGAAATCCTGGAACATGGTAAGAAGGTATTTGCCGAACATTGTGCCGCTTGTCATTCAAGTAAATTGCCGGACGATGCCAACAAGTTTTTCGCTGATAAAGGGTGTGTCGGCCCTGATTACTTAAAATGCTGGGATCAGTATTGGCACTGGACGAACTCATCCGAATTCAAGGAAAAAATGACAAAGCTGGTCATGGAAGAAGATTTTCTCAAAGAGAATTTCCTGTCTACGGATTTACGCATCCCGGTTACATTGCTGGAAACCAATATTTGCGCGTCGATAGCGACCAACGCCATCCAGGGAGATACCTGGGATAATTTCTCCTCGACTTCCTATAAAAAATTACCTTCGGCAGGAAAAGCACTGATCCATCATCCGGTTACACGCGAACCCGCAGATTACGCCCTGCCAGATGGGGGGCGCGGTTATATCCGGCCACCTTCTCTTTCGAGCATCTGGTCTACAGCACCGTTTTTACTGAACAATACCGTGGGAAAATTTTATCCCTCAGGTTCAGTGGAAGACCGTATGAAATCCTTCGAGATCAGTATCGAGCAGCTGCTATGGCCCGAAAAACGCTACTGCGACCAGAAAGATCTGTACTACTACGGACAGGATGAAGAAGAAAAAGGCTCCTATACCTATGATCCCAGAACAGCAAACCATTGTGAGGGAAAAACCTATCTCACCCGATCAGGCAAAGAAGTGCCGGGAATTATCGATCGGACGACAAAAAGAAGTGAACTGAGGATATTAAAAAGTTATCTGCCCTGGTATGTCAGCATCCTTCCTATCGGTGATGGGGTGGAGCTTGGCCCGTTTCCTGAAGGTATTCCGGTCAACCTGGTTTCCAATACCAATATGGAAATAAGCTGGGGACAGCGGCTCTCTTTTTCGTGGGATCTTGCAAAAACCATCGGGTGGGACATCTTTGATTTATGGAAAGCCCAGGAACATCCTGAAAGCGTGACTGACGAAGAACTGCGCAAAATATTAGGCGGGATAGTCGATCCTCTGCTGGAAGTTAACAAATGTCCGGACTTTGTCGTTAACCGCGGGCATTATTTCGGCACAGACTACCTCCCGGCACAAGAAGGCAGAGCAGCGCTCAACGACAATGATAAACGTGCTTTGATCGAGTTTCTAAAGACCATGTAATTCTGTACGGTGGATAATCCGGCATATAGCAGGAATATCCACCGTGCTTCTCGGTTTACAGATCATGATGCTCTATCCGTTTTCTGCTTCAGGAGATATCTATGATTAAGCCTGCCCCCTCGGAAAATAATCATATCGATAGTGATGATGACGAAAAATTTGACTATATCGTCATAGGCTCCGGTGCAGGAGGTGGGCCGGTTGCCTGCAAACTGGCTCTGGAAGGGTTTCGTGTACTACTGCTGGAAGCCGGAGGAGATGATGAACCTTGTGATTACAGGGTTCCGGCATTTCATGCACGTGCTTCGGAAAATGAAGCGCTTCGCTGGGATTACTTTGTTCATCATTATGGCGACAAAGTCCGGCAAGAATGTGATTGCAAGTTCAGCAAAGAAAGAAATGGGGTGCTTTATCCTCGCTCGGGTACATTAGGCGGATGTACCGCGCATAATGCCATGGTTCTGATGTATCCCCACAATAGTGACTGGGATTACATTGCCAAACTGATGGACGACCCAAGCTGGCATAGCAAAAACATGCACAAATACTTCCAGCGTCTGGAACGCTGCGAATATGTTTCAAGATGGAAAATCTGGAGTCGCCATGGGTTTGACGGCTGGCTGCCGACCAACCTGGCTAATCGCTGGATGCTATTGAAGGACAGAGTACTCACAAGACTGACGATCGCCGCAGTGAAAGAATCCCGGCGCATGATGCATCCGCTCAAACGTTTTTTTCTGGGAATTCTGAAATTTATCATTCGCTTCGATCCCAATGACTGGCGTTTGATTCGCAGAATTCCTGAAGGGCTATGCAAAATTCCGATGACGACTCAACACGGCAAGCGGACAGGCGCTAGAGAGTACATTCTGCGGGTTCGTGAACAATGTCCTGACAAATTGATCGTAAGAATCCACTCACTAGTCCAGCGTATTTTGCTCGATGAATATAACAGAGCTTACAGCGTGGAATATCGTGTGGGGGCTCATCAATATCGCGCGGATCCCCGGCACGAAGCGGCAGTCGTTTCTGAAGCAAAAACCGTGTATGTGGAACGTGAAGTCATTATCGCTGCGGGGGCTTTCAATACCCCCCAACTGCTCATGCTATCCGGGATCGGTCCACGGGAAGAACTGGAAAAACATGGGATAGAGGTAAAAGTAGAACTGTCAGGTGTGGGGAAAAATTTGCAGGATCGCTATGAGATCGGCGTGGTAACGAAACTCAAAGAAAACATTCCCTTGATCAAAGGAATGAAATTACGCCCGCCAGAACCCGGAGAAGAACCAGACCCGCAATATGCGCTGTGGCTCCGGGAAAAAGGACCTTACACTACGAACGGTGCAACGATTGCGCTCATCAGGCGCTCTTTTGCCAGGCACCCAGATGACGATCCGGATCTGTTAATTTTTGGATTGCTCGGTAATTTCAGCGGATACTATCCAGGCTATGCTCGTGACATTACCAGAGATAACAGTCGTTATCCCAATGCGCTATGTAACAAGAATGGCAACCACTCTGATACTTGTAAAGAAAATATCTTTACCTGGGCCATTCTCAAAGCAAATGCAAGTAACACGGGATATATCACCTTACGATCCAGCGATCCACGCGATGTTCCTGACATCAACTTCAATTACTTTCCTGAAGATGGGGATGACGGCAGTAGCGAGAAAGATCTGGATTCAGTAGTGGAAGGAGTGGAAACCGTTCGCAATATCCTCGAAGGTTGCGGGGATCTGGTCGATGAAGAAATTCTGCCAGGCGCAAACGTCAGCAGCCAGGATGAAATCCGTCAGTTCATCAAGGATCAGGCCTGGGGGCATCACGCTTCCTGCACCTGCAAAATGGGACCGCGAAGCGATAAAATGGCCGTCGTCGACAACCGGTTCCGTGTTTATGGAACCACCGGCCTGCGTATCGTCGACGCTTCAATCTTTCCCAAAATACCTGGCTTTTTTATTGTAGCCGCCATCTACATGATCAGCGAGAAGGCCGGTGAAGTCATTATTGAAGATGCAAGAATGAATTAAG
>NZ_JBDZWD010000047.1:0-12221 GCF_040256045.1 Nitrosomonas sp.
CTGTTTGTCTGATAACAAACCAACTTTGAATCTGACCAGAGTCAATAGCTTGGCTAAAGCTTAAGGGCTTATCCCGAACTCAGGTTAAATTATCTATGGCGCAGGGTGCAAAGTGAAAAAATATCGAGTTATCGTCAGGGAATTAACAGAAGATTGCGGGCCGTGTCATAGGCAATACGTAAGTTCAACATTTGAAACTGAAAGCCTGTTGAAGGCAATGCTATATCTAATCGCAAACCGAATATCTGGAAATAAAGCTAAAACTTCATTCTTGAATTTACCGGATAGGATAAAACGACCCTCTAAATAGTGTAGTCATGAGGATAAGCATATGAGATTCTTTCAAGAAATAAAAGGAGCTCATATGACATAACCCCATCACAGGCATGATATTTCGGATAAAGTCTGGTTGCTGCTTGAGAGCATTTATCAGGTCGCGAGAGGACTTGGGGAGGGGTAGCCATTGATAATCGTCAGTTTATCAATGCTGTTTTCTGGATTATGCGAACAGGAGTTCCGGGGAGAGATTTACCGCCGGATTACGGGGGCTGGAGCAATACCTACCGTCGTTTTATTCGTTGGCGTAACAAAGTATCCGGGAGAAGTTGCTGGAAATCCTGATTGATGACCCGGATTATGAATGACTGATGATCGATGCCAGCCATCGTAAAGTTTATCCACATGCCAGTGGAGCCAGAGGTGGTAATCAGGATAGATCTATTGAACCATATCAGACCGAGCAGGTGCGAGTTATTCAAGACATTCCAAGTATAGCTATGGCAACGCACTGACTGAAATCATGATGAATGTGTTACCCTACCCAAAGTTCTACGAAAGCCAGCGGTTAGCCTCCCGGTAACTTTATTCTTTAGGGTGATCCACAAGGAGCAATTCCAGCGCTGAAAACAATCGAGACAATTGCTGCAAAATCCTGTGTCCGTAATTCTACGGACTGATACTGGTGTATCAGATCAAGTTTCGATATTGAACCTTATCATTTCTCTGATCGTTTTTCGTGATTTACTATGTGCAGTTCTGCCATGCGCCAGTCATGCGTATTCATCATTTTCATTGTTCTCTCAATATTCATCGCCGGATGTAATTCCGAATCCGGTACGCCGGTCGAGTCTCCTCCGCCCGATGTTATGGTTGCAAGCGTGCTGTCGCGTTCCGTGCGAACATGGGATGAATTCAATGGGCGTGTTCGTGCGATCCAGACGGTAGAGTTGCGTCCTCGCGTTAGTGGCTACATCAATCGCATTGCCTATAAGGAAGGTAGCGAAGTCAAACCCGGCGATCTTCTCTTTGTCATCGATCCCCGTCCGTACCGGGATGCACTTCACCAGGCACAGGCAGAACTTGAACGTGCACGGTCCGCAGCGAGTCTTGCACAAAGCAAGACTGAACATGCGCATGCACTATTTGCACAACAAGCCATATCGCGCGAGGAGTTCAATGGTAGAAAAAACGATTTGAACCAAACGGCTGCCGAGGTTCGTGCAGCGAAAGCTGCTGTAGCCACTGCTAAACTCAATCTCGATTTTACCGAGGTTCGTGCACCAATCGCAGGTCGCGTGAGTCGAGCATATTTGACTGCGGGTAATCTTGCCCGGGCTGACCAGTCCATGTTGACAACCCTGGTCTCGCAGGATCCCATGTATGTGTATTTCGACTGTGATGAACATAGTTTTCTGCGCTATAAGAAATTTGCTCTCAAGAACGATCACGAGAACACTATTTATTCGGTTCGTATCGGCTTGGCTGATGGGGAAGGCTTTCTCCATCATGGAACGGTAGATTTCTTTGACAATCAACTCAATCCCGCAACCGGGACAATACGTGTCCGTGCCGTTGTTCCTAATTCAGATCGTTTGCTGACACCGGGTCTTCATGCTCGGGTACAACTGCAAGGCAGCGATGAACTGCCTGTACTCCTGATCGACGCGAAGGCTATTCTGACCGATCAGGACCGCAAATATGTTTATGTATTAGGGGAGGGTAACAAGGCATTTCGCCGGGATATTACATTGGGTCGTCAGATCGATGGTTTGCGTATCGTGCAGTCGGGTCTTGACACGACAGATAAGGTCGTTGTCATTGGCGCGCAGAAGATCTTTCACGACGGGATGATCGTAAAACCTCAGCATGTTGCCATGGAAACGCAGGCAACCACTCCTCTTCTCGTTCCATGAAGTGTTAAAGTAAAAGCGTACGATCATGGATTTCTCCAAGTTCTTCATCGACCGTCCCATATTTGCCATCGTTCTCTCGGTGATCATTTTTGCGGCGGGACTGATCGCCATCCCGCTGCTGCCTGCAGGTGAATATCCGGAAGTGGTGCCGCCAAGCGTGGTCGTGCGCGCAACATACCCGGGCGCCAATCCCAAAGAGATCGCAGATTCAATCGCCGTTCCGCTGGAAGAAGCGATCAACAGCGTTGAAGGGATCATGTATATGAAGTCCGTTGCAGGCTCCGATGGCAGCCTGCAAGTGACAGTTACTTTTACGTCCGGCATCGATCCGGATACCGCTGCTGTGCGCGTACAGAACCGTGTCGCCCAGGCCCTGTCCCGTCTGCCTAACGATGTACGCCAGTACGGCGTAACCACACAGAAGCAGTCCCCGACTCCGCTTATGTACGTGAATCTTTCTTCACCCGATGGTCGATATGATTCGGTCTATCTGCGTAACTATATGACCTTGAATATCAAGGATCAGCTTTCACGCTTGAAGGGTGTTGGCAACGTCGGATTGTACGGCGAAGGTGATTATGCGATGCGCTTGTGGCTGAATCCGAATGAGCTTGCCGCGCGGGGTCTTACAGCCAGCGACGTGGTGGATGCTGTTCGTGAACAGAATGTGCAGGTATCCGCGGGGCAATTGGGGGCTGAACCATCGCCCCAGGGGGCAGATTTCCTCGTTCCGATCAATGTGCGCGGACGGCTCCGCAGTGAACAGGAGTTCGGTGATATCGTACTCAAAAGTGCCGACGATGGCCAATTGGTCCGCTTATCTGATGTAGGCCGTGTCGAGCTCGGCTCCAGCGATTACACGCTGCATGCCATGATCGATAACAGGGGCAGCACCAGCGTCGGTATTTTTTTGACGCCCAGTGCTAACTCTCTGGAGGTGGCTAGAACGGTCTATGCCAAGTTTGAAGAACTTGCAGCAAATTTTCCTCCGGGTATCGAGTATCGGGTAGTGTGGGACCCTACTGTTTTTGTCCGGGATTCCATTCGAGCCGTGGGTCAGACACTGATCGAGGCGGTCTTTCTGGTCGTGCTGGTGGTCATTCTCTTTCTGCAGACCTGGCGCGCATCGATCATTCCTCTGATTGCGGTGCCGGTCTCGATTATCGGCACGTTCGCCTGGCTGTACCTGCTTGGGTATTCCATCAATACATTGACATTGTTTGGATTGGTCCTGGCCGTGGGGATTGTCGTCGATGATGCGATTGTCGTCGTGGAAAACGTCGAGCGCTATATTGAGAAAGGCCTGAGCCCTCTCGCAGCGGCACACCAGGCGATGAAAGAAGTTTCCGGTCCGATCATCGCCATTGCGCTGGTGTTATGCGCTGTATTCGTGCCCATGGCATTCCTGAGTGGTGTCACCGGAGAGTTCTACAAGCAATTTGCCGTCACCATCGCCATATCCACCATTATTTCTGCGATCAATTCGCTCACCCTGTCGCCGGCATTGGCAGCAAAACTGCTCAAAGGACAGGGTGCCCCGAAAGATAAATTTACCCGGGTACTTGAGCGTAGTCTGGGATGGCTGTTTCATCCTTTCAACCGCCTGTTTCTCCGCAGCTCCGACAAATATCAAGGCACGGTAGCCCGAACGTTGAATCGACGGGGCATCGTATTTGCCGTCTATGCGGGGTTATTGCTCGCGACTGTCGTACTATTCCATATCGTACCGACTGGCTTCATTCCAAATCAGGATAAACTTTATCTTTTCGCTGGCGCCAAATTGCCGGAGGGCGCTTCGCTCGCTCGTACTGATGCCGTTACACGTCAACTCAACGACCTTGCCAGTAGTATTGAAGGCGTAGAAATGACCGAAAGCTATGTAGGGATGAATGCATTGCAGTCAGTCAATACGCCCAATCTGGCTGCGTCTTACGTCATCCTCAAACCTTTCGACCAACGCCAGCGTTCTGCTGAATCGATCACGGCTGAACTGAATGCCAAGTTGACTGATATCAAGGACGGGCAAGCCTATGCCTTATTGCCTCCGTCCATACAGGGCCTGGGCAACGGGTCGGGCTATTCGCTCTATCTGGTCGATCGGGGAGGGCTGGGGTACGGGGCATTGCAAAACGTCATGACACATTTCCAGAATGTGATTGCACAGACGCCAGGCATGACTTTTCCTGTCAGCTCATACCAGGCCAACGTCCCACAGCTCGAGGTCAAGGTAGATCGAGTCAAAGCCAAAGCTCAGGGAGTAAATCTGACAGACCTCTTCAATACGTTGCAGGTCTATCTTGGTTCCTTCTACATCAATGATTTCAATCTGTATGGTCGTGTTTATCGCGTGATGGCACAGGCGGATGCGGCTTTTCGCCAGAATGCTGAAGACATCAACAATCTGTATACGCGCAATAGTCGAGGAGAAATGGTTCCGCTAGGGTCGATGGTAACGATTCAACATACCTTTGGCCCGGATCCGGTCATCCGCTACAACGGCTATCCCGCAGCTGATCTGATAGGTGACGCTGATCCTCGCGTACTCTCCTCAGGGCAAGTCATCGCCAAGCTTTCGCAGATCGCTGCAGAGGTTCTGCCTCGTGGTATTACACTGGAATGGACCGACCTGAGCTATCAGCAGGTCACTCAAGGTAATGCAGCAGCCATCGTATTCCCCTTATCGATCATGCTGACTTTTCTGGTGCTGGCTGCCCTCTATGAGAGCTGGACACTACCCCTGGCGGTCATCCTGATCGTGCCGGTATGTATGTGTGCTGCACTTTTCGGCATTTGGCTCACAGGTGGTGACAATAATATATTCGTCCAGGTGGGACTGGTCGTATTGATGGGGCTGGCATGCAAGAATGCCATCCTGATCGTTGAATTCGCACGGGAACTGGAGATCCAGGGCAAGGATATTGTCGAAGCTGCTCTGGAAGCCTGCCATCTTCGACTGCGGCCGATCGTGATGACTTCGATCGCCTTCATCGCCGGATCTGTTCCCTTGGTGTTTAGTTACGGCGCTGGTAGTGAGGTACGCTACGCAACCGGTATCACCGTCTTCGCCGGCATGCTCGGAGTAACGTTATTTGGATTGTTTCTTACTCCTGTCTTTTACGTTGCTCTGCGCAAGCTGGCCCATTTCAACCATCTTAAGTCGCAGGAAGGGTGATCGCTGATTAAACAGCTTATGTTGACGATCGTGACCAGGGAGATTTGTGCAACAGTGGGATTGAAATTTTCAACGCGCCCCTAACGTTCCCGTAGCGCTTCGGCGGCACGGTTCAGAGGCTTGATCAGATAATCTAGAACGGTTTTCTGGCCGGTACGGATTTCAGCTGTGGCTACCATGCCGGGCATAATGGCATGGCGTTTACCATCCTTGGTCTCAAGGTAAGCATGTTTGGTCAGCAGGTAGACACGGTAGTAGTAGAGGCGCTTGTCAACCTGATCTTCGATGGTGTCGGGTGAAATGTTTTGTACTGTGGCGTCCAGCGTGCCGTAGATTGAGGGCTCGAAAGCGGTGATCTTCACGGTAGCAACCTGATCTGGGTGAATGAAGGCGATGTCTCGCGGGCTGAGGCGAGCCTCGACCAGTAACTGGTCATCCAGCGGAACGATCTCCATCAATTCGCCACCGGGACCGATCACACCTCCTATGGTATTCACGCGTACATCCTTGACGATTCCGCGTGTGGGTGAGGTAATAACGGTGCGGCGCAGTTGGTCGGCTCGACCTTCGCGCACCTTGAGCAGCGGACCGAGGTCGGCCATGGTGGTAGCGTAGTCGGATTTGAGCGCTACGGAGTACTGGCCCTTGGTGGCAGCCAGCTTGGTTGAAAGTTCAGCAGCCTTTTGCTTCAGGCGCAGGATCTCGACTTCGTTGGTAGCACCCGTCTTGAGCAAAGGCATGGCAATGTCGATTTCCTGTTGGGCCAGGCGCAATTGCCGGCTGAGTTGAGAAACATTTTCGTGAAAGGCTTGTACATCAGTACGGAAAAGCTGACGCTCACGCTCGATCACGGCCTTTTCGTCAGCCAGTTCAGGCGGGAAAATGATATCGGATTTATTTTCAATTTCAGCTCTCAAGCGTGCGGCGCGCGCTTGCAAGGCAATTATTTTCTGCGCGGCCTCCTCGACCGAGGAGCGGCTTAAGGCTGGATCCAGCGTGGCGAGCTTCTGTCCATTCTCGACCACGTCACCTTCATGCACGACCAACTCGGACAGAATGCCACCTTCCAGACTCTGGATAATTTGGCCTTTGGAGGCTGGAGTCACCTTGCCTTCGCCGATGGCCACTTCATCCAGAACTGCAAAATACGACCAGATCAGGAAGATCGCCATGCTGGCTACGATCAGCCAGAGGATGGAACTGGCGGTGAAACGAGATTCATCCTTGCCGAAAGCATCATCCTGTAAATTCATGGTGAGGTTCCAGTGGTTTGCGGTTGGCGTTGTGGCTGAGAGTGGACCTGGATATGAGTTTTAGAGCGAGCCACGTTCTGGCTGTTGGCCGCAAGGCTGCGAATAGCGGCAAGTATTTCCTCTCTCGGGCCGTCTCGCACGATACGGCCACTGTCGATGACGATGATGCGATCTACCAGGGACAACAGTGGGTAGCGGTGGGTAGCCACGATCAGTGTGCGTCCACCCAGCCATTGACGCATGTTCTCGATGATGTTACGTTCAGTGCTTTCATCCAGCGAAGCCGTTGGTTCATCCAGCAGCAGCACATTGGGGGTGCGCAGAAAGGTGCGAGCCAGTATCAGTGACTGCTTCTGGCCTCCCGAAAGTCCAAAGCCATTCTCGCGTAACAAAAGATCGAGACCGTGCGGTTGTTTGAGCAGAAGTTGATCGGCACATGACAGGCGCATCGCCGCTAGCAATTCTTCATCAGTTGCCAGCGGATTAGCCAGCAATAAGTTTTCGCGCAGGCTACCGTAGAATAGACTAGCCTCCTGCAGGACAGTGCCTATATCACGCCGTACATCGGCTACGTCGATCATGCTAATGGGTGTGTCGTTGAAAAGCACGCGGCCTTGCTGAGGTATCGCCAGGCCGGCCAACACGCGCAACAAGGTGGATTTGCCTGCACCCACACGGCCCAGGATGGCAATGCGCTCTCCAGGCCGGATAGAGAGACACGGTATCGTGAGTACCGGTTTTTCTTGAGGATCGAAACTGTAGCTGACGTTCTCAAATTCGTAGCGACCCAGCAGTACTGGTTTGTGATAAGTATTTTTGTCGGCGGGATGATCGATCGGCAATTCCAGCAATTTATCCAATCCATCTTTGCCGACACGGGCGTTCTGCAGGCGCGACAGCACAGCAGGAATCTGGGACAGGGGGGCGATGGTGCGACTGGTGAGTATGGAGCAGGCCATTACGGCACCGAAAGAAAGATCGGTATCTAGGATGGCATAAACTCCCTCAATGAGGACACCTGCATAGGCCAGTTGCTGCACGGTTTGAGATAAATTCATTAGCAGACCGGACAGATAACGCTGTTTGAGGCTGATATCGGCATTAATGAAATTGGTTTGATCCCACAGTTGCCGGAAGCGCGGTTCAGCTTGCAGGGTTTTGATGTCTTCAATGCGGTAGATGGATTCCATCAGGATGGCATTGCGCAGGGCGGCTTCGGCCATACCCTCTTTCGACAGTTTGGCAAGTGGATATTGCGCTAACACACCCGGCAGTACCAGCAGTGGAATGGCGGCTAGTGGCACAAGGACCAACCAGCCGCCGAGCACCCAGATGATCAAAAGAAAGGCGAACACAAAAGGCAGATCGATCAGCACACCCAATGCACTGGAAGTCAGTAGTTCCCGTAATTGCTCCAGATCGCGCAGTTGGGCGATCAAGCTGCCCGGAGAACGAGGCCGAGCATCGTTGCGAATATCCAACACGCGTGCGAAAAACATAGAAGATAGCTTGATATCCGCATTCTTGCCGAAATGGTCGGCAATCGTTACGCGCATCATGCGGAGCATCAGTTCCAGCAGCAGGGCCATGGCCACACCGGAGGTCAGTACCCATAATGTATTGATTGAGCGTGCGGGGATTACGCGATCCCAAACTTGCATTGCGAACAGCGCCGTGCAGATCGCCAGCAAGTTGCTGAACAGCGAACCGGCACACAGTTCAAATAACGTTTTCCAGTGCGAAATAAAGATATCACGCAGCCAGTGGTCGGTTGTGGTGACTAAATAATCATTCACTCGATCCTTGCGCGGGGCTGTGCGTTCGTGTACCAGCAATAGCAGACGAGGGTGGTTGTCGATCGTCAGCAGGCGCTCCAGTACTTTTCCTTCCAAAGTCAACAAAATGGTCGCGCGGCTGGCATTTATATCGATGAGCAGGCCTATTTGGCCTCCATCCAGTTCGAGTAAGGCTGGCAGCATGATGGGCGAAAGCCTAGCCAGAGATATCTCAACGAATTTTGCCGATAAGCCAGCCTGGGCCGCAATGTCAAGCACGGCAGCATGTGGATCATCGCAGCCGACCCAGGAAGCCGCGCCACGCACGCATTCGGGCGATGTCTGCAATCCCAGCTGACGTGCAGCTAGTAGCAGCGATTCGGCCCAATATGTAGCAGGGGCCATGATTTGCTTGCGCGTGGTGTTATTCATGACGATTTCCTTCGCGATCACGGAGTTGCTGCACGAACCCTCCAACCGCTACTTGGGCGCGGATGCGGGCTATGGTAGCATCGGCCAGAGCGTTGATCCATTCGAGTTCCGATTGGTAGATATCACGCTCAGGGTTGAGAACATCGGTCAGTGTGCGCTTGTTTAGAATATATTCTTGCCAGTAAAGATTGCGTGAGACCTGAGCTAGTTCGATGATTTTTTCGTAGCTTGTCATGCGCTCAGCAGCACCTCTGGCCTCTATCTGGGCAGAATTAAGAGCACTGCGCGTAATCAAACGCTCATTTTCCAAAGCCTTACGGCTGGCGTTTGCCGCAGCTTTCGCGGCCTCGATCTGATGCCGTGCACTGTTGCCGAAATCGAAGCTGCCGCTCATGACCACGCTGATCCAAGTGTCGTTGAGTGCGCTGGCTGGGCCGGTCGTGAAGGAACGGGAAGCACCTACCCCAATGGAAGGATAACGACTGCCGCGCGCGACTTGAAGTTGGGCGTCGGCTGCTTGAACAGCAGCATCGGCAGCTTTGATTGATGGCCGTTGGTCGACATTGCCGTCGGGGGCGCCTAGTTTGCTAACTAGGCTCACGGTATCACCCAGGCAAGCTACGTTTTCAGGGCGCACCCCGATCAGCTCAGCCAGCTTGGCGGCGGCAACGTCGCGCCGCGTATTCGCCTGTTCAGCTTCAGCTTCGGCGCGTCTGATAGCTAGGTCTGCCATTGTTCTATCGGAGGAGACCGAGAGTCCGGCGCGCACACGATCAATGATCTTGGAATGGGTGGCCTTCAGCGCTTCGATTTGCTTATGGGCTGCGGCGATTCGATCTTGCGCGGCAGCCAGTTCGATAAAGTTGGTCGCGGTGTTATAGGCCACGGTCTCTATGGTATCGGCCAGTTGATGACCGGTCTGTTCCCCAACTGCATCTGCAGCTTTGATCCGGTTGGAAGTGACGCCGAAGTCGTAGATCAGTTGGCTGACACCCACCGATGTACGCAGGGCAGTGGTGTTGCCGGAGTTGAGTGCATTGTAGCTTCTGCCATAGCCGGGCTTCACGCCATAATCGACCTTGGGATACCAGGCCGCCTTGGCCACATCGACCTCGGCATTGCGTTGAATGACCTCGGCATGAGCACGGCTGATATCAGGATGATGAGCAATAGCGATACCGATTGCATCAGACAGAGTCAGGGCATCGAGGGAAACCCGTCGCACTTTCCCGCCATTGATTAATGGGGGTGGGAACGCGGCGGATGCAACGGAAATCACCCGACTGGGGATCGCTATATCACGCGGAACAGGTAATTTTCCCGCTAGTACGGTCGTACTTGCGTAAATCAAGGACAGCAGGGTAAACATGCGAAAAACGGGGAGCTGTCGCGTATTAAACGATGATCTGATTGTTCGCCAACAACGTAGCTAAATCAGTGGTCACACCATTCAAAGTTACCAGTGGAGTGGGACCATAGGCTAGATTTGAGCCGTCACGGTCGATATTGATCACTGTATTGCCTCCAGATGAAGTCAGGCTCAAAAAGTTCTCCACAGAACTGGTGCCAGGGTCGAAACTCACTAATAACCGTGAGATGTCAATGATGTCAGCGTTGGCATCAGTACCGATCATCCCGATCGTGAAGTCGGTAATGATATCGGTGCCGTTGCCACCAGTGGCATCAATAGGGTTGAGGCTCTCCCAGAGAAATACATCCCCGCCGGTGCCGCCTGTCAACATATCATTGCCACTGCCGCCAATCAGGATGTCGTTGCCAGCATTGCCGATAAGCGTGTCATTAGCGGTACTACCCCGCTCTACTCCGTAGCTACCGTTGGTGATGTCCAACCTTGCCTGATCGATGACAGTGCCACTGGTGAGCTGGTACTCGAAGCTGTCAATCAGCGGGCTGGTAAAATAATCCGTGGCCATGTCCGGTGTGTAGATGTAGTGCCCATCGGCGTAAAGTGTGAGCGTACCGTGGTCGCCGGTGACTGTCATGCCGTCTGTAACATCCACATAGGTGTTGGTGGCATCGAGAACCTGAAAGGTCGGCTGAGCGTCATTTGTCACGTCATTGGCAAGCACATTACCGTGAACGTTGGTGGTGCCTGTGACCACGTACTGGTCGGTATGCGTGACATTGACGTCGGTTGTGATATTGATGCTGGTAAGTATTCCTGTAAGCGATTTCAAATGGATGCGATATGTTCCAGCATCCAGATCCAGTGTGGCAAGATTAATAGTTCCGAAGGTGCCAATTGAAGCCAACGAGGAAAAATCGAAAGTGCCGTTGGATACCGCAGTCCAGACACCCGGGGCTGTCTCCTCCTGGATGACCAGAGTGGTATTCGTGATTACTGCCACGAGTGTAGATAGTTTTACTGTGCCGGAAACGGCTTCATTACCGTTGATCGTAAAACTGGCACTATTGTAGGTGTTGGGAATAGGATTAAGAGGAATGGTGTCGGCAGTGGCGGAGTCATTGAACCTGTCTTCCGGTGGCGGATTGTCAAATACTATCCCTGCTGCACCTGCATCATTGGCAGCTACATCATTACTGCTGATGTTGATGGCAAGCGTGGCAGTACTGGTAGCATTGTTTGCCGTGTCAAACAGGGTGTAGGTGAATGTATCCATCTGGCCGATGGATGAGCTGTTGGCCGTGTTGGGTGTGTAAGTATATGCACCGGTTTCCCGATTGATCACCAGCGAGCCCCAGTCGCCGGTGATTGTGTTGTCGCCGGCTACGAGTGGCTCGCCATTGATATGGCTAATGATCGTCGTTGCCGTGACGTTCTGATCATTGGTGATGACGTTGCCACTACTTGACGTCGTATCCGCCACATAAGTGTGTGCATATTCAGTGCCTGTAACTGAGAGGGTATTGAGAACAGAAAGGCCCACACCGCCATAAGAGACGAAGGCGCGGTATTGTCCCTCACCGAGCAGCTGTTGCACGCCATAACTGCCATCGTTCAGCAGACCGATTGTCAGGATCGTTGCGCCATCCGACAATGAATCAACCGTAGTCCACTTTCCGGTGCTTGCATTCCATTTCTGAACGACGATCCGGTAATCGCCCAGGAGACTTAGATTAAGGAGTGAACCGAATGTGAAGACAAGATCCTCTACATGTCCGCTCGGGATATCAAAGGATACTTTTTCCGTGCCCAGCAATTCCGTTTGCAGATCCAGGCCAGCTAATCCAACACCCATTCCAAGTAACGTGGTTGCACTCCCTTCATTGACTGCAGCTGACGTGGTGTTAATGTTCACCATCGCAACTTCTGTATTGTTGATGGCAGTCAGCGGGGCTATCACCGTATTGGTCACCGGGCTGTTCAGGAGGCTGGCGGCATCGTTGCCGGCCAGATCCTGAATGGCGTTGAGGT
>NZ_JBDZWD010000047.1:12321-19905 GCF_040256045.1 Nitrosomonas sp.
CGGCTGCCAGAACCAGATCGGTGGCGGTGATGTTTAAGGTGGGTGCGGTGGTGTCGATAGTTAAGGTGAAACTAGCGCTTGGATCAGATGAGTTACCTGTTGCATCAGTGGCTATCACGGTCAGGGAGTGAACACCTTCGCTTAAGAGCGAAGGCGGCGTGAAGATCCAGTTGCCACTCGTGTCAGCCGTGGTGGTGCCAAGTAATCTGTCACCGTTGAAGATGGATACCGTGGCACCGGCCTCGGTAGCACCGGAGAGTGTGGGGGTCGTGTCATCTGTAGAACCGCCCGCCATGATGGCACCCGTGATTATGCCAATATCATCCATCACACTATCAATGCTTGGCGTAGCGGGCGCAATGCTGTCAATCTCTATGGTCAGGGAGGAACTAGGCTCGCTGGTTCCTGTGTTATCGGTTGCAACGGCATACAAGCTATGATTGCCGTCAGATAAAGGCTGGATTGGAGTGAAGCTCCAATTGCCGTTGCTATCCACGGGGGTAGTGCCTATGGCCTGGCCGTTGTCATAAACCGTGACTGCGCTGCCAGGTTTAGCCGTACCGGACAGAGTAGGTAAGGTATCGTTAGTGGATTGGCCGTCTGGAACAGGCTGGCCGTTACCTGTGATTGTCAGAGTGGGGGCGGGCGGAGGCATCATCGGGTGATCTCCGTTACCACCACCGGCCGCCGCAAATCCGATCCCGATGCCGGTTGCTCCCAGCAAGCCCAGCAAAGCTATGGTGGCTGTACCGTCTTGAATGGGTTCGTAAATGATAGAGGTTTCAACGATGCCATCGCCCGTATCACTCATGGCATTGTGAAAATTAACCAGAAAACGACTGTTATCCTCCCCCAGAATCAGATTATTGATTGTCTTACCTAAGCTGAAAAAGCCTTGAATATGTAGCGCATGGCCATCCTTGAACTGGATCGCTAGATCATTACCGACACGTGAGTAATTGGATATATCTTCTTTGCGAACTGCTAGTAAAAAATTCGCGGGATTGTCTGGAGCGATGGCATATTCTGCATTGACCTCAACGGGAACATTAATATGTTGACTAAGGACAGTCGAGGAAGCCATGAAATAACTCCTTATTATGGATGGTCATTAAGCTGGATTGACAATGTATGCTACTGGTTGATTAAAGCTATAAACGGCAGAGAAGAAGATTGTTTATTGCGTTTTTCTTCGATATGAGAGGTTAGTTGAGAGTTATCTGCTGAGCAGGTTCATCCTTTTGCCCAGTCCTCAACACATTTTTCTGAAATGCGGAAGCTTCGTGACGTAGCAGGATTTATGCATTATTGTCGTAAAACAAAGACATGCACTACATCAATTATCAGGCGGAAAGAAGTGCGACATATACCTATGTCGATGATATTCAGCGCCATTGTTAAGGTGCTGAGCGTCAAGCTCTTAAAGCCAGTTAGGGAAAGTAGGTGATGAACCAATCAGGATCTGGATCCTTTGGTTTCCTGATACTCAATGGGTGTGAATTGAGCCTTTATTGCCCTTAATATCCTAGGTTTGAAACAGATTTCAGCCGTTTTCAGATTTTGGCTTTCTGATGTCCTGCTGTTCGGAGTCAGCTTGTCGTTACCCCTGAATGTTTGCCCGTTACTATTTTTCCCGATATTTCCTAATACAGCGCTCCAGTTAAGAGATGCTGATTTCCAGGTTTCTGTCAATTTTCAGGTATACCCTTGCTCCTGAATTAGGCAAACAGATGATTTATAAGCTTTGGGGAGGGATTTATTTTGATTATTTATGACATCCTCTTCTCGGAAATTTGAATTTCTTCAAAATCCAGGAAAAACTCTGCTGTTCCGGATCTGGTGAATGTCATTTCAAAGCTGTCAGATTAACCAATTAATTGCAATATTTATGTAACAAGTACTCCATAGAATGCAAAAGCCATCATAAATAGGGGGAACTCATGAAGAAAACATTTTTATATACTGTCCTTGCTGCTGTTGTTACTTTAACCATGTCTTCTGCCTCTTTCGCAGCCGACAGAGTTCGGCTAACCGGTTCCGGCGCGAGTTTCCCTGCGCCGATCTACCTTGGCTGGTTCAAGAACCTCAACAAAGCCAATCCTAATCTCATCATAGATTATCAATCCAAGGGTAGTGGCGCCGGCGTACAAGACTTTTTAAATAAAACAGTCGATTTTGCAGCGAGCGATTCGGCGATGAAGCAGGAAGACATGGATAAGGTTCCGGAAGGTGTCCAGCTTCTGCCCATGACTGCGGGAGAAATCATCGTTACGTACAATCTTCCGGGTAATCCGGTAGGCCTGAAGTTGCCGCGTGATGTTTATCCCGGCATCTTTCTCGGCAAAATCACCCGATGGAATGATCCCAAGATTGTTGCAGCCAACCCTGATATCAAGCTTCCTGACATGCCGATTACGGTCGTAGTACGTGCCGATTCCAGTGGAACGACCGCAGTTTTCACTAAGCATCTGTCCGCTATCAGTGCCGAATTCAAGAGCACGCTTGGCGAAGGCAATACCGTCAACTGGCCCGCGACCAACCAATTCATCAAATCGCCCAAAAATGATGGCGTGACCGCTACTGTACGCCAAACACCCGGTGCCATCGGCTATATTGAATACAGCTACGCAAAACTGGCCAAGGTCGAATCCGCATTGTTACAGAACAAGGAAGGCAAATTTGTAGCACCGGGTAATAGCGCTGAGACCTTGGTCGCCATCAAGATCCCCGCAGACATGATTGCATGGGAGCCGGATCCGGCGGGTGCAAAATCTTATCCCATCGTGACCTATACATGGATGATTTTCCGCAAAAACAATGGCGATAAAAATAAAGCCAGAGCCATGCGCGATATGATCGAATTTAGTCTCACCGAAGGGCAAAAGATGGCCGATGCATTGGGGTATATCCCGTTGCCGCAATCGGTGGTTGATCGCGTTCGCAAGGCTGCGGCCAATATCAACTAAATCAAGGCTTCATTGAACAGGAAGAATTGTATCAATCTCCGCTTCGTAAAAAGTATTTACAAATTAAACGGATCATCCTTATGAAGAAGCCTTTTGCGCATAATATTGATACGGATTCCATTTGCCGGCCGCCATCGTTTTCCGATGTGCTGATTGATCGAACATTCCGTATGTTGGCGCGCTTGGGTGTCATCCTGATCATTTCCCTGGTGGCAGCACTGGTTTTGGAAATTGGTATCAAGGCGTTTCCAGGCATCCAGAAACACGGGCTTGACATGATCACCGGTACAGTCTGGGATGTTGGCCAACAGAAATTCGGTATTCTTCCAGCGATCTGGGGTACGCTCTATAGCTCTCTGATCGCACTGCTGATCGGCGGCTTTTTTGGGATCGGTATGGCAATTTTCTTGACACAAGATTTTCTGCCTGCACGCTTGGCCGCCGTCTTCCGCACCATTGTTGAATTACTCGCAGCGATTCCCAGCGTGGTATACGGGTTATGGGGGATTTTTGTGGTAATTCCAGCCATACGTCCGCTGACCGATGAACTGAATCAGTCATTGGGTTGGATTCCATTTTTCGGTTCTACGCTGAGTGGTCCGGGCTTATTGCCTGCCTCTCTGGTACTGGCCATTATGATTCTGCCGACCATTGCTGCTGTATCTCAGGATGCTTTGCGTTCTGTTCCCTTAAAAACCAAGCAGGCTGCCTATGGTATGGGGACGACTCACTGGGAAGCCATTCTCAAAGTCATGGTGCCAGCGGCGATGACCGGTATTTTCGGCTCTCTGGTACTGGGTTTGGGCCGAGCGCTGGGTGAAACAATGGCGCTGGCTATGCTGGTAGGCAATTCGAACCAGATTTCGCTTTCTCTGTTTGCACCGGCGAATACGCTGGCTGCTCTGCTGGCATTGAATTTTCCCGAGGCGGGGCCAAACGAAATTGAAGTGCTGATGTACGCTGCCCTGGTTCTGATGTTGATTACCCTGGTAGTCAATCTCCTGGGTTCGATGATAATTACGTACGCTCAACGTGGAATAAAGTGATGAATGAAACGCCTCTTTCCGGGTCGACTCCGAGTCTGCAGCGTAAGTTTGAAGGCCGAACATTACGCAGCATGGTACTGAGTGGATTGATATGGTTCAGTGCGATACTGACCAGTGTACCTTTGTTTTCCGTGTTGTATATGTTGATTACCCGTGGCGGCGCTCGCCTCAATCTGGAAGTGTTTACCGAACTGCCACCAGCAGGTTTCGAAATGGGTGGAGGATTCGGTAATGCACTCGTTGGTACTTTCTTTATGGTAGGTATCGCAGCATTGATCGCAATCCCGGCGGGCATTCTGGCAGCTATCTTTTTAGCTGAGCTGGGGCCAAGAAGCAAGCTTGCTTTCGTCGCTCGTTTCCTGGCGAAGACGTTGGCCGGTGTACCTTCGATCCTGGCTGGTGTCTTCGCCTACGCGATGGTTGTGATTACCACCGGCACTTACTCAGCACCTGCCGGGGGTGTGGCGCTGGCGGTGTTGATGCTGCCCATTGTCGTGTTGACCGCTGAGGAATCCATGAAAATGGTTCCAAAAATCATGAAGGATGCCGCATATGGCATGGGTTGCACTCGTACACAGGTGATTTGGCAAATCGTATTGCCGACCGGACTGCCCGCCATACTCACGGGTGTGATGCTGGCGGTTGCACGGGCGGCCGGAGAAACTGCTCCCCTGCTTTTTACAGCACTGTTCAGCAACTACTGGTTACTCCAGGAAGGTCATCTGGCCGTCATGAGCCCTACGGCTTCACTGGCCGTATTAATCTACAATTTTTCAGGTATGCCGTTTGATAACCAGCTTGAACTTGCTTGGGCAGGATCACTGGTATTAGTGGTGATTGTGCTGATTATCAATGTCATCAATCGGATTTTTGGCAAACCGAAATTTTGAATGTAGGAGGCAGCGAATTTTATGAGTACATTGATGCAGCAGATAAGTCCGAATATCCAGCCAGCTACCTTGGTAATGGACTGCAAACTAGATAAGATTTTTTATGGCGGTTTCATGGCCGTGCGCGACAGCCATGTGCCGATTGAAAAGAATAAAATCACCGGTTTTATTGGGCCTTCCGGTTGCGGTAAGAGCACTGTCCTGCGCAGTCTTAACCGAATGAATGATTTGGTGGATGGTTTCCGTTTCGACGGGCATGTACAGTTCATGGGGCAAGATGTCTATGGCAAGGGTGTTGATCCTGTGGTCGTGCGTCGTTACATTGGTATGGTGTTCCAGCAGCCCAATCCTTTTTCAATGAGTATTTATGACAACGTTGCCTTTGGTTTACGCCTCAATCGTTATAAAGGCGATATTGGTGACCGAGTCAAACATGCGTTGCAGGGTGCAGCGTTGTGGGATGAAGTCAAGGATAAACTCAAGGTCAGCGGCCTGGCACTGTCCGGCGGCCAGCAGCAGCGTTTGTGCATTGCCCGTGCTATTGCTACCCAACCGCAAGTACTGTTGATGGATGAGCCGTGTTCTGCGCTAGACCCAATCGCCACCCGTCGAGTCGAGGAATTGATGGTCGAATTGAAGAAGGATTACACCATCGCCTTGGTAACTCATAACATGCAGCAGGCAACGCGTGTTGCTGATACTACTGCGTTCTTCTCCGTTGATATCTCGCAAGGGTCTCGGACAGGATATCTGGTAGAAATTGGACCGACTTCTCGACTGTTTGAGAATCCACGCGAAAAGCTGACCAAAGATTATATTAGCGGACAATTCAGCTAAGCTTGAGTGAGAGAAAAATAAATCAAGCTTCAATTAGTTCTGCTGCATGCTTCAATGGAATCGATCGGACTAATAACCGTGACTGCTGATCCAGATGCAATTTTCCAAATACTCTTCACTTCACCACAATGGATTCCTGTCGTATCCTCGACTTGGGCGCTATAAAAAAATCGTTGCATGAGGTGCAGGCACAATTTGAATCGCTGAATGCTCAACTTGATGAACAACGCGATCCTTTCGATAATATTGTTTGCGATAACATGTTACAGGGGTATGCGCTAATTGATCGGCTTATCACCGAAGGTGTCGATTTGTTCGATCTGCAGCAAGTCGATTGGATGATCGAGATCAATACAACGGTATTGTGTGGGGTTGATCCGGAACGGCGCAAGGAATTTGCCCGGCATATAGCCATGACCAGTTCACGGTTTTTTGACAACGATGAAGGTGGTATACGCGACCTGTTAGAGTGGTACAACTTGCATCGTAACGAATCCGTATGGAAGCGGGCTGCAGGTACTTTTGTGCGCATTCTCAGCAAACCTCAGCTGTTTATTGAGGGGAATCACCGTAGTGGTTCGCTTATTGTCAGTTTTCTGTTGATGCGGGAAGGCCTGCCACCTTTCGTGCTGTCGACCAGCAATACAGTCGCTTTTTTTTATCCGGCGTCAGTGATACGACGTATGCCAAAAAATGGATTTTCGGCGCTATTCCAATTGCCAAAGATCAAGAAAAAATATGCTGACTTCCTCGAAGAACAATCGTCGTCGAAGTTTCTTCTCAGAAAGTTGCGGCGTGCTGCCAAAAATGGAGTCCATTGATTTAAAGTGTATTAGCTTATTCTATTTCCAAATCAAAAATGACGAGAAGGCGAGCCGCAGACAGTATGAACAATACGGCAAGGGGAAGCCGACAAAGTAAGTTTTGACTCAGAATTGGAATTAGGCCTGCGGGAAAGGTTGTCGTGAGTACATTTGGTAGTAGTTGACGTTCTGCTTCTTCTTTTTAGCCAGTCTTTTTCCTGCAGAAATTTCGATGAACCCATGCAGGTCCTGTTCTGTGGAGCCTTTGTAGTTTTCTCGATATACCCGTTTGGATCTCGGGATTGCACTTACTGATCTATCTGCGGTATACCTATCTGCCGATCAGAGTCACAGTTCTGATCATATATACGCAGCCTTCAAGAAATCGATCTATAGCATCGGGGTACAATATAAATACACACTATTGCTAACAGACTTCTTACATCAGCTATGTCGAGCATGTATCCGAACTTAACCCATTGTTCAACAGGATGCCTCTCAGCTATGCTGGTTGTCTGTGTGGGATCGCCGCTATGGTAAGACTGCTGAAGTACATCTGGGTAGCACCTTGTTCCCTGTTCGGGCTGTGCTGTGGTTTATTCCTGCTGCTGATCGGGGGCTCGGTACGACAAGTATCCGGTATTCTGGAGTTCTCGATTGGATATGGTAATCCGATACCTTTCTTCCCATTTTGGGCTATTACCTTTGGACATGTGGTTCTTGGCTTGAACGAATCCGCCCTTGAGTATTCTCGAGCTCATGAACTGGAGCACGTCAGGCAGTACGAGGTATGGGGAGTATTGTTCTTTCTTGCGTACCCGGCTTCTAGCTTGTGGCAATTACTTCGGGGCAGGAATCCTTACTGGTATAACTACTTTGAAATCCAGGCCCGTCAGCGTAGTGGACAGAAGGGGCCTGGATTGTAGTGGGTACAACGATATTTAAGTACACGGCGAAGCTGGTGGGTATTTTGCAAAATAATAAGTTCGCTCTGAATAATTCTGTTTTCAGTCGCGAGCGGGTTGGAGATTGACCGTAGCGA
>NZ_JBDZWD010000048.1:0-19800 GCF_040256045.1 Nitrosomonas sp.
GAGGGATCTTCAATGGAAGATTTCTTCGGTTACTTATTTACTGCGTAGAGAGTGAGCAGAACTTTTTTGATGTCATATTCTGATGCAATATGTCATCACATTTGATGAAGGAGAGTGCGATGAGAACGACTGTCACAATTGATGATGAATTGTACGAACATGCTCTTGAGCTGGCTGATCCCGAGATGGACAAGACAGATCTTTTCCGGGAGGCCATCAAGACTCTCGGCAGGGCTCAGGCAGCCAAACGGCTGGCAGCCCTGGGAGCAGCCTCGCCCGAGATGCAGGAAATTCCCCGCCGGCGCGAAGCTTCTCCGGATTCCCCGAGATGAAGGGCGTACTGATCGACCCTTCGATATGGGTGAATCATTTCCGGTATCGCAACGATGCATTGGTTGAATTACTTCAACTGGACATGGTTTTGGACACATCCCATGATTGTGGGTGAGCTCGCTTGCGGGACGCTACCTGCACGCGACAGAACACTTAGCGCAATCGGTTTGCTCCAACAGACCCGGCAGGCCAGTGTAGGGGAGGTAAGGGCTTTTATAGAGTACGAAATGCTTTATGACCATAGCTGTGGGCTGATAGATATGATGCTGCTGGCATCGACACGCTGACATCAGGTGTTGAATTATGGACACTGGATAAACATCTCGCTACTCTGGCAAAGCGCTTCAAGATAATGTATCGCCCAAGGAATTTCTGATCAATGACGAGGGCCGACCATGACCCAGTAACGGGTGTAACGTTCGATACGCAGAGGCAGTTCGCTGGCCAGCAGGGCCAGACCGGCATCAGTATCAGTCAGTGAGATAGCCCCCGATACGCGCAGTTCAGCTACGGCCGGGTCGCAGCGCAGTACACCGGGTCGATAACGGGCCATCTCGGTAATCACATCCCCCAGGCGCATATTCCTGGCCAGCAGCATACCCTGTTCCCACAGAGTGGCATTGTTCTCGACAGGTGCTGGCTGACTTGCTTCGGTTACATTGAAGCTGGCCTGTTCACCTGCCTGCAGGGTACGGGTAAACCCGCCCGTGGGAGCAATCTCGACCACACCCTGAAACACCGCGACCTGGCAACGATCCTGATCCAGATAACGCATACTGAAGCGTGTGCCCAATGCGCGTACGACACCATGCGGCGTATCGACGAAAAACGGCCGGTAAACCGGCAATGGATCGGTGCTGGTCGTGATGAGAATCTCGCCAGCCACGAGACGAATGCGCCGCTCCACGGTACTGAAGGCAATGTTCACTGCACTGGCCGTGTTGAGTACCAGACGTGAACCATCGGGTAATTCCAGGATCCTGCGTTCGCCGGTGGCCGTTGCCACATCGGCTGTCCATTTCTGCCAAGGCGTATGGCGCCAGACCAGCCAGCCAGCCGGTACCGCTACCAGCAGGGTAGTCAGCATACGCAGACTGCGTCGCCGACTGTTGTTACTGTGCCCCAGATGTTCGAGTGCATCCTTGCCGATGCCTTCATGTACCTGGTCGAACGTGTGAAAAACAGCCTGTGCGCGAGCCCAGGCAGCATCATGCGCCGGGCTTTGCTGGCGCCAGTGGTCGAAAGCCTGTCGCTCGGATTCCGTGGGTACACCATACTGGAAAGTCATGGCCCAGTCGGCAGCTTCCTTGAGCAAGGCAGCATCAGGAAGTACCGCATGTGAGGCAGGGGAGTGGTGATCAGACATCAGAGCGATCTATCTTTATTCATCAAACAACAGCCATACACGCTACCAGTGCCTTGTGAATATGCCGGCGTACGGTAATCACGGGTGTTTGTGTGCGCTCGGCAATCTGTTGCAACGTCAGCCCGTCAAGCTGAGCCAACAGGAAGATTTCACGCGTGCGACCGGATAAACTGGTCAGCATGGCATCGATACGCATCAGGGCATCGATGATGATCAGGCGTGTTTCAGGTGAAGGGACTTCTGCCTCCGGCAGATGAGCCAGTGCTTCCAGATAGGCACGCTCTACATCCTGCCGCCGCCAGTGGTCGATGACCAGTCCTTTGGCAATATATGTAAGTAACGCACGCGGCTCCTCCCCCAGCTGTAACGGTATCTGTCGCGAAGCCATGACGCGTAGAAAAGTGTCATGCGCCAGATCGGCGGCATCACAAGTATTGCCCAGTTTACGGCGCAGCCAGTTATACAACCAACCGTGATGGTCGGTATATAAAATATGAACCCGCTGCGCTGCAAGATCAGTGGCCGGCACAGCGCTCTCCTCGTCGTTGGTCAAGCACATAGCGGACACAAAATAAAATGAGAACGATTCTTATTTTATCTGGTAAAGACTCGAACTTGCAAGTTTGCTATACGTAGCGCGATGAATCACGATCACAGTTATAAAGCGTTCTTTTACTCTGCCGAGATAGTGACTGATCTGCTGCACGGCTTCGTATAAATTCGTGAGATATGTACGCATTGCATGCCTGGCGGGCAATCTGCTGTCGTATAAATTAATTCTTTCCCATTGATTGCTTTCTTCCGGCAAGATTTTTTTACTTCAAATTTGAATAGAACTAAAGAAAGGGGGTCATAACTTCGTATAACGAAAGGATTTCCCGTTATTTCAACAGTAATAAATCGTCGGATTTATGCAAAATTACTTATTTACAATATTGTTTAAAGGGTGAGCCATGTTCCTGTCGCTCAATAACGAGATTATTGAACGTACATGTAATATTCTTTATCTGTACATAATAGTCTCAACCATTATCAATGAAATAATGCCCGGCCCGACTGCAGTATGGAAAAAAAAGGCTTATCTCATTTTTTCCATTATTTTTCACTATAACATCTGGATAAATACCTTTAGAAATTTCAAACCACGGGGATAAAATTACCGTAAATCTCCGGGATTGGGCGAATCACCCATAGAAAAGTTGTAGAGGGCAGTATTAGTCCTCAAGGTTGGTGTACTGCATTTGCTCCAAAATCATAACTCTGAAAGATTTCTAAAGTTGTATGAACCCCGTAGCATGCAGATAAAGAACTTTAGCCCGGGGTTTGGTTTATGTCCGTTTTTTCCTGAGTTTTCGTCACGAATCTCATCGTGATGCCAAATTGATTCCGCTTTCTCAAGAAACTTCCCTTTCTGCCGAACAAGTATTTTGTTCGTAACTGGAAAGTTGCCATGATCGATAGGTATGCAGTTCTGATTCAGGTTTTTCATACAATTAAGTTGCCGCTGCTTTTCGTGCTTGCCGCTGTGCTTGTTGTATATCTGCTTAAGAAAGGGCAGTGGGGTGTAAAGAAAAGAGGAGCTTATATACCTTGCTCATCGTTATTTACGGCCGCTGAATGGCTGTTTTACAGTTCACTTATTCGGGCTGTCGATGATCAGTTTCTGGTTTTTGGGAAGGTTCGGATTGCGGATGTACTTAATCCGGATCATCGGATGAATAAAAGCGATTGGCATAGAGCTTTCAACAGAATCAGCAGCAAGCATTTTGACTTCGTGTTGTGTGACAGAATTACTCAATCGATTATTGCGGTTATAGAACTTGATGATAGAAGTCATCTTTTGCCTTCCGCCATTGCTCGTGATTCCTTCGTCAACCAAATTTGTAAAGAATCCGGATTACCCCTGATCCGGTTTCGTGTCAGTTCTAGTTACCCGATAACGTTTATCAGGAGTGAAATTTTGAGTAACCTGTATTCTTATGGTTCTCCGGAGTTCTCGAAATCTCCTCTTAACTGAAACATCTCTCCAACATCATTCCCAGGTAGCTTTACAGTTGTACTTGCCACCTGTAGAAGTCTGCCTTTATCTCCAGCTACCGAAAGAACAGGGCGCGTATTTTCCCGGCCGAGAAACCATTTCTCCATTCCGGGACATAAACAACCCATTTCTAAAATAGAAGCCATTCCATCCATTTCCGAGCAATGCACATGCCTTTGTGCTATGCACAAACAGATTTATCAGCCTTACTGCTGATTCTGACGGCCTCTTTGTACCTTTTTTCCATTGTTTGATCACTCGCAATTCTTCACCCGTGATTTCCTGTAATACTTCAATGCTTATCCTGTATATCAGATCATCCATTCTTATTTTTCTCCGGACAAAAAAATACCCGCGCGGGCGGGTATCAAAAAGTGCTGGTTCTGTCAGCACGCGAGCCTCAATGATCCGAAAGGGGTCAGCAATCTATAAATCAGATCAGCGATGTAATTTGCCTTCCTTCTATATGTTCTACGTCTATTATATTTAACATAATATACATTGGCCTGATTTTTCAAGCACTTGCGCTTGTACAGGTTCGAGAGGGGAGAAGGCCAGTACTGAAATGATTACGCCGCCGATCATCATCTTTGCTGCATTTTCTCTAATACTTGTTTTCTGTTTTGTGAAGCAGCTTTCTAATATTTTTCTTTTCTTCTCATCTTTTGCAGTGACCATTTCGCTGGCGAGTATTACTTTTAATTCATCTTCTTTTAGGTAATTTGCCAGTTGTATACATACTTCTATTGGTAATCCTCTTATTCCTGATTTAGCTGTTCTCAAGTTTGCATCAGCTATTCCAATGATTTTTGCGAGTTCTTTTTGCGTTCCGGCCTTTTCTGTCCCGGTTTCTATGTACTTTTTCAATTCGTTCATTTTTTCTCCTTGACGCATTGGTTTTGATGCGTTTACCATTTGCATTAAATTTGATGCGTGAAATGACCCCAATATCTTACAGCTCAAATTTTGCTATGTAAATTATTCAACCATCATAAAAGAGGAAAAAACCATGCGAGCACTGGTACTCAATGCAAAGAAAACTCATGGCGTCAAAAAATCTGACGGATCACCGTATGAAATGTACATCATCACAATTTCGCTTCCCCTCAAAGAATTTTCCTCATCCACCTACAACATGACCGGCTACGGTCACGACATCGCAGAACTTCCCCTCGATCCCGTCGCATTCCTCAAATTCTCTGAACTCAAGGAACCCCGCGTTCTGGATTTGCAACTGGAGAGCGCAATCATGTTTGGCGACTTGAAACAGGTTGTTGTCGGTTTCACTAATCCAGCAGTAAAACCCGTTTGATTTCCTATTTTGAGAAGGGAGCCGGAAGTGACGAGCGCAGCGAGGAACGACCCGGCGAACTTCGATTGGCTAGTAACACATTGCCATTCATTCCCATTTTGGGAATTTTTGATAGTTCTATCCACTAACTTTGAGTTTGGGAAATGAGTCATGAAATCTTCGTCGATTGGATCACCATTAACCAATTACATGCGGGCAAGAGCCTCCCAGTCCTTGTCTCAGGAGCAACTGTCGTTTATGACCAGTTTGGGATACCGCGCCATGAACGAGCTCGTCCCGCACGCTTTATCGGATCACATGAAACTTCTATCCAGATCACATGTAATGGCGTCTTTGTATCACTCAGTGGAAACGCCGGAAGGTTTTCTCGTCCAGATAACCTCTTCTCTTATGGAGTACGGGAAACTGTCCAGAAAGCTAGTCATCTCGTTATGGATCAAGGATTGCCAGAATTCACCCCTGGCTTTACTGCCAGTAACGGGCAATACACCCGTGGAGCGAAAGTTTCACGTTTGGACATCACCGCTAATTATTCGTGTGGTTCAGAATCTCAAGCCCGAGCCTTCATCCGCTGGCTTTCCAATCGATCAGTGAGCCGCATGAAAAAGGGTAGTGCTGGTGATGAATCGGTTTGGTTTTCCAACAGTCGCCACATGATTAAAGCCTATATCAAACATATGGAAATGGAGAAACATGGTATGAGCAAGGAAGATCAGCTTTACCAGTGGTGTAAAGATCAGGGCATTGTTCGGGTTGAAGTTGAATTGAAGCGTCGTATGCTCCAGACCGAAGGGCTTGATCATCTTGAAAATGTTCTTGAAGAGAAACTGGTCGAGATTTATCACCGTGAAACCGAGATATTGAAGAGGGTAGATCGATCCGACGAACCCGACATTATTGACTCACTGCCAGCTCGTTACCGTATGACTGCCGCCGCTTGGTTGGCCGGTGAAGATGTCCGTTCTTTCATGTCCAATGGCACGCTTTATCGCCATGCCAAAGTTCTCCGGGAATACGGCCTCGACATTCTCGAACCCCGCAACATCGTCAAATTCCCGACCAAAGTCAACGTCATTGAACTCAAGCCGGTATCCCCGCCGGATTGGTACCAGTTCAATGACACCTACAACGACCAGCCCGCATTACGGCTGGTATCTAACGAATAGGAATTATTATGAAAGTGTTGAGTTTAGGCGCTGGTGTTCAGTCATCTGCTTTAGCTCTTATGGCTGAACATGGTGATATCGAAAAGCCCGATTACGCTATTTTTGCGGATACAGGTTGGGAGCCGAATCATGTCTACAGCTGGCTTGACTACCTGATATCCAAATTAAGCTTCCCTGTCATACGAGTCTCCGCTGGCAATATTAGAGATGACTTGATTCGGAATATTGAAACTGGCGATCGATTTGCCTCTATCCCTTTTTACTTAAATGGGGGCATGGGAAGGAGACAATGCACAAGCCAGTATAAGTTACAGCCCATATTTAAAAAAGTTAGAGAACTTCTCGGCTATCAGCCTAGTAAAAGAATACCTGCTGGTAGCGTGCAAATGTATATCGGTATTTCACTGGATGAAGTCCATCGCATGAAGCCATCAAGAGAAATATGGATTTCTAATCGTTACCCATTAATTGACTTGATGTTTTCCCGAATAGATTGCCTGTCTTGGATGGATGCCAAGGGTTATCCGTTACCGCCAAAATCCAGCTGTGTTGGGTGTCCGTTTCATAACGATTCTTATTGGATGGACCTTAAACGCTCTGATCCAGACTCTTTCTCTGATGCTGTTCGGATTGACAATTTATTACGATCGAGGGGACCTAGAAAATTTATGAATCATTTTGAATATATGCATCGTAGTCGTAAACCACTGGCAGATATCGACTTTACAGATTTTCAACGTGAAATCGATTTTTTTGGGATGGAATGTGAGGGTATTTGCGGTACTTAGTACCCAGCTTACAGCCTTGTTGAATGTTACCGCGTGACTAATTGGTTTTATCCAGTGAAACAAGGCTGACAGGTGTGTACTAAGCATGCCACCTTTCTTTAACTTTAAATAGGAGTAACAAAAATGAACTTCCTCAAACAACTGGCAGCCCTGTTTGTTTCTTTCTTCGGACTAGTTGGACTGGCACAAGCCGACGTACCAGCTTCTGTAACCACTGGCATTTCTGATGCCATCACAGACGTTGGTACAGTAGGCGCTGCTATTCTCGGTGTGGTGATTGCAATAGTCGCATTCGCCTGGATTCGTCGCGTTCTGAAGTAAGGGTGAATCATGGGCAATTACTACCAAGGCAAATGTTTCTCTACCACTCTCGATCTCCATCGCGAGATTGCCAGTAATTGCCCGACTGTCTCCCCGGATGGCGCGTACCTGATCCAGTGCGCGCCCTCTGAAACCAAGATCGTCGTATCCCGTACCGATACCAACACGCTTATCACCACTTCAACCGACTACATCCCCCAGCAAATAACCTGTGATCCCGAACTTCAGCTCAATGATGGTATTGAAATGGCCTGGCTCATTGTCGGTGTCTGGGTCTCTGCGTGGTGTATCAAACAAATCATTAACGTTATCCGGAGTCGATAATGCCTGAAATTGATTTCAACGCCGCATCACTCATCGTCGCAATAGTGGGGGCCGCATGGATACTACTGCGAAGCTGATCATCTGCGTCATACTTGGCGCTTTCTACGCCCCGACGATCTCTGCTTATGAGTTCACTGATCCTTACCCCAACGTCAAAGTCATTGATGGTGAACTGCATCTCCAACGCCCCGGCGGGGGAACCACACTCGCATACCCCAATGCCGGCATCTCTAAAGAAATCCCCGTCAACACCTCGAAAGGCGGGTATCTCGTCCCGGTAGAAAAGACTTTCCCTGTTGTTCCTGCCAAAGTCGGAAAAGCAGCAACCCGGTTTGCCCGCGCTTTACCCGTCATCGGTACCGGTCTTGCAATCTATGACGCGCTCTGCGACATATCTGATATCTGTTCTGTTGATGGTCAGTGGAAGGTTAAGGAAGATACTGATGAATCTCGCTACACGAGCGTTGTCGGGGGACAGTGGTTGCCGGGTGGTCTTGCGCCCGGTGGTCTTGCTCAATGGTATTCGACTTTCCAGCAAGCCTTTGATCAAACCTATTGTGGGGCTAAGGGTAAAGCGGCTTATCCTAATTCTCAACACCGTTTTCATGGTGTGCGTAACAAAGATACTAATGATTTCAAAATAGACTATGAATATAGAGAATCACCTGTTTTCGGATGGAATATTTCTTGTACGATAACTCACAGAAATCCCTATGAATTCGGCCCGTCGTCGTATAGAGCAATAAACGAATCCGACTGGACAGCCGCAGAAACTAAGCTCAACGCCCAGCCCGAGCAAACCGCTACAGCCCTCTATAACTCCGACGCTCCCGTCCCGGTTTTAGCCTCAACCCAATCTGCCCCCGTAACCCAACAAATCGCCCAGACATCTACCCAAACCAAAGATGCCCTGGGTAACATCACCGGAACACAAACCGCAACAACAACCGTCAAGGTCGAAGACACCAGTACAACCAACAACATCACCTACAACATCACTGAAACGACCACAATCACCAACTACGACGAAAACAACGAGGTCACCGGCACACAAACATCAACCTCTGATAACCAGCCCCCGGAAAAACCACCAGGTGAACAGGAAGACATCACCATGGATCACGGCGGCGTCCCCGAGATCCCGCTGCTTACTCAAACCATCGATGTACAGGAAGAACTCGACAACGCTGAACAACCCTCATGGTCTGGCGGTAACTGTCCCCCTGATATCGAGATTGGCGTCTATGGTCTGGAATTCTCACTCACCCCGTTCTGTAACTTCGCTGATGGTTTACGCCCGATCGTACTCATGCTGGGCGCGTTCATCAGCTTCTTCATCCTCTCTGGCGCTAAATTCGATTAGTTACGCTGTAACGAACATTAAAAGGAAAACAACATGCTCATAGAAACCGGTCTCGGATCCTTCCTTGAATCCACCATAGGCAACCTTGCCAAGAAAGTACTCTCAACACTCGGCATCGGCGTCATCAGCTATGAGGGCGTCACCGGTGCCATGCAAGCCGCCCTTGATGCGGCGAAATCTTACTTCGACGCCATTCCTCAGACCGCCCTCGATCTGCTCGGCCTGGCTGGCTTCGGTACCTTTTTCAGCATGATTGCAACCGCCATCATGTTCCGCGTGGGCATGACCATCATGCGCAAAACCTTCGGCATCCTCAATCCAGTCTCATGAGCATCACACTGATAACCGCAGTGCCCGGCGGCGGTAAAACCATTTACGCCGTTTGGCACATCATCAAAAAGGCAGTGGAAGAGGGGAGAATCATCTACACCGCCGGCATCCCCGAACTCAAACTGCCGGTCATCTCCCTAAGCTACAGCCAGATCAAACAATGGCCTGAACGTGAAATGATCGAAGTTGAAAACCCTAGCGGCATTGCCATTCCTGATGACGAGCGTCCTACCAGACTCAAAAACATCACCGAAGGCTCTCTGATCGTCATTGATGAGGTTCAGTATCTATGGCCCGCTAGCGGGTCTAAAGAACCAACAGAAGATATTCGATACCTCACCAAACACCGACACCACGGCCTTGAAATCGTCCTTATCACCCAATCCCCGCAACTCGTTCATAAGAACGTTCTCGCCGTCGTAGACAAGCATCTGCACATCCGTAAAACATGGGCCGGTCGTCAGCTCTTCGAATGGCCTGAATACTGCGCAACGGTTCGCGCTGTCAGCTCACGTATCAGCGCCATTAAGAAAGGTTACAAGCTTCCCAAACAGGCTTACGGACTTTACAGATCTGCATCAACCCACATCAAACAGAAGATGACCGTCCCGATCATCGTCTACCTGTTTCCGCTGATCCTCATTGGTACTGGCTTCTTCTTTTACCGTTCATACAGTAGCGTCATGGCGAAGACTCAAAGCTTCTCCGAAGTTGTCAAAGAGGAAAAATCGATTTCGCAGCACGAGCATCAACCAACCACAGCAACCACTGCAACGACCGTCGCAACCGTTGCTCGTCCCGTCACACTCGCCTTGGTATCCAATGAAGTAGACTGGTCGAAAGTAGGGGCCTGTGTATCGACCGAAAAGAAATGCATCTGCTACGGAAAAACTGCCGAGAAACTCGTCATTCCCCCCGAAACATGCCGTAAAGCCGTCACCTCTGGCTGGCCTGGTCAGGAGACTAAAGTATGAAAACGAGACCGTTAAACTGTTACAAATGTGGAAAGTTTGTTGGTAAGGATGGTTTTAATGATGTTTACTATGACGACTATAGTGGCGGATATGAGATTGGTTATCCTGAATGTGCATCGTGTTTGAAGCATTCTGCTATTTCAAAGAAACAAAAGTCTAAACCCGGGTCGATTACTGCCGATACCATACCCGGGTGATTTGTTCCTCCATTGCCCGATTCAAAAATGATGATCATAGCCGCCAGTTGGTTTCCCCCTTTCTGGCGGTTTTTTTATGTCTAGATCCAGAGGCCTTTTGTCATAGTTACGCAATAACGCTTGACCAGGTGAAAAATTACTAAAGCCACACCGATTTCTGCCGATCAGTTCTACTGATGGATCTCCCCATCAGTTTGAAAATAAAACTTCCCCGCCAGTCGGTTCGCCCTCTGGCGGTTCTCATTTGTCCAGCAGAAAATCAGCGACTCCCGCGATTACGGGTCATCAGTAATCGTGGGTTGCAGCTGTTTTCGTCGCGGGTTACGCCGTAACGCTTGACCAAATGCACTATCACAACCCCCGTATTCCTACATAACTCCGAAGCATCGTTCCAGCATCAGCCCGAACTTGCTCTCTGTGCTGACTTGCCGCCTGTAGAAGTCCGCCTTTATTTCCATCTCCTCGATGTCAAGGTTTCTGCGTTCCAGTTCTGCCTTCAATAATCGGATCTCGCTCTCCAGATACGCAACTAGCTGACACCGAAAAAACAGGGCGCGTATTTCTCCGGCCGTGAAGCCATTTCTCCATTCCGGGACATACAACAGCCCATTTCTGAAATAGAAGCCGTTCCAGCTATTTCCGAGCAATGCACATGCCTTGCCATGCACAAACAGATTTATCAGCCTTATCGCTGATTCTGACGGCCTCTTTGTACCTTTTTTCCATTGTTTGATCACTCGCAATTCTTCACCCGTGATTTCCTGTAATAGGGGTAAAACCAACAGTTGTGTCACCAGCCGCCATTTCGCTTAATTTATAATAATATTCAATGTGTTATTTATCTATTATTTGTCGAAGAATTCCTATAAGGGAAGTCGTGCTGTCATATCCAAGTCAAATCATCCATACGAATTAACATGCTCCCACTATAGTCCCGGGGCGTCATAGTCTCCCCACAAAGGTCATTTAATAGCCCCCCACTGGATGCAAGCGCTGCTTGATCATGTAAGATTGTTCAGTTGAGTTGTGGTCTCGCAGGCGCTAGTTATCCAGACAATAAGTCAAATTCGACGGCGTGTCGGCTTAGGCCCCAGTTACTTTTTAATCAAGTTAGGTAGCTTAGCTGAGTGTCCGTTGACGGCTCACATCTGGCGGCTCTTGTGGGACATTGTGATATGTCGTAAAACACATGTTTTACGACAGTGTATAGCCGATCCAAAAATTGATATTTAAAAAAGCGCTAAAAAATGCGCGAAAAACCCTGTCGGAATGAGATACTATACGGAAACTAAATTTGATAGGTTTTTCGGTTATGTTGGTAGGCTACATGCGTGTTTCATCGGAATCGGATCGGCAAAGTACCGATTTGCAGCGCGATGCATTGCTTGCTGTAGGAGTTGATACCCGTCACTTATTTGAAGACCATGCTTCCGGAGCAAAGGATGACCGGGCAGGTTTGGCAAAGGTGCTTGAATTTGTCCACCCTGGTGATGTGCTTGTAGTATGGAAACTGGATCGGCTGGGTCGGTCGTTGTCGCATCTGCTGGAAATCGTAAACACCCTTAAGCATAAACAAGTCGCCTTCCGATCTTTAACTGAAGGCATGGATACCACCACTCCATCCGGTGAACTTCTGTTCCACGTATTCGGTGCACTTGCCCAGTATGAAAGAGCTTTGATTCAAGAGCGGGTTGTTGCCGGGTTAACCGCTGCCAGACGACGTGGACGAATAGGTGGGCGTCCGCAAGCGATCACCGGCGAAAAACTCGACGCGATTATTGCCGCACTGAATGGCGGCATGTCCAAAGCAGCAGTTTGCCGGAATTTTGGCGTTAAACGCACGACTTTAATTGATACATTGACCAGAGTCGGCTGGCCTGCTTCATATAAGGACCAGTAAAGTTATGGGTGACAGATGGGCATTGACGACCGAGGAACACGCGCTGGTATTGACTAAGCGCCAAGCCAATCGGTTGGCATACGCCTTTTTTCTGGTCTACTTTCGTGAATATGGCAAATTTCCACGGAATACAACTGAAGTCGATGAACCGCTGATCGTTATTTTGTGTAAACAACTCGGCTGGCCCGAGGTAGACACAGATAGCGTGTTTCAAATCTCGGAACGAACCTTAGAACGATTAAGAACTGAAATACGCGCACGCTTTGGATTCCGGGAGGCGACGGTTGCCGACGCCGACATGCTTGAGGAATGGCTACAAGTGCATGTTGCACCGAATGCCGGGGGCGAAATTGATGCCATGCTGGAACGGCTACATGCCCATTGCAAAGCACTCCGCATCGAGCCGCCAACGCAGGAACGGTGCGAACGGATTGCGAAGGCCGCCTTACGTACTTATGAAGAACGATTCTGTGCCGAAATCTTCGCAAAATTATCTGACACAACACGCGCGAAGCTCGATAGCTTGTTAAAACCCAACGATAGCGATATAACCGAATATGATTCAATTCATACGTCCAATTTCGCGCCGGCCTTGCTGTTAAAACTTTGTAGTAATCCTGGTCGCCCCAGTCTTGCAAGCATGCAGGAAGAATTGGATAAGCTGACTTTAATTCGGCAAATTGAACTACCGGAAAATTTGTTTGGCAATGTTGCCAGCCGCGATCTTGAACGCTACCGTCGGCGTGTAGCGATTCAGGAGCCGCATGAATTACGGCGCCTTGCTGAAGCCACACGCATGACCTGGTTGGCCGCTTTCGTTTATCTTCGCGGCCGCGGCCTTATCGATGATTTAGTCGATACGCTGATTGAGACTGTTCACCAGATCGGTGCCCGTGCCGAGCGCAAAGTCGAAAAAGAATTGTTAGATGATCTCAAGCGTGTATCCGGCAAGCAAAATTTGCTGTTTGAAATAGCAGACGCATCATTGTCCAATCCTGACGGCGTAGTTAGAGACGTGGTTTTTCCGGTGGTAGGTGAACAAAATCTACGTGATTTAGTGAAAGAATGGAAAGCCACCGGCCCGGCTTATCGACTGACATTGCGAACCGTAATACGCAATTCTTATAAAGGACACTATCGCCGCATGGTGCCAAAAATGCTTCAAGCGCTGGCATTTCGCTCGAACAACAAACACCACCAACCGGTGATGGATGCTCTGGATTTGATTAAGCAGTATGCTGACAGCAAAGTTCATATTTATCCCTCGGATGCTGATGTTCCCCTTAATGGTGTTGTCAGTGATTTGTGGCGTGATGCCGTAGTGGAGAAAGACGCCAATGACAGAAACAGAGTTAACCGCGTCACGTACGAAATCGCAGTGTTAGAGGCTTTGCGCGAACGTCTGCGGTGCAAAGAAATTTGGGTTGTCGGTGCCAACCGTTACCGCAACCCGGATGAGGATTTACCTCAGGATTTTGAGCAGAACCGGGAAGAGTATTATGCGGCACTAGATTTGCCGCAAGATGTGGATCAATTTATAGCTGATTTGCAAGCGGAAATGCGCGAAGCACTGGAGACCCTTAATGCCGGAATAATAAAGAATCCGTATGTTAGGCTCAGTTCCAAAAATAGCGGCTGGATTAGCTTATCGCCGCTGGAGGCACTTCCTGACCCGCCAACGTTAACGGTGCTCAAAACTGAGCTCAATACCATGTGGCCGATGACTAATCTGCTTGATATGGTGAAAGAGGCCGATTTGCGGTTGGGCTTTACTTATCTATTGAAAAGTCCAACATCCTATGAATCGATGGATCGGGAACTTTTGCAGCGGCGCTTACTGCTTTGTGTACATGGCTTAGGTACTAATGCCGGACTACAACGCATGGCCAGCCTGGGTTCGGGAACCTCGGCCAAAGACTTGGCCTATGTACGCCGCCGCTATCTTAATGTCGACAGCATGCGTAGCGCCATAGCAATGATAACCAATGGCACTCTGCATGCCCGTGATCCGGCCATATGGGGAAGCGGTACCACAACTTGCGCTTCGGATTCCAAGCATTTTGGCGCGTGGGATCAAAATCTCACCACTCAGTGGCATGTACGCTATGGCGGCCGTGGCGTGATGATTTATTGGCATGTCGAGCGCAATTCGCTTTGCATACACTCACAATTGAAATCGCCGTCATCATCTGAAGTAACGTCTATGATTGAGGGTGTCATCCATCACTGCACGGAAATGGAGGTCGATCGCCAATACGTCGATTCCCACGGACAAAGCACCGTTGCTTTTGCATTTTGTCGGTTGCTGGGATTCCAGCTAATGCCACGGTTAAAAAATATCTACGCGCAAAAACTGTCCAGGCCGGAAACAGGCATGCCCAATGCCTATGAAAACCTGCAACTGATTCTGACCAAACCTATTAACTGGGATGAAATCCGGCGGCAGTATGATCAAATCGTTAAATACACCACAGCGCTAAGTTTGGCTACGGCGGAGACCGGAGCCATATTAAGACGGTTTACCAAAAAAAATTTACAGCATCCAACGTACAAGGCGCTGGCTGAATTGGGCAAAGCAATCAAAACTGTTTTTCTTTGCCGTTACTTGCACTCCGAGGAATTACGCCGGGAAATTAACGCCGGATTGAATGTTATCGAACAATGGAATGGTGCAACGGATTTTGTATTCTTCGCTCGACGCGGAGAAATGTCGAGCAACCGAAAAGAAGATCATGAGATCAGTATGTTGTCGTTACATCTCATCCAAAATTGCATGGTGTACATCAATACGCTGATGATTCAAAAAATACTGGCTCAACCGCATTGGCAGGGTCGAATGACGCTGCGGGACTATGCTGCGTTAACACCATTGATTTGGGAGCATGTTAATCCATATGGACGATTTGACTTGGATATGACAGCACGACTTCCCTTATAGGAAGTCTTCGACAAAAAATAGATTCATAACCCAATGAATGTTAATGAATAGTAGCTGGTGAAACAACTGTTGGGTTTACCCCTACTCGCAGGGCCACCGGTACCGCATGAACTAGTAGCACCAGTATGATGTGGCGATACCAGCCCTGCCAGCGACGCACTTGTCTAGGTGCGATCATAAGCAATAAAGAATTGGCTTAGTCCATCTCGTCCTGGCGGGTCTAGATACAGACTATTAAGAGTTAGATCGACGGCTGGTTTCAATAACTCTCCCTCAACTAGGCTGGCATATGAGTTGCCACCCAGTATTCGGCAGGCATGCGTCATGTAAAGCCGATTGAGTACATTATTTGTCAATAGTAGATATAAAATCTGCGGCCCAGCTGATGAGAAAATGGTCCGGTAACCAAGGTCAGTCAAATAATCGACCATTGTGGTCCCATTGACGCTTTTCCTGTCTCCCGCGATGATAATTCGCACAGCGTGTTTTTCTATCTCTCGTACGCATACCGGATCAGGATCGGCTGTAGTAAAAACGATTACTTTACGTCCGCCAGCCGTTAAAACATCTGGGATAGAAAAGCGTAGATTCTTGCTGATGATAGCAACATCAGCTTGTGGTGAGAGACCACAAGCTCGTCGCCAGTCGCACAAGTCGGCAAATTGAGGTTCATCGACTTGTAAAATTTCTGATGCCTTTCCTTGTGCCCAATTATGTATATAATCGCTGCTAACGACGATCAAGTCGGCCTGAGCAGCTAATTCCTGAAATAACCTCCAATCACGGTTATTAGCAATCGATCGAGGAACGCTCATGACTTGCGTTTCGCCACGAGGGATGGCTATTCGGCCATCTAGGCTTACGACAAAGTTTGTGTAGACAAATGCCTGATCTTCAGAAGCTTGCTGGCGAAGATTGTGCGCCAGATAAGTACCTTTGAGAGATTGCTCACTCCCTGGTTGCGGATAAAGTCGAATGATTGGCTTGTCCATTAACCTTTCTCCTTTGAGTCATCGTCTTGCTTAACGTCTTTCTATCGTTTGCTGGCACCACGTCAGACGAGTTGCACCGGACCTGGGTATTCAGCCACACGTGCGTCAGCCGTTAACAATGTTATGCCACTCGACAGTGGCCTGGACGGCCAAGAAGCGGTCAAAGGGGCCCTAATGGATTAGCGGCAGGACGCCACCGGTTACCACACATGCTCACTCTTGATCACGACTTCCCACAGACTGGTGACACTGAAGAACAGTTCATTTTCAGGTTTGCTCATCAGCGGCTGGGCAACCGGCGGCAGAGAATCAACACCATTCGCTGCCCACAGCAGCAGATGGGTGTCTAGCAGCAGCTTCTTTCGCTTTCATTAAATAGCTGCATGATTTCCTACGCGGCCGAGCAAACGGGTAACGCACTAATTGCACTTGCTGCGACTGAAGCCGATATTCTCATTCATTCTATCAACCTACTACAAATGTCTGATAAGTTAGACAAAACGATCTGGGCTTAGAATAAGCTGAGGTATTCAGCCGTCCTCATACAAACATTCTAATAACTTGAAATATTTTCTTCTCGCTGCGGGTGTTTATGTTGTGCCAATAACCCAATAAAGCGATCAATTGATTCTGAATCTGCTTGTTTTGAAATGATCAATCCCGGAATCTCCGTATTAGAGTTGATTCCGGCTTTGTGAAGTAATTCTTTTCCGTTACCAATAGCAAAGATTGTTTTGAGATGACGGAATTGATCACGTATTAACTCGAGTGCAAGGTCATTTTCAATCAGTATATTTATACCTTCTCCATCAGGGATAATTACGCCATCAAAAAGAGTACCAGGATTGTTCTCAAAAGAAGCATCTGCATCGAGCAGGCTTCCATCCATCATTTTATGCTCGCCTATGCGAGCGCTAATAATTCTGGGGATTGCGTGTTCAGCAATCAGACTACTTGCCAGATTGTTGATTGATTCTGGATTTATGCCTGTTTCTACCAGGATTGCAATTTTACGTGTCGCGATTGTGCCGCTTCCTGGTCTTGCATGCAGTGTTAACGCATCAGATTCACTGATTTCCGGAACAGGAGTTTTGTCTAAAATTAATGGCATGGGGTCTGGCATTGCTGTAATTCCCAGGCCTTTTGCTACTGCACCGGCTAGCTCATCAGAAACATTGCGTAACATAGAAACTGTTCTGCTCCGTATTGCGGGAACGGTTACTTTGCTTAATTCAAAACGGAAAGCGTTGATGATATGTCTCTTCTCATCGGGATATTGGCTTTCCCAGAAAAGTTTTGCCTGATTGTAGTGTTCTGCAAATTTCTCGGATTTGCCTCGCAACTCATACCCTTCAATCGGTTCAGGAAAGGATATGAAACCAGCTTTACCAGTCTGGAATGGACAACCTCCATTTAATGAATTTGGTTCATAAGCAACACTTCCATGATGGATTGCCTGACGATGTATTCCATCGCGCTGGTTGTTGTGAACAGGTGCTAATGGTGCATTGATAGGCAGTTCATGAAAATTCATTCCACACAATCGCAAAATTTGGGTGTCCACATAAGAGTGGATACGTCCCGCTAGCAGTGGATCATTCGTGAAATCGATTCCCGGCACTACATGTGCGGCACAAAAAGCAACCTGTTCAGTTTCAGCGAAGAAATTATCCGGGTTACGATTTAATACTAATCTTCCAATAGGTGTAACCGGAATCAATTCTTCAGGAATAAGTTTAGTGGCATCCAGTACATCGAAACTGAAATCCTCTGCCTGTTCTTCTGTGAATATCTGAACACCTAATTCCCATTCGGGGTATTGGCCTTGCTCAATTGCTTCCCAGAGATCACGACGATGGTAGTCGGGATCTGCTCCCGATATTTTTACTGCTTCTTCCCATGTATGGGAGTGAGTACCCAGGATTGGATTCCAGTGAAACTTAACCAGCCTGGATTCGCCTCTGGCATTTACGAATCGAAATGTATGTACTCCAAATCCCTGCATCATACGATAGCTGCGCGGGATTCCGCGATCAGACATAATCCACATCAGCATATGCATGCTTTCCGGCATCAGTGATACAAAATCCCAAAAGGTGTCATGTGCTGAAGCAGCTTGTGGCATACCGTGATGCGGCTCAGGTTTGACTGCATGTACCAGATCCGGGAATTTCATTGCATCCTGAATAAAAAATACGGGGATATTATTACCTACCAGATCCCAGTTACCTTGTTCGGTATAGAATTTGATCGCGAATCCTCTTGCATCACGTGCTGTATCTTTTGAGCCACGTTCACCAGCTACCGTTGAGAATCTGACGAAAACAGGAGTTTTCTTTCCGGATTCAGAAAATAATGCAGCACAGGTAAGATCAGTGAGTGGCTTATAGCATTCAAAAAATCCATGTGCTGCTGAACCTCGCGCATGTACTACCCTTTCTGGAATTCTTTCATGATCAAAGTGGGTGAGTTTTTCGCGCAGGACGAAATCTTTAAGTAATGCCGGACCACGTGCTCCAGCTTTCAAGCTGTTTTGATTATCTGGTACTGGGGTACCTTGGTTGGTTGTCATCGGCTGTCCGGATCCATCAGCTCGGAATCCATCAAGCTTACCGCTTGGTTGACTGACTCCTGCTTTGGCAGGAGCTCCGTTTTTATTATTTACATTACTTTCTGACAAAGTACTGTATCCAACACGGGGATCTTCCAGACTATGAGATGACCCTGTATGAACTTCATCAGGTTTTAGGTTGTACTCATGAATCTTGTCAGGATTGTGGGCAAACTTCTGCGCAGTTTCTCCTTTAGCTCTGGCCTGGATATGTGCGGGTAATTTACTGTCTTCGTCAGGGGCGGTGGCTGGACCACTATCTGTATTGAAGTAGGCAGAATCTATTGCCTTTTGTTTTTTTCCTTTGTTATTCATCTTAATTACTCCTGCCTTTAAAGGTTAATAACAAGAAGTTATGTAACGATTCTTAGTTGAGTCAAATGATGAACAATTCACATAGGGTTCTTTTCGTTCCTATTTTTTATGAATTTTCTTCTGAATGCCTTTCAAAGTTAATCATCGGAACTATAAGGTCTTTTAATCACTTTTACTTAAAGTGTTCAGAAATATCATCATTTTTTCGACACAGTATTCAACTGTATAAATCCATCTCAAGTTCCGCGATTAAAATTTTTTGGGTAGCGCAGTAGCCATAACTTTCTGACTTTTTCATTGGAATCGGCGATGCGAAGAAGGTCTGGGCGATGGAATCGGATGACGCGGCACAGCAAAGATGTCAAATCAATATTTCAGCGGTTGAGGGCTCATTATCGGGTAGAAAAGCTAAGCCATTCCTTTTCACCCGATAATTCTTGATTCAAGCCAACTTCATTTGTTTATAACTTGCTGCGGCTGGTTCGACGGTTGTCATCGTCGTCGTCATCTCTGCTGCTGCGACTACGACTGG
>NZ_JBDZWD010000007.1:0-62215 GCF_040256045.1 Nitrosomonas sp.
TGCAAAACAGATAGCCGCTTAACCCGTTGGACTCTACGGTTGACGACCTACGTCAATTTTTCCAACCCATTCCCGAAAATCAGAGGCTTTCATAATCGTGTCCTCCCTCTATTGATGTTCCAGCTCGTTGGACTAAAATGACTTTTCAACGTTTAATGCAGACATAGCCTTTTCTTATCCCGAACTCAGGTTAATTTTATCATTCCCAGTCGATCTGATCACCATAAATGACAATATAACCAATAATAATCAGTCGGTTATTTTGTCTTTCAGGGACGACTAAATAATTGCTGATCGAGGCTGACAGCCGGGAAAGGTACCCTTTCAAACCGTCCAAGCCAGATTTTATCGGCAAGAAGCAGATGGTTCAATGTGCCGTGGATGGACCGGAAAAAAGCCCCGCGATCCTGCTTGCATTCTTCATCAAAAGTTCGGCGCATACTGCATATAACCGTTCATTCATCCAGCGATTGTAAGCTGCCATGGTAATTGCTTGTTCCGCTTTCATGAGTCACTTTCCGGGAAAGATCAGGGGAATCTGAGAAATAATAATTGGTTTCCGTCATGGCTGAAATGGAGGAACGCTTTCTTTCCGGATGACGAGAATGTTGCAGCGGCCCGATAGTGTAATTCTGATAGCGCGATATCAAACCGGAATATGCTGTTTAGTCCTACATTGTAGTGGTATGGATTTGCCTCCGATGCGTATGGAAATCTGATCAATTTTGAGTCACTGGGGGTGAAGTTCACGACGCCAAAGTTGCGCACCAACTCATCGCGAAAATAGGCGTGGCGGAGAATTTCATTGCAGACAAAGGCTATGACTCAGAGGCCATTCGTGAGCAGACAAAGGTTGTCGGAATGAATCTCGTCATCCCGGGAAGAGCCAACAGCAAGAAACCCATCCAGAGTTCGATTCCTACCTCTACAAGCTTCGTCACCTGGCGGTAAATCTGTTTGCCAGACTTAAACACTTCCGCAGTATTGCAACCCGCTTTGAAAAGCTGGCGCATAATTTCAAAGCGATGGTCTGCCTGGCCTGTATATTCATCTGGCTCAAACTGTGAAATGAGGACACACACTGGTGCCAGAAAAACCTGACTTAAACTAACTTAGTTAACAACATAATAAATATAATAATTATTATCAGAGGAACGATAACAGCCTTCCAATCCGAAGAAGTAGCTTTAGGGCTGTTCTTCATCATTTCCAGCGCCGCGGGAAATAAAATTATCAAGAACATTACTAACGCTAATGCGGAGCCGATTTGCATCCAATCCATACCTGAACCTCTTTCCCTTCCATTTATTCCGCTCTAAAAACAAAGCCCCGGTCAAACCGGGGCTTTGAGTAGCTAAAGCAGCTGACAATTAATCATCACTACCCATAATTCCTAAAATTTGCAACAAACTGATAAAGATATTGAAAATAGTCATATACAGCCCGATTGTTGCTAACACATAATTAGTTTCGCCACCATGAATAATACGACTCGTGTCATATAAAATGAAACCACTCATGATGAGAATAACTACAGTTGATATCGCTAATGACATTGCAGGTATTTGTAAGAAAATATTTGCCAGGGCAGCAAGTAAAACTAACAAAAAACCTACCATCAAGAATCCACCCAGAAAACTAAAATCTTTTCGTGTGGCAAGGGCATAAACCGATAATCCCATAAATATTGTGCCAGTGCCCGCTAGTGACAATGTAATGATATTTCCACCATTAGGCAGCGAAGCATACATGGTTAACATGGGCCCCAATCCAAATCCTAATAAACCTGTAATCAGAAAAACAATTCCGATTCCTGCTGCAGATCTGGCAAAACGGGGTAACACAAACATTGCAATCAGCATGCCGCCTATCACAGAAACCAAATATGTCATCGGTGGCATATTTAAGAACATCGAAAGCCCGGCAGTTAGGCCACTGAACAATAGCGTCAACGATAACAGCATGTAAGTGTTACGTAATACCTTGTTAGTCGCAAAAGAAGATGATGCACTATGAGAAACTGTTGAATAGCTTCGATTCATTTTAATGATCTCCAAACATAAATATACAAATTACTGCTGTTTTTGTTATAGCAGGTTATATTGACCCGCCTGCCTTATTTATAGTTCATCTTATAAGTATAACCTCAGTAGCGCCTAGGGATAGTTTGAAATTGCTCTGTATTTTTACTGGTCGCCGGAAATCTCATTACAGAAACGGGGTTGATATAGAGAACGATGATAGTTCTATACATCTTTTTCCCGGCCTGGGTTGGGATACGTCGAATGCTCCTGTGCGAACTCATCTCCTGTCAGCGTGCCAATTCAGGGTTGTGCAGGTAGAATTGGCTGAAAAAACCGATTGGCAAACGGCAGCACCATATGGGAGGGGATATGAATTTTATACAGGTAAAGGATTACCTGATTGATTTACAGAACAGAATCGTAGCCGAGCTGGAGCAGGCCGATGGCCAGTCATTCCGTCGCGATACCTGGGATCGCCCGGAAGGCGGAGGAGGGGCCAGTTGTGTGATCGAGGAGGGTAACGTGCTGGAGCGCGGGGGAGTCAATTTCTCGCATGTGTTCGGCAAAGCGCTGCCCGCCTCGGCCACTGCAGCTCGGCCTGAACTGGCCGGCAGAGCATTTGAAGCAGCAGGTGTTTCGCTGGTATTGCATCCGCGCAACCCTTATGCACCGACTGTTCACATGAATGTCCGTTTTTTTGCAGCCACTAAAGAAGGAGCAGAGCCGGTGTGGTGGTTTGGCGGCGGTATGGATCTCACGCCTTACTATGGTTTTGAAGAAGATGCCGTTCACTTTCATCAGATCTGCAAGGATGCACTCCAGCCTTCAGGTACGGAGTACTACCCGCGTTTCAAGAAATGGTGTGATGAATACTTTTATCTGAAACACCGCAAGGAACCACGCGGAATTGGCGGGGTATTTTTTGATGACCTCAATCAGCCGGATTTTGCTACTTGCTTCAACCTGACCAGAAGTGTCGGTAATCATTTTCCGGCAGCATATATCCCGATCCTGCAAAAGCGTCGCGATCTTCCCTATGGCGAATGTGAACGGGATTTTCAGGCTTATCGGCGTGGCCGCTATGTGGAATTCAATCTGGTATGGGATCGCGGCACACTGTTCGGTTTGCAATCGGGAGGGCGTACCGAATCCATCCTGATGTCACTGCCGCCTATCGTCAAATGGCGTTACGACTGGTCACCCGCAGTGGGCAGCCCGGAAGCGAAGCTCTATACCGATTTCCTTACGGGCAGAGACTGGCTCCCGCTTAATTGATACTGCAGTTCTGCAGAATGATGTTTTTCAGAATGTGCAGTTTGCCATGGAAAAAGTGCTCGGCACCAGGAATGACCGTCACTGGAAGTGTTTGTGGAGCTGCCCAGCTCAGTACGTTCTGAAGCGGCACGATCGTATCCTGATCACCCTGAATGACCAGGATATGCCGGGCATGATCGACTACAGGCGGGGCATGTAGACGCTCTACTGATGGTGCAACCAGTACTAGCTTGCAGGGCTTCAACTGCTGTGCGACATGCGCCTGGACCGCTCCACCAAATGAAAATCCGGCCAGTGTCAGCGGCAGTGGTTCCGGCCCGGTATCGTACTGCTCACGCATAGCTTGAGTGACAGCCATTACATCTTCGATTTCCCCTTTTCCTTCGGCATAACTGCCTGCACTTGCACCCACACCACGAAAATTGAATTTCACCGTGATGTATTGCTGTTCGATAAAAGCCCGGGTGAGTATGTAGACGATCTTATTGTCCATGCTGCCCTGATAAAGCGGATGCGGATGTGCCACGACAGCGAGGCCGCGTGGTGATTCCTCCGGCAGTGTAACAACGGTTTCCAGTTGGCCGGCCGGGCCGGTAACGAAGAGTTTCTGTTCATTTAGCATGGATGAATCCTGTAACAGGTGACTGTTTTATGACGACTAACTACTGTATAGAGTGTTTTGCCGGATATGCCGTATTTACAGTGTGTATGAGTTTTCCAGTATGATATCTGTCTTGAATGGTGTGTTTTCTGCTATGTATTATCCACCTCCTATCTTTGAATTAGATCAATGATCACAATAGAAAATCAGATTGAATTTGATCTGATCGCCAAGCTTGGTGACCTCAAGTACACCTATCGCCCTGATATCCGGGACCGTGCCGCGCTAGAGGCCAACTTTCGCGCCAAGTTTGAGGCACTCAACCGGGTGCACCTGACCGACAGCGAGTTCCAGCGTCTGCGGGACAGCATCGTGACAGACGATGTTTACAACGCTGCCCAAACACTACGCAACATCAACAGCTTCGAGCGCGACGATGGCACGCCGCTGAACTACACCTTAGTGAACATCCGGGATTGGTGCAAGAACGACTTCGAGGTCATCAACCAGCTACGCATCATCACCGCTACGATGTAATGCTGCTCATCAATGGGGTGCCGGTAGTGCAAATTGAGCTGAAGACCCTGGCCGTCAGCCCGCGCCGGGCGATGCAGCAGATCGTTGATTACAAGACCGTTCCCGGCAACGGCTACAGCAAGACGCTGCTGTGCTTTTTGCAGCTATTCATCGTCAGCAACCGCACCGATACCTGGTACTTCGCCAACAACAACGCGCGCCATTTTAGCTTCAACGCGGACGAGCGTTTTCTGCCGATTTATCAGTTCGCCAGCGAAGACAATAAGAAGGTTACCCTGCTCGATAGCTTTGCCGAGAAGTTTTTGGCCAAGTGTACCCTTGGCCAGATGATCAGCCGCTACATGGTGCTAGTGGCCAGTGAACAAAAGCTGTTGATGATGCGGCCATACCAAATCTATGCCGTCAAAGCCATCGTGGATTGCATCCACCAGAACTGCGGAAACGGCTATATCTGGCATACTACCGGCTCGGGAAAGACTCTCACATCCTTCAAGGCGTCTACCCTGCTCAAGGACAATCCAGACATCGACAAATGTCTGTTCGTGGTCGACCGTAAAGACTTGGACCGACAGACTCGCGAGGAATTCAACCGCTTCCAGGAAGGCTGCGTTGAGGAAAACACCAATACCGAAACACTGGTGCGCCGCCTGCTGTCGGATGACTACGCCGACAAGGTGATAGTCACGACCATTCAGAAGTTGGGCCTTGCCCTGGATGGGGCCAACAAGCGCAATTACAAAGAGCGTTTGGAGCTACTACGCAACCAGCGAATGGTTTTCATCTTTGATGAATGCCACCGTTCGCAGTTCGGCGACAATCATAAAGCCATCAAAGAGTTCTTCCCTAACGCTCAGCTCTTTGGCTTTACCGGCACACCCATCTTCGAGAAGAACGCCAGCTATCAGCAGATCGAAGGCCAGCAGGCCAGCTACCGCACGACCGACGATCTATTCCAGCGCTGTCTGCACCAATACACCATCACCCACGCCATTGAAGATCGCAATGTCCTGCGCTTCCACGTGGACTACTTCAAGCCTGAAGGCAAGAACCCGCCCAAGCCCGGCGAAGGCGTAGCCAAAGCCAAGGTCAAGGTCATCGAGACTATCCTCGCCAAGCATGACACTGCGACCAATGGTCGTAAGTTCAATGCGGTGCTGGCAACGGCCGGCATCAACGATGCGATTGAATACTTTGAGCTGTTCGGGCGCATTCAGAACCAAAAAACAGAGCAAGACCCCGAATTCCGTCCGTTGAATGTCGCCTGCGTGTTCTCCCCACCAGCCGAAGGCAACAAGGACGTGCAGCAGATTCAGGAAGACCTGCCACAAGAACAAGAAGACAACAAGAAAGACCCAGAGGGCAAGAAGGCGGCACTCACTCGCATCGTCGCCGATTACAACGCACGCTTTGGTACCAACCACCGTATCAGTGAGTTCGGCCTGTACTACCAGGACGTGCAAAAGCGCATCAAGGATCAGCACTTTTTCCTGGCCGTGGTCGAGCTGGCGATGGATTTGGAGATCGAGGCGTATCAGTGGGTGAAGTATCTGTATATCGACGACCCGATCTCATCACTGGATGAGCACAACGCCATTGCCGTCGCCAATCACCTGGCACAGTTGCTCAAGCGGCAGGACAACCGACTCAAGACGGTGATCTCCACGCACCACACCTTGTTTTCAATGTGCTATGCAATGAGCTGGGCAAGGCTCGCCGCTATGTAATCAACAAGCACCCGGCCAACGGCGGCTATCTGCTACGACCCGAAGAGGGCGATACGCCGTTCTTCCACCACGTTGCCGCCTTGGCTGAACTGTATCAGGCGGCGCAGGAAGATCGTTTGTTCACGCACCACTTCAACATGCTGCGCACGATTCTTGAGAAGACGGCGAGCTTTCATGGCTTCTCGAACTTCTCGGCCTGCATCCCGACCGACGATGCGGACGACCCGGAGGGTGTGCTGCATGCGCGACTCATCAACATCCTGAGCCACGGCAACTATTCCTTGTTCGAGCCCCAGCCGATGCTGGAAGAGAACAAGGTCTACTTCAAGACGATTTTGGATGGCTTCCTGAAACGCTATCCCTTCAATCCCGATTTTTTCCCTCAGACCGCTGAGGCCGCAATAGTAGGCACACCATGACCGAATTCGAAAAACAAAAACTGGGCAAAACCCTCTGGGCCATCGCCGACCAGCTACGTGGCGCGATGAATGCGGATGACTTCCGCGATTACATGCTGGCTTTTCTCTTCCTTCGCTATCTGTCGGACAATTACGAGGCCGCCGCGCAGAAGGAGCTGGGGCCAGACTATCCGCAGCAGATTGATGGCTCGGTCTCTACCTCGTTGCAGCTTTGGTACGAATGCAACCTGGATGATGTGCCTGAGTTTGAGAAGCAAATGCGCCGCAAGGTGCATTACGTGATCGAACCCCAATACCTGTGGGACAACATCGTCGAGATGGCGCGCACGCAGAGCCCGGAACTGCTCATCACTTTGCAGGCCGGCTTCAAATACATCGAGGAAGAATCCTTCGCCAGTACCTTCCGTGGGCTGTTCTCAGAGATCAACCTGGCATCCGACAAACTGGGCAAAACCTACCCAGAACGTAACACGCGCTTATGCAAGATCATCGCCGAAATCGCCAAGGGCCTGGGTCAGTTCTCCACTGACAGCGACACCCTGGGCGATGCCTATGAATACCTGATCGGCCAGTTCGCAGCAGGCTCCGGCAAGAAGGCCGGCGAGTTCTACACGCCGCAGCGTATTTCAGACATTCTGTCGGCCATCGTCACGCTGGATAGCCAGGAACCTGCCACGGGCAAGCGTTCGCACCTTGACAGCGTGCTCGACTTTGCCTGCGGCTCAGGCTCCCTGCTGCTCAACGTGCGACACCGCATGGGGCCGCACGGTATCGGCAAGATTTACGGTCAAGAGAAGAACATTACCACTTACAACCTGGCTCGCATGAACATGTTGCTGCACGGGATGAAGGATTCGGAGTTCGACATCTTCCACGGCGACACCCTGCTCAATGAGTGGGACATGCTACGCGAGACCAATCCGGCCAAGATGCCCCGGTTCGATGCCGTTGTGGCCAACCCGCCGTTCAGCTACCGCTGGGAGCCTAGCGAGGCACTGGGTGAAGACACCCGTTTCAAGAACTATGGACTGGCACCGAAGTCGGCCGCAGACTTCGCCTTCCTGTTGTACGGCTCCACTTCCTGAAGCAGGACGGCGTGATGGCCATCATCCTGCCCCACGGTGTGCTGTTCCACGGCGGAGCCGAGGCGCGTATCCGCACCAAGCTGCTGAAAGACGGCCACATCGACACGGTGATCGGCCTGCCCGCCAACCTGTTCTTCTCCACCGGCATCCCGGTGTGCATCCTGGTGCTGAAGAAGTGCAAGAAGCCGGACGACGTGTTGTTCATCAACGCCGCCGAGTATTTTGAAAAGGGCAAGCGGCAGAATTATCTGCTGCCGGGGCACATTGATAAGATCATCGACACCTACCAGTTCCGCAAGGAAGAGCCGCGCTACTCGCGCCGGGTAAGCATGGAAGAAATCGAAAAGAAAGATTTCAACCTCAACATCTCGCGATATGTGGGTACCGCCGTGGCGGAGGAGGAAATTGATCTTGCGGCCACACACCAGCAATTGATGGATATTGAGCAGGAGATTGCGCAGGCAAAGGCCAAGCACAATAAATTTCTGAAGGAATTGGGTTTGCTCTTACCGCCATGAAGATGGGCTATGTGTTTCCTGTTAGAACCTGTTCAATATCTCACTGAAGGGTGCATTGCAGCGTTAAAATCGAACTCAAAATGCTCACATACTTCGAGTATGCTCCGCTTTCTCGTTCAATTTTGCCTTGCACTGCTTCCCTTGATCGAGACTTTGAACAGGTTCTTATTGCCAGGCGGGGAACAGTCAGATCTTCAGCCGTTCGACGATTTTCCCGTTCTGCAGGTGAGATTCGATGATTTCGTCGATATCTTCCTGATCGACATAGGTGTACCAGACTTCTTCCGGGTAGACGACGATGACCGGGCCTTCGCCGCAGCGGTCGAGGCAGCCGGCGTTGTTGATGCGTACTTTCCTTTTTCCGCTCAACTTGAGTTCCTTTATACGTGCCTTGGCGTAATCACGCATTTCCTGAGCGTGGTGGTCGTTGCAGCAGCGTTCGCCATTGGCGCGCTGGTTGATGCAAAAGAAAACGTGGTGCTGATAGTAGGTCATACCTTTTACCTCAGTTTGATTTCTGTCCATATCCGGCTGAGTAGCCGGCGTTGTGTGTGGTTGATGTCTTCCAGCATTTCCAGCCGGGCAAACTGTGCTGCATCCGGGAAAATGGCCGGATTGGCAATAATTTCGGGATGGATGTAGGGCCTGGCATCCAGATTGGGGTTACCGGAGCCAGTCAGATTGGTCAGCTCGGCAGAGTTTTCACCTTTCAGCATGAAATTGATGAAGCGGTGTGCTAGATCGGGGCGGTGTCCGCTGCGGTGGAGCACCATGCTGTCGAGCGACAGTACTGCGCCTTCCTTCGGAATGGCAAAGTCGATGCTGAACTGGCGCCCGGTTTTTTTCGCATCCTGCGCAGCCTGAAACATATCGTTCGAATAACCGTGAGCAACCCATAGATTACCAACCGCCAGTTCACGGATATAACTGGTGTTGTTGAAAGCGGCCCAATAAGGTTTGGCGCGAATGATCAGTGCTTTGGCCTGTTGCCAGTGAGCTTCGTCGGTATCATGGGCGGAGTAGCCCAGATATTTGAGTGCAGCAGCAAGCAGTTCGCGCTGGCTGTCGAGTACTGTCACGCGTCCTTTGATTCTTTTCAGGTATTCCGGTTCGAAGATGATTGCCCAGCTATCGGTGGGTAATCCCAGTCCGGTAATTTTTTCGCGATTGAATCCCAGCAGGGTAATGGTGTTGGCATACGGGACGGAATAGCGGTTGTCCGGATCAAATTTGGTTTCCAGGTAGCCGGGATTGATATTTTTCAGATTGGGGATCTTTGATTTATCCAACTCCCTCAGCGCGCCCTCTCGAATCAGTGTGTCCATGGCATCGCCCGTCGGAACGAGCAGATCATAACCGGTTGCACCAGCCGCCAGTTTGGCGAGTAGCTCTTCATTATCGGAATAATAGTCTTGTGTTACCTGGCACTGACACATCTGTTCGAAGCGCTCGACTGTTTTCTGGCTGATGTAATTATTCCAGTTGAACAGCCGCAAAACGTTATCTTGCTGATCAGACGAATTATCTCCGGACCCGCTTCCGGCAGTGCAGCCTGCAAGTATACTGATCAGCAGATAGACGAGATACGATCGAATAATCCCCACTTTCACTGTTATTCTCCGCGTAGTGCACCAGCATCGAGCCGGTTGGCGAGAATGATCAGGACGAGCGTCAACAGCATCAGCAGTGTGGAAATCGCATTGACTTCGGGCGTTACTGAAATTTTGATCATGGTATAGATCTGGATCGGCAGAATCGGTTCTCCGACACCCTTGGTAAAGAAGGTGATGACAAAATCGTCGATCGATAGTGTGAACGACATCAGTGCGCCGGCGGCCACGGCAGGCATGATCAGCGGCAGGGTGATCAACCTGAACGTTTGCCAGGGAGTTGCACCCAGATCGCGTGCTGCTTCGAAAATACTGTCGTCCATACCTTGCAGGCGAGCACGGACGATGATCGCGACAAAACCGATACAGAAGGTTGTATGCGCAATGATGATCGAGATCATGCCCAGTGTCAGATTCAATACCTGCAGGAAAAATAGCAGCAGCGAAACTCCCAACAGAATTTCCGGCATGGCGATGGGTGTAAAGGCAAGTATCGGCAGTACTTTGAGCCGGTAGCGGTGAATCGCCAATCCGGCCATGGTTCCCAGTATGGTGGCGAGCAGGCTCGCAGTTACTGCGATGATCAGTGAATTGCGGGCGGCCAGCAGCATTTCACCGTTGTTGAACAGTTTGTAGTACCAGTCCAGTGTGAAACCCACCCATTCCGCATTCAGGCGGGAATCGTTGAACGAATACACTATGACGACAATCAGCGGAATATAAAGAAATGCATAAACCGGAATGGCTGCAAGCCACAATGTCAGATTATTACGTTTCATGTCAGTGAATTAATTACTGGAAGCAGTGCGGGAGCGGGCAAACCAGGTTGCCAGGCCGGCCACACTCAGCACCGCCAGGGTGAGCATGATGGACAGGGTAGAGCCGAACGGCCAGTCGCGTGTACCCAGGAACTGATCCTTGATCAGGTTACCGATCAGGATATCGCCGGTGCCACCCAGGATATCCGGTATGGCAAACATGCCGAGTACCGGGATGAATACCAGTGCCGAACCGGAAAATACACCCGGCAGGGATTGTGGCCAGGTTACCCGCCAGAATCGCTGCCAGCGGTTTGCACCGAGATCCTGGGCCGCATCGAGCAATACCGGATCATGTTTTTCCAGATTGGTGTAGAGCGGCAGGATCATGAACGGCAGATGCACATACACTGTGCCTACCAGTACAGCAAACGGGGAAAACAGCAGCATGACCGGCTCGAAGCCCAGCACACCGAGTACGCTGTTGATCAGGTGACTGAATGTCGATTCCGGCCCGAGAATGATCATCCAGGCATAGATACGGATCAGAAAATTACTGGCAAATGGCAGTACCACCAGCAGTACCATCAGATTGCGGTATTTTTTTGCACTCCGGGCAATCAGCATGGCGACCGGATAAGCCATGACTAGGCAGATCAGGGTAGTGGCCGTCGCAACTGCGAATGATTTCAGGAAAATTTCCGCGTACAGGATATCGCTGAAAAAGAAACGGTAGGTTTCGAGTGTCAGACCGTACAGCCCGGAATCTCCTTTTGCAGTACCTGTTTCCGGTGCCGACAAGGGCGCCAGCCCGCCAAATTCACCCGGGTAGCGGAAAGAAGTCACAATCATGAGCAGGCTCGGTGCCACGAAGAACAGCAGCAGGAATAGGGTCGGTGGCAGGCTTACCAGCCAGCGTGTCAGGCGGAGTCTGTTCATGGTCAATCCATCAGAAATTGGGCTGCTTCTCGCGTCCAGCTGACGATGACCGGATCGTCCACCTCAAAGAAACGCGCGCGTCCGGGTGAAGAGTTCGCCAGCAGGGCCTCCACGCGGATACCGCAATCCAGTTCGACGATGTAGGTGGTGACATCCCCGACATAGAGAAAATCGAGCACTTTGCCAGCATGGGCATGGGGTAGTTCCGTATGCCTAGCCAGTGAGTGCACGCTCACCTGTTCCGGACGAATTGCCATCACGCCCCGATCTCCGGCTTTGATACCCTGTTTCAGCGGGAGCGTAGTGGTACCGAGCTGATCGATTTCCAGCGTCATATCGTTGTTGGAAACTTGCGTTATCCGTGCTGCCATCAGGTTGATCTTGCCGATGAAGTCGGCAATGAAACGATTGGCCGGGTGGCTGTAAATTACGGAAGGTTCACCGATCTGTTCGACTTGTCCCTGATTCATGACTGCAATTCGCTGCGATAGTGCCAGCGCTTCATCCTGCGAGTGAGTAACGAAAACGAAGGTGATGCCGACTTCCTTTTGCAGGTTGATCAGCTCCCGTTGCATGTCTTCCCGCAGCTTTGCATCCAGCGCACCGAGCGGTTCATCCATCAGCAGCAGGCGTGGCCGGTTGATCAGCCCACGGGCAAATGCCACCCGCTGCCTTTGTCCGCCGGATAGTTCATGCGGAAAGCGGTGTGCGAATCTGGACAGTTGCACTTCCTCCAACGCTTTTTCTACTCGTTTTTTGATTTCGGCAGATGCCTTTCCCGACATTTTCAGTGGGAAGGCAACATTGTCTGTCACTGTCATGTGCGGAAACAGGGCGTAACTTTGAAAAACCGTATGAATGGGGCGTTTCTCGGGTGGTGTGTTGGCGATATCCTGGCCATCCAGCAATATCTGGCCGGAATCAGGTACATCGAAGCCGGCAATCATGCGCAGCAGTGTCGTTTTTCCGCAGCCGGACGGACCCAGCAGGGTGAAGAGCTCGCCTGCCTCGATCGATAGATTGACGCAGTCTACTGCGGTGAAGTCGCCAAAACGTCGGGTAACGTCGCGCAACTCAAGTAACGCCATGACTTTATTCCAAAAAGCCGAATTTTAACAAATTTGATTCTGCCGGGTTGGGAAACTCTGAAAGTGCCGGAGAGTGCCATTGCAGATCATGGCGACTTTGGAAACCGACAAAGGCAAAGTATCTTCTTCTTTACCTTTTTCGAATTTATCAGTTTCGTTCAGAGGTATATCTGAGCAAGTAGTAATCCTGTCAGCAGCAGTGCAAGCAATGCCAGTAATCTGCTTTGCCGTTTCTCCTGTGCGACTAGTTGGGCTAGCCTGTCTTCCAGATTCTGGGCGCGTTCCTGGCTCAGGTTGTAGTGCAGCAGGCGGGGGAATTGCGGCAGAATGACTGCCCAGTTGGTTGCCTCCTTCTGGAGATGGGTGACCAGCCCGCGCAGGCCGACCTGTTCGGCCATCCAGTTTTCCAGAAAGGGTTTGGCGGTTTTCCAGAGATCGAGATCCGGATCCAGGTCACGGCCCAGCCCTTCGATATTGAGCAGGGTTTTCTGCAGCAGAACAAGCTGAGGCTGGATCTCCACATTGAACTGGCGCGAAGCCTGGAACAGACGCAGCAACACGCGGCCAAAATAGATTTCTTTCAGTGGCCGGTCGAAAATCGGTTCACAGACGGCACGGATGGCGGATTCAAAGTCATCCACGCGTGTATTTCTTGGTGCCCAGCCTGCTTCGATATGTGTTTGCGCTACGCGACGGTAATCGCGGCGGAAAAAAGCCAGGAAATTCTGCGCGAGATAGTTTTTATCCTGATCACTCAGCGAACCCATAATGCCAAAATCCACGGCAATGTAGCGTCCATCACTGCCGACGAAGATATTGCCAGGATGCATGTCAGCATGGAAATAGCCATCTCTGAATACCTGAGTGAAGAAGATCTCCACTCCCATGCGGGCAAGTTGAGGAATATCGATTCCCTGTGTGCGCAACGAGGCGACATGGCTGATGGGGGTACCGATCATTCGTTCCATCACCATGGCTTCCGGATGGCAGTAATCCCAGTATACTTCCGGTACCTGCAGCAGCGGGGAATTCTGGAAATTGCGTCGTAACTGGCTGCAGTTGGCAGCTTCCCGGATCAGGTCGAGTTCATCCTCCAGATGGCGCGCGAATTCAGCCACTACCTCACGTAGTTTCAGCCGCTTGCCATCCGGCCAGATGGATTCGAGCAGCCAGGCACCGGTTTCCATCAGTGCTACGTCATGCGCGATGATTGGCGCGATGGTCGGCCGCAGGATCTTGACGGCAGCCTGCGTACCGTCCTGTAGTACTGCATAATGCACTTGGGCAACCGATGCACTGGCGACCGGTTTAATGTCAAATTCGAGAAAAACTTCATGAACCGGCCTGCCGTAGACGGTTTCCAGAATTTTGACTGCCTGTTCAGAAGGGAAGGGGGGCACCCGATCCTGCAGCAGTGCCAATTCCTCGGCAAAATCCGGAGCGAGTAAATCTCGGCGAGTGGACAGCATCTGTCCGAATTTGATGAAAATAGGCCCCAGTGCTTCCAGCGCCAGACGTAGCCTGACCGCACGTGGCAGCTTGAGCCGGGAGCGGAATGGCAGTAAAGCCGAAAATACCTTGAGTATGCGCAGGCGAACCTGGGCAAGCAGAATTTCATCCAGACCGAAACGGAACGCGATCAGGATGATTTTGAGCAGACGAAAGAAACGCATGAAATAGTTACCGGTTAAGTGAGATTACCGGCAGATGAGGCAGGTACTTGCACAGTATGAGAAATAGTACTGCATTATTCAATTCCCGGTCATCGGCCAGTCCGGGGCAGATTATCTGCAATCGGGGAAAACAATGGAATGAGGGTGGTAATTCGCTCCTCGAGTCGTAAAATCTGCTGCTGGACCGATTCAACTTCGGAAGCAAGCTGATGGAATCGTGTTCTGCTCGCGGTTACCGATTGCTCCTCGCTAAGAAATCCACTTAGTGCCAGTGACAAATTGTGAATGCTTCCCAGATGCCAGCGTACCAGCTTTTGCCCGGTTAAAGTGACCCGTCTGGTGAGCACATCTCCCAGGATTGAATTCAGATTTTCTTCAATTTCAGCCTGAAAGACTCTGCCTATGTAAAGCAGGGTATCTGCCAGCTCCGGATCACCGCAGATAATGATTTTATCGAATATGGCCATCTCACCGGAAATAATGCGCGGGACAATTTCGACCGGTATTTCGAAAATGACTGCAGCTTGCATGTCTCTGGCAGCAACCGTGAAATGGCCATCCTGCATAACTGTGACAGACAGGCACGCCACAGGATCAATGCGAAAACATATGGTTTCATTCGCATGAGTCTGCAACCGCTGTTTTATTTGGCTCGATTTGTCGGTAAGACGATTCAGACAGCTAACCAGGAGATAAGCCAATATCGAAGACTGAGTGATCATTGCCAGGAACGGGTTGTCAACATAGCCTGCCATTAGTGCAGGGTGAGTACGCCCGCCGCCGGATGACCGGGAGTATATCCATGATGAGTCAGTTGGTCAGATTATAGCGTGATTTGGCGGGAGGACAGTTGGCTGCATCATTACCGCCCAATCGGTTGATGATGACTTCTGATAGAGTGAGCTGCTCCTGTAGCGCGATTTCGGAAAGAATTTTCCACGCATGATGTGTCACGCTGATGGTTTTGTGTGGCTCAGCGTACCGCAATCTCGTTTCCTGCCGGCTTCTGGCTATACAGATAGCCTGTTTGATTTCCGCCCATTGATTTTCATTCAGCCACTTCTGGCACCACGCATTGAAACTGACCGGGTCGGTTCTGGCCTGTATATATTCCTGGCCGGCGGTGATCCGCCGGGATTCGGTTTCATTGAGCCACGCGTGGTTTTTATTTAATTGATTATCAATGAAGCTGATCGCTGCGTTTCTGTCCTGTTGTCGGATGATGTAAGTGTGATCTGACATTTTTATTTTTACTCAACTTGTTGCTCAAATTTCCGAAATATAAATAACGCCTTACGGGTAAGGATATTACAAGGGAACATACCCTGTCGCAATGCAAATTCCTGTGATTCAGATACCTGTCTGTTTCTTTTCCGCCGTTACATACGGCCGTTTTCCTGGTTTTTAGAGCAGGAGAGGATGGAAACGATTGTCATTGCGCATTGTACCCGGTTTTGGAATTAGCTAGAAATGAAGCCGATTTATCAATCTGTTTAAAATTACATATTGATTTTACTGCAGTAATCTGTTGCAAATTTAAGACAGGAGCCTTTATGAGCGCTGACCTCGAGCAGTTTTACGAGATATTTTTTGAGGAAGCAGGTGAATTGCTGGCGGAAATGGAAACACGCTTGCTGAGGTTGGATATTCTGTCGCCTGATCCGGAAGATTTGAACGCCATATTTCGTGTAGCTCATTCCATCAAAGGCGGGGCGGGAACCTTTGGTTTTACCGATATGGCGGAACTTACCCACGTGCTGGAATCTCTGCTGGACAGATTGCGCAAGAATGAGCTCGAGCTGCGTGCTGAAATGGTAGATGCTTTCCTGCATGCCAGAGATGTATTGAAACACCAGCTCAATGGTCACAAGGGCAATGATCCAGCTGATCCAGCAGAGGTGGAAGCAGTCAATCATAAACTGAAAGAGTTGGAGATGGACGTCAGCAGCAGTCATGCAGCGCCTGAATCTCCACCTGAATCTATTGAGCCTGTACCCGTGGCGAAATCTGACAGTGTCCTCGGTGCTGCTATGCCGGTCCATGTTGCGGAACCCCCTCCCACAATGGCTGAACCGGTTTTCATTCCGGAGAATGCTGTTACTTACCGAATAGAATTTGATTGCGCGAACCTTGCTCGGCCGGTTATGGAAAAACTGCTGGCCGATCTCTCGCGACAGGGGCAGTTGAAGAATCTGACTGAAACGGGCACCGAATCAGTTTGTATATTGCAGCTTTCCACCCAAATCAGTGAGGAAGATGTCTGGGAATCACTGGCATTTCTGGTGGATCCGAGCAGCTTGTCCATTGAGATCACAGAAAAAGTTGCAGACGATCCGCTATTGATTGCTGGTGCTCCTGAACCGGTAATCGAATATGAACAGAAATACCCTCCTGTCATCGATCAGACAACCAAAGCAGTTAAAGTACAGGAGGGGAAAGAAGAAACCGGAACACCAGTCCTGTCCAACTCTACCAGTCCCGTGAATTCCGCGGTGAAGCCGCCTGCCAAAGCTGCCGTCAGCACATCGCACTCAAAGCGATCTGCAGACCAGTCCTCATCATCAAACAGTGAATCTTCCTCCATTCGCGTCAGTGTCGAAAAAGTGGATCAAATGATCAATCTGGTGGGTGAACTGGTCATTACCCAGGCTATGCTGGCACAAACCGCCAGCCAGATCGATCCGGTTATTTTTGAAAAATTGCTCAACGGCCTGAATCAGCTTGAACGCAATACGCGTGATCTGCAGGAAGCTGTCATGTCGATCCGTATGATGCCGATCAGTTTTGTCTTCAGCCGATTCCCACGAGTGGTGAGAGATGTCGCTTCCAAACTGGGCAAGCAGGTCGATCTCAAAACCATGGGTGAAGGTACAGAACTGGATAAAGGATTGATTGAAAAGATTACCGATCCGTTGACACATCTCATTCGCAACAGTCTCGATCACGGTATCGAAACACCGGAAAAAAGAAGAGAACTGGGTAAACCGGCGCGCGGCACGATCACACTGCGTGCTTCCCATCAGGGAGGAAGTGTCGTGATTGAAGTGATGGATGATGGCGGCGGTCTGAATCGAGAGAAAATCCTGGCCAAGGCACAAAGCCGTAATTTGCCCGTTAACGAAAACATGACTGATCAGGAAGTCTGGATGCTGATTTTCGAGGCCGGTTTCTCTACTGCCGATGTCGTGACGGATGTTTCTGGTCGCGGTGTAGGTATGGATGTGGTCAAACGCAATATCGAAGGGCTCGGCGGACGAGTGGAAATCGACTCGGTTACCGGCCAGGGTACCAGGATCTCGATCCGTCTGCCGCTGACGCTTGCCATTCTGGATGGATTATCAGTCGCGGTGGGTGACCAGATATTCATCATTCCGCTGACCTATATCACCGAATCACTCAAGCCTGCTGTCCAGGATATCCGCACCATACGCGGCCAGGGACGCGTGGTACAGGTGCGCGGAGAATATCTGCCGGTCATTGCCTTGCATGAGATCTTCAATCTGGAACCGATGGTTCAGAACATCCATGAAGGCATTCTGGTGATTCTCGATGCCGAGGGAAGCAAGGCCGCTATGTTTGTCGATACGCTGGTCGGTCAGCATCAGGTGGTGATCAAGAGCCTGGAAAGTAACTATCGCCGGGTACCGGGGGTTTCAGGCGCAACCATCATGGGCGATGGGAGTGTCGCCCTGATCCTCGATGCCGTGGGGCTGGTCAATGTCACGAAACAGAGAATGATCAATGCGGCGTAATAAATTGATCAAATTTCTGCGGGGAAGGCCGTTAAAACTGCTACCCGATTTGTGCACATTACTGAGGAGCAAACCATGTTGTTGACCCAAGCCGCAGCCGCCGGTGAATCGCTTAACCTGGTCGGAAATCTTGCCAGCAGTGAATTCCTGATTTTTCGTCTGGGAAAAGAGGAATACGGTATCGAGATACTCAAAGTACAGGAAATACGCGGGTACGATGCCATTACTCGTATTGCCAACGCACCTGAATTCATCAAGGGTGTCATCAATCTGCGTGGGGTCATCGTACCGATCGTCGATATGCGTATCAAATTTAACCTGGGCGATGCGCATTATGACCAGTTTACCGTGGTCATCATTCTTAATCTGTCCGGACGCGTCATCGGCATCGTGGTGGACGGTGTATCTGACGTGATCAATCTGAGTACCGAACAATTACGCCCTGCGCCAGAGTTTGGTGGGGTGATCGATACTGAATACATCATTGGACTTGGGACCATGGAAGAACGCATGCTGATTCTGGTGGATATCGAAAAACTCATGAGCAGTTCGGAGATGGGTCTTCTTGAACAGACAGGCAAATAGTTGCAGAAATCAGTGGCTGTGATGGGAACACAGTATTTGGGGAATCAAGTTACTTTATCGGGAGCAAAAATGTTGCAGAACATGACGATCAAATCACGGCTGGTTTTTATAGTCGGCCTGTTGTCTTTAGCACTGATCAGTGTAGGCGCAGTGGGGCTGTACGGTCTGTATCAGTCCAAGACGAAGCTGGAAACAATTTACCAGGACCGAGTGGTAGTGCTCGGTCATTTCTCGCAGATACTGGATAGTCTGCTGCAAGTGCGTATGCACGCGTTACTGGTAACCAATTTGCGCGATACCGGTATTGCCAAGCAGCGTGCAGGGCAGGTAATTGATGAAGATACCAAAATTAATGAACTCTGGCAGAAATTCACTCATACATACATGACGCCGGAAGAACAGACACTGGCCGGCCGTTTTACCGAACAATGGAAAATTTACCAGGCGGCACGCAACCAGACACTCAATCATGCGATCAATGGTAATTTTGAGGCAGCGGTAGAAACTACGCTGCAGGATGCTGGCCCCAAATATGAAGCGGTACATAGCACATTGATGCAACTGATCGGCCTGCAGGAAAGTGTGACTGCACAGGAGTATGAACATTTACAGACGATAACTTCCAGTATTTTTACAGCTACGATTATCCTGACCGTGTTGGGAATTTTACTAGCAGGCGGGGTGGGTTTTGTGTTGATCCGTGGTATCAGTCGTTCGATTAATCAGGCAGTGGAAGTAGCAGAGGGCATTGCTAACGGTCGCCTGGATCAGCGCATCGAGGTAGTCGGTCGTGACGAAATTTCTGGGTTGCTGCAATCAATGGGAAAAATGGTGGAAGTGTTAAATGGCTTTAGCATTGCCCAGCAAAAAATGCGGCAGCAGCATGAGGCCGGCACGATCAGCTATCGCATCCCGGCAAACCAATTTCCAGGTAGTTATGGTGACATTGCCAGTGCGATTAATGAACTGGTAGAAGCGCATATCGCCGTTAAACAACGGGTGGTGGAGGTCGTAACATGCTATGCACAAGGTGATCTGTCTATGGATATGGATCGTTTACCTGGTGAGAAAGCAAGAGTTACTGAAGCAATGGATAAGGTAAAGGTCAGCCTGCAGGCGATTAACAGTGAGATCAAATATCTGGTGGAGGGCGCTACAGCGGGAGATTTTTCCCGCCGTGGTCATGCCGACAAATATCAGCACGAATTCCATGGCATGGTAAACAGTTTGAATCAGTTGATGCAAATTTGCGAAACCAGCTTGGAGGACGTTATTCGTATCATGGATGCCCTGGCGGATGGTGATCTGACGCAGAAGATCACACGTGAATATCAGGGCATGTTTGCCACGATGAAAGATGATGCGAATGTCACTGTGGGACAACTTGCCAATATTGTCAGACAGATCAAGGATTCAGCGGGACTGATCACTACCGCTTCGAAAGAAATTGCCGACGGTAATTCGGATTTATCGCAACGTACCGAAGAACAGGCTGCCAACCTGGAAGAGACTGCTGCCAGCATGGAAGAATTGACCTCAACCGTGAGGCAAAATGCGGACAATGCCCGCCAAGCCAACCAACTGGCTGCCTCAGCTTCCGATGTGGCAGTAAAAGGAGGAGAAGTCGTTGGCCAGGTAGTGGAAACCATGAGTGCGATCAACGACAGCTCGAAGAAGATTGTCGACATCATCAGCGTGATCGATGGCATCGCTTTTCAGACCAATATTCTGGCGCTGAATGCGGCAGTGGAAGCTGCCCGTGCAGGTGAACAGGGACGCGGGTTTGCGGTAGTGGCAACTGAAGTGCGCACGCTGGCGCAACGTTCGGCGGCAGCGGCACGCGAAATCAAGGAACTGATCAACAACTCGGTACACAAGGTAGAGGATGGTACCCAACTGGTGGATCAGGCGGGCAGAACGATGGAGGAAGTGGTGCTGTCGGTCAGGCGTGTCACTGACATCATGGGTGAGATTTCGGCTGCTTCGCAGGAACAGAGCCAGGGAATCGAACAGGTCAATCAGGCTATTTCGCAAATGGATGAGATTACGCAACAGAATGCGGCATTGGTAGAGCAGGCGGCAGCGGCTTCTGAATCGATGCGGGAACAGGCGGAACAACTGTCACGTGCGGTAGCGGCATTCAAACTGGAGCAGGGAATGGCTGCTGCTCATACGACCAGCCAGCCTTTCGTCGAGCGGCGTGGTCCCAATCGGGCAACCAACATCGAACGCTTGCCACAAGTGAAGAGCCACAGGAAGACTACTTCTTCCAGGGTATCTCCGGCTGTTTTAACCGGTACGGATGGTGACTGGGAAGAATTCTGAAATAGAACAAAACATTCATCTTTGCGAGCGTTTCTCGGGCGTACGATTCATGATGCTTTTATATGACGGGAAGAAGCGCCAAAATTTGGTCGATACTGAGAAGTAGCGTTTCTGTAAATATGTAACTTACCGGGAAAGTGAGAGTCATGCGAATCAATATGCCGGTCACCAGCGTCGAGCGAGAAATGCGGGATGGAGAATTTCTCGTTTCCAAGACCACGGCCAAAGGGGTCATTACTTATATCAATGAACCCTTTATCAGAATGAGTGGTTTTACAGAGCAGGAGCTGATTGGACAGGCACATAACATCATTCGCCATCCGGATATGCCGTCGGAAGCATTTGCGGATTTCTGGGAGATGCTCAAACAGGGCAGACCATGGAGCGGTATAGTCAAAAATCGTTCCAAGGATGGCAGTTGTTATTGGGTCTATGCCAATGCAACGCCTATCAGGGAACATGGCAAGGTGACCGGACACATGTCCGTACGCAGCAAGCCATCGCATGATCAGATTCGGGCAGCTGAGATACTTTATCGCCAGATGCGCGAGGGTACGGCAAAGATGAGGATTGTTGCGGGAGAGATAGTTGCAGATAACTGGCTGGGGGCACTGCGCGAGAAATTCCGCCATCTCAGCTTGAAAACACGGATTGCAGGATTTAGTGCAATGCCTTTGCTGGTCATGATGGGTTCCGTCTGGCTGATGCTGCAAGGCCAGCTAAATCTGGCGTTCGCCGGGATGGGGTTAAGTGTCTTGCTGGCGGGTGGAATGGGTGTGTTGCTGTATCGCTGTATTCATCAGCCGCTGGATGCCATGGTTTATCACCTGGAAAAAATGGCGCAGGGCGACTACAGCAGTCAGATTACCATCTATCGTAACGATGAAATCGGGCGGCTGACCGAAGCGCTTAAATCCATGCAGATTCGTGCGGGAATCGACTTTACCGAAACCAAACGGATGAATATCGAAAATCTGCGGGTACGCAATGCACTCGATATGGCTACTTCTGCAGTCATGATTGCTGATAACAGCGGAACAATCATTTTCATGAACCGGATGGTACGCGAGATTTTGGTGAACAAAGCGACCGAGCAGGAAATATGTAAGTCATTACAAGGTCGTTTGCGAGACTTGGTCGGGCAGCAACAGATTGATAACGTCAGGATCGGGGAGCGGACGTATTCATTGATATTGATGTCGGTTACCAGTGAATCAGGCGAACGGGCGGGTGCTGTAGTCGAATGGCGTGATCGTACTCAGGAACTGACAGTCGAGAAAGAAGTCGTGGATATTGTCCAGGCAAGTGTGGCGGGTGATTTCAGCCAGCGCCTGACGCTGGCCGGTAAGGAAGGATTCTTCAGACAACTGGCGGAAGGGATCAATCGGCTGATGGAAAGTACTTCTCAGGGATTGAATGAGTTGGCAGAAATGCTGAATGCCCTGGCGGATGGTGATCTGACGCAGAAGATCACACGTGAATATCAGGGCATGTTTGCCACGATGAAAGATGATGCGAATGTCACTGTGGGACAACTTGCCAATATTGTCAGACAGATCAAGGATTCAGCGGGACTGATCACTACCGCTTCGAAAGAAATTGCCGACGGTAATTCGGATTTATCGCAACGTACCGAAGAACAGGCTGCCAACCTGGAAGAGACTGCTGCCAGCATGGAAGAATTGACCTCAACCGTGAGGCAAAATGCGGACAATGCCCGCCAAGCCAACCAACTGGCTGCCTCAGCTTCCGATGTGGCAGTAAAAGGAGGAGAAGTCGTTGGCCAGGTAGTGGAAACCATGAGTGCGATCAACGACAGCTCGAAGAAGATTGTCGACATCATCAGCGTGATCGATGGCATCGCTTTTCAGACCAATATTCTGGCGCTGAATGCGGCAGTGGAAGCTGCCCGTGCAGGTGAACAGGGACGCGGGTTTGCGGTAGTGGCAACTGAAGTGCGCACGCTGGCGCAACGTTCGGCGGCAGCGGCACGCGAAATCAAGGAACTGATCAACAACTCGGTACACAAGGTAGAGGATGGTACCCAACTGGTGGATCAGGCGGGCAGAACGATGGAGGAAGTGGTGCTGTCGGTCAGGCGTGTCACTGACATCATGGGTGAGATTTCGGCTGCTTCGCAGGAACAGAGCCAGGGAATCGAACAGGTCAATCAGGCTATTTCGCAAATGGATGAGATTACGCAACAGAATGCGGCATTGGTAGAGCAGGCGGCAGCGGCTTCTGAATCGATGCGGGAACAGGCGGAACAACTGTCACGTGCGGTAGCGGCATTCAAACTGGAGCAGGGAATGGCTGCTGCTCATACGGCCAGCCAGCCTTTCGTCGAGCGACGCAGCCCCAATCGGGCAACCAATATCGAACGGTTGTCGCAAATCCGAAACCGGAAGAAAGCGGTCGTCAAGGATTATATTGCATCGGCCTCTACTGGCACCGAAGGGAAATGGGGAGAATTTTGAAACGGAACAAAATACTCGTCTTTGCGAATGCCTCGGGCGTAAAGCAATCCAGTATCAACGGCAACGAAAGTACTGGATCGCTACTTGCCGCTCACCATACTTCTTTGTTCGCAGTCGTGGCTGAAGATTATTACGTGACTTGCACAGACGAGGGTGGGTATGGGGCGAATGGAGATGGATTCCTCACCTTTTCGACAAGTGCAGATGGAAGGTTTCATTCATCCAATGGTCATCGGCCATGAATATATCTACCCCAAGTGAACAAAATACACGTGAGTACGCGTTTTCCTCGCATGATTTCGAATGTGTGAAAAAGTTGATTTACGCACGTGCCGGTATTGCACTGGCCGAGAATCGTCAGGAGATGGTGTATACCCGCCTGTCACGGCGTTTACGTGCGATGGAGTTAAAGAGGTTCAGTGAATATCTGGAACGTCTGGAGAAAAATGATCAGGATGTGGAATGGGAATCCTTTGTCAATGCGCTGACCACCAATCTGACCTCTTTCTTCCGGGAAGCGCATCATTTTCCGATACTGGCCGAGCATGCGAAGAAACGTCAGACTGGCCATACGTTGAAACTCTGGTGCAGCGCATCTTCCACCGGTGAAGAACCTTATTCGATGGCCATGACCATGGTGGAAACTTTTAATTCAATGAAACCCCCTGTCCGTATTCTTGCCACTGACATTGATACCGAAGTGCTGGCGGCAGCGCGTGAGGGCGTTTATCCCCTCGACAGGCTGGAATCCATGTCCTCTGAGAGAATCAGAAGATTCTTTCTCAAAGGGAAAAACAGTACTGCCGGCTATGTACGGGTACGGCAGGAATTGCGTGATCTGATTACATTCAGGCCGCTCAATCTGCTGCACCCCAAGTGGCCGATGCGTGGGCCTTTTGATGCGATTTTCTGCCGCAATGTCATGATTTATTTTGATAAACCTACGCAGTACCGGATTTTACAGAAATTTGTACCGTTGCTCGATCGTGATGGACTGCTGTTCATGGGCCATTCGGAAGTATTTCAGCATGCTTCCGATCTAATCAGGCTCATCGACCGCACTGTTTATAAGCCAGTTACGAAATAGGCGGCAGAATCAGGGCTATGCCAATCTCTGTGCCAAAAACGGATTTGATAAATTATTGGGTAGCTCTGCCTTACTATGGTTGATCCTCAGTTTGCTTCAAATTTCTATTTTGATCAACGCTTGAAAGCGGAAGCGGTCAAACTGCTGCCTGGAGAATATTTTGTGACCACTCGGGATATGGTGCTGAGTACAGTACTGGGCTCCTGCGTTTCAGCCTGTATTTATGACAGTCAGAGCGGCGTAGGTGGAATGAATCATTTTATGCTGCCCAGAGGAGAAGATAATCAGGGACTTCAGGTGGAATGTGCGCGCTTTGGCGGCTATGCAATGGATATTCTGATTCGGGAGCTGCTCAAGAATGGTGCACACAAGGAGAACCTAGTTGCCAAGGTATTTGGAGGTGGTAATGTGCAGCGTGCCATGGTGACATCAATGATCGGTTCACAGAATACCCGGTTTGTCAAAAAATATTTGGCGGAACGAGGGATTCCGATTTTGGCGGCAGATCTGGAAGGTAATCATCCGCGCAAGATCCATTTTTTTCCCAAAAACGGCCGAGTGTTACAGAAGAAATTATATGTATCGCGTAACGATACCATTGTCGAGCGCGAGCAGAATTACAGTCGATTGCTGCTGTCTGTAGCGCAGTCGGAAATACAGTCAGGTACTCATGAAAATTGAGGGGCAGCTCATGAAAAAGATCAGTGTACTCGTTATCGATGATTCAGCCCTGATTCGCAAATTACTGACCGAGATCATCAATACCCGGCCGGATATGGAGGTGATTGGTGCAGCCCCAGATCCGATCGTGGCGCGTGAAATGATCCGGACATTGAATCCGGATGTACTGACGCTGGATGTAGAAATGCCGAAGATGGATGGCCTGGAATTTCTGGAGAAACTGATGCGATTGCGGCCCATGCCAGTGGTGATGGTATCGACACTGACTGAACGAGGATCAGAAGTAACATTTCGGGCACTGGAACTGGGGGCTGTTGATTTTGTTGCCAAACCAAAGATGGATATTCGCAATGGCCTCGAAGCCTACACAGATGAAATTACAGGCAAAATTCGTACTGCCAGCACGGCACGGATCCACCGCCTGGAACCAGTTGCCAGCAACGGTGGTGTAAATGGAAATATTGTACAGATGCCGCGGCATCACGGTATTTCTACCGAAAAGCTGATCATCATTGGAGCATCTACTGGTGGTACCGAAGCCATCAAGGATGTGCTGATCCATTTGCCACCGGATTGTCCGGGTATACTGATTGCTCAGCATATGCCGGAAGGATTTACTCGCTCCTTTGCCGAGCGGCTTGACCGGTTATGCAGAATCCGGGTAACGGAAGCCGAAGGAGGCGAGCGTGTGCTGCCAGGTCATGCGTATATCGCACCAGGTCATTCCCATCTTCTGTTGAGAAAGAGTGGCGCCAATTATATGACCGAGCTGAGTCAGGCGGATCCGGTCAATCGTCACCGTCCATCAGTGGATGTGCTGTTCCAGTCTGCGGCCCATTGCGCCGGGAAAAATGCTGTCGGCGTGATTCTGACAGGGATGGGCAAGGATGGTGCTGCGGGAATGCTCGATATGCATCATGCAGGTGCCTATAATCTGGCACAGGATGAAACCAGTTGCGTGGTGTTCGGTATGCCCAAAGAAGCTATTACTCTCGGCGCTGTCGATGAAATCGTCCCGTTGCAGGATATGGCCAGACGAGTATTGGCGAGACTGGTCGGTGCAGGTAAACAGGCTGTCCGCGTCTGAGATTCCCTATCGATTGCTGTATCGCCACGATATGACCTGCTTCCTGCCATTTCCAAGATAATTCTTTATTCCATCCAGGAGTGATGAGAGGTGCGGGGTAAGGAATTACCTCGTGAGGTCGCAGACCCTTTCACCGCGAATAGAGTGTGGCAAGTAGCCGCGATCTGATACCTTCGTAATTGATGGGTTGGATTGTTTCATACCTGTCGGCATTTACAAAGAGACAGAAAGTCGGGGTCCGGATTTTTCAATGTATCAGTTTTACCGGAATGAAGTACTTTGTTCCCGCTTTCAAAGAGGGTGTCCTTCAACAGCGTCAGCCGCGGGCATGCACCAGTGTCCGGGCATCATCTGGCGTAATGCACAATAGTTCACCGATTGCAGCATAATCATCCGACAGGGCGGCGTCATCCCAGCCATGGGCGCTATGCCGTGCAAGGTTTACTGCCAATGCGACATTGCGGACTCGGGAGTGGGCGATATGCTTTTTATCCATCAGCATGATCAGCAGTTTAGGCAGTGTCCAAGCTTCTATCAGTGTGGCTTGCAAATCGTATACTGTGAAACCCAATACCGTTTCTTGAACGGTACTGCTGTCCAGTGTGCTGTCCTGTTGCTGCAATGTATCGATTTCGAGCATTTTGTCCGGAACGAAGCAGCACAGCAGTATTTCGGTGATGTCGTGCAGTAGCGCAGCGATACCAATTTCCTCGAAATGAGTGTCGTACAAGCGTATGGCCCATTCAAATGCATAGTTGGAGGCAATATGCGCGCGATATATTCGTCGCAACAGATGGACCTGTGCAACGGGGTGTTGTTGCAGTAAATGTTCCACGAGGGGTTCAGTAGTAACCTGATCGAGTGTGTTTTCTACGCCCAGCATGATCAGCGCCTGTTCGACTTGTACGATTTCCTGCTGTTGCCGCTTATGCTTGTGTTGTTGCAGGTGACGCAACAACTTCACCGTCATGAGCGGGTCACGCCTGATGATGCGAGCGACGTTGCGTGCACTGGGACTGGGTTCCAGTTCTTTCAACACTGCCAGATCATGGGCGGTTTTGCGCAACACGGGAATTTCTACTTCACCGAGAAATCGGGCCCATTCCGTCAGTTTGCGAAAATTTTCTGGTTGTATCGTCATCTTTTGTATCCGCCCTGATTGGTTGCTGGTTTTGACATACTCCAGAGCTGGCACTCTGGAGAGGGTATTGAAATTTCTTCGGCAAACTGACGGAATAGTTTAGGAAAACTCTGAAGAACTGCTGCATTCAACCAATACTGTGTTGATATCAGGAATTAAATACTCTGTAAAGTGGGCTTTCTCGCTTGTTTCTGTCTTGCCTGATTATTGCTTCCTTCTTTCTCAGTATTTTCCTGACGCTTGCGAAATAAGGCCATGATTTCGATATGCGGAGTATGGGGAAACAGATCTATGAGCTGAATATCAGTGAATTTCCACCCGTTTTTGCAGAATATCCAGGCATCGCGCGCGAAGGTTACGGGATCGCAGGAGATGTAGCAGATGGTTTCAAGCATGACGAAGGTTTCGAAGAATCCGTGCAGGGTTTTCAGTCCGGAACGAGGTGGATCGAGTATCAGCGTATCAGCCTCTCTCACGTTTCTTTTGAGAATTTTCCAGATGAAGGGATGGTAGAGGTCAGCCGTTCTGGCATCCACACCGGGCAGCTTTTTTTGCCGGAGAATGGAGATTGCCTGTGGATCGGCTTCATAAGCCAGTATCTCGGGACATCCAGTTTGTGCGATTACTTCAGTGAAATTGCCTGATCCACAGAATAATTCGATGATTCTGCGCAGATTGCCATGCTGTTCGAGCGTGTGTTTCAGCCACGCCTTCATCCACTGATTCTGTGCATCGTTGCCTTGCCGGAAAGGTTGTTTCCGGTTGAGCAGCACCGGTTCTACCGGTGACTGATCGTCCAGATCGATGAAGTTCCAATCGTAACCCGGTGTCGGTATCCATTCGTGGCTGGGCAGGTGCTTGCGCAGGCTTTGCAGGTGTTGCCGGCAGGTTTGATTGAGAATCAGGCAATCCTCGATTGGGACGATATGATGCGATCCCTCGGCAACGAAACCCAGTTTCTCACCATCTGTTTTGACCTGAAAACGGTTGCGATAGCCGAACAGATCCGGAGAAGGTCGTACCGATCCGATGTTCAGATCAGCGAGATCGAAGCCAACTCTGTGCATGGCGTAGAGAAACCGGTTTTTTTTCTGTTCCAGCTGGCTATCGTAGTCTGCGATCATCCACGGGCAGCCGGAGCAATCACTGTCGCTGAAACCCAGGAACTGGCATTCAGGAATCTTGCGATGGCAGGAAGGTTGAATGAGGTGAATCAGACGGGCATAACCATATTTCCTGTTGTTCAGGGTGCGATCGATCGTTTCGAATTCGCCGATATCACCTGGCCAAGTGCCGGCAGCAAAGTAGGAAAGCCCATTCTCGGGATGTCGCACGACGCCCAGTCCTTTCTGGGATAAATGGGTGATTTCGCCCTGAAATAGCATGGCCGGATGAAAAGATCCCCCCTGCCACTGTTGCTGCGGGCAGGGGGTGTCGGGTGATTGACTGATCAGGCTTGTTCAGCGGCAGGTTGGTTCTGCTCCTGATGACCGGATGGGTCGGTGAACTGGTCGTTCAGCATTTGGATGTAATCGTTGGCATCTTCCTTGACTTCAGCCAGGATGCGGCGATTTGTACCATTCCAGCCAGCTGGTTTTTTCAGGAACATGGGGCGGTAACCAGCAGTGCTTTTACTGAAGGCTCGGCTGAATTGCTTGGCAGCATTGTGGTCGTGCCCGAATTCCTTCGGGAGTTGTTTCAGAATGCTGCGGGCGACACTTTTACGCACGGCCAGGTGAATATAGCCGATGACTCCCAGTAGAAGCATGATGGTGATGATCGGCAATATGCCACCGGCAGAAATTCCATCGATGCATTCCTTGAACAGATGCCAGCTGTCCGTAACGGTCAGTGCTATTCCTGTCAATGCTGCCAGCAGGCCGACCAGTATGCCATCGAGTGTGAGTACCTGGCTTCTCCACTGATCGAGTGCAATTTCCAATTTACCGATGACCTGGTTTTCGATGGTGTTGGCTGTTTGTTCAAGCATGGCGGCTATGCGGTACGAGCGCTCGATTTCGATTTGTTGCATGCGTGCGCTGATATCTGCCAGATCTTCCTCGCGTTTTTGTTCGAAACGTTCTCGGATTTGCGGATTTTCGATGGGGATGGCTGCATCTTTATCATAAACCCGGTAAAAACGCCCGGCCAGAAGCCCAGCCTGGGCCAGTGAACGCTGCCAGGCGGAAATGACTTCCTCGGGATTGTCTTCCTTTGCCGTCACGTCGATCTGGTTGAGTATGTACAGAAACTTATTGGCATCCGGACGATTGATGGTGGCGGCGACCAGATATTCGAGCGTGTCTTTCATGGCGCCGGGTTCCGGGTGGCGTGCATCGAAGAAGACGAGTACCAGGTCGGACAGATCGATGATGTGCTGGGTAAGGCGCAAAGTGGAAGTACGCTGACTATCTGCATCGAATCCGGGAGAATCGATCAGGATCTTGCCGCGAATCTGTTCCGACGGGCAGGTCTTGAGCTGAATGTAGGCATCTATGCGCTGCGGTCCGGCTTCTGCAATTTCGTCGATGCTGTGGCTGATCTGATAGAACGGGAAACGGGGGTCGGCATCGAGTGCTACACCGGGGAGTGTCTTGATTTCATCATGGCGGCTGTAGCAGATCACGGTAAATTTATCGTCGACCGCCTGATTACCGGTGCGCTGTAGCGACATATTCAGATAAGAATTGATGAAAGTCGATTTGCCCGACGAAAAAGTGCCCAACACTGCAATCATCGGCCACCAGGTGACATAGGTGGCATACGATTCGTTCAGCTCCAGTAATCCGAGCGCCTGGGCGACACCGTCCAGTTTTCTGAAACTGTGGACGGCTTTAGTCAGGACCGGATTATCCGGGTGTTCCTCTGCGAGATGTTTTTCCAGATTGGCAAGGTGCTTGAGGATATTGGTCGTGCTCATAGTTGATGATCCTTGTTTGATTGATGAATGTCTGCCGCAACCCGGGTATTGCGGCATGATCCACGGTTGGTAAAAGGGGGTTGCCCGTCATTTGTATGTTTTCTGGCTTTACTTGAGGTTGCATATGGCTGGTACAGCCCGGTGACGACAGGTTGCCGGTGCTGAAAAGTGCTGGTCAGAGCGTTGGTGACAGATATCTCCTTTCTTGTTACTCGAATCATTTTATTGTGCCTGCTGCTGCTTGACAATGAATGTGATTACAGGGGCAGATTTGTTTACGCTAATAAAGTTCGGCCAGTAATTTTTTTATGATGGTTTCTGCCTGGCTCAGATACTGCGGCCCGAACAGATTGAGGTGATTGAGGATATGGTAAAGATTATAGAACTGTTTGCGGGTGGCATAGCCGGTTTCTACCGGCCAGGCGTCACGATAGGCCGCATGGAAATCCGGCGGGAATCCGCCGAACAGTTCTGTCATCGCCAGATCCGTTTCTCTGTCACCATAGTAAACCGCCGGATCGAAAATGACGGGCTGTCCATCCGGATCGAAAGCATAATTGCCTCCCCACAGATCGCCGTGCAGCAGTGACGGTAGCGGCAGGGTATCGGTAAAGAAATGGTGAAATTCGGACAGAAGACGTTCTCCCAATGATTGCAGTGAGCCAGCGTAACCGTTTTTGCGCGCGAGATTCAACTGATAACCCAGTCGGTATTGTCGCCAGAACGAAATCCAGTCGCTGTCGGTGGTGTTCCTCTGAGGGGTTGATCCGATTGTGTTGTCGCGTATCCAGCCGAATGTTTCTGCGGTGTGCCGATGCAGGCTTGCCAGCCCGATACCTAGTGCAGCTGCATCTCCCTGGTTCTGTAGATCGATGAATTCCAGTACCAGCCAGGCATGATCATGATTACTTCCGCAGCAAAGCGGTCGAGGAACACGCAGGCTGGCAGAATCGAGTATTTCTTTCAACCCTGCTGCCTCGGCTTCGAACATAGCCAAGTCCCTGGCTTTGTTCAGTTTGGCGAAGTATTGCCGTTCGTGATCACGGATGCAGAAGGTCTGATTGATACAACCTCCACCGATCGGGGTGAGGCTTTCCGGAGTGAATACTTGCTGGGTATACCGTGAAATCTGTACGGCTATGCTTGCCCATGGAAGAGTAGTAGTGTGCAGAGATCCCCGTTTCATTCCGCGTTCTGTTTCCAGCTTAGCCGGGTAATTGTGATCGGGCACGGCAGATGGCTTCGCGCACTTGCTCTGGTGCGGTGCCACCAAGATGATTGCGACTTTGCAGGGAACCTTCCAGTGTTAGTACCTCGAATACGTCCTGTTCGATGATTTCGGAAAATTGCCGCAAATCCGCGAGCGAGAGTTCACTCAGATCACAAGCCTTGCTTTCCGCAAAACGAACTGCCTGGGCAACTGCTTCGTGCGCATCGCGAAACGGTATCCCTTTTTTGACCAGATAATCAGCCAGATCGGTGGCCGTTGCGTAACCGCGCAGTGCAGCCTGGCGCATGGCTTCCGGGTTGACGTGCAGCCCGGCCAACATGTCGGTGTAAATGGTCAGGGTATCCTTCAGGGTATCGACCGTATCGAACAGAGGTTCCTTATCTTCCTGGTTATCCTTGTTATAAGCAAGCGGCTGGGATTTCATCAAGGTCAGCAGTGCGACCAGATGGCCGTTGACGCGACCGGTTTTTCCGCGTACCAGTTCAGGCACGTCAGGATTTTTCTTTTGCGGCATGATTGACGAGCCGGTGCAGAACCGATCTGCCAGCCCGATGAAACCGAATGCCGGATTCATCCAGAGTATCAGCTCCTCTGAGAGGCGAGAGAGGTGCATCATGATGAGTGCGGCACAGGCACAGAACTCGATCGCGAAGTCTCGATCAGAAACAGCATCCAACGAATTGTGGCAGATACCGTCAAATCCCAATTCATGCGCGACCCTTGCCCGGTCGACAGGGTAGCTGGTACCAGCCAGGGCAGCGGCACCCAACGGCAGCTGATTGACCCGTTTTCTGCAATCCTGCAGGCGCTGCCCATCACGTTGCAGCATTTCGTAATAGGCAAGCAGATGATGTCCGAACGAAACGGGTTGAGCCACCTGTAAATGAGTGAATCCGGGCATAATTGTGGCGGCGTGCTGCTCTGCCAGATCCAGCAGTACATATTGCAGGGTGTGGATGAGGTTGATGATGTCGTCAATCGCAGCACGCAGATAGAGCCGGATATCGGTGGCCACCTGATCGTTGCGCGAGCGGGCCGTGTGCAATTTTTTGCCGGCATCTCCGGTCAGCGCAGTCAAACGTCGTTCGATATTCAGATGGACGTCTTCCTGTTCGAGCTGCCATTCGAATTCGCCTTTGCTGATTTCTTCATGGATCTGTGCCAATCCCTGTTCGATGGCGGCCAGATCTGCGGGCTGGATGATGCCGGTTGCAGCCAGCATACGGACGTGTGCTAGCGAACCCTGGATGTCATATTCGGCTAATCGGTAGTCGAAACCGATCGATGCGGTATAACGTTGTACGAGTTGTGCAACTGGTTCTCTGAAACGTCCCGACCAGGTTTTTTTATCTTTTTCCACGGAAATATCTGTCGTTTGTTGAAACCCCGTATTTTACCCGCAACCCGGAAAGAATCGACTGGCAGATTTTGCAACACGTATGCATAATAGAGGCTGGTTATTGGCAGCACTGCTTTCCCTGGAAAAGGGAATGGTGGATAATTAGCGCCTTTCATCGAGTCACTCATTAACGAAGGAGCAATTCATGTCGGATCAATACACGCAGAACGAGAGCGACCAGTCCAAAGACAAGGTTGAATGGACCAAGCCCGCTTCATTACTCAATATTCTGGGCAAGAAGTTTGCGCCGATTGCCGACCTGCAGCACAAACAGTTGCCGTCATGGTCATTACTGGTTTTTCTGGGTGTATTGCTGCTGGTATTCATCTGGAAGCAGATTGCTGTAAACCAGGCTGAGTCACAGCTGGAAAAAGGGCAGGCTCAGATCGCGCAGCAGCTTGAGGAAAAGAGTAAGGAACTGGTCAAAAAAGCGCGTGAATATGCCGACAGCCAGTACAAAAAGGAAGAAGAACGCTTTGGTCAGGTGCTGGCATGGGCAGTGCGTGGCGAGCTGATCCGTAATAATCTGGACCAGATCGACCAGTATCTGACTGAACTCGTCAAAACAAAGGATACTGAGCGTGTTGTATTGATCAGTGACGAGGGCAAACTGCTGGTATCCACCGATAAAAGGCTGGAGAGTGAAGAGGCTTCGAGTCTTTATCCCAAAGATATTCTTGGTCTGCAGACCATCACCGTCAAATCGGATGTGGATAACAGGAAATTGCTGGTCGTACCGGTCATGGGCCTGAACAAACGTCTGGCCACCATCGTAATCAGCTACAATCCGCCATCTTTGCTGAAAAACTGATTTAACGACGAACTGCCTGTTTCAAACCCCCGTGATACGGGGGTTTTTAATGTATGCGTTTGATTTGTGCACCTGCCTGCGCGAGTTTTCGTTCGATTCGTTCATAACCCCGGTCCAGGTGGTAGATCCGATCGACGATGGTTTCTCCCTGTGCAACCAGACCGGCGATGATCAGACAGGCGGAGGCACGCAGATCGGTTGCCATCACACTGGCACCATTGAGTTGGGGAATGCCATGTACGATCGCGGTATTGCCCTCGACCTGAATATCCGCATTCAGACGTTTGAGTTCCTGTACGTGCATGAAGCGGTTCTCGAAAATTGTTTCTGTCATGACAGAAGTACCATCAGCAATACTGTTCATCGCCATGAACTGCGCCTGCATATCGGTGGGGAAGGCCGGATAGGGGGCGGTACGCAGACTGACCGGCTGTGGCCGGTGTTGCATGCGCAGGCGGATCCAGTCTTCACCCGTATCGATGGCCGCACCAGCCTCTATCAGCTTGCCGAGTACGACATCGAGTGTATCTGCGCGTGTCCGGGTCAGGGTGATGTCGCCACCGCAGGCAGCGACAGCAGTCAGGAATGTACCGGTCTCGATGCGATCAGGCATGACAGTATGTGAACAGCCATGCAGGCGATCCACTCCTTCGATGACGATGATGTCACTGCCTGCTCCTTCTATTTTCGCTCCCATGCTGATGAGGCAATCCGCCAGATCGACTACTTCAGGCTCACGTGCGGCATTTTCCAGAATGGTGGTGCCGGAAGCGAGTGTGGCGGCCATCATCAGATTCTCGGTGCCGGTGACGGTAACGAGATCCATGACGATACGTGCGCCTGAGAGGTGCCTGGCCTGGGCACGGATATAGCCCTGTTCGATACTGATGTCCGCTCCCATGGCCTGCAATCCCTTGATATGCTGATCTACCGGACGCATACCGATTGCGCAGCCGCCCGGCAGTGAAATATATGCCTGCCCGGTTCGTGCCAGCAATGGGCCCAGTACGAGGATGGCGGCACGCATGGTTTTGACCATGTCGTAAGAAGCGGTCGGATTAGTAATGCTGGCAGCAGACAGTTCTGTTGTACCTGGGTCATTTGTTAAAATGCGCACACCGATCTGTTCGAGCAGTGCCAGCATGGTGGTGATATCCCGCAGATGCGGGAGGTTCTGTATGGTAAATGTATCGGCAGTCAGCAACGATGCGCACAATACTGGCAGAGCTGCGTTTTTGGCACCGGAAATACTGATTTCACCCTGGAGCTTTGCTCCTCCGTGAATGACGAGTTTCTGCATGAATTTATACTTTATCGAGAATTGAGACCGCTGCCTGCCTGTGCGGGCGCCAGACATTTTATTCTATCGTACTATCCAGGGAGTCAGAATGAGCAAATTTATTATCCAAACCAACGATGCCCCGCAGGCAATCGGCACCTATTCCCAGGCTGTTCGCGTGACAGGTGGTGAGACTGTCTACCTTTCCGGCCAGATCGGGCTCGACCCGGTCAGTATGGTAATGGTATCGGGGATCGATGCGCAGATCGAGCAGGTCATTGCCAATCTCAAGGCAGTGATCGCTGCCAGTGGCGGCAGTCTGAGTGATGTGGTCAAACTGAACGTTTACCTGACCGACTTGGGCAATTTCTCCCGGGTCAATGAAATCATGGGTAAGCATTTCAGCCAACCGTATCCCGCACGTGCAGCCATTGGTGTGGCAGCATTGCCGCGTGATGCGCTGGTGGAGATGGATGCTGTCGTCGTGCTGGATAAGTGATCCTGATTCACCATTTATATCATTTTCCCCGTTGGCTGCTCATTTTTTCGGCTCACTGGATGAGACTTTACGCAAGAAACTCGAAAAACTTGGCTTGTTCAGTGATTTCGATCTGGTTTTGCATCTGCCGCTACGTTATGAGGATGAAACACGGCTGTCGCCCATCAGTGAGGCCGTTCCTGGAAGTACGATACAAATAGAAGGGGTCGTTGTCGAGCAGGAAGTGCTGACCCGCCCGCGGCGGCAGCTTGTTTGCCGGATAGAGGACGATAGCGGTACGCTTTATCTGCGTTTTTTCAATTTTTATGCCAGTCAGGTAACTGCCTGGTCGCCGGGCACACGGCTGCGTGTGTTGGGCGAAATACGGACCGGATTTCATGGGGTGGAGATGGTGCACCCGAAATGCCAGGTGGTGCACGGCAGTATGGCGCTGGCACATGCGCTGACTCCGGTTTACCCGGTAACGGCCGGGTTGCCGCAACGTACCCTTGCCCGGCTGATCGTGCAGGCTTTTGAACGATTACGTGCAAAACAGCTTCTGCAGGAAATTCTGCCGGTAACGATACTATCCGCCTATCAGTTCCCCGCATTTGAGGACAGTTTATCCATACTGCATTGTCCACCTGCCGGAGTGTCGATCACATCCTTGCAGCAACGTTCCCATCCGGCCTGGTTTCGGATCAAATTCGACGAATTACTGGCACAGCAACTTTCCATGCGTTGTCATTATCACCAGCGTCGCAGCCAGCGGGCACCTGTTTTGTCGCAGCAAACCGGTTTGCAGCAGACATTGCTGGAAGTACTGCCATTCGGTCTGACTGACGCGCAATGCAAAGTGGTGGCCGAAATCAGCAAGGATCTTGCGCAGCCTTACCCCATGCAGCGGCTGTTACAGGGAGATGTAGGCAGTGGCAAAACGATTGTGGCAGCACTGGCTGCGTTGCAGTCGATCGGAAACGATTATCAGGTCGCGGTCATGGCGCCGACAGAGATTCTGGCCGAGCAACATTTTCGCAAATTGTCCGACTGGCTGATTCCCCTTGGCGTGGGTGTAGGCTGGTTGTCCGGCAGCCAGAAGAAAAGCCTGCGCAACCAGGAACTGGAAAGGATGGCAACGGGTGAGGCCATGCTTGTTGTCGGGACACATGCATTGTTCCGGGAGACGGTCCAATTCAAGCGGCTTGGACTGGTGATCATCGATGAACAGCACCGTTTCGGTGTGGATCAGCGGCTGGCACTGCGTATGAAAGGTGGAGATGAAGGCATGATACCGCATCAGCTGATGATGAGTGCTACACCGATTCCACGAACACTTTCAATGAGCTATTTCGCTGATCTGGATGTCTCTGTCATCGATCAATTGCCTCCCGGCAGATCACCAGTGGTGACCCGGTTGATCGACAACAGCCGACGCGAGGAAATCGTTGCGCGTATCCGTGAAGCCTGCCTCGCTGGTCGCCAGGCTTACTGGGTTTGCCCGTTGATCGAGGAATCTGAAGCGTTGCAATTGAAAACGGCAGTGGAAACTTACGAAACGTTGAGCCAGACTTTTCCTGATCTCAGAATCGCTCTCATTCACGGCCGGCTCGACAGCGATGAAAAATCTGCGATCATGGCGGAATTCAGCCAGGGAGCAGTGCAATTGCTGGTTGCTACGACTGTGATCGAAGTCGGTGTAGATGTGCCAAACGCTTCGCTGATGGTGATCGAGCATGCTGAACGTATGGGGTTGTCGCAATTGCATCAGCTGCGCGGGCGGATCGGCCGCGGATCGGCCACCGGTGTGTGTGTCCTGATGTATCAGCAGCCATTATCCGAAGTGGCGCGTAAACGGTTGCAGATTATTTTCGAACATAGTGATGGATTCGAAATCGCGCGTCAGGATCTGCTGCTGCGTGGGCCCGGGGAATTTCTTGGTACTCGCCAGAGTGGTGTGCCTTTGCTGCGATTTGCCAATCTGGAAGAGGATGTCGATCTGCTTGAAATGGCGCGCAATGTTGCCGAGGATATGCTGCGTGATCATCCGCTTGCAGCGCAGCGCCACATGCAACGCTGGCTGGGCAGGAAAGAAGATTATCTGCGTGCGTAATGCAGGTTGTATTCTGCCAGGCCGCGATGACGCACCAGGACATGGGCACTGTCGCGGAAGTGTAGTGCGAGCTTTTCTGCAAAGTAAACCGAGCGATGTTGTCCGCCGGTACAACCGATGGCAACTGTGAGATAGGCTCGATTATCCCGTATGTAAGCCGGTAGCCAAGTACCCAGAAAATTGCGGATATCTCTAAGCATTTTTGAGGCATCCGGCTGAGATTCCATAAAGCGGATGACTTCAGGATCGTGCCCCGTCAACTCTTTCAGTTGCGGATCGTAAAAAGGATTGGGCAGGCAGCGTATATCGAATACCAGATCGGCATCCAGAGGGATACCGTGTTTGTATCCGAATGACTGGAACAATAGTGTCAACTGGGATAGATTCCGGCTGTCTGCGATGAAATCCTTGATGAAAGCCCGCAGCGCGTTGGGCCTGAGAGAACTGGTATCGATATGATGCCCTAGCCCTATCAATGTGGCCAGTGCTTCACGTTCACGTCGGATAGCTTCTTCCAGGGTGATATTCTTGTTGCTCAGGGGGTGTCTGCGACGAGTCTCGGAAAAGCGCTGCATCAGCGTTTCAGTACGTGCATCCAGGAATATGAATTTTGTCTGGATACTTTTGTCGATCATTTTGAGTTGCCAAGGCAAAACGGTAATGTTTTCGCCACTGCGCATATCAATAGCGACTGCAACGTGAGTGTGATGCTGCGTTTGCAGGTGATTGATGAGAACAACGAGCAGCGATGCAGGAAGGTTATCGACACAATAATAGCCTGAATCTTCCAGGACATTGAGTACGATCGACTTTCCCGAGCCGGATAACCCGCTGATAATGATGACTTGCATGCTCCGGAGTATAGCAAAGTGTTTTGTTTGTAAACACTTAATCCGGCTATTACCGGATTTCGAGGACGGCGATACCCCGAGTCGCAATGGAAAAGACAGCCAACAGTCCTGAATATTGGCAAATCTGGCTTATGTTTCTAATAGTTGAGTGATTTTTATTGATAATTATGAGTAAAGCGTTCATTAAAGAAAGCGATGATGAAGAAGAACTCGATACTGCACCGCAGTTGCAGCAAGGGACGAAGAACTATGTCACTCCCGGGGGATATCAGCGATTGAAGGATGAATTTGATCAGTTATGGAAAGTGGAGCGCCCGGAACTGGTCAAAATCATTTCCTGGGCGGCATCGAACGGTGATCGCTCGGAGAATGGTGATTACATTTACGGCAAACGGCATTTACGTGAAATCGATCGCCGTCTGCGGTTTTTATCCAGGCGTTTGGACAACGCTGAAATCATCGATCCGAAGCAGCGCGGCGAATGCGATCAGGTGTTTTTTGGTGCGACGGTAACGGTTTGTAATCAGCGGGGCGAGGAGCAGACTTACAGTATCGTCGGTATTGATGAGGCCGAACCGGGCCGGGGCTGGATCAGCTGGATTTCACCGCTGGCCAAGGCATTGCTGAAAGCACGTGAAGGCGATGTGGTGTCATTGCAGACACCGGGTGGCCTGGAAGAGCTGGAAGTGGTGGAAATCCGTTACGAAGCGTTGTGATATACAGATCTTTGGCTGGATTTTTGGTTCTGCCATCAATACAGGATGAGTCATTGCCATGCCTGGAACGGCCGATCGTTCGCTGCATCAGGCAGAGATGTGATCAGCCTTTTGCATGATGAGTTGTAAAAATATCGTGCAGCAGAGTCTGGCTGGTGGTTTGCACGTAGCGAACGGCCTGTTTGTTGCGTTTTCCTTTCAGCTTGAGATAAAAGGGTTTACTGAATCTGATTTCAGGGTGGTCCATGTGTGCAGTGATTTCGTACAGGGTTTCGCTGATCAGTATCGCGCCCGGGCAGCAGTTTTTTTCAAGTCGGGCAGCTGTATTGACGACATCCCCGATCGTCGTCCAGTCGAGTCTGTCAGAAGAACCGATATTACCGATGACCACTTTGCCCCAGTGGATGCCAATGCGTAAGAGCAGCAGATCTTTACCGGCACGCATTCGCAGATTATTGAAGTCATAGGAATGTTTGTGAATTTCCAATGCGGCCAGTATGGCTTTGTGGGGTTCTCTGAACAGCGCCATGACACAGTCACCCATAAATTTGTCGATGATTCCCGCATGCTGTCTGACGGCTTTTGTGATTCTGCCAAGTATCATATTGAGCGTATGAATGACGGATTCTTCTTTTTCGTTGTTTTCCACATAGCTGGTAAAACCGGCAATATCACAGAACAGGACAGCGAGCCGGCATTCTTCATTGAGGAGTGCATTACCGCCCAACCGGACGATTTCCCGGGCTTTTTGCTCGACCAGCTGAGGTACGTAATTACGGGTGATGTTATGAACACGAGCTTCATTGAGGATAGAGCCTTCGGCCAGGGTGTGTGTGGCTTTATGGTCCAGCGATACGATTTGCCACAACGTGTGAATGGTCATGTCATGATGGCGATAACCGCTGATATTGAAAAGTATCGACAGGCTATCATCATGAGGTAATCTGATGCGGATTCTGTAGTTCTCGAACAGACCACCCTGTGACTGCAGAGCGAGCCCCCACAACACATCGTTATAAAAATGGCCGGGGATGATACCTGTCAGGGTATGGGCCGAGGTTGGTGATATTTCCAGTTTCAGGTTATTGAGAATTGCGGGGGAAATGGACAGGATATCGCCTGCACTGGAAAAAACGATGATGCCATAGTTCAGTTTGCAGAAAACGGCCAGGACTTTGTCCGATTCATCATCAGGGAGCAGTAATTCAGAGTGCCCTGCCTGTTCCAGATGAGGATGATGTTGCGCAATGTCTCTCACTACAGTGGCGCAATAATAGGCCGGTGTAATGGTGTCGGTCTGCTTTAACAGTGTGAATCCGATCGCTTTGGCAAGTTTACTATCCAGATAAGCACTGCTGTCACAGCTTTCCGGGTATTCGATTCGTATTAAAGTATCCGTTTTCTCAGGAAAGGTCAGCGTGACCTGGAAATGATTCTTTCTGCAGAATTGCTCGATATTCCGATCGCCATGTGTGTTCAGCTCATTCTGCAGAAGTTCATCGAATACATTATCCTTGCTGACGATGTCGATATTCAGATCATCTTCGATCGCCTGCTGGAATGCATGACGATGCATGGTTCTGACTATGTTTGTGATCAGTTTGTGCAGTAAAAGTACGGTTGAATCCAGCAGGCGCGGGCATTGCAGACGTTTCAGCGAACATACGATTTCCTGTTCCAGTTCCTGCCAGACATGATGCTCAAGTGAGGTAACGATGATCGAGTGATCGGATTCGAGAGAGAATGATTCAATCCTGTCCGGACTTGTTCCAGAGGAGGGATCAACTATGATCATGGGCGCAGAACTGAAAGATTTCATCGTTAATCAATTTTTGAAAGAAAGCTTCATCGAGCAGATAATCAGAAAACTCCTCATTCAGTCCGTAAGACATCAGCTTCTCCTTGCGAATGGCCGGATCACCGGGGTTGGTGCCAATTCCAGCTCCTTTGATCAGGCTGTTGGCAATTGCCAGCCAGTGCAGAATTTCATTATCGGTCTGTCCGGGTAATAACTGATCCAGATCGGTAGCGACATACAGTTGAAACTGTGGCGGGAGTTTCCATTCCCTGACTGCCTGTTCACCGATCTGATAATGATCCGTACCCAGAAATTTCTGTTCTGCTTCCTTGCTTGAGCAGCTATTCTCGAGCATGTAGGTAAGGGCATCCATATAATCCTTGCGCACATGGGTAAAAAGCAGCACTTTGCCGATATCGTGGACTAGTCCGGCAACAAAGGCTTCTTCACAATCCTCCGATTTTCCTAATTCAGAACAGATGTTGTAACTGGCAATGGCGGTCAACAGAGAGTGGTGCCAGATATGTTTGCATACCAGAGCGTTTTTGCTTTTGGAAAATACAGAGCGCGAAAAAGCCAGTATGACCAGTGAACGAATAATATTGATTCCCAGCAGACTGATTGCGATGGGTAACGTTCTGATCGGTTGACTGCGGTTGTAAATGGGTGAATTTGCCACCCTGAGAATAAATGACGCAACTACCTGATCAGAACGTAACAGATGATCCATTTCCCTAAAACAGTTTGGAGATTCTTCATTGATCTCGATGATTCTGGAAATGATTTCCGGTTGTGTGGATTTTATTGTTTTGTAGTCAATGACACATCGATTCATGGCTCATGGCTGCCGAGGTCATGGCAGTAAAAATTTTTGGGTGTTGTTATAAGAACCTGTTCAAGGCCTTGATCAAGGGATGCAGTGCAAGGCAAAATTGAACGAAGAATCGGAGCATACTCGAAGTATGTGAGCATTTTGAGTGCGATTTTAACGCCACAATGCGCCCTTCAGCGAGATATTGAACTGGTTCTAAATTAAAACAACGGCATGTATGAGGCTGTCTTGATAGATGACAAATAAAATTCCTGGAATTCGTGGGAATTGATTTGAGGTTATTTCTAAAAACAAGCGTGAGCTGATAGGCCAGGATGTGCAGCCAGAAGAAAACAATCTTAATCGGGGTCGACTGTACTTATGTCCGGGGTACAAAGCCAGAATCGATATGGGATTGCAACAGAAAAAATGGAAAGGATGTCCGATTGGGTATCCCGAATAAAGTGAGCATATCAGGATTCTAAGAACCTGTTCAAGGTCTTGATCAAGGGATGCAGTGCAAGGCAAAATTGAACGAAGAAGCGGAGCATGCTCGAAGTATGTGAGCATTTTGAGTGCGATTTTAACGCCGCAATGCGCTCTTCAGCGAGATATTGAACAGGTTCTTACAGCTTGTAAAAATTCTAGCCGGGAGTGTTGCAATCAACGATATAGTGAATCGGGGAGGGAAAAAACTGAGGAATAAACGCCCAGGTACTGAACACTCCTGTAGGGGTCAGACTATTTCCCTTTCGGGAGTGTTGTCGCTACCGTTATCCGCTACAGGGGTAAAGGAAGGGGTGTGTTCAGCACCTGACCGAACTATAAGCCTGAGAAATTGATGATGTCAAGATTATTAAATACTTTTGATTAAATTACTTGTATTTCCTTCCATGAAACCGTAATGAGCCAATCGTAACTATATGACGAATTGGCAACAAGTTTGAATCTGAATGGCAAGGTAGGGAATGAGCAGAATGTCGGCAAAAAAACTATGTTTTACAAGTTAGCGAAATCCGCACTGCGGTCGACATAACTATTCGAATCCTCTCCTCATGTTTAGAGGCTCCCAAGCCAGGGTGTAAACCTCGCTATGATCGTATTACATTGAGGAGAGTGACTTAGAACAGGATTTCTCTAAGCAGCTTCCAACTATTATAAAAATTTTGAACAGTGGACTAATGCGTCTCGAATCATGAAGTTTACGAGTGTGGGAGAAACGCCTAACTCTTTGGCGATTTCCTTTTGAGGTATGCCATATATACGGTGCCTTTCGAAGACATAACGCGTTCGATCCGGTAATTCTGACAATACGGCAGATAATCTTTCTAAGGTCTGCCTATCTTCGCATATGACTTCGGGGGATATTTCATTCGTACTGAGGTTTTCATATTCTTCATCAATTATGATGCGTTTGTTCATCAGTGCTTGCTTGCGATAGTGATCGACAGCTAAGTTGCGGATTATTTGGAGCAGGTAGTTCAGTTGATCCTTAGGAGATGAAATGGGAGGAGCAGAGGGTAATCTGAAAAAAACATCCTGCACCATATCTTCAGCATGATGACCACAATTGGTGAATTTACGAGCGAATCTGGTGAGTACTGATAGATTTTCTGTGTATATTTGGATCCATGATGTAGCAAGTGGGCCTTGAGTATTTGTATTCGGCATGCTGAAGTACCAACTTTGATTATTGTTATAAAAGAATAACTTTTCCGGAAGTGCCTGGGATTCTATACTCTAAATAGTATAGGTAAATTATAGTACTAATAGTTCTCATTAACAATAATTCTTATATCTTATGACCAAAGAGCAGAAACTCAGGTCATGACCGGAAGCTAACTTTTTGTAGAATTATTGTTGTAGGTTCGGTTGTTGATTTAACCACGTAACCACTTATCAGTATGGCCTTTCAATTGGCATTCTCCACCATTTTTGCGCACTGCAACTAATTATTTTACTCCTGTATTCGTTAACTGCTCATAGACAGGGTTTTTTCAACAGAGAGGCATCGGATGATAGAGCATCTGGTCAGTATACCTGACAAAAGCTTGATTTCGAGCCCATAAAATTTTCTCTGATTTTTTTGCCTTATCTGATCTGTCACTCATTGAGTAAAGGATAGACGGAGCCCAAGCATTCAGCAGTTCAAGGAAAATATAAGTACAGGATAGATTATGGTCAACGCATTTGCGCTTCCACGCACACTGGTTCAATCATTGCGGGATCGAGCTTCCCAAACCCCTGAGCAAGTGGCCTTACTTTTTCTTGGTGAGCAAGGAGAAGAATGCAGAAAGATTAGTTATCGTGAACTGGATTTACGGGCGCGTACTATCGCAGCCTCTATTCAAACTATGGCAAATCCGGGAGACAGAGCTATCCTGCTGTTTCCCAGTGGCGTTGATTATGTGGCCACCTTTTTCGGCTGCCTGTATGCGGGTGTAATCGCAGTACCCGCCTATCCACCCGAATCAACCATGCGCCAGCACCAGGCCCGACTTTTTTCCATCATTGAAGATGCTACTCCCCGCTTACTCCTAACCAACTCTGTTCTGTACGGACCTTTGCAAGCGGCTGATCAGCAATTGCTAGGGAATGGTTCCGCGCTTTCTGACATCGAGCGTCCCACATGGTTGTGTGTTGATACATTGGATAGTGCCAAAGCGCAATATTGGCAGGAACCGGTACTGAAGCCAGACGATATCGCATTTTTGCAATATACCTCAGGTTCAACCGCGCAACCCAAAGGTGTCCAAGTAAGTCATGGGAATCTGGTAACCAACGAGTTAATGATTCGTCAGGGTTTTGAAATCGGAGATGAGGATGTGATCGTCAGCTGGTTGCCTCTTTATCACGATATGGGCCTGATTGGCTCACTTCTGCAATCCGTCTTCAGCGGGGTTCCCTGTGTGCTGATGTCTCCGCGCTATTTTCTTGAACGCCCAGTTCGCTGGCTTGAGGCCATCAGTCAGTACGGCGGTACGATCAGTGGCGGGCCGGATTTTGCTTACCGGTTATGTGCCGAACGTATCTCGGATTCCGCTCTGAAGCGCCTGAACCTGGAGCGTTGGCAGGTGGCATTCTCAGGAGCAGAACCTATTCGTGAAGACAGTCTGACGCTGTTCAGCCGGAAATTCTCAGCCTGTGGTTTCAGCGATGATAAGTTTTTCCCCTGCTATGGATTGGCTGAGGCAACCCTTTTTGTAACGGGCGGGAAGCGTGGGCAAGGTGCCTCAACGCTGCAAGTGGATCAGCAGCAACTGGCACAAAAAGTAGTGGCCGCGGGAAAAGATTCGATACTGGTGAGTTGTGGTCGTAATCAACCCGAGCAGGAAATACGTATCGTCGATCCGGATAGTCAATCCGTTGTGGGGGATAACACTGTCGGGGAAATCTGGACTGCTGGCGGCAGTATTACCCGGGGTTACTGGCGTAACTCAGATGCCACGGCGAAAACCTTTGTACAAGACGGTAATCACGCTTGGCTGCGTACTGGTGATCTAGGTTTCATACGCGCGGGTGAGCTGTTCGTTACCGGTCGTTTGAAAGATATGCTGATTGTGCGTGGACATAATTTATATCCCCAGGATATTGAGCGCACGATCGAGGAGGAAATAGAGGGCATTCGTAAAGGGCGCGTCGCTGTATTTGCTGTTCAGATGAATGGTGTTGAAGGGATCGGTGTTGCGGTGGAAGTGAGCAAAAAGCTGCAAAAACTGGTACCAGCCCAGGCATTGATCGATAACATCCGGCAAGTAATCGCTGAAGTGTATCAGGAAACCCCGCAACAGGTGGCTTTGTTGAGTCCTGGCACTTTACCCAAGACATCCAGTGGCAAACTGCAGCGTTCCGCATGTCGTGCCGGTCTGGCAGAAGGTAGTCTCGAAGCCTACGCTATCTACCCTGTACAAGGGGATGATCTGAGGGGCACGAAGTCTGATCAACCGACTGCTGCCGCGACGGTGCTTGAAGCGGAAATCCGTGCTCTCTGGTGTGAGATTCTTGAGGTTGGTCATCTGGAACCCGGTGACAATTTTTTTCTTAAGGGAGGTAACTCGGTCAAGGCAGTACAGCTCATGGCTGCTTTGCAGGAACGTCTGAATCTGACACTGGATATTCAGTGGCTGTTTATGGCGCCTACACTTGCATCTTTCGTGGCCACCGTCGCTGATCAGCAGACTTCGGGATCCCAGGTCGGCAACAATGATATTCCTGCGCTAACTGAACAGAGTAAGCTCCCTTTGTCACCTGGACAGCAACGGCTTTGGTTCTTATGGAGGTTGGATCCACAAGGCGCTGCCTACAATATCCCCGGCGGATTGCGTTTACGTGGTTCCCTGAATGAGGCGGGTTTACGCACCAGTTTTCAAGCATTAGTGGAACGCCACGATATGCTGCGGACCCGATTTGCCGAACAGGATGGTATCCCTGTTCAGTCTGTCGGTGAGGTGGTGGAGGTTGCTGTCCACACGATCGATCTCAGCCGACTGCCTGGCGAGGAACGTGAAGCTGAAGCATTGCGTATACAGGAGAAGGAATCACTGACTCCGTTTGATCTGCTTACCGGTCCTCTGATGCGGATCACGCTGGTACGGTTGGGAGAAGAAGATCACTTATTGCTGGTCACTTTTCACCATATCGTAGTCGATGGCTGGTCTGCCAGTATCCTGATGGCGGAATTTGCACAACGGTATGCCGCTTACTGTGAAGAACGAGAAATCATTCTGCCAGACTTGCCGGTTACTTACGGCGCTTACGCTAAATGGCAGCAGAAGTGGCTGGCTGGTGAGGAAGCCGATCGGCAGCGTGCTTACTGGCTCGCACAATTGGAAGATGAATTTCCTGTTCTGATACTGCCGACCAAACGACCAGGTGAACACGTTGGCGGGCATGGTGATAAGCGATCGACAGCGGCCCGCTTGAGTCTGCCTGTCGACGATACATTGGCAGATGCTTTGCGTAAACTGGCCAGCAGCAGTGAGGCCACATTGTTCATGCTGTTACTGGCTGCATTTCAGACATTGCTGTTCCGCTACACCGGTGAATCGGATATCCGGGTAGGCGTTCCCAATGCCAATCGTCGACGCCGTGAGATCCAGGGGATAGTAGGATTTTTCGTCAATACCCTGGTGATACGGAGCAAAGTTCAATCGCGTATGTCTTTTGCTCAATTGATAGAAGCTACAAAGACAGTCACGATAGCCGCCCAGGCGAACCAGGATCTACCCATCGATCAGCTGAGCGTATCTTTGGCAGAGCGGTCAGGTGATACTTCCCTGTTCAATGTCATGTTCAATCATCAGCAACGGGACCGAGGAATTCTGCATGCATTACCAGGACTGATGGCAGAAGAACTGCCGTGGCACAGTCGTGAGGCCAAGTGTGATCTTCAGTTACAGACGGAGGAAGACGAAAAGGGACGTTTATTACTATCCCTGGATTATGCAGAGAGCTTGTTTGACGAAAACACCATAGCGCGTGTGGCAGCGCATTTCCTGTCGCTGCTCAGGCAAGTGGCAGTAGACCCTCGACAAAGTATTAGTGATATTCAACTGCTGACGGCTACCGAGCAAGATGACTTGATGCGCTGGGGGTGCAATCCCGGCAACCGAGCTAATCGCTGGTTGCCCGATCTGTTCGCCGGGCGAGTTGTGGAAAACAGAGATCGGATAGCCTTGCAGTGGGACAGAGGCACGATGACGTACGGAGAGCTGGATGAATCTGCCAACCGATTGGCTCATTACTTGAAAGCCAAGGGAGTGGGGCCGGATAACTGTGTCGGCATACTCATCGATCGTTCTCCACAATTGCTGATTGGCCTGTTAGCCGTCCTCAAAGCGGGAGGCGCTTATGTGCCATTGGATAGAGACTATCCTGCGGCGCGTCTGCTTGACATGCTGAAGGGCAGTGGTGCGAAATTATTACTCACGCGTGGGGTGTTGCCCGAAGGATTGCCCGGTAGTGTTACACCTGTTGATCTAGCGGAACTCGATCTCGATACTTATCCAGGTTATGCACCGGAAATGAGTCTTCACGGCGACAATCTGGCATATGTACTTTATACCTCCGGTTCCACCGGGCAACCCAAAGGTGTGGGTATCAGCCATGCTGCGGTGGGTGAAAGATTGGCCTGGATGCAGAATACATACCAGCTGACTGCCGATGATGTATTGCTGCAGAAAACGCCGATCACTTTCGATGTGTCGGTATGGGAATGCTTCTGGCCACTGCTTAACGGGGCCAAGCTGGTACTGGCCGGTCCGGGCGAGCACCGCGATCCGCGCAGACTGGCAGAGTTGGCTATGCAATACCAAGTGTCAGCCCTGCATTTTGTTCCGCCTTTATTACAGCAGTTTATTGAAGAGCCAAAAGTATCGGATTGTACCGCCCTGCGTTATCTGTTTTCCGGTGGTGAATCATTGTCTGCATCTTTGCGTGACCAGATTCTAGAAACCTTGCCGGGTGTAGTGTTGCACAACCGCTATGGTCCGACAGAAACGACGATCAACGCCACTTTCTGGTCATGCCGGAAAGAGGATGGTGAACATTCCCCAATTGGTAGACCGCTGGGTAATGTAATTTGTCGAGTGCTGGATGGAGAATTTTCCCTGGTACCGGTTGGTGTGTCCGGGGAGCTTTGTATCGGTGGGATGGGCCTTGCCCGGGGATATCAGCATAATGCCGCACAAACTGCGTTGCGATTTGTGCCGGATCCTTTTGCAACGGAGGAAGATACCGGAGCCAGACTGTACCGTTCTGGCGATCAGGTACGCTGGAGCAGTAGCGGTACGCTGGAATTTCATGGACGTTTGGATAAACAGGTCAAGCTGCGCGGATTCCGGATCGAGCCGGGTGAAATCGAAGAGAGGTTGCGCAGCTTAGAGGGCGTAGCTCAGGCAGCAGTCCGGTTACACACGAGCCCCACTGGCAACAAACAGTTGATCGGCTACTTCACGGCCGAGAACTCTCGCAAGATAGAGTCGGAATCATTACAGGCGGCATTGTCCCGGGAACTGCCTGACTACATGGTACCAACACAGTTGATTCCGCTGGACACTATGCCACTGATGCCGAGCGGTAAGCTGGATTATCACCAGTTGCCAGAACCTGTCCTGCAAGTACGTGAATTCGTGGCGGCAGTAACGCCATTAGAGAAGCAGATTGTGGATATCTGGCAGGAAGTGCTTGGTATCTCCTCTGTCGGACTGGAAGATGATTTCTTCAGACTGGGTGGGCATTCGCTACTGGCGACGCAGATCGTGGCCCGAACCCGCCAGGTTTGTAACGTGGATTTACCGTTACGAGTTCTGTTTGAAGCTTCCCGGCTGAAAGATTATGTAGAGCAGGTTCTGCGTATTCAACGGGCTGGCCAGATCGATCGTCAACCCCCAATCGAGCTTATCGATCGCAGTCAGCCTGTACCCTTGTCTTATTCTCAGCAGCGCATGTGGTTCCTGTGGCAACTGGAACCGGACAGTCCCGCCTACAATGTCGGCGGTATGGCTCGTTTCGTTGGTGACCTCGATGCGGATTGCTTGGATAGAGCGTTGCAGGCATTGATTTTGCGTCATGAGGCGCTGCGTACCACTTTCCCCGATATCGACGGTATACCGTTGCAGCAAGTGACACCGGAATCGAACGTCGTACTGGTGCGTCATGATATTTCCGGATTGGAAGCGACCAGCCGCCAACAGTGGTTGAACACTTTAGCGGATGAGGAGGCGCACAAACCATTCGATTTGAGGCATGGTCCATTGCTGCGAGCCTGTCTGGTCAGGTTTTCGGATCAAGAGCATTACTTCGTACTGACCTTGCACCATATCGTTACTGAAGGTTGGGCGATGGATATTTTCGCCAGGGAACTGGCGGTACTCTATGAGGCCTTCCTGGAAGGGCGGCCGTCATCTCTGTCATCCCTGCCACCTTTGCCGGTGCAATATTTAGATTACAGTGTTTGGCAGCGTAAATGGCTGGAATCAGGGGAGGGCGAGCGCCAATTGGAATACTGGCGCCGTCAGTTGGAGGGTGAGCAACCGTTGCTATCCCTGCCCAGCGACCGACCACGGCCACCGATACAGAGTCATCAAGGTGAACTATACCGTTTCGATTTGAGTGAAGATCTGGTGGCACGTGTCCAGTCTTTCAATGCTGCGCAGGGAATGACGCTCTTCATGACGGCAGTCGCTGCCCTGGCCATTCTGCTGTACCGCTACAGCGGTCAATCCGATCTGCGGGTCGGTGTGCCTGTAGCCAATCGTATCCGCCCTGAAAGTGAAGGCTTGATCGGTGCCTTTCTCAATACTCAGGTATTGCGCTGCCAACTCAGTGGTGAGATGACGGCGGAAAACTTTTTAGGGCAGGTCCGGCAGACGGTAATCGACGCTCAATCCCATCAGGATCTGCCCTTTGATCAGCTCGTCGATGCGATTCAGCCCCAGCGCAGCGCTGCCTATAACCCGCTGTTCCAGGTGATGTGCAATGTACAGCGCTGGCAATTCCAGCAAACACGCCAGTTGGCCGGAATGGTCGTGGAATATATCGTCAACGATGCAAAAGCCATCAAATTCGATCTTAACTTCGAAGTGACGGAACTGGACAACCGTATGGGTTGTTGCCTGACTTACAGTACCGATCTGTTTGATGAAGCCCGGGTGGCTACCATCGCCATGCATTGGCGTAATTTGCTGGCAGCGATGGTCGCCGATCCGGGGCAGCCTGTTGCCGAGTTGCCCATGTTTGAGGCTGACGAATATCGTCAGTTGATCACCCGGCTGAACCCACCAGAAGCGGCGCCAGGGCAGGAGAGCGATTCGGCAACCTGGTTGCCGGTCCATCGGTTGTTCTCCCGGCAGGCAGCCGCTGCACCGGATGCGCCAGCGCTGGTCGTCGACGGCCAGGTGCTCAGTTATGGAGAGCTGGAGTGTCGGGCAAACCGTCTGGCATATCGCCTGCGGGAGCTGGGTGTAAAACCGGAGCAGCGGGTGGGACTGGCGCTGGAACGCTCCTTCGACATGGTCGTCGGCCTGTTGGCAATTCTGAAGGCCGGGGCTGCCTACGTGCCGTTCGATCCCGATTATCCGCGGGATCGCTTGTATTACATGCTGGAAGATAGCGGCATCAGATTGCTGCTCAGCTATCGGGAGCTTTTCGAGTCACTTGGTGAATTACCCGAGGGTGTCGAGCGTTTGTGCCTGGAGGATGAAGTGCAGATTCTGCTGAATTATCCGGACAGCGAACCGATCGACCTGACTTTACCTCAGCATCAGGCCTATCTGATCTATACCTCCGGTTCTACTGGCAGGCCCAAGGGGGTGGTAGTAAACCATGGCCCGCTGAGCATGCATTGCCAGTCAGTCATTCGTGAATTCGGTATGACTGCTGATGACTGCGAACTGCACTTTTATTCCATTAATTTCGATGCTGCCACCGAGCGTTTGTTGACACCTCTGTTGTGCGGAGCAAAGGTTGTGTTACGTGCCCAGGGGCAGTGGGCCGTTGAAGAAGTTGCGCCACTGATCGTCGAGCATGGCGTCACTATTCTGGGGTTCACACCTAGTTATGGTTGCCAACTGGCGCAATGGGTCAGCGAGGCTGGATTGCGTGATAACACAGCGCAATGGCGGGTGCGTCTGTGTATTACCGGCGGCGAGGCTCTGACTGGCGAGTACTGGCGGATAATCCACCAGGCGTTCCAGCCGGATCATTTCTTCAATGCCTACGGCCCTACGGAAACCGTGGTCATGCCGCTGGCTGCATCGATTGCAGGAGAATCCCGGCAAGGCGTAGCCAGTCTGCCCATAGGCCGTGTCATAGGCGATCGGATTGCGTATATTCTGGATGAAAACCTGCTGCTGGTTCCGCCAGGGGCGACGGGTGAACTGTATGTCGGTGGTGCCGGGCTGGCTCGTGGTTATCATCATCGTCCAAGGTTGACCTCTGAGCGCTTCGTACCGAATCCTTTTGCTGATCTCATCATGGATGAGTTCGGTAATGATCAGCCGGCTCGCATCGCTGATCGGTTGTATCGTACCGGCGATCTGGTGCGCATGAATCCAGATGGTTTGGTGGAATACATCGGCCGCACGGATGATCAGGTAAAAATCCGCGGTTTTCGCATTGAACTCGGTGAAATAGAGTCATGCATCCTGGCTCTGCCTGAGGTACGGGAAGCTGCTGTCATCGCCCTGGATCATGGCGGACATCTGCAGCTGGTGGGGTATGTCGGGCTGGGAAAATACAGTGGTGACAACGATGCCAATAGTGTGACTGACAGCGTGACTGAGCCTGCTGAGGATTTGAAAGCGCGGATCCAGGCACATCTCCGTCAACAGTTGCCGGACTACATGGTACCGGCGCAACTGATGGTACTGGACCATCTGCCCCTGACGCCCAACGGTAAGTTGGATCGTCAGGCGTTGCCGGCACCTGAATCAGCATGGCAGCAACATTATGAACCGCCTCGCAGTGAGTTGGAGCAGACATTGGCTGCCATTTGGGGAAGTGTGTTGAACGTAGATCAGGTGAGCCTAGACCATAACTTCTTTGAGCTCGGCGGCGACTCGATTCTCTCCATTCAGGTCGTTAGCCGTGCACGCAAACAGGGTATTCATTTCAAACCCCGGGATCTGTTTCAGCATCAAACTGTTCGCGCGCTGGCTACAGTAGTGGCTGTGAGTAAGGATGTGCCGGACGATCAGGATGTCATTGACCAGAGAGATATCACCGGTCCATCACCAATGACGCCGATCCAGCACTGGTTTTTCGAGAACGACATACCAAATCCTCATCACTGGAATCAGGCCATCTGGCTGGATATGGATGAGCCTCTCGATACGGAACTCTTGGAACAGGCTTTGCAGCACCTGGTTCGCCATCATGACAGTCTGAGACTGACATTTACCGAACAGGAAGGTAATTGGCAGGCGGTATATCGGGATCTGGATACTGAGGATCAGAGTCTGCTGACCGTCAAAAATGTAGCCAGCCTGTCGGAAATTCCATCGGACTACTGCGATACCATTCAGCGCAGCCTGGATTTGTCACAGGGACCGTTACTGCGTGGTTTATTGCTTAATGGACCGGAGGGTCATCAGCGTTTACTGCTGGTCATTCATCATTTGGTGATAGATGGTGTTTCCTGGCGTATTTTGCTTGAGGATCTTGAGCAAGGTTACCGGCAGTTGTGTAGGGGAGAAGCGATCTGCTTGCCGAAAAAGACCAGTGTTTTCCGTGATTGGGCCATGCATCTGCATACTTATGCTGACAGTGAAGTGATGCCTGAAGCGCTTACCTGGTGGCAATCTTATCTGCGCCCTGAGGTATCTTCGGATACCTTGAAATTAGTACATGATGAGATTTTTCCCTGCGATTTCCCTGAGGGTGAGAACTTGGAGAAACTGGCCGCTACTGTGACGATGCGGCTGAACCGCGAGCAGACCCAATCCCTGTTGCAGCGTGCACCCAAAGCCTATCGAACCCAGGTTAATGACCTGCTGTTGACTGCTTTGTCTCAGGCGTTGTGTGACTGGACAGATCAATCCTCCACATTGATACAGCTGGAAAGTCATGGGCGGGATATGCCGGATGGCGTTCTGGATTTGACCCGGACCACCGGCTGGTTTACGACTGCTTATCCGGTACACCTTACCCTTGGGATATCCGACCCAGGAGCAGCCATTAAGGCTGTCAAGGAACAACTGCGAGCTGTACAGCCCCATGCACTGGAGTATGGTGTCTTGCGCTATCTGGCAGATGATGCCCTGCAACAAGCAATGGGAGCACTTCCCGAAGCGCGGATTACATTCAATTATCTCGGGCAGATCGATCAGGGCCTCGATCATGACGGGCTGTTCCATTGGGTGGATGTTCCAGTGAGCGGTAACCATGATCCTGAAGCACCTTTGCCAAACTGGATCAGTGTCGATGGCCAGGTGCAGGGGGGCGAATTGAGTCTGCGTTGGACCTACAGTGCAGCGCGTTACCGAGAAGCAACCATCACTGCACTGGCAGAGAGTTACCGTCGAGCCCTGGAAGAGATGATTGATCGCTGCTTGACGGAAGGTGCGGGTGGTTTTACCCCTTCTGATTTTCCGTTGGCGAAACTGTCTCAGGCTCAGTTGGATGCATTACCGATACCTGCTGTACAGATTGAAGACATTTACCCGCTGACTCCCATGCAGGAGGGATTACTGCTTCACACCCTGCTGGAGCCAGGTACAGGCATTTATTACATGCAGGATCGTTACCGGATCAACAGCCCAGTGGATCCCCAACGTTTTGCCCAGGCTTGGCAGGCCGTGGTAGCGCGCCATGAGGCATTGCGCACTTCCTTCAGTTGGAATGCGGGTGAAGCCATGGTGCAGATCATTCATAAATCCTATCAGGTACCGGTGGATTATCTGGATTGGAGGGATGCCTCCGAGGAAATCAATGAGCAGCGTTTGCAGGATTTGTTAAAAACAGAGCGGGAAGCAGGATTTGATCTGTTGAACACGCCACCGTTCCACCTGCGTCTGATTCGTATTGACGAAGCACGCTACTGGTTTATGATGAGTAATCATCATATCCTGATCGATGCCTGGTGCCGGTCATTGCTGATGGGGGACTTCTTCATCATCTACAGTGCCCTGATCAAAGGCACTGCGCCTTCTTTGCCTGTGCCACCGCGCTATCGCGACTATATTGCGTGGCTGGGCCGACAAGATCTGGAGGCTACCCGCCAGTGGTGGCAGCAGAACTTGCGGGATTTCACCAGCGCTACACCGATTGCCAGTGATCGGCCTTTGCTGCGCGAGCATGCGGGGGATAATGGCGGCATGATCGTGGGCGATTGTTACAGTCGCCTGAACATCGAGGACAGCCGACGACTGCAGGAACTGGCGCGGCGGAATCAGTTGACCATCAATACGTTTGCCCAGGGTGCCTGGGCGCTGGTACTGAGACGCCTCAGCGGGCAGCGCGACGTATTGTTCGGCGTAACGGTAGCGGGACGCCCCACACATTTACCGGAACTGCAGCAGACTGTAGGACTGTTCATCAATAGTATTCCGCTGCGAGTGGCCTTCCCCGATGTGGACGAGAGTCGCTCCGTAAACGATTGGCTCCGCCAGTTGCTGGATCACAATCTTGAACTGCGTGACCATGAATACTTATCGCTGGTCGATATTCAGCGTTGCAGTGAAGTGCCTAAGGGTGAGCCCCTGTTCGATAGTTTATTCGTTTTCGAAAATGCACCGGTTGAAATGTCGGTGCTGGATCAGGCGCGCCAGTTCAATGCTACTTCTGATTCTGGCCGCACCCATACCAATTTCCCGCTGACCGCGGTTTGCTACCCGAGTGACACACTGGGCTTGCATATCTCTTATGACCAGCGTTATTTCGATCGTGACACCATTGAAGCGATGCTGGGCGAGTTTCAGCGCTTGCTGTTGGTGCTGATCAATGGTTTCGACCAGAATCTGGAAGATATACCCCTGATCAGTGTGGAAGAAGCCAGCTTCCTGATGCAGACGGGCAATCAGACTGAACGCCATTATCCACTGCAAAGCTATGTTCGTTTGTTCGAAGAGAGCGTAGCGATTCACCCGGAACGCATCGTCGCTTCCTGTTTCGATCAGCGCTGGAGTTATGGTGAATTAAACCGATACGCCAACCGCCTGGGTCATCATTTGCTGACATTAGGCAATATGGCAGATCGGCCGGTGGCACTCCTGGCCGAACGCAGTCTGCCTCTGCTGGGTATGATGATCGGCACATTCAAGGCAGGGGCGGGTTATCTGCCTTTGGATCCGGATCATCCGGTCCAGCGTCTGGTAGATATGATTCATAACAGCGGGACACCAGTATTAGTATGCAATCAGAGCCAGAGAGAACTGGCAATTAAGTTGTTGGCATTATGTCCGGAGGTATCTCGTCCGGAACTGGTCATTTGGGAAGAGGTGCAACAAGGCTCAGCAGCTGAAGATAATCCGGGAATTTACGGTTGTGCCGATAATCTGGCCTATGTGATCTACACTTCCGGGTCCACCGGTCAACCCAAGGGCGTGATGGTGACTCAGGAGGGTATGCTCAATAACCAGCTGAGCAAGGTACCTTATCTGAAGCTGGGTGAAGATGACGTCATCGCTCAGACCGCCTCTCAGTGTTTCGATATTTCCGTATGGCAATTCCTGGCCGCACCTTTGTTCGGTGGCAGGGTGGCAATCATTCCCAATGAAATTGCCCATTATCCCGCGGTGCTGTTGGAATATCTTGTACAGGAAAATATCACCGTGCTGGAAAGTGTACCGGCAGTCATCCAGGGAATGCTGGATGAATGTGATCAGCCGTTACCTGCTTTACGCTGGCTGCTGCCTACCGGTGAAGCAATGCCGCCTCAGTTGGCGAAGCAATGGCTGAAACGTTATCCGACGATTGGCCTCGTGAATGCCTACGGCCCCGCCGAGTGTTCAGACGATGTAGCTTTTTTCACCATTACCGAGGATTCGACCACTGGAAGTTACTTGCCGATCGGTTTACCAACGGACAATAACCGTATCTATCTGCTGGATGAAGCATTGAACCTGGTGCCGACTGGTACTGTCGGTGAGCTTTATGTCGCAGGAACCGGGGTAGGCAGGGGCTATCTGGCGGATCCCGCGCGTTCAGCACAGGCTTTTCTGCCCGATCCCTTGGGAGAAGCCGGTGAGCGGTTATACCGTACCGGCGATTTGGCCCGGCGGCGCCGTGATGGCCTGCTCGAATATGTGGGACGAGTGGATCAGCAGGTCAAAATTCGCGGTTTCCGTATTGAGTTGGGTGAAATCGAATCCTGTCTGCTCGATATCCCGGAAATCCGGGAAGCTGCAGTTATAGCCCAGACTAGTGCGAATGGCGCGTATCTGGTCGGTTATCTGACATCAGCAAAAATCTCCAGTCCCGTAGAAAATACATCTATCAATCCACAGTCAGAATTCATCGAACGTTGCAAGTCATGGCTGGGCAGCCGTCTGCCGGATTATATGGTGCCTGCTTACTGGCAAGTGCTGCCCGAAATGCCGCGCAACTGTAACGGCAAATTGGATCGCCGATCTTTGCCATTCATGGAAATCGGTAGTCTGCTGGAACAGACTTATGTGGCCCCGCGCAATTCTTTAGAGCAAAGCCTGGCAGAGATATGGGCTGATGTATTGAAAGTAGAGAAAGTGGGCATTCACGATAATTTTTTCCAGTTGGGTGGTCATTCTTTGCTTGCGACCCAGATCGCGTCGCGCATACAGAAAACCTTGCAACGGGAAGTACCATTGCGAGCGATGTTCGAATGCCATACGGTTGAATCCCTGGCTGAATATATAGATGGACTGGCGGTGACTGTCATAACTGAGGAAAAAGTGGATCGTTTGAGTGATTTGATGACGCAGCTTGAAACCTTATGACTGTAACTCCAGCAGCTTTTTGTGATTGTTATTCGATAGTCAAAAACATTTTCTGGATCACATTAAATTCCGCTATCTGAGAATCGTTATACCTAATAACCTGCTTTTGCAGGAATTAGCCTTCGGATACGACGAGAAATAGTTCAGGAACCTCTGAAAAACGTCAGCGAAGCAGTCAGTTCAAGGCAAAAATCGGTAAAAAAGCGGAGTTTATATGTAATAAATGAGCATTTTGAGCCGACTTTTAACGTGGAAGTGGCAACGCAGGTAGTTTTTCAGAGGTTCCTTAGAGAATATCAGCTATGAATAAGATTCTATGTTTAGCAATGATCTTGCTGGGTAACAGTTATCAGGTAAATGCACAGTCTGCAACGGATGCGATAAAGCCCGGTACATCATTTAAAGATTGTGATATTTGCCCCGAAATGGTTGTTTTGCCGGCTGGTAGTTTCATAATGGGGGCGCCTCAAGATGAACGTGGTTATCAGCCTGATGAAAGTCCGCAGCACAAAGTAACGTTCAGTAAACCCTTTGCTATCGGGATTTATGCGGTAACAGCCGAAGAATGGGAAGCGTATATACAGGAAACCAATGCTCCACGGAGGAGTGGTGATACGCGCCCCGGGCGGGCCTGTACTGAAGGTAAGCCCAGTTATCCCTATGAATCACGCCAGCCAGCAGTTTGTATGACTTATCACGACGCAGAGAATTATGCGAAATGGCTGGCTGGAAAAACAGGAAAGCCTTACCGCTTGCCGAGTGAGTCGGAATGGGAATATGCCGCCAGAGCAGGTTCAGAAGGTCCTTTTCCTTTCCCCTTTGATGAAGAAAGAGGATTCACCATCAATAAGCATGCCAATCTGGATGGAGACCAGGATGGGTTTAAATATACCGCACCGGTTGGCAGCTTCCCACCAAATGCGTTTGGTCTGTTTGATATGCATGGCAATATTCACGAATGGGTGGTTGATTGTTTCCATGGCAACCATTTCAATGCCTACGTAGGCGCTCCCGATGATGGGAGTGCGTGGATCGAAGGGGGTGACTGTAGTGTGAGACAAATTCGTGGAAACGATTGGATTGAACCACCCATTTTTTCTCGTTCCGGTAATCGCAACGATCGTCCGGCAGAGACTATAGGCGATTGGCTGGGTTTTCGGGTCGTACGGGATTTATAGTTTTCGGTGATTTGAAATTTTCTCTGGAGTGGGTGTCTGGGTTCTTAACAAGCAGGAATAAAGAAAAGGATATTGTCATGCTAATGAATGATGGAAGTTTGGCTCTGGCCGGTGCTGATAACGGAGACCCGCTTTATGTAATTGAGGAATCTCCACTGTTGGAGCGTCAAAAGGAGCAGGAGTCCAATGCGCGCAGTTATCCTCGGCGTATTCCACTTGCATTGAAAAAAGGTAAAGGTGTCTACGTTGAGGATGTTGAAGGACGAACCTATATCGATTGTCTGGCGGGAGCGGGAGCGCTCGTATTGGGGCACAATCATCCTGTTGTGATCGATGCAATGCGTAGAGTCCTGGATAATGACCTGCCGTTATTGACATTGGATCTTTCCACACCGATAAAAGACCAGTTTGTTCAGGATCTTTTCAGTTTGTTACCTGAATCCATGCGTCATCAGGTAAAGATTCAGTTCTGTGGGCCTAGTGGTACCGATGCAACTGAAGCGGCACTGAAATTGGTCCGCACTGCAACCGGACGCAGCATGATTCTGTCTTTTCATGGCGCTTATCATGGCATGAGTCAGGGTGCACTCAGCCTGATGGGTAACTTGGGGCCAAAAACCCCGCTCGGCGCCATCCTGAACAATAACGTTCAGTTCTTACCCTATCCCTATGACTTTCGTTGCCCCTTCGGTTTGGGGGGCGAGCAGGGAATCAGAGCAAATTTGAATTACATCGAGAACCTGCTGACCGATCCTGAAAGCGGTGTGCAGTTGCCGGCAGGGGTAATTGTTGAAGCCATTCAGGGAGAAGGTGGTGTCATACCGGCAGATCTCGACTGGTTACGGGGGCTGCGCCGTATTACTGAAGCAGCCGGTATCCCCTTGATAGTAGATGAAATTCAAACTGGATTTGGGCGTACAGGAACGATGTTCGCTTTCGAGCGAGCTGGAATTATGCCAGATGCCATCATACTTTCCAAAGCTATTGGCGGCAGCTTACCGCTTGCAGTGCTGGTGTACAGTGATCAGCTGGATACCTGGCGACCAGGTGCCCATGCTGGAACCTTTCGAGGAAACCAGCTGGCCATGGCAGCAGGATCAGCTGTGATGGCCTATTTGATTGGTCACGATATCCCCAGCCACGCGTCAGCCATGGGAATGAGATTACGATCCCATTTACAGGAACTGCAGCGCACCTATCCACAATTGGGAGATGTGCGGGGACGTGGCTTAATGTTAGGCGTAGAACTGGTGGATCCTGATCAAATACCGAATGTTCAGGGCCATTATCCGTCTGATGGAAGATTGGCTGCACGAGTACAACAGGAATGCCTGAAACGCGGGTTGATTTTGGAAACGGGAGGGCGGCATAGCAGCGTTATACGTTTCCTTCCACCATTGATTGTTTCTGAAGAGGAAATAGATCGAATTGCAGTGATCTTTGGAAATGCTCTGGTTGCAGCATTACAGAAGAAAGCTGAATAGCCTTATGAAAGGTTGATTATTTAGAGAACCTTTCACAACTCTGTCTTTGCGAACGCCAGCGGCGTGAAGCAATCCAGGTTTTTCGCTAAATCTGCAGTTTATAGATTGCCATGTCGTTGCCCGCCAGGCTTCACTCGCAGCTGAGGCTTTTTCTTGCAATGATGGAATCGGTTTTGTGCAGAGTTTTTATTAGATGTAACACAGTTGGAAGTTAATGACATAGTTTTTAAATCAGGAGGATTTTATGACATCAGTATTTGATCGTGAAGATATTATTTTTCAGGTAGTTGTAAATCACGAGGAGCAGTATTCCATCTGGCCGGATTACAAGGAAATGCCTAAAGGCTGGCGCAAGGCTGGCAAAAGCGGCTACAAAAAAGAATGTCTTGAGTACATTGAGGAAATATGGACAGATATGCGTCCATTGAGTTTACGCAAAGCCATGGAAGCTCAGCAAAAAGAGCTTCAAGATGTATCCAAGAAAAAGAATAAGAAACAGAAAAAAACAGTTTCTGAATCTGCTGCAAGCTAAAGTCTTCTGCAATGAAGTTATTTTGTTTACCTTATTCTGGTGCAAGTGCTGCCGTCTATTATCAATGGCAACGAAAGTTACCTGTTTGGCTAAAAGTCTGCCCGGTGGAACTGCCGGGCAGAGGAATGCGCATGGATGAGCCTTTGCGAACGAACACGGCAGAGCTGGTGATTCAATTGGCGGAAGATGTCAAATGCCGTATTGACGATGAGCCATATGCCGTCTTTGGGCATAGTCTGGGCGCGATCCTGGCATTTGAGCTGGTGCGCCAGTTGAAAGAATTTGATGTTCCGGCGCCCGTTACCTTGATTGTTTCAGGTACATCGGCGCCGACGCAGCGACAGCGATGTATTGAGGAGTTGGAGGCACTGAAAACGGATGATGACTTAATATCCCATCTGAAAAAGCTGGGGGGTATGCCGGATGAAGTCATCAATAATAAAGAGCTGATGGAGATGACGCTGCCGATTATCCAGTCTGATTTTGCATTGTGTAAGAATTACACGTATGTGCCTTGTTCTGAGAAATTATCCTGTCCGCTGGCAGTGATTAGTGGCAGAGATGAAGATATAACCAGTGAAGAACTGCTGGCTTGGCTGGATCAAGCTGGTGAGCGTTGCAGTTTGATGAAATTTGAGGGAAAGCATTTTTTCATTCATGAAAGTCAGGATGCGGTTCTTCAATATCTTCGAACACATATCAAAGATTGTATGAATGTCGCTAAGCAGAAAAACCTATCTGTTCAATACTCCACTAAATTAGCGCTGAATTAACGATTATGTCTAATGCTGATGTGATAGTTTCTCAATTAGGTGCCAGCCAGGGAGATCTTCCCTTGGTTATCTCCGCAGAAAGCACCGTTTCTTCTCTTGCTGATAGCCATGAAAAATTATCCGCATTGGTAGATAAGTATCTCTTGAATTGCGGTGGTTTATTGTTTCGTGGGTTTGAGGTGGGCGGTATCGATGGTTTTCATAATTTTGTCAAAAGCTTTGGCCATCCCTTACTGTCCTATGAGTTCGGGTCTACACCCCGTAGCAATGTCGCGAAAGGTATCTATACATCGACCGAATATCCCGCGCATCAAACTATTCCTTTGCATAGTGAGCAAGCTTATACGTTATCTTGGCCGATGAAAATCTGGTTCTACTGCATTACCAGTGCTCAGTCCGGGGGCGAGACGCCAATTGCCGATAACCGGCGGATTTATAATGCCATGAATCCGTCAATACGCGAACGTTTTTCCCGTCATGGTTTGATGTATGTGCGCAATTATGGAGGCGGTCTGGATGTGGCGTGGCAAAAAGTCTTCAATACGGATGATCGTAGCGTTGTGGAGAATTACTGCCGACAAAATACCATCGAATTTGAGTGGAAAGAGGATGGTGAGTTGAGAACGCGGCAGCGTTGTCAGGCTGTTACGCAGCATCCTAGAACTCATGACTGGATTTGGTTTAACCAGGCACATCTGTTTCATGTATCCAATCTACAACCTGAAATACGGGAAACGCTGCTGGATATTGTCGGTGAAGAAAATTTACCTCGCAACGTTTACTACGGAGATGGTTCACCGATTGAAGATACGGTGCTGGAGGAAATTCGGCACGTACTTGATCAGTACAAAGTAATCTTTCCCTGGCAGTCTGGCGATGTGCTGATGCTGGATAATATGCTGGCATCTCACGCTAGAGAGCCTTTCAGTGGGGAACGGAAAGTTGTTGTGGCTATGGCGGAATCTTTTCAAGGTTCTTCTTTACCCTAACTGTAACCTGAGTTCGGGATAAGCCCTCAGGGTTGAGCCAAGCTATTGACTCTGGT
>NZ_JBDZWD010000082.1:0-4617 GCF_040256045.1 Nitrosomonas sp.
GATTGGTCACCAGTTATCGTAAAATGAACAGCATTGGGGACAGACTACGGTTTTCATAGAACATTCGGCAGGGTTAAACGCGGGTGGGTGGCATAACCGCTCTCATCAGAATAAAATGGTAGGCTTATCTGAAAAACGTGGTCTGCCCTTATTTAGCTTTTATTCTATATTCATAGTGAAATCGGCAAGCAATGATCACTAACTCAACATCAGTAACACGATAAATCAAACGATTAGTTTCATCGATACGTCTTGACCAATAACCCGACAATTCACCCCGCAGTGGTTCTGGTTTGCCAATACCAACAAATGGATCACGAGCAGCGGCAGTAATCAGAAAATTCAATCGCCTAAGCGTTTTTTTATCCTGGTCTTGCCAGTAAAGGTAAGCCTCCCACGCATCAGGAACAAAACGAATGGCACGCACGATTAATCGGCAGAAAGCAATTGGTGGTCTTGTGCTTGTCCTGCCTTATCCTGAGCAATTGCCTTGGCTAAGGCTGCGGCATTTGCTGGATTACTGGTTAAGTGCAACGTTTCCATGATGCTGTTATAGCTATCCAGCGACATCACCACAGCATCACCTTCTGCATCGCGACGACTAATAACAATTACATCAGCATCCTGAATAACATCATCCAAAACAGACTTTAACGCATTACGCGCATGTGAATAAGTAACAACCTTCATGGCAACCTCATTTGCACAATAAATTGTACAAGTATAAAAAAGATGCGCCTCAAACACAAGTCAGGAAGAAATAGAAACAAACCACAGTTTCCGCCGTTATCTGTTTAAATCTTGTCGCTGCCAGAATTAGCGATCAATCCACAATTGAGAGAATCGCTTCAGCCGCAAGGGCAGCACCGTTCATCGGAATCAGACATCTGCGATCCACATAATTACGCGTCAGTTGCAGCAGTTTTCTGACAGCAATTTCCCGCTCACTTTCACTTTTGCACTCGGAAACAGCAACAGGCGCATACTTGGACACCAAATGCGCACGTCGATACTGATCATCCAGCGTTGTACTGGTATTTGGCACCAATAATGCTGGTATCTGTGCCTGAAGAACCTCGCAGCACGTGTTATAGCCTGATGCCCCAACAAACGCATCAAAAGCACGAAAATAGCGAACCAGGGGATATACCGAAACAGGCCGCACACCCTCAGGTAGTACAACATCTTTAATGGATATGGGGTTATTCGCCCAAATAACTTCAAAGCCTGCCTGTTGTAACTGCTGTATCAAACTCTCCCCGATATTTTCAACATCGTTGATATTACCGGCTCCCAGCGAAAACAAGGCGTAACGTCCGTTCTCACTCAATCCCATCGCTCTTCTGGCCTGTACCCTGTTCAGCAGCTCTTCTTCCCTCAATAGACAAACCGGTGGAACACGTACCTGCGGGCAATCGAAATCACTCTCCTCCAAATCAGATTCATCACCCACCTCACCCGGCTTGATAATCAGACTAAACATATTCTGATGCGGAAATGATTTAGTCTTGTCTGCCTGGTGCAATCCCCGATGCGACCAGACAATCTTTGCCTTGCCATATTCTCTACAGGCATTAATAAATCCCTGATATGGCCAGGTACCATCAAAGACAATTACTGACGGACGAACATGCTCCAGTAGCAGGCCAAGGCGAAAACACAATTCACGATTCCAGTCTGCGGAACTTGTACGAGACCAGTTGGGCGAAACGAAGTAATCTGCAGAGAAACCCATTTCCTCGATAATTTCGATCGCTGAGGCCAGCGAAAAAAACATGATCTCGACCTGACCCTGCAACTGACGTGCATAAGACAAACAACGGGATAAATGACCCATGCCGGCACCATTTGTGCAGACAAACAGGATGGTTGGCAACTTTACAAACTCCGGATAAAGCAACATGTTGAATGCATGACTGCCAGATTGAAAAACAATTTCGGAGTTATACCATAAGCAAATTTTCTGGGTATTTCGATAGACCGGGTATTTTTACTGGCACTCGTTTCAAAAACCGGGGTGATCTGCACTATACCCACTTCATCCTGTGAGGAGGCACAGCCGACGCGGCAATCCAGCATTTTGCAATCAGCTGACCATTTCACCTTGCGAGTCACACCACAATGTGGCGATCCGGAAGCGGTAATGGGCAGCAGCGGTACTGGATTGCTTCACCCTTGCAGGATTCGCAAAGACCGCGCTTTATTGGCATACTGCTTAAACAACCCGTCCTTGCGAGGAGGCGCAGCCGACGTGGCAATCCAGTAATTTGCAACCCGCTGCCTATCTGGCAGATAGCCGTATAAAAATAAAATGGGAGCAGCTTATTCAGAGGGTCAATTTTTTAATTGACGTTAGGGGAATATTTCTACATCGCCAATGACAATGCAGCATAACTGCTCTTGTCGGAATAAAGACGTAGGCCTATCAGAAAACCGTGGTTTGCCCCTTATTCTTCATGAAATAACGTGCCATGCTTTTCTGAACGATATGCTCACTTGATCAATCCAAGGCGCAAGCTCAACCATTGCAGCAGCACGCCACCAGCAACGCTGAGTAGTACGATTCCCAGCGGACGCTTATACCACTGATCTTTTTGGCCCAGCTGAATACGCAATTCGAGTACCGTTGAATTCTCTTGGGTGGTTACCCCTGAATGCGATAGTTGCCTTTCCCAAGATTGCTCTTCAGCCTGACGAAGGGTGGATTTAATCCGATGATCGAGGTGTATCGCACTATCCCAAATCACGCGCATCAAAAACATGCAAACCAGCAAAAACAAGAAACCACAGTTCCCGAGGCTATTGAGATCTGTCAGACTCAGGATTGGCGCAAGCTCCCAGAACCAAGAGAGGAACTGAGTTCGCTGGTACAACATGACTACAAGTTCGTGCCCTGTCCGAGTCACCGATGCCAACATTGATGAGTCAGTGCTTGCAGCCCACGCAAATGACTTCAATGCACCAAGCACCAGGAACAGAAAGGCGATGCAGATAACACAGATGGAAATCACCTTGCGTCGTTGCACGACTCGTATTGCCTCGAGAAGTGTCATTCTTTAACCATCCATTTTGCCATCTAACCTAAATAGCACCGACTTGAACAAATTTGAATCAAATCATGTTTGCAATTATAAGAGCTCTGCCCAAAGTACCGTACAACTCGTCAGAATGCTCAGTTCTCTCAAGATCTATAATGAAGACACAGAGGAGCCAAGGGAAAAGATCTCACGCATAGCGCCTGAGTTAAGCCAAGCCGCGAAGCGGGATCGGTTTAAAAGAATTTTAGGCCTCATAGGGACTGCACCAGTTGATTGATGGCTGAAGCCTTCCACACGATGCCTAAGTCAGATTCAGCATTTATGCGGCCACTATAAATGCCAATGAATTTCCAGACGGGTGTACCGAACATAGCTTGGCTGCCATCAGCCATAGGGGCACCACCCGCACTCCGATATGCGATGACCGGTGATCCTGACTGGCCTTGACGACTGCGACAATCGATTAGCAGCACAGGCAGGTCATTGAAATCGATATCTGCCTCAGAAGCCATGAAGCCAGTAGCCCAAATACCAAAAGCTCCGCCAGCGGTAATGCCAAATGGAAAACCAATAACACTCACCGTGTCTGCAGGGCCAACTGATATGGCCGGGCCGGTGTTTGCGGTGTCATACGGATATAGAGCCACATCGGCAAGCTGAGTCAGTGGAAGGGCGACGAAATCTGCTCTCGCTCCAAGTACAGAATGCTCCAGCCATCTCGGCACCTCGTCAGCATAAAGAGCCTCGATTCGTGACTCCCACTGACCAAGATGCCCGTTGCAGTTGTGTACAACAACAATCTCGTTTGGTATGCCACCAGTATTGGAGAGTGGCTCACCAGTATCCTGGTGCCTGCCAGTGACGTTGTGCCTATTTGTTACCAGATACGAGCCACTTGCCACTTGAACGACAAAGGCAGTCCCAGTGGACAGGAGCTGCCCATTGAACCGCATCTGTATCAGCAGCGATTGAACGGAAGGTTGTGCGATCGTTGGCATGAAGTGTCAATATTCGACAGATTCCATGAGCGATCCGCGCACCTGAACTCTTTGCTGAACAGCAATCCTACCGAGGCGGTGAGACAGGTTCTCAGAAATCATCGCATGTCCTCCAAATGCTAACGCATGAGTTAAGCAGCGCTGCGAAACAGCATCGGTTCGAATGAAATGTGTTAACACTCTATGACAGATAGTAGCAATTCTGCTTTTTCAGGATTATCTAAATGCGCACCACTGCTTGGGTCTTGGATCAGGATTAGCATGTTAGAAATTATGCAACGCAAATTGTCTTTCTCACATTTAGATAGTTTATCCAAATCGTGAACTTCCAGTGTATTTATTATCGGATTGACCTGATCAGACAATACTTCGCCACTGTCTAGGATATGTTTGATTTTAGAAATATTCATTATTTCCTCTAAACTTTTAGACCACGTAGCGGGATAACGGTAGGCTGAACCTATCGGTACTTGTCGCCATCAGTAAGCGTACAGCCTGAGCCCGATTATTTTCAAAACTATGCCTGTATAGCCTACGTCACATAAAATGATTCGATTTTAAAGAGTTGCTCGACGGTTTTG
>NZ_JBDZWD010000083.1:0-4598 GCF_040256045.1 Nitrosomonas sp.
CCGTAATAATCAACCGGTGAGGCTGGTCCGGGGGTGTTACCCTGTTGTCATTCAGTGTAAACGAAATATACCGGAGTAGCAGTCGCGAGAGGGTGAAAATGAAGACACAGCACGAGTCAGCCAGATTATCTCATCGTTTTTCAGCGATATTCTGGGATCTCGTTGCCGCATTGCTGGTGCTTGGCATGGTGGTTTTTCTCGCCCAGACAAGTCGCGATCTCATGCAGCCTCTGGCCGGACCGGGGGAGACTGTTATCAGTCTTGAACCATCGGGTCTGCCGGAATATGTGCTACGCACGTCGCTCAGGATGCTTGCAGCGATGATACTGTCGCTGATTTTTACGTTCACCTATGCTACCTGGGCTGCCAAGAGCCGGCGTGCCGGGCAGGTTCTTATCCCGCTGCTCGATATCCTCCAGTCTGTACCGATACTTGGCTTTATTTCGGTTACGGTGGTTTTTTTCATGTCATTTGCTCCTGGAAAAATGCTGGGTGCCGAGCTGGCTGCCATCTTTGCCATTTTTACCAGTCAGGCCTGGAACATGGCGTTCAGTTTCTACCAGTCGCTGCGCACAGTTCCGACTGAACTTGTCGAAGTATCACGTTCTTTCCGGCTCAGTCCATGGATGCGCTTCTGGAAGCTTGAAGTACCTTTTGCAATGCCGGCACTCGTGTGGAATATGATGATGTCGATGTCGGCCGGCTGGTTTTTCGTCGTTGCTTCTGAGGCAATCAGCGTTGGAAACACCGTTGTCACGCTGCCGGGTATTGGTTCATATATCGCGCTGGCTATTGACCAGCGTGATCTTGGGGCTGTCGGCCGGGCAATCGCGGTCATGCTCATCGTGATTCTGATTTACGACCAGCTTCTGTTCAGACCGCTTGTGGCCTGGGTGGATCGCTTTCGTTTCGAACAGGAGGCCGATAGAAATCCGCCGCGTTCCTGGGTGTTGACGGCGCTGCGCCGGTCACGCTGGGTGGCAATGGCTGTTGTGCCACTGGTCAGGATGTGGCGATGGACTTATCGGGCAGGGACTGATGACGCCTCTCGGGAGCCGATCCGGCCTGCTTCCGTTCGAAATGCTGCGGGGTCAGATGTGATTTCGTGGCTCGACTGGCTGTGGTACGGTGCAATTGCTGTTATTTGTGCTCTTAGCATGTGGAAAATTACAGTTTTTGTCTTGCAGGGTGTAACACCGGATGAGGTCGGGACGACTGTTTTTCTTGGTTGTGTGACCATGGTGCGAGTCTTTGTACTGATTGCGGTCGCCAGTGTCATTTGGGTACCAGTCGGGGTCTGGATCGGATTGCATCCGGAGGCAGCGCGTATCATCCAGCCGGTCACCCAGTTTATGGCGGCATTTCCTGCCAATTTGTTGTTTCCGCTGGCTGTATCGGGAATAGTGGTGCTGCAGCTCGATCCGGACATCTGGCTGAGTCCGCTGATGATTCTCGGTACGCAGTGGTATATCTTGTTTAATGTCATTGCAGGCGCATCGACGATTCCGGGTGAGCTGCGGGATATCGGGATCAATCTGGGTGTCCGGGGCTGGTTGTGGTGGCGGCGTATCGCGTTACCAGCGGTATTTCCCTTTTACATGACGGGTGCTGTTACTGCTTCTGGTGGATCATGGAATGCCAGCATCGTCGCGGAACTTGCCAACTGGGGAGACACTACCCTGAAGGCGAATGGCCTCGGTGCCTATATCGCAGAGGCGACTGCAGCCGGCGATTTTCACCGTATCGTTCTCGGGATTGCGGTCATGAGTGCGTTCGTTGTCCTTATCAATCGTCTGTTCTGGCTCCCGCTCTATATACTGGCCGAACGCAAATTCCGCCTGGGCTGAAAGGAGGTTCACATCGACATTGTTCCATTGTTGGATATCCGTAGCGTTCGCAAATCATTTCGCAAACCGGATGGCAGCGAGTTACTCGTGCTCGATGGAATCGATTTCACGCTGGGTGAAGGCGAAATTATCGGTTTGCTGGGTCGTTCGGGTTCGGGTAAATCCACATTGTTGAGGTTGATTGCCGGGCTTGCGCCGCCATCGGCCGGCTCCGTTATTTATCTCGGTAATGAAGTAACAGCGCCACCCCCGGGTATTGCCATGGTATTCCAGGGGTTTGCCCTGTTTCCCTGGCTGACCGTGCTGGAGAACGTGCAACTGGGTCTGGAAGCACTGGGACTTTCAACAGGCGAGCTACACCGGCGTGCAATCGAAGCGATCGATCTGATCGGGCTCGATGGTTTCGAATCAGCCTATCCGCGTGAATTATCGGGTGGCATGCGCCAGCGTGTTGGTTTTGCACGCGCACTGGTCGTTCATCCCAATATCCTGCTCATGGATGAGCCGTTCTCGGCACTCGATGTGCTGACGGCGGAAACGCTGCGTACCGACTTTCTCGATCTCTGGTCAGAAGGCCAGCTTCCCATCAAGGGGGTGATCCTTGTCACGCACAATATTGAGGAAGCTGTGCTGATGTGCGATCGTATTCTTATTTTCGGCAGTAATCCCGGCCGTATCCTCAATAAAATCAAAGTTGAACTGCTGCATCCGCGCGCGCGTCTCGATCCGGCGTTTCGCGATCTGGTCGAACGTATCTATGTGGAAATGACAACCCGGGTGGTTTCAGTTCACGCCGGTAAACGAACAGAATATTTCCCGGGAACGGGTATCGGGACAATCCTGCCTCATGTATCCTCGAACTCACTGGCCGGCTTGCTCGAAGCGGTAGCAGCTGCTCCTTACGATGGTGAAGCGGATCTTCCTGTGATTGCCTCGTCTTTGCACATGGAGATCAATGAATTATTTCCGGTTGCCGAGACGCTGCAAATGCTGCGCTTTGCCGAGGTAGTAGGGGGAGATATCAGGCTGACCGCGGAAGGACGACAGTTTGCCGATTTCGATACTGACTGGCGCAAGCATCTTTTTGCCCGGCATCTGCTGACTTATGTTGCGCTGGCAGCCCACATCCGGCGTGTACTCGATGAACGGCCAGTGCATCAGGCACCGTGGAGCCGGTTCGCTGATGAACTGGAGGACTATATGCCGCCTGCTGCGGCCGTACAGACCTTGCGTACCATTATTACCTGGGGACGCTACGCAGAGATTTTTTCATATGACGATGAGAAACAGGTTTTCAGTCTGGATAATCCTTAAGGAGTCTCTGATCGTGGTGAATAGTAATCCCTTTCTTATTACACTGAATAATCCTACTTTAATAAAACATTTAGTTATACTAAAATAGGACTTTATGATAAACAGGAGGTTGCTATGCTTCAAACTTTACGCAAGGCCGGTGGTTCGCTTGTCATGACAGTGCCCAAGTCTTTTATCGAACAGAACGGGCTGAGTGAAGGTTCTCAGGTTGAGCTTCATCTTCACGGGAAGAAGATGACCGTCGAAGCACCGGCTCGACCGCGTTACAAGCTGGCTGACCTGATGGCGGAAATGCCGAAGGGATTACCGCGTGTTGAAGGCTGGGATGAAATGTCTCCCGTCGGACTGGAAGACAGCTGATGACATACCTGCCGAACCGTGGCGACATCGTACATCTTGATTTTGATCCATCCTCCGGCCGGGAGATAAAAGGCCCTCACTTTGGCCTTATTTTAAGCGGTAAGCTTTTTAACCAGCGAGGACTGGCAATGATCTGCCCGATTTCTCAGGGTGCTGCCGCTGCTGCCCGTACCTACGGGACGGTGGTCACCCTGATGGGTGCAGGAACTGACACTCAAGGTGCGGTATATTGCCACCAGTTGAAGTCTTTGGATTGGCAAGTGCGGAATGTGCGTTTCAAGGAAAGTGTACCGCAGCATATTCTTGATGAAGTCCTGGCCAGGGTGGAGGCTATTCTGTTTGAATAGAACCCCCCGAGAACAGGCGAAAGCTCCTATTTTATTCAGCAAACTGTACTTGGGTTTTCACCTGGCGTAATCCCGCGTTGATAAGCGCCGTTAATGCGCTGAACTACTGTTTCCCAGCGTCTTTATCAATATGCCAACAGGATTGATTCTGTCAGCCATTTGTATTTGTTCATTCAACTTTATTTTTGCCAGTAAGTATTTGTATTGACTATATTGATATCCTGTTTTCATTAACGGGCTTTACTTCATTTTCATCATCGTTTTCCTTATGATTTGTCCCTATTCTGTCTAAATCAGGCATCCCCATTATCGGCGAATACATGATGTCGTTTATATCGGTTGATCGTTTCCACCCAAAATATTGCTCACCAATTGCACGCTTGCACATCTTATAAAGCCTGTTAAGTACAAGGTGATTAACTACCGGTTTATCGTCTACGAATTCAATCATTCTGGCCATTGAAACAACTGAAACCCTCATTTCCGAGTGATGCATTGAGAATTGAAATCGGAAAGCACCGGTTTCCGAGTTGATATCTCTCGTTGTAAGAAGAACGTACATCGTGTTTTTAGATGATCCTGGCAATCTTGTGACTATTGGATAAGATTTTTCAATGATGCTGTCTCCAGACAATTGTCTTGTTCCAGGTAAGGTAACAGCTTCTAAATCTCCTAGTCGGACACTGCTTTTTACCCATATTTTCATATCATCAGACAGAATTTTCGATAA
>NZ_JBDZWD010000049.1:0-8074 GCF_040256045.1 Nitrosomonas sp.
ATCAGAAACGTTAGGCTTCAAATGATCTAAACGGTTGTCAAACGGTTTCCTGTTTGCGGATCGAACATATACAATTTATCAAGGTCAACGGTAAGTCTGACTTTATTTCCCTCTTTGATAACGTGATTCGTATCCAGCCGCGCTGTAAAATCCAGCAACCTATTGTCCTGTTTCTTTGATGGATTCAGGTTTCTTGTCAAACCGGGCATATGTGGCCAATAGCGATTTTCCAGCTGAAAATGCACCAGCAGGCTGGCACCCAGCCATTCAACAATTTCTATTACGATGTCAAAAATAATCTGTTTTTTGTTTTGCTCGGTTGTATCAGCTGTATCGGATAATAGAGAGAAATGTTCCGGACGTATACCGGCTATAACATAATCAGGACAATTATCTAAGTTGTTCTCTTGAGGAGGATCCGTTTCAAGATTCAGCAAAGGGATAAACAACCGATTATTTCTAATTTGTACCGGAAAGAAATTCATAGCTGGAGAACCGATAAAACCAGCAATGAAGGCGTTCTGCGGTTGTTCGTATAATTCATAAGGCGTACCAATCTGTTGGATGATACCTTCTTTTAAAACCGCGATTCGGTCACCCAGTGTCATGGCTTCGGTTTGATCATGGGTGACATAAATTGTTGTTGTACGCAGTTGTTTTTGCAGACGGGCAATCTCGGTACGCATTTGATCACGCAGGCGTGTATCGAGATTGGACAGTGGCTCGTCAAGTAAGAAAACAGCCGGATTGCGTACAATGGCTCTTCCCATGGCAACACGCTGGCGTTGTCCACCGGAAAGTTCACGTGGTTTGCTATCGAGTACACCACTCAGTTCCAGCAGTGCTGCTGTTTCCTCCACACGTTTAGCAATCTCCTGTCTGGGGATCTTGTGCATCACTAATGGAAAAGCGATATTTTCTCGAACGCTCATGTGCGGATAAAGCGCATAGCTTTGAAAAACCATCGCCATGTTACGGTCCCTTGGATCTATGTCATTGATGATGACATCATCCAGCCGGATTTCACCGGAAGTGACTTCTTTAATGCCTACGATCATATGCAGCAATGTGGATTTGCCGCATCCGGAAGGGCCTACCAATATAAAGAATTCACCATCATTGATAGTTAAGTTGGCCGCATTTATTGCTTTGGTGCCATCAGGGAATTGTTTTGTGACATTGCTTAATTCAATTTTTGCCATGGCTGTTTATCTTTAGGGAACCTCTGAAAAACTACCTGCGTTGTCATTTCTGCGTTAAAAATCGGCTTAAAATGCTCATTTATTACGTATAAACTCCGCTTTTTCGCCGATTTTTGCCTTGAACTGACTGCCTCGCCGACGTTTTTCAGAGGTTCCATAGGAATATCAGCCTTTTATTGCGCCTGATGTGAGGCCAGCGATGATACGCTGTTGAAAAATCAATACCACTATCATCACTGGAATGGTGACAACTACCGAAGCAGCTGCGATTGAGCCGATAGGCAATTCAAAACGGGAACTACCGGTAAAAAAGGCAATGGCTGCCGGTACTGTACGGGCATTATCAGTTGAGGTTAGCGAAATAGCGAATAAGAAATCGTTCCATGCAAAAATAAATACCAGTATGGCAGTAGTAAATACGCCGGGCGCAGCCAATGGCACCATGACCCGGATAAAGGATTGCAAGGTTGTGGCGCCATCGATACGCGCTGCTTTATCCAGATCCCACGGAATTTCGCGAAAAAAAGCAGCCAGTATCCAGATTGCCAAAGGCAAAGTGAATGTCATGTAGGGCAAGATCAGCCCCAACCAGGTATCGTATAATCCGGTTATTCGCCACATATCAAACAACGGACCGATAATTGCAATGGGTGGAAACATCGCTGTCGTCAATATACCGGCAAGCATCAGGCGGCGGCCGGGAAATTCCAGTCGCACGATTGCATAAGCCGCGAGCATTCCCAGGAGAACAGAGAACAAAGCGGCTATCGAAGCGATGCCAATAGAATTTAATATTGCAGACGGAAACTGCATGTCTGTAAAGATGTTCCGGTAATGTTCAAAACTGATCGTTTGTGGGAAAAAATGCTGATCGTTCAGGTCGCTGCCACGTTTCAGAGAAAGCGATAATATCCATAGCATGGGTATAACGGCATAGGTAATAATCAGAACGTTACTCATCGCCCAGAAAACGCTTTCCAATATACCTTTTTTCATTCCTGATCTGCGCCTTCCCGTTTGTTTAAGGAACCTCTGATTACTTGATCAGAGGTTCTTAATATTAAATCCTTTGATAAATAATACGGAAATAACCAGCATACTAATGAATATCAATACCGAAACAGCGGATCCCAATCCCAAATTGAGACTGACAATCAATGTGTTGTAGCCAACCATTGAAACCGTCTCAGTATCTTGTGCGCCACTGGTCAATACGAACACCGTATCAAAAATCCGGAAAGCATCCAGCGTACGAAACAGTACCGCGACCAGAATAGCGGGCTTTACCATGGGTACGGTGATTTTTATGAAACGTTGCCAGGCATTGGTGCCATCCACGCGAGCAGCCTGAATCAGTTCGTTTGGCACCAGCGTCAAACCTGCCAGCAGCATCAATGCCATAAATGGCGTGGTCTTCCAGATTTCCGTGAGAATAATGACAAGAAACGATGACCAGCGCTGTGTGAGCCATGCCTGCTCCATACCCAGCAGCGCATTGATAAAACCAGTAGTCGGATCGAACGCGAATTTCCAGGCAAAGGCAGCAACAACGGTAGTAATCACATACGGCAGCAGCGTTGCTGCACGTACTGCATAGCGCCAGAGCAAGGTGTGATACATGATGAGCGCCAATGGAAATGCCAACATCAATTCCAGGGTGACTGAACTTACTGTAAGGATTAAGGTATTACTCAAAGCCTGCCACCATACCGCGGAAGTCAGAATATTGATGTAATTATCCAGACCAATGAAAATACGTTGATCAGGAAAGCGCAAATCGTACTGAAAGAATGACAGCCATATGGCATATAGGATCGGATAAGCCGTTACCAGGATCAGTACCAGAACCGCCGGGGCGCATAACAGCCAGGCCTGATACCATTCGTTACGCCGTCGTTTATGCTGCTCTTTGCGCTGTGGCATACTCAAAGCAGACCCTTTGAATTCAGTGCGCGACTGATAGCATCACGCAGTCGAATATAATCTTTATCGGGTTCGATATCGCGCATGGGATGTAAAGTACGGCTGATGGCCAGGGAAACATCGTTATACAGTGGCGTTTGCGGGCGCTGCACCGCATCGCGTAGCGTAGCACGCAGAACATCGGCAAAAGGGAAGGTCTCACGAATCTCGGTATCATCGTATAAAGCAGTAATGGTAGGTGGCAGTCCACCCAGCGTGGCAGCAATACGCTGATGTTTTTCTGAAGCAAGACAAACAGCCGCCTGAAATGCTAATTGCGCATAGCGGGAATGAGCACTGACAGCCAGGTTAATACCGCCAATCGTTGTTCGGCCTGGCTTGTCTGTAGATAATGAAGGCCAGCGTGCCCAGCCGATATGCGGAGCTATCTCAGGTACATTCTGTTGTATGCTCGACCATACAAACGTGTAATTGACCATAAAACTGGAGTTACCTGTTTCAAAAGCCAGTCGTGCCTGATCTTCCCGGGCGGTTGACAAGGTACGGTCCGCTGCAGGGGAATTGGCAAAGTGTGCCATCGTTGAAAGAGCCTGCATTGTCGGTTGTTGCGCCAATAAAATCCTTTCATTATGCGTATCCAGTACTGACCCGCCAGCTGTGGCCAATAATGAAATAAAAAACGCAGTCAACCCCTCATAGCGTTCGCCTTGCGCCTGGATGGTTCCTGATTCACCCAATGTTTCGGCCAGGTGTATCATTTCATCCCATGTTGCGGGTGCTTCTTCGATCCTGTCTGTACGGTACCATAATAATTGCGCGTTAGCGGTATACGGTATTCCCCACATTTCATCCCGATACATCACGCTTTGCAATGGTGCAGCAAGTCGATCCGCCTTTGCCTCTTTCATCGTTTCGCGGCGCCAGGGCAAAATCCATCCCGCTTGCGCGAATTCCGCCGTCCAGATGACATCCATGCCAATGATATCGATCGATGGGTCGCCAGCGGCTAATCTACGCACCAGCTGTTCCCGTTGTCGATCGGCATCAGCAGGTAATGGCACCAATTTAATTTGATAGGTATTCTGAGAATTTTCTGAGCAGTTGCGAGCTGCTATGGCAAATGCACCAGAAGGCTCGTTGAAAACATACCAGCTTAAAGTTGGCGTAACCTCTTTCCCTTTCTTCTGATCATTGCAACCGGTCAGTATGATCAAACCAATGATGCATAAGGTAGAAATCAAGCAGATGCGGATGTCGATCACCAATTCATTCTCCTGATATCTGGAAAAAATGATTTTTTGATCATTCTAGGTGCTTAGTTTCACTCCAAAGTGGGACTAAACATATAATATAATCTTCTTTTGAAGTCTTACTAAATTACTTACGCAAATACTTATTTGCTTATTACGTAAAGAGCATTCTTTATATGGTCTTGATTGTTAGCGCTATAGGGCGCTCCCGGAAATTCAAGACCATCTGGGGTTTATATTCTCAAGGAGCTGTAGTGCCTGGCATGTCGGCTTCCTTAACATCAATCACACCTGGAATATCTTTTGTTGACAGGCCAAACCTGCCTTTCAGATCGTCGACCCCTGATTGAGGCTTGGCTAGTGGCTGCAGATCCATGCGATCCTTATATATTTCCTCAATATTGATATTCATCTTTTTATCGCGCTTCTCCACTAAGCTCGGTATTACCTCTCCGTATCGGTTAAATGACCAAGCCAGCATTGGTTCACCTAATGGTAAATCGTCTGACGGATATCCTTCATACCCAGTATTCCAGATATGCCATGTTTTTCCGTAGCTATTCATTTTATTCTTCATCAGCTCATGCTCGGCTATTTTCGGAATACCTGGCGCTACCAGCTGGCCAGTCAAGATTTCTCCGTTATGCGGATGCCAATATTTCTTTTCTTCAGCAGGCAAGCTGTTGAAGATTTTTTCTGAAATAATATATTCGATACCGTTCATATTGGCATCTTTAGTATTACTGTCAAATAGTATGCATTGTGCAAAATCTTCATTCATCTGATGACAGTAGTGATGAGCTTCAATCTGTAATTCTGGATGTTCTTTCATGGGATGCAGGCCGACCAGATAAATATCGAATCCTTTTATCGGGGAATTGCCTTGTAATAGCTTCGAACCAGTTTCCAATATCTTCGTCGTTGTCGATTTGGATTCTCCTAGGGGTACCATTTTCGGCTGAACTGTTTCTTGTCCTGAGGCACCATTAATGAAACTGGCAGTTAATACAATAACACTTAGTGCCTTCCAGAGAATATTGATCGTCATTTTCATTTTCTCCTTCTGTTAGTTGCAAAAAATATCAGTTTCTTGAAAAGGGGCATATGGCGTTTTAACAAGGGATCCTAAAGAGTTGTAAATCTAGAATACAATAGGGTCACAAAAATATTTAATCCTAGAAATATTTCATACTATTATTGATTAGCTTTATCTGATTTTACAACACTGATATCACCATTGCTTTCCAGGCGCATTTCTTTAACCAAAGATATTTCTTGAAATCCTTCCTCTCTTATTCTGGCAAGCAATTCATCTTTTGTAATAAATTCACGTCTCATATTTCGCCACTGTAAAATACCATCTTTAACCAAAATTAAAGGAGGTGAAACAGCAAATTTTCTGAAAAAAATAAATCTGAAACTTAAATAATCAAGTAGAAGATTCCAAAATACTAAAGTACTTACTAGCAACATCCCATCTGCTATATTTTTTCCATCACCACTCATGGCATTTTGAGCGGCATCAGCAACGATGACAATAAAAAGTATATCTCCTACTTCTATACTGCCCATATTTCTACGTAACAAAAATCTAAAGATCAAGAAAAGGAACCAAAATATTAAAGATCCTCTAATTAAAATTTCCCACGGAGAAATACTAAAATTAAAAATCTCTAAATTCATCTTATTCTCCAGCAGATAAAGCTATTGATTAATATCCTGTTTAGTTTATAGCATTGCTTGCAACATCTTGAATTTGTTATTAAATCACACAAGGGTTAAGAATCCTTATCAAATTATAATCTTCATAAATAATGATTGGATCTTTCGGGGATTCTTTAATTTCATCCTAATCCAATTTAATCGGGGAAATAACGTGAATACCTTTACTCCCGGATAGCCGTGGAAAGGAAAAAACTTATTTTTCTTAAGACAGAGGTGTGTCTTCTGCAGCTAATTTCACTACCTCAAATGGAACGCTTTTATCTGGATCAAAATCAAATGTGAATTTGTTTCAACTTTGCTGGCGTAAGTTATTTCTAGAAGGATATTTAAAAATACTGAGGTTTGGAGATTTCTTTTTTTAGTCTTTGATGCGGCTTTAACTGACTTTGAGTGGATACTTTTTATGGCATGTGGTTTTTCCAGTCCCTGCCTTCCTAATATCGACCATAGTACGGCCTGTTACGATACTAGTGTTCTCGCGCTTAAGGAAATCAGCGTTTTTAGTTTTGTTCAGAGCAAAGTCATCTTTGCATTTGATGAGAAGCCAATTTTCGCGTTTATCGGGCGTACGCATTCGAACCAGATGCCACTGTCCCTTCATGCGACTACCTTCAATTTTAAAAGTAATATGGCCCTTTTTCTCCATCTTATCTGGATTGTCTTCGGGTATCCAGATTCCTTCATCCCAAATCATAACGGGACCCGCCCCGTATTGTCCGTCTGGAATGACACCTTCAAACTCGTTGTAATCTAGCGGGTGATCTCCAGTACGAACTGCCAACCGTTTATCTGCGGGATCAAAGCTCGGGCCTTTTATCACTGCCCAACTTTTCATTACTCCATGCCATTCAAGCCGAAAATCATAGTGGGTGCGGGTAGCTTCGTGTAATTGGATAACAAAATGCAGATTTGTTTTAGTTTGTTTTTCAGCTTGGCCTATGGGCTCGGCCGTAATGCCGAAGTTTCGCTTTTCGTTATATCTTTTTAAGAAGTCACGCGGCATTTAGGCTACCTGTTTTTTCTTGGCTGACTTTTTAACTTTGACAGGAATAAAAGCTCCTTTTTTATATACGGTTCATCTGCTTCCACTACATCCTCCTTCATTGATGTTTTGATGGTAAATGTACTGACCGGTATTCCTTTCGTATTTATGAAGGTGAATTTTCTCATTCTCGCTTACAGCTGGATAAAGGCGGACCGGAAAGGTTACGAGGAACAATCTGACATGACCCTTCCAATAAGCATGTCGGGGCGTGATCTTCTTTTAAAGAATTTATCCCTGATCAATCGGGAAAGTGCCCTTGTGATTTCGGCTAATTAGGGCCAGCTGGAGAGAATTTTCTCAGTTTCCTCGACCTCAATTTGTATTGAAAACCGTTGTTTAAGTACAGTCATTATGGAGTCATAACTCTTATCAGCGTAACTACACAAAGCATCGGAAGCTGCAATCACGCGGTAACCCAAATCAACTGCGCCTAGAATGGTTGCTAAAACACAAATATCAATTTCACCACCGGATATAACAATAGTATTAATCCGCCGATGTTGAAGTCGCTGATGGAGATTTGTCGTGATCCAGGGCCCATAAACGGATTTATCAATTATTTCAGCTGGAGGTACGAATCTCGCTAATTGCGGAAGAAGCTCGATCAATCTTTTATCGAGTTTCTCCAGGGTCATACAATCCCAATGTTCATAGTATTTTTTCCACATACCAAGCCCCTGACCCTTTTTTTCAACCGGAATGAATCGCGTAAAAACTGTGTGCTCCGGAACACGTTCCGTAAGGGCAAGAACCTGGGGCAAGATCTTATGTATCCATGGTGTTTGCCATTCAGTCTCTTCAGTAAACAAACGTTGCATATCAACGCATAAATGTACGGTATGATTTTTGGGAATAAAGTTCATTTATCCTCATCCTGCCGCAGGGTAAATACAAATACGACAGCACAAAGTGGGACTAAACACATTTTG
>NZ_JBDZWD010000049.1:8174-18950 GCF_040256045.1 Nitrosomonas sp.
CTGCCGCAGGGTAAATACAAATACGACAGCACAAAGTGGGACTAAACACATTTTGAGTCTGAGCCAATGCTGGTAAATATGCGAATGTAGTTCCGATACAGAATAGGAGATAAGTAAGCATTCTTGAATTCGATGTCTTGCCCTCAACGACAGATCTCATATTAGGACTATCCATTTTCAGCTATCTTCGTAACAGGGGCTACATCATTAAACACATCAATAATCTTAGGTCTTACTATAATTGACATTAACTGGGTTGTTATGACTTAAATTACTGCCCGTTTAGTCTGGTGTGAAGAGTATTTAATCGTACAAGGCATAAAACCTGTAAAACAATGATTTGCTATTGCGCTATCCACTTTCGGGTCGTGTATTAATCTGGTTAGTCGATTATTTAATGAGATAGAGATGAGTATTGTCGAGGAAACTCATGTTTTGAGACGAGAGCTGGCCGCACTGGCAGCAAAACCGGAATGGGATTTCCTGACCCGCTATGATCTGCCGGGTAAGAAGCTACCATTAACGCTACGAGGCCGTACTTTCAGGCTTGGGAGGATATTATTGACGAGGATCGGGATACTTCCGCCGGATATAACGAAATATTCGTGGCTGCCGACCCTCAAACATGCTTCTTCAGACGCAAATGCGCGTGTTCTTTTGATCTGGGCGCCTGGAGTAGTAGAGCGTGAAAAAATACAACGGGCCTGTGAAGGTTTTTCCCTACGCTTGAGGGATATTTCTTCCCTGGCACCCGTTCTGGTGACTGATGTTGCCGATTTTGCGTATTTCTCTCGACTGGGGTGGCTGGTGGAATATCTGCCGAACTGGAAGGTTTCGGGCAGGAATTATCGTCATCAGAAATTGCGTTATCTGGCCTGGCGCTACCGTGACGCAACCGTTGTGCCACTGGCAGCGGGATGGGCCAGTCAGGAGGAATGGGCGACTGTCATTCAATCGCGAGCGGGTTGATGTGAACCAGGCCGGTAAATCGCTTGAAGTCATTGTCAGCTGAATAGAGTGTATAGCCCTGTTCAATGGCAAGCGCAGCCAGGTGCACGTCAGTTGTCAGATTACCGCCGGTGCCACTGTAGGTGATCAGTTGCTGCAAAGTTTGCCAATGTTCGGGCCCGGGCGTAATTGATACAACGCACGAAACAGCAAGCCATTCATCTATATAAGCCACAGCAGATTTAATATCCAGGGGACGCTCGAAAATACGCGAGCTGGTACTGATCCTAAGAAAAGCAAGAACTACTATCCAAGCCATTCCTACTGGTGCATTCCGTGACAAAACGCTTTCCCACCATGCGCGTGCTGCGTCATGTTGAGGTAGATCACGATTGACCGCATAAAGTAACAGGTTAGCATCAACCAGAATCATTTTCGCATTTCCAGCTTGTTGGCAATGGCTTCATTTTCAAGCTGGGCAGATAAATCCCATGCTTTGTCGAGATTATTCCCCACACGCAGTTGGCCCATCGAAGCAGGTGTCAACTGATAAGGGGTAGGTGGGGTGCGGTGTTCCATGGTACAGAGCCCCAGGGCTAGAGCCTGATTGACCACATCTTTAAAGGATTGACGGGTCTCGCGGGCATATTCTTGTAAATTTTTGGCGAGCTGATCGTCAAGGGTAAGGGTTGTTCTCATCTTGATGTTTTCTGTTCAGACATCATGATGTATGTTAATGTGCGACAGACCAAGTGTCAAGGGGATTTAATCGCGGATGCGAGCAGGTCAAATCCCCTGGGGGTTGCAAGGTTGCCTGGGCTTGCCATGGCCAGTAAGGCTTGATTTTATTTCGGCATATCCAGGTAAAGCGAACGGGAATTAATTACTGCTTAATGGAATGAGCAGAGTTGAGAGACCCGTTTCACCTTGTTGTTTGTTAGTCAACGAAGTCTGACAAGGAAGAAAGTAGAAAGTAATGTTTTTATCAGCACAGATATCCGAAATGAAAAATTTGACTTATGTAGAGATTCAGGAAGAAATTAGAAAGTTGCAAAAGCAGGCAGATGAAATTCGTGCGAGGGAAATTGCTGATGTTATCGCGAATATCAAAGAAAAGATTTTGTTATATGGCATCACAGAAAAAGATTTAGGCTGGGGTGAAAAACAGCAAAAATCGAGTTTTCCTCCTCTATATAAAAAAGGTGATCTGACCTGGTCAGGACGCGGACGCCAACCCGGGTGGGTAAAAGAGCATCTTGAAGCAGGGGGCAAACTTGAAGATCTGCTGATTTGATTAATAAGACCCGGTTGAAGCCGGGTTGGGTTTGCCTGATTACCGGGCCATGCCACTCCGGCAAAACTGCGCTGGCACGTAAAGTGCTGGCAAATCACCCGTATTATTTACTGGAAGACGCTGATATCTGCGCCCTGGTGCTGGATGATGCGCGCGGATCTACTGCAATGTCTTGATAGCGTGGTGCTCAATGAAATACAACGTGTGCACCTGGACTATTTTCCTATTTGCAAACCTGCGTTGATCGTGATGGTCGCATAGGGTTATTTCTGCTGACTGGCTCACAACAGTTTGGCAGGTATCAGCCACTCGCCTGCTAGCCGCTCTGCCAAAATCAGAGTGTATGGACTGCTGCAGTCATAAACTGGTGGAAGTAATCAGCAGAAATCACTGCAAAAAACCTGATATTTCGATGGATGGGGCATAGCCGCGAGCTGAGAGAATCATTACTTTGGTTTCTGACAGGATAACCCGGTAATGAACATTCTTGTAGCAGCACAAATAGTGTGGCAGGAGTTGGCGGTCAGGATTATCAGGGCAGAATGGAATTTACTGAAGCAGCATGATTTATTGAGTAATAAATTACCCGCCTCATTCGGGGATAGAACATCTCTCTTTCTCATAAAGAGTCCGTTAGGGAGCCTCTGCAGAACTCTCTGCGTTGTCATTACTGCGTTAGGAACAGATTCAAAATGCTCATTTACTACTTGTAAACTGCGTTTTGTTGCCAGTTTTTGCCAGGCACTGAGTGCCTTACCAATGTTTTTCAGAGGTTCCTCAGCAGTAGCGAGACTCATCCTCCGTCGTATAACAAAATATTCCTGGTGTTTGTCGCTTAAAGAGAGCGCTACCGTGACGCCATTATCGTCCGTCGTTGGAGAGCCTTGGTGAAGGGAGGCTGTAAATGACTGGCAGGAATCGCTATGCCATGTTGACGGTGGATACAGAGGCATTACCCAAGCGTGCCGTTCAGGATCATATCAAACGTCTGATGTGGGGGGAGCACGAGGGAGGGTGTGCGGGAATCAGGGAAATGTGTGCAATCGGCAATGAGTTTGGAGTGAAACAGGTTTTCTTCGTGGATATGTGCGGGGCTTATGCCTGCCTGGATCAAACACTCGATGTCGTGCGCTGGCTCGATCAGAATGAACAGGATGTGCAATTGCATGCTCATCCCGAGTATCTGCCCGAACAATTCTGGAAGGAACACGGTTTCAAATATCGACCGCGCTTTCTTAACCAGTATGGAATCGAGAAGGCAACGTTCACTATACAGTACTTTGGCAAATTGATTGCAGATCTGACCGGCAAGCCGCTACGGGCTTTCCGGGCCGGGTCTTTCCGCTGGAATGCGGATACCGTGCGTGCGTTGCAGGAAGCAGGTGTGCCGCTTTCTTTCAACAATTCCATGAATGCCTGTCTGAAAGGGCAATGCACTTATAGTGAGCCGACCAACCATTCCTATCTCTGGTCGAATGGCGTGATAGAAGTGCCTGTTACCGAACGCAAGTTTTTTCCATTATTCGGCAAGGAATGGTGGGGACGTTTACAGTTTCCGGTTGGAGACTGGCTGGGCAGTCCGCCATGGCGAGTATTGCGGCCTTACACCGTAGGGGCAGAGCCTTCTTTTTTGGTGTTGTTATTGCATTCCTGGTCATTGCTTTACTGGGATAAGAACGGTCATGCGGTTTACCGCGATGACAAAAGAATCGAGAACTATCGCAAGCTTGTACGCCGGCTTGCCATGGATTACGACATCATTACAACAGCTGATTTTCTGGATTTATATGCACGCGGCAAGATAAAAGCGACGCATACGGCTGACCTTTCGCTGGCGGAGTTCAAACCGGCAAAAAAATGAATCTGTTCGAAAGATCCTTGCAAACGTGGTGGGCGGAGTCATGGCTGATGTTCAGTCGTATGCTGACTTTTCATATCCTTGAGAGAAGGTTATTCGAATATTCCGGCCATGTACCGTATGAACCTCAGCCGGGAAATTTATTATATGTGGCGGCAAGTGTATTGCCATATCACACCAGCGGCTATACGACTCGCACACATGAATTGGTCTGTGCTCTGAATAAAGCGGGAGCTCGGGTACATGTGCTGACCCGGCCAGGATATCCGTGGGACCGGAAGGATCGTTTGTGTGACCCGGTCAGCGAGGAAACGACTGTTGGTGATATGTGCTATCGCCATGCACAAGCACCTGCGAATAACAGGCCGGTACTGCAGTATGCCCTGCAGGCGGCACGAGTAGTAGCGGAATCAGCAGTGCGACATCGTGTAGCGGTGATTCATGCAGCTTCCAATCATGTCAATGCCTTGCCGGCTTTGCTCGCGGCTCGGCAGCTGGGTATTCCCTTTCAGTATGAAATGCGTGGTTTATGGGAACTCACCCGCATATCCCGTCAGCCGGGCTATGAAGATTCACAGGCATATAAGCAGGGATTACAGTTGGAAGGGCTGGTTGCTCGCCATGCAGACAGATTATTTGTGATTTCTGGACAACTTGGCAGATATGTTGAGATGAACTGGGGGGTTGATCCAAACCGTATGACTCTACTGCCCAATTGCGTTGATCCGGAGCGTTTTATGATAGCCGATCCGCAGCAAATCGAGTTGAATACCATTGGCTACGCAGGTTCATTGATGGGTTACGAGGGACTGGATACGTTGATCGACGCAGTGGATATACTCGTCCGATCCGGGAGTTCAGTCAGGGTAGTGATCATTGGTGATGGCGAAGCTCGCCCGCAACTGGAGGCCCGGGTACAGCGCCTGGGTTTGTCTGAGCGTATTTGCTTTTCAGGCAAAATGTTCCCTGATGCGGCACGAGAAAAGCTGGCACGTTGTGCGCTGGTGTGTATCCCACGCAAGCCGTTCAAGGTATGTGAGATTGTGCCACCGATCAAACTGGTGGAGGCCCTGGCGATGGGAAAACCGGTGATTGTTCCAGATCTTCCTGTGTTTCGTGATGAGTTGGGGAATGATCCGGCCGGATGGTTCTTCAGATCGGGTGATGCAGCAGACCTGTCCCGTGCTATTGAAGGTGCCCTGGAGAACGAGGAAAAACTGAAGAAGACAGGTGCCCGGGCGCGGGATTATGTGTTGGCAGAGCGCTGCTGGCACAGTTTCGTGGATAAGGTGGCAAAGCCCTATGACGCGTAACCTCGCGATAATCCTCCCTTTGTTATTGCGAAAGCCGACAGGCATGAAGCAATTCAGCAGATTCTGAAAGATAGTTCATTTCCCGAGTACGTATTCACATTGCAATTCTTTGCAATGGAATAACCATTTTGTATTGCTATTGGGCTTGTCATCGGAAAGCCAGATAGGCCAGCTCGTTCATCGGAAGCGCTGAATTTATTTCTATTGTTCGAAATAAAGGGTGTTTACGAACTGCCAATCCAAATTGGCCCGAATAATGCTCCCGTACTATATGCCAACAAGTTGGAAGACTGAACACTTCATTGGTAAACAGTGATGTCTTGTGACCATGGTTAGTTGATGGCGGTGAGAAAGTCGTGAGCATAACGGAGTCTGTGTCATCGGATGGGGAGACGTCAATAAACCCGAGGATAGGTAACCATGATTGGTAGAGCTATTAGAAAACTGGGTTCGTTTGTATATAAATATCCGGAAATTCCTGAGGCTGTTGAACGGCCGGGACCCTTCGGGCGCCTGAAAATCGCAATGGTGACCGATTATTTCACTGCTGACTGTTTGTCTGCGGAGTGTCGTGTGAAAGCACTTACACCTGCAAATTTCAGGATGGTTATCGGTGAATGGAAGCCAGATCTGATCTTTGTCGAATCTGCTTTCCATGGAGCCAAGGGTTCCTGGCGTTATGAACTGGCGAAACAGCCGAAGTGGATGCGTTTGAGCAAGCCAACGGCTATTTACCAACTGGTTGAGTTTGCCAGGAGTCGCGGTATTCCTACCATTTTCTGGAACAAGGATGATGATGTCTTTTTTGATGCCTTCATCGATGTGGCAAAGGCTTTCGATTACGTTTTTACAACAGACAAGGAGTGTATCGAAAATTATCGGCAGCAGTTGCCTGCACATGTACCGGTCAATTCACTGGTCATGCCTTACCAGCCGGCATTCCATAATTTCACGGGCTTTGAATTCACTCGTAATGAAGCCTGTTTTACAGGCAGTTACTATCAGCGAATATTGAGTGAGCGCAGATTGTTTCTCGACATGGTGTTTGATGCCTGTGAGAGGATTGATTTGCCCTTGAATATTTTCGACCGGAATCATGACCGTTTATCAAGACACTTTGAATTTCGTTTCCCTGAAAACAGCCGATTACAGTTGCATGGCAGGGTGCCTCACCGGGAGACGGCGAAAATCTATAAATCACATGCAATTTCGCTCAATGTGAATTCGATTATCCGTTCCGAAACGATGTATTCACGGCGATTGCTGGAAATACTGGCTTGCGGGGGAATCGTCGTAACCAATCCCAGCCAGGCAGTCGATCGTTATTTTCGTGATTACTGTCATGTGGTGAGTTCCAGTGATGAAGCGCTGGAATTGTTTTCACGCCTTCGATATGGTCCATCAGTGGATGATATGGCGCGTGCCGAGGCAGGGGCGGCTTATGTGCGTCAGAACCACACCTGGGTGCATCGCCTGGAAGAAATTTGTGCTGTCGTGAATATCTGAAGGAATCATTCTCGATGTTGTTGGGGTTGCTTTCTTTCTTTGTCCAGGCCGTATTTTTTGTCGTAGTTGCCTATTTTGCACTGTATGTCCTGCTGGAACTGCGCATTTTGTTTATCTCGCGCCGGGTGGAGCAACGTAAATTGACTGAGCTGACCGAGGCAGTGCAATCTTCTTCCTGTGTTGGGGATGATTACAAGCCATCAGTGAGTGTATTGCTACCCGTACACAATGAATCGTTTGTGGTGGAGCGTCTGATCGATGCGGTCTGTCAGTTGCGCTATCCGGCAGATATGCTGGAGATTCTGGTGCTCGATGACTCTTCTGATGATACTTCCAGGCTTGCACGGACCCAGGTTGAGCAATATGCGGCACGAGGAGTCAATATCCGATATATCTGTCGTCATGACCGGCAGGGTTATAAGGCCGGCAATCTGGTTCATGGCATTCGCCAGGCATCAGGAGCGTTTTTTGCTATTTTCGATGCAGATTTTGTTCCTCCACCGGATTTTCTGCTGAAAACCATTCCCTGTTTCAGAGATCCTCGGTTAGGGTTTCTGCAGACCGGAATTGGTTATGAAAACAAGAATAAGTCATTCCTGACCTGTTTCCAGGCAATGGAAATGGGGCATCAGCAATATGTTACCGTGGGTTTGAGCGAAGATGGCGATATGGCTTCGCTGAGTGGCAGTTCATGTGTGTGGCGAAAATCGTGTATTGAAGCGTTGGGTGGCTGGAATACTGCGATGGTGACCGAGGATGTAGATCTTGGCTACAGAGCACAGTTTGGTGAGTGGAAGTATGCTTATCTGCGAGATGTGGTTTCGATGTCTTTGTTGCCCGAATCAGTCAGTGCTTTTCGTGTTCAGCGTGAGCGCTGGGGACGTGGGCTGATTCATAGCGGATTCAAGCATGTTCGGCAAATGCTGCACCAGCGCATGCCTCTGATGAAGAGATTGCATGCGATTTCCATGATGTTTTCTTCTGTACTGCTGGCTTCGATTTATGTATTAGTGCTCTTGAGTTTGCCATTGAATTACCTGGTTGATTTTGATAGTGCAAATACGCAGTGGGTATTACTGGCTTTTTTTGGATTGGTGGCTGTCTGGGGGCTGGATAATGTCTTCGGGGCGCGTAAAGGTGCCAGGCTGGATGAAAAGCCCGGTGTTTTGCGTACGTTATGGGGCATCTATTTATACATTGCCATGTTCCTGCCCATGGCCTGGTATTACTTTGCGGGGGGTATTCGGGCACTTCTCGGCGTGCACGGGGAGTTTAACCGTACGCCTAAAGGCATGGATGAGCGCAGGGCGAGGATGCCGCGCATCAACATGATATTGCTGGCGGGGGAATTGTTTACTTTTATCTACTCGACGCTGGCGATTCTGGCGGCTGTTCAGAAAGGAAATTATTTCCTGATACCGTTGAATTTCACTGTATGTGTAGGTTTTGGCATGATTCTTTTCTGGTCCTGGCGGGAAATACGTGGAAATGAGCGAGCCACCTGATAAAAATGGACGAAATATCCTGATTACCGGTGCAACAGGAGCGATTGGTGCTGCACTGGCAGAAATATATGCCCAACGTGGCGTAACACTTCATTTGCATGGTCGTAATGCGGCAAAGTTGACTGAAGTGGCGGAACGTTGCCGTTTGAAAGGGGCGTATGTTCTGACACGATGTCTGGATTTACGAGATTCCGTTGCTTTGCAAGATTGGCTGAAAGTGCTGGAGCCACTTGATCTGGTGATCATCAATGCGGGTGTGAATACACATGTTGGTTCTGCAGGGGAATCTGAGCCGTTACATGAGGTGGAGGCTTTACTGGATATCAATCTGAAGGCTGCAATGGTTATTGTGCATGCTGTGCTTCCATCCATGCGAATGCGTGGCAGCGGACAGATCGCTTTTGTCAGTTCTCTGGCTGCGTATTTCGGTTTGCCCGTCACACCGGCGTATTGTGCCAGTAAGGCAGGCATCAAGGCGTATGGTGAGGCACTGCGTGGCTGGCTGGCAAGAGAGGGGATCAAGATCAATGTCATCATGCCTGGGTATGTCAAGTCACCCATGTGTGACAACATGCCTGGTTCAAAGCCTTTTCTGTGGCCGCCTGATCGTGCGGCAAGCGTCATAAAACGTGGCCTGGAACGAGATCAGGCGCGTATCAGTTTTCCCTTTCCGTTGAATTGGGGTACCTGGTGGCTGGCGGTACTGCCGGCTTCTATTTCCATTCTTATCGTTCGTTTACTGGGCTATGGTGGCTGAGGAAAGCTTTATTTTAGTATTGACTGCTTCACTGGCGGGTCTCGTACTGTCTGTAATCATTGAACGCCTGATGATTCCACGTCCGATACTTAAAAGGCCCTGGGCGGCGTGGGCATTACATGGCGGATTATGGCTTTTGCCTTATTCTCTGGTAACCCTGATTTCAGGTCGACCATGGTTTTCTGTTGCGATTGTTTCAGCTTTTATGCTGATGCTGGTATTGGTGAATAACGCCAAGGTGAAGTCGTTGCATGAACCTTTTGTTTTTCAGGATTATGAATACTTTACTGATGCGATTCGACATCCACGCCTTTATATTCCGTTTTTAGGCTGGTGGAAGTTTTTCGGTGCGGCAGCCGGGTTTATTCTGGCTGTATCCATTGGATTATGGGGGGAATCTGTTCCTGAACAGCGATTTGTATTGTCCGGTCAGTCAGGCGGGATACTGGTTCTATTGATGCTGGGGATGCTGTTTCTGCTGGTAAGCAACCATAAATCACTCCCGGTAAGTTTTAATCCGCGGCAGGATGTTGTAGCGCTGGGTTTGCTGGCCAGCTTCTGGCGTTATGGAAGGGCGGAAAGAATTCCCTTGAAAATATCTTCCCCATTTGATTTTTCTGTATCAGAACGTCAGATGAGTGATTTGCCTCATCTGGTGGCTATCCAAAGTGAATCTTTCTTTGATCCGCGGCCGTTGTTTCCCGGTATCCGAGCGGATGTACTGGCTGAGTTTGATCGCCTTAAGAAAGAGGCTTTATTTCACGGCAAATTAAAGGTACCTGCCTGGGGAGCCAATACGGTACGTACCGAATTCGCTTTCCTTTCCGGGATTGGTGAGGACGGGCTGGGTGTCCATCGTTTCAATCCCTATCGTGCTATAGCGGCTGGCTGGAACATACCGTCACTGGCATCCTTTCTGAAACGCCTGGGTTATCGTACGGTTTGTATTCATCCTTATCCGGCAAGTTTTTATCGGCGCGACCGGGTATATCCCTGTCTCGGTTTTGATGAATTTCTCGATATACGTACATTTGATAATACGATGCGGTCTGGCCCTTATATCGGTGATGCTGCTGTCGCTGATGAAGTGGGCACTATTCTACGAGATGCTGCGGGCCCACTCTTTATCTTTGTCATTACCATGGAGAATCATGGGCCATTACATCTTGAGCAGGTGACTCATTCGGATATTGAGTCGTTGTATACCGAACCGCCGCCAATAGGTTGTGATGATTTGACGATTTATCTTCGCCACTTACGTAATGCTGATCAAATGATTGCCCGATTGCGCCAAACATTGGCGGAATGCAGGCAGCCGGCAAGTTTATGCTGGTTTGGAGACCATGTGCCGATTATGTCTGCTGTGTATGATATTTTTGGCAAACCTGGGGGAGAGGTGGAGTATGTGTGCTGGAGCAATCGGGGTGAAGCAAAGTTCTGTGATTCCAATCTGAGTGCGAATATGTTATCAATGAGCTGGCTCAGAGAGCTTGGCCTCATAAGCAACCTGAAATCCCTCTTTCAGCAAAACGTAATTTCTTCTTAGAAGCCTGTTCAATATCCTATTGAAGGGTGCATTGCGGCATTTAGATCGG
>NZ_JBDZWD010000050.1:0-18820 GCF_040256045.1 Nitrosomonas sp.
GCGCCTCCCGGATGCGATTGATTTGTTTTTAGAAACATAATCTTACGCAAAAAGGCGGGCGCTCACTTCCTCTTTTCTTATCCCGAACTCAGGTTAAATAACATGGACGCCAATTGTTGCTGGACAAAAGAAATCGCTAATCGAGATCTAATCTTGATTGCTGCACAGTTCTCGGTGGTAGTCCTCGAGGAATGACGTTTTCTTTGCGTAGCCAATCAAGCCATCGCCCAAGCTCGGTTGGGGTGAAGCGTGCCTTGCGTTCGTGCCAGTTTTCGCGAACATCGGAGATGATCTGCGCATCCGTCGGTTGAACACCGTCGATCAGAAAATCGTTCCAGACGGCGAAAAGCGTGGCGATGATTTCGACCTCTTCGGTCTTCTTGTCTGCCAGGGCGTAGATCAGGCGGTCAAATTCAGTCTTCTGGCCGGGCGTCATCAGAACTTCGGCTTTGGCCACGGGCTCCGACAATGCCGACAAGCAGCGGTACTCCGTCTTTTTCCTGCCGTTGGCCAAGGTCTTTTCATTGACCTCGAACCAGCGTTTGCCTTGACCTTGCTGCTCAAAATCGTAAATCCAGATATCCAGTGGCCCGGCAGCTTCACGCTCGGGTTTCAGATCCAGATCCAGACCGATATGCGCTTGCGCCAGGTACATTACCTTGGCAGCAGCGGTTCGACCGAAGTATTGGGTGTTGGCGAGTTTGCTGAATGCATAGCAGCCGATGTTGGCTCGGTAGGTAGCCAAGTCAATGACTTGGGCTGTTGAAAGCGATGCTTGGTGAGGTTCTTTCGCTGTGTTGCCTTGCGATTGCGCACGAATCAGATTGCTTAGCAATTCGGTTTGTTTGTCAGTGGTCGCGTTGATCTGCTGTTCTAGTGAGTCGCATAAAGCCATCAATTGATCGATGCGGGTGACAATGCGATGTTGTTCTGCGAGTGGTGGAAGAGGAACAACACAAAGGGAAAGCTTTGTGCCGTTAAAATTCGCTTGCCCACACTGCTGAACAATTTCAGGTTCGATTTGAGTTGATCTGAAATAGGGGGCATTCATGGCTAAGCTTATGAAAACAGGACTCAATAACGCGTCAAAGAGTCTGATCCTTATTAGATACGATGCAAATGTCGCCTTCTCGGTATGACCCGTGTATAGCGCCGACTTTCCAACCAGCTCATAGCTGTTCGTGCGGTTAAAAAGAATATCGTTTGGCTGAAGAAAAAGGCGAGGCAGCTCGTCGATTTTTGGCGAAATATACTTAAATCCTTCGTTTATCAATCGACCATTTGAAATATTTCCCATTCGATAAACAGGAACAAGTGAGGAATCATCACAAGTTTTCTGTGATGTTCCGTAGTCTACGGACTCCGCAAGCTCGGCAATCCTCACCCACCGCCAATTATCAGGAACAGGAAATGGCTCGCCTGCTTGAGCGATTGAAGGTGTTGGCTTGGGCTTCTTGATCTTGCCTTCCTTCACTAGCCGCTGCTTCTCGGCTTCGATCTCTTTCAGCAGTTCGCTGGCGGGCTGCTCGTCCGAGTTTTGCGGGACGAGTTTGCCCATCACAGCCAGTTGCAGGATGGTCTTGCGCAGTTCGGCAACGTTTTCCTTGACGGCGTAGAGCTCGCTGAAGTGTTCGGCAAGGAAGGCCTGGGCGCGCTGGTGCTGGTCGGGTTCGGCGATGTTCAGCAGTTGCTTGATGGCTGTGGCATGAACGGTTAAGCGCGCTTCCTGCTGTGAAGTACGCAGTTTTTCCAGTTCATCGCAACGCGCCATCAGTTCGTCGATTTTGGCGACGATTCGTTTTTGCTCTGCTAGAGGCGGTAAAGGAATTAAGTGATTTATGACAGTAGATGTATTGAGCTCAATCTGATTGGTGGTGCCCGAGGCAGAGGTTTCGATGCCCGCTTGAACCCACGGGCTCTGAATCCAACGCCAGAGGAATTGATTATTAATACTTAGAGCGCGAACAATAGTGACGTGTGAGTCTGCCACAAGCTCTGTGCTATTCAGATCATATGGAACAAGGCAGGCCCGACCGATCGTTCCGGTGCCAGTGGAATTCCAAAGTAAATCACCCCCTTGCAGAAAACGTAGGGGCTCATACTTCTCCAATGATTCTGGATCTATATATCGAGCCGGTTCTAGGTCAAGGCCATACCAGCGCACGCACTTCTGCGATATGACTCTGTGGGTCGAAAAATCTACGTAGCTTGGCCCCTTTCCTCGCTGGATATACGAAGCGATCGCCCCGAGCCTCACCCACTCCCATTCCTGCGGTAATGCATACGGCTTTTCCTCTTCCGTCACCGGCAGTGATGGCTTGGGCTTCTTGATCTTGGCTTCCTTCACCAGCCGCTGTTTCTCGGCTTCGATCTCTTGCAGCAGTTCGCTAGCAGGCTGCTCGTTCGGATCCTGCGGCACCAGCTTGCCCTGCATGGCCAGCGTCAGGATCAGCTCGCGCAGTTTCTTGATGCCCTCGGGTGCAGCAAAGGCAGTGTCGAAGTGCTTTTCCAGCAGTTCGGCGGTGTGCTTATTCATGCTCGCCCCCCAGTTCGCGTTCGATCTGTTCGATGCTGGGCAGGCTGGTTTGCAGTTCTTCAGGCAGGGATTCGATCAATTGGTATTCCGCCACGCCGATAGGCTGGGTCTTGTCGCGCAATGCGTATTCGGCCACCACGGTGTTCTTGCTCTTGCACAGCAACAGGCCGATGGTGGGGTTGTCCTGTTCGGCCTTGACCTGCATATCCACGGCAGTAAGGTAGAAGCTCAATTGGCCGAGGTGTTCCGGCTTGAATTTCTCAGCTTTCAGCTCGATGACCACGTAGCAGCGCAGCTTGAGGTGGTAGAACAGCAGGTCGATGTAGAAGTCGTCACCGCCCACTTCCAGATGAACCTAGCGACCGACGAAGGCGAAGCCCGCCCCCAGTTCCAGCAGGAACTGGGTGATGTGCTTGACCAGCGCTGACTCGATTTCCCGTTCGTTAGCTTCCTGGCCGACATCTAGGAAGTCGAACAGGTAGGGATCTTTGAGGGCTTGCCGAGCCAGATCGGTTCCCGGCGCGGGGAGACGGTCGGCGAAGTTGGTGATCGCCTGGCCTTCCCGCTCCAGCAGGCGGGATTCGATATGGATTTCCAGTGTGGCGCGCGACCAGCCGTGTTCCACGGCGCGCTGGGCATAGGCCAGGCGTTGTTCTGGCTGCTTCAGCCTGGCCAGCAACACCAGGTTGTGGCCCCAGGGCAATTGTCCAACAGCTTGTTGGACAATTGCCGCGTCCGGCCAGGCTTCGGCGAAGGAACGCATGTACATCAGGTTGGCGCGGGAAAAACCCTTCATCTCGGGAAAGGCTGCCCTGAGGTCGTGTGCCAGACGCTCGATGACCTTGGCCCCCCATCCTTGCTCGGCCTGCCGCTGCAGGATGTCACGGCCGATCTGCCAGTAGAGCTGTACCAGCTCGCGGTTGACGGCCAGCGCGGCCCGCTGCTGGGCACTGTGGATGCGGTTCTTCAGCTCGCCCAACCAGTTGGCGTAGCCTTCCGGCGCTGGAACGAGGGAGACGGGCTTGTCGCTCATTCCGCTCCCCCGCGGGTGGCCTTGAGTGCGGCCAGCAGTTCGGTTTTCAGCTCTTGTTGAGCGGCCTGCAACTGGCGGGTGATGTCCTGGTATTCGGCCATCAGTTCGTCCGGATCACCCAGTTCAACAACCACCTCGTGCGGGTTCTTGCAGTCCAGGTTGTAGTTGCGAGCAGCCAGATCCTTGGCCGAGACCTTCCAGGCATGCTCGGTAGTCTTGCGTCCCTTACGCTGCGGGCCGCCCCACCAGGTTTTCTCAAGATCGAATTCCTCAATGGTCAACGGCTTGGAGCGGGAATAGCTCTTGTAGCCTGCCGGGTAGGGGTGCTCGAAGAACCATACGTCCTTTGTGGGGACGCCCTTCTCGAAGAACAGGATGTTGGTGGCGATGCTGGTGTAGGGGGCGAACACGCCTTTGGGTAGGCGCACGATGGTGTGCAGGTTGAATTCTTCCAGCAGTTCGCGCTTGAGCGTGGTTTTCACCCCCTCGCCGAACAGGAATCCATCCGGCAGCACGACGGCGGCGCGGCCGACGTCGTGCCTGAGCAGGTGCATGATCAACGCCATGAACAGATCGGCGGTCTCACGGGTTTGGTGCTTGGCGAGGAAGTTCTTCTCGATGCCATCCTCTTCCATGCCACCGAAGGGTGGGTTGGTGATGATGATGTCCACCCGGTCGCGTGGGCCATAGTCCTTGAAGGGGCGGGAAAGCGTGTTGTCGTGGCGGATGCGGGTAGGCACGTCGATGCCGTGCAGCATCATGTTGGTCATGGCCAGCATGTGCGGCAGGGGCTTCTTCTCGACGCCATGGATGTTCTCTTGCAGCAGCCGGTTGTCATCTGGCGTCTTGACCTGCTTCCTGAGGTGCTCGATGGCGCAGGTCAGGAAGCCGCCCGTACCGCAGGCCGGGTCGAGAATGCTTTCGCCGAGTTTCGGGTCGAGGATATCGACCATGAACTGCGTAACCGCGCGCGGGGTGTAGTACTCGCCCGCGTTGCCAGCCGACTGCAGGTCGGCGAGGATTTTCTCGTAGATGTCGTTGAACAAGTGCCGGTCGCTGGACGAGTTGAAATCCACGTCTTCTTCGATGGTGTTGATCACCTGGCGCAGCAGCGTGCCGGACTTCATGTAGTTGTAGGCATCCTCGAACACCGAGCCGATCACCCGGCCTTGCGCGGACACGCCCGCCTTGGTGGCAAGCTGTTTCAAGGACGGGAAGAGATCGTTGTTGACGAAGTCGATCAGCTCTTCGCCGGTCATGCCTTCCGGATCCTTGGCCCAGTTGCTCCAGCGAAAGCGGCTTTGCAGCGGCGAACGGTAGCTGGACTGGGTCAGTTCCCACTCCTGTTCCTTGTCGTCGAAGATTTTCAGGAACAACAACCAGCAGATCTGGCTGATGCGCTGGGCGTCGCCATCGACGCCGACATCCTTGCGCATGATGTCCTGGATGGCTTTGATGAGAGTTGCAAGTGACATGAATACTTCCCGGGTCTAGTTCTGGTCAGGCGCGGTAGAGCTCTTGCTCGAGCTCGCCCACGGCCTGTTGGTATTGGGTCTTGCCGCCAAAGGCACGCACCAGTTCGATCGGTGTGCCCAGGCGGTTAAAGGGGGCGATGGCGAGGATTTGCGTTTCCTCAATGGCGGCCACGCCTTCGTCGGCATACTTGTCGAGCAGGGCTTCGAGCACCTTCTGCGCCTGCTCGCCGTACTTGGCGAAGTAATGGCGCTTCTTGACCTGCTCGGCCCGCTCCTTGCGCGTGAGTGGGGGTTGATCCCAGGCAACGTGGCACAGCAGATCGAAAGGGTCGAAATCCTTGCCGGATTGCTTGTCCACCTCGTCGGCCAAAGCCTCGAAGAAGATCCCTTGATGGGCCAGCTCGTCGATGATGGCCTGCTTCTTCTCGGCCTTGCTCCAATGGCGCAGGAAATCGTCGAGCGACGCGAACTCCTTGGCCAGGGTGTTGCGGGTGTAGTCCTTCAGAGACTCGGTGATCAGTTTGCCGTTGGCGTCGAAGTACTGCACCCGTTCGGCCACCACCTTGACCTCGACATTGGCGACAACGTAACGGCGCACGTTGCTGCCCTCCTCACCTGGTAGGGGTTCAGCTACGCCGCCAGGAGACGTGGGGTTGTCGTCCGGCGTGGGATAGGTGAATTCATCGTCAGGTGACGCCTCCCCATCTTCTTCATCTGGAGGCAGCGGTGGCTCGCCAGGGCCTGGCTCATAAATTTGTACGGGATCGCCATCGAAAGCCGGATCGGCGAACAGTTCGGTCGCTTTCTTGAAATCGAGGATGGTGAACCAGTACTTGTCGAAGTCCTCGCTGATGCGCGTTCCGCGACCGATGATCTGCTTGAATTCAGTCATGGACTGGATGCGCTGATCCAGCACGATGAGCTTGCAGGTCTGGGCATCGACGCCCGTGGTCATCAGCTTGGAAGTGGTCGCGATGACGGGGTATTTGCTTTCCGGGAAGATGAAGTTGTCCAACTCCATCTTGCCCTCTTCGTTGTCGCCGGTGATGCGAACGACATAGCGGTGGTTCTGCGCCACCAGGTCGGCGTTTTCGTTGACCAGCGCCTGGCGCATGCGTTCGGCATGGTCGATGTTGTCGCAGAAGACGATAGTCTTGTCGAAGCGGTTGCTGGCCTTCAGGTATTCACTGATCTTGCGCGCCACCACTTGCGTGCGCTGTTCCAGCACCAGCGTCTTGTCAAAATCACGCTGGTTGTAGATACGGTCTTCGATCTCGTTGCCGTGCTTGTCGAGCATGCCCTTGTCGGGACGCCAGCCGGTCAGATCTTTGTCCAGGTCGATGCGCACTACCTTGTAGGGTGCGAGAAAGCCATCATCGATGCCCTGGCGTAGCGAGTAGGTGTAAATGGGCTCGCCGAAGTAGTCGATGTTGGATACGTCCCTGGTTTCCTTGGGCGTAGCGGTCAGGCCGATCTGTGTGGCGGAATGGAAATACGTCAGGATCTCGCGCCAGGCCGAATCTTCGGCGGCGCTGCCCCGGTGGCATTCGTCGATCACGATCAGATCGAAGAATTCCGGGCTGAACTGCTTGTAGATGTTCCGTTCTTCTTCGTTACCGGTGACGGCCTGGTAAAGCGACAGGTAGATTTCATAGGACTTGTTGGCCTGGCGCTTCTGGATCTTGGTCATCGCAGCGCCGAACGGCTTGAAGTCGTTGGTCATGGTCTGATCGACCAGGATGTTGCGGTCCGCCAGGAACAGGATGCGTTTCTTGGCACGCGACTTCCACAACCGCCAGATGATCTGGAAGGCGGTATAGGTCTTGCCTGTGCCCGTGGCCATCACCAGCAGAATGCGCTTCTGCTCTTTGGCAATCGCCTCAATGGTCTTGTTGATGGCAAGTAACTGGTAGTAGCGAGGCGTCTTGTTGCTGCCGTCGCTGTAGTAGTCCTGGGCCACCGGGGCCTGTTGCTGCGTGCTCAGGCTCTGATGCTCTGCCCACCATTGCCACAGCGTATCGGCACTGGGGAACTCGTCCAGGCTCAGTTCGCGCTCGATAACACCGTCCTTGGCGATCCTGTTGTGGAACAGGAAGCCATCTCCATTGCTGCTGAATACGAAAGGCACTTGCAGCATTTCTGCATAGCCGAGGGCCTGTTGCATGCCCGAGCCGATGGCATGCTTGTTGTCCTTGGCTTCGATGACGGCAATGGGCAGGTTGGGCTTGTGGAACAGCACATAGTCGGCGCGCTTGTGCTGACCACGTGTGTGCAGTTTGCCGCGCACGATGATGCGCCCCTTGGTCAGCAGGAACTCTTCGTGTACCTGCGTTAGAACGTCCCATCCGGCCTTTTCCAGAGCCGGTGTGATGAACTTGGTGCAGATGTCGCGTTCGCTGAGCGTCTGCTTATTCATAGGGTATGGTTCCTTCCATGTTACTTTTCCCCTTGCAACCCTCGCAGCAATGTTATCCCCTATATTCACGGTACTAAATCCAGCACAACCAAAAATTCGATCGTCAGTGCGGCCGGCTGGACGTCCCGAACACGACGATACAGCTTCATGATCACAAACTTAATAGCGGCATGTTAGAAGACATTAGTAGATATTTCCGGATCTTGCTTCACTTTCCGATGCAAAAATTGGAAAAAATCTCACCTAGCAGATCATCACTGGTAAATTCGCCAGTGATGGAGGATAGGGCTTGTTGTGCGAGGCGTAATTCTTCGGCCAGTATTTCCAGCTGATCTGCACGGTGCAGCCAGGCGGCTGCTCTTTCCAGCAGTTCTTTTGCCTGTAGCAATGCTTGCAGATGGCGCTGGCGAGCCATGTAGGCGCCTTCTCCGGCAATGTTGGCCTGCCAGCCGGCAGTTTTGAGCAGTGCAGCCCGTAGCAGTTCCATTCCTTCCCCATTTCTGGCTGAAAGGTAAATGGTTGGTCCGGATGTGTTTTCTTCCAGGCGGGGAGGCTGGGCTGACAGATCGATTTTGTTATGGACGGTCAGTACCGGCAACCGTTCCGGCAGGCGCGTCAGCACGGAGCGATCTTCTTCTGTTACACCGTGGCGGCTGTCCACCAGTAACAATACCAGATCAGCCTGTTCGATTGCGGCGTAGGTGCGGGCAATTCCGTGTTGCTCAACAATGTCGCTGGTTTCTCTCAGCCCTGCGGTATCAATCAGATGCAGTGGAATTCCTTCGATTTCGATCGATTGCCGGACAGTGTCTCTTGTCGTACCAGGAATATCAGTGACAATGGCAACCTCGTCGCCGGCAAGACGGTTGAGCAGGCTGGATTTGCCTACGTTGGGCTGACCGGCCAGTACGACTTTGATACCTTCCTGCAGCAGATTGCCCTGGCGGGATGCAGCCAGCACCTGTTCCAGTTTGGCTCGAATCATCGCCAGTTGTTCTGCGGCATGAGCTGACTGGAGAAAGTCGATTTCTTCTTCCGGAAAATCGAGTGTTGCTTCGACCAGTACACGCAGATCGATCAGTGCACTGACGAGCTGGTGGATTGTTGATGAGAATTCTCCGTGCAACGAGCGTACTGCACAGCGCGCGGCATTGGTGGTACTGGCTGCGATCAGATCAGCTACGCCTTCAGCTTGTGCGAGATCGAGTTTATCGTTGAGGAAGGCTCGTAGTGTAAATTCACCCGGTTCCGCCAGGCGGGCGCCTAGCTGAAGGCAGCGATCCAGTAGCAGATTCATGACGGCGGGGCCGCCATGTCCCTGCAGTTCAAGCACTTCTTCGCCGGTGTAGGAATGGGGAGAAGGAAAGTAAAGTGCGATTCCCTGATCGATGATCTGACTATTCTGGTCAAAGAAGCTGAATAACCCGGCATGACGCGGGTCGGGAAGCTTGCCCAGGATTTCCCGGGCAAGCGGTTTCAGATTTATTCCGGAAATCCGGACTATACCTATGCCGCCACGACCGGGGGGCGTGGCAATTGCTGCGATGGTGTCATTACTTGTCACCAGAGAGGGCAGGGCTTTTTGATCCAAAAGGACAAAGAGCGATTAAAACGATAAATATCTATTTCTTTCTCGTTCTTTTGTACATTTTCCTGGGATTATTGGCCGGTGCTTTGGGTTGTTTAGGGCTCTCAGCCGGACTGTCGGCAGCTGTTTCAGGATTCTCTGAACTGTTTACCTGTTTGCTGACCGGTGGTTCAGGCGTGTCCTTGCTGGGAGCAGTCCCGTACATTTTTGTAATCTTCCATTGCTGTGCAATAGACAGAACATTATTGACCAGAGAATACAGAACCAGCCCAGCCGGGAAGAAGAAGAAAATGGCGCTGAAGGCAACAGGCATAATTTGCATTATTTTTGCCTGGAGCGGATCTGTTGGAGTCGGGTTAAGCTTGGTCTGCACAAACATGGAAATACCCATCAGCAGCGGCAGCATGTAGAGGGGATCTGGGGAGGATAAGTCATCGATCCAGAGCGCCAAAGGAGCATAACGCAGCTCTACTGCTGCAAGAATTGTCCAGTACAGAGCAATGAAAACCGGAATTTGCACCAGTATAGGAAAACATCCTCCCATCGGGTTGATTTTTTCCTCTCGGTAGAATTCCATCATGGCCTGGTGCATACGCTGCCGATCACCTTTATATTGATCCTGAATACGCTTCAGTTTGGGTGTTACCAGGCGCAACTTGGCCATGGATCGATAGCCGGCGGCAGATAGCGGGAAGAACAGAAGTTTGACGGTCATGGTCAACAGGATGATTGCTACCCCCCAGTTATCCGTCCATGAATGATAGAACGAAAGCAGGCGGAATAAGGGTTTGGCAATCATTGTCAGCCAACCGTAATCAACCGTGAGATCCAGACCGGGAGCCAGTCCTTCCAGATTGTCCTGCTCTTCGGGGCCTGCATAAAATGGCATGGTGGTGGCTGCAGTTTCACCAGGCGCGATGATACCGGCAGGTACAATCACCCCGGCACTGTAGAGATTGTCGCTCTGCCGTTTGGCAAAAAATTCGCGTGGGGTCTGCTGTTGTGGCAGCCAGGCGGTCAGGAAATAATGTTCCAGCATGGCGATCCAGCCATTGTTCGCATTGGCTGGATAATCTGCCTTATTCTTGTCCAGATCGGAAAAAGGAATTTTCTGATATTTACCTTCTTCAGTGTAAACGGCTGCTCCCAGGAACGTGGGAATCATCATGGTCTTGGCGGGTGGTGGATTGCCGTCACGCAGCATCTGGAAGTAGGCGAACGGACGAACTGTAGTGTCACCTTTGTTTTCCACTTCAAAACCGACATCGATCACATAACTGTCACGATGGAAAGTATAGGTTTTGACGACCTGAACACCTTGAGCTTCGGGTGCCAGCAGGCGAACAACGATTTTATCCTCACCCGCGGACAGATCGTAGCTCCGTATATCCGACTCTGCTTGGAAAGTTGTTTTATGGTTGGGCAGACCCTCTCCGACCAGACCGGATTGTGCAATATAGGTGCGTGCAGCTTCGCTGTACAGCAGAGCATAAGGTGTATCTTTATCTTCCGATGAAGGTTGTTGCAGCAATTCCAGACGCCGTAAATCGCCCCCGATCGTATCGATTTCTGCAATGACCTTGTCGGTGACGACGCGTATCTGTTCTCCTGATGGCAGGAGGCGTGGAGTAACTGAATCTACATTATCACCACTCGCAGGTATGCCATCCGCATCTGAGCCCGTTTGGGATGATGTCAGTTCGCTGCCAGGAACAGGGAGGCTGTTGTCACTCTTGGATTGTGTCGGTGCGGTTGAAGGATCAGCCTGGGTAATGGCAGGAGGATTGTTGAACTTTTCCTGCTCCTTTATCCATGCATCCCATAAAAACAGTAGTGATGTCGAAAAAATGATAAGCAGTACGATTTTTTTATTGTCCATTTTTTGGGGACTCGGAAAAGCAGAAAGTTTTAATACAAAATATTAAATGACTGATGAATCTGGTAATTGGTGGAAGTGCATTATCCACTCTTTCTAGGGGACAGGATCATATCCCCCCTGATTCCATGGGTGGCAGCGCAATATTCGTTTCATACCCAGCCATAACCCCTTGATGAGACCGTGTTTTATCAGTGCTTCATGCATATAATTCGAACAGGTTGGATAAAATCTGCAAGAGGGCGGAATCAAGAGCCCGATACTATACCGGTAGAGTTTGATGAGACCGATGATCAGTTGCTTCATAATTGTCTGGCCGCTTTGTTGAAAAGCATTACAGCTTCCTGGTAGATACGGGTCGAATCTAACAGTTCAACAGGATGCCGCAGCTGCATGACACAATCCAGATCCTTGAGCATTAGCCGGTGCCTGCGGAACGCTTCTCTGATCAGACGTTTGATACGATTTCTCCTGACAGATTTTCGTTCGATCTTTTTTGCCACGATCAGACCGATACGCGCATGGTTAAAATCGACGGGCTTTACATACAATCGTAGCGAGAGACTTTCAAACACGATCCGGTTACGCAGCACGGCGCGAAACTCATCAGCCTTTCGCAGCCTGCACTGCCTGGGTAGCGTGCAAATTTGTCTGGTTGCCAAAAAATACAGTCCGGACAGCGGGCCCGGACTTATTTATTATGATTACACGCTAAGCTTGGTTCGTCCTTTTGCCCGACGCGCACGAATAATTGCTCTGCCGCCGCGTGTTTTCATGCGTATACGAAATCCATGGGTACGTTTTCTGCTGATGACGGATGGTTGGTAGGTACGTTTCATTTTTAATGATATCTGTTTGTACTTGCAGTAAAGAAACTAAGTGAAGTCAGTAAAAAATTCTGAATTATCTACTTATCAATTATTAACCTGGCCTTTTTGGGCCGAACATTATAGCCCAATCCGAAAAGATTGCGCTATACGTGTTTTTAATTGGCGTGTTGCGCTACTGAACGGGTGGCTTTACACTTAGTTTTGTATAAATGAGGCAAAGCATCAGATCAGTTCCCCGAAAAATGAATTGGGTTTTATACCCCAAGGAGAGTGAGTTATGGCGAGCCAATTGATGATAGATCAGCGATTACAGGAAAGACGAGCTGAAATTTCTTTTGTTTGTCCCTACCAGTTGGGAATTAAACAGGGACGGCGGGTTACTCGGAGGCGTTCTGGTAAAGGTGCGGCTTATGTCGATAAGTATACTTGGCCTTTGGTAGTTTGTTGTCTTGCCATCGTAATATTCAGCGCAACTGATGCTTTTCTGACGATCAATATTTTGTCTGATGGTGGTACGGAACTCAACTATTTCATGGCAGTGCTGATTGAAGAAAGTACGCAAAAATTCATTTATTTCAAACTGGCGCTTACCTCTCTGGCGGCAATTATTCTGACCATCCACCATGAAGTGGAGATCTATGGCAGATTTCGGTGTCGACATCTACTTTATGTGATCTCAACCGGGTATGCCTGTCTGATTGGTTATGAACTGGTACTGTTGCGTATTATCGGTGTCTGATAATTTCCAGAAATATGTTCTGAGTTTTTTCGCTGGCTGAATGGAACAGATTACACGTTGGTTGATGATAGGAGGTGCTGTACTGCTTGTTATTGGTGCAGTATTACACTTTGCACCCTGGCTGCTTAACTGGTTTGGAAAGTTGCCAGGTGATATTCGAATTGAAACCCGGCATAGCAAGATATTTATTCCTATCACGTCCATGCTTGTTGTGAGCATCGTATTGAGTGTGATAATCACTCTGTTCAAAAAGTGATCTCCGGTAACCGCACTATCTGCCCAGTGTGTTCAGTCTCGCTGTTGCCATTTATTTATATAAATCAGAGTCATTCATGAAAATTACTTTTATTGGTGGTGGAAACATGGCTGGCGCCATGATTGGCGGCCTGATACACCATGGAAGTGCATCTTCACACATCTGTGCAGTGGAAACCGATGCGCTGCGACGACAGCAACTTGCCGAAGCGTATGGTGTCACGGTCACGGCATCGATACCTGATGGAACCCATGGCAGTGAGATCGTTATTCTTGCCGTAAAGCCGCAGCAGTTACATGGTGTGGCTAATCAGGCTGCACAATTTCTGCAGGATAAACTTGTTATTTCGATTGCAGCGGGAGTTCGCACAAGTGATCTGAGCCAGTGGCTGAACCGGCATGAATTTATCATTCGTGCCATGCCCAATACACCTGCTTTGATCGGAAAAGGTGTCACCAGTTTATATGCGTTACCTCTGGTCGATAGACGGCAGAAGGAACAGGCTGCTACGATTCTGGAGGCAATCGGTACAGTAATCTGGGTGGATGAAGAAACACAACTGGATGCAGTTACGGCCTTGTCTGGCAGTGGCCCGGCTTATGTTTTCTATTTTCTGGAGGCTATGCAGGAAGCCGGGACACAGTTGGGGCTGACAGCAGATACAGCAAAACAGCTTGCAATACAGACATTCCTGGGTGCCACACATCTTGCCGCACAAAGTAATGACACACTTGCAACGTTGCGGATGAAAGTGACCTCGCAAGGTGGAACGACTGAACAAGCTTTACTCAGCATGGAACAAGCCGATATCAGAAGTGCGTTTATTCGTGCTATGCATGCTGCCTGTGATCGTTCTCGACAAATGGGCGAAATATTCGGACGTACATAATCCAGCCTGTAATCGGGCCATGATTCAGCAATAACCATAACTTTCAACGGAAAAGCCATGCCCAATCAAATAATGATATTTTTGCTGGATACCTTACTTAGCCTGTTTTCACTGGCATTGTTACTGAGATTTTATGTGCAGTGGTCTCGTGTACCTTACTATCATCCATTTACGAGATTTCTGGTAGCAGTAACGGATTTTGTTGTCAGACCGGCGCGTCGGGTGATACCCAGTTGGCGAGGTCTTGATCTTTCTACCTTTGTGTTGGCTTGGCTCGCCCAATTTATCATCCTGGTGAGCATCAATCTGCTGGGAGGTTTCGGTGCGGGAAGTAGTATGTTCGCATTTGCTTTGCTGGCGCTGGTTAAACTTGCCAGCATGACACTTAATATCCTGCTAATTGCGATCATTGTACAGGCTGTATTGTCATGGATTAGTCCAAATACTCCACTTGCACCCGTGTTGGAAAGTTTTACCGGCCCTGTTTTGGGGCCGATACGCCGGTATATTCCTCCCATAGCCAACTTCGATCTTTCTCCGATATTTGCCTTTATTCTGTTGCAGGTACTTATGATGGTCGTGGAGAATTTGCAGCGCCAGATCATTCACATGTTTTAATGAGCTGGTATAGCTTTGGCAACGATCGCAGTCTCTTGGTATTGAAACTTTACGTTCAGCCAGGTGCCAGACAGACTGAAGCAGTTGGCATTTGCGGAGAAGAGCTGAGAATAAAACTGGCAGCTCTTCCTAGGGACGGAAAAGCGAATCGTGCGTTAATGGAATTTCTGGCGAAACGCTTTAATGTTCCCCGGAAAAACATTACGCTGAAGCGCGGTGAGCAATCGCGTCATAAAGTTGTTGAAGTCTGCCAGCCTTCTAATGGGCCCGAGGTGTTATTCAGTGAAATGAAAGCTGAATAACCGGTCGTGTCTGATGATACTGCCGGTAAGATTTGGTGTTTTCAAATTTGCTCCGATGGTACTCCGAGTTTACCGAATTTGTTTTTTTAGAGTGTAAAACAGGAGGTTATTTATTCATGTCAGATAAAAATATACAAGACCGTGCTGCAGGAGCCATCATGGGAGCATTCATCGGGGATGCCTTGGGATTGGGCCCGCACTGGTATTATGATCTTTCCGAACTTCGTCGAGATTATGGCGACTGGATTACCGATTACACTGACCCCAAGCCAGATCGATATCATGCCGGGTTGAAAGCAGGGCAGTTATCGCAGTCTGGTTTCATTTTGAAGCTGATGGTTCGTTCACTGGTCGAATGTGGCGGTTACGATACCGAAGATTTCTGCCGTCGCATGGATGAAGAGCTGTTCCCGTTACTGGATGGTACGCCGGTCAATGGTCCTGGTGGCTATACCAGTCAGTCGATTCGTGAAACGTGGCGGCGGCGTGTGCAGCAAAAACTGCCCTGGGGGCAGACTGGCGGCCATGCGGATACGACCGAGGCGGTAGAGCGTACACTTGCAATCGCTGTTCGTTATGCATACCAGCCGGGGCAGCTTGCTGCAGCGGTTTCAGCTGATACGACGCTTACTCAGACAGATGAAACAATCGTTTCGATGACGGTTGCATACGGTGCGGTGCTGGGTTTGCTGGTGCAGGGGCATGTGCTTGATATCAGTTTATCGGGAAAACTCATGAGCCTTGTAAAAAGTGGTGCCCTGCCGTTCCATGCTGTAACTGGCAATGATCTGCAACCACCGCGCCTTGGTGATCCGGATCCACCGCGTGCAGGTCGTTTTGCTTCCCCCGATGCGTTGCTTACACCTTCTTACATGGCTGCGGCAGCCGTAGATTCTGAAATCCGTATTGAGCCGGCATGGAAGGTATCCATGGTCTATGGGATGCCATGTGCAATTTATCATCAGTTACCAGCTGCTTATTATCTGGCAGCAAGGTTTCATGATAATTTTGAATCAGCCGTCCTTCATGCGATCAATGGTGGGGGGCAGAACCAGGCGCGTGCCATGCTGACCGGGGCGCTTGCAGGTGCACAAACCGGTTTATCCGGGATTCCACAGTATTTTCTCGACGGACTCGATGATTCGGCAGTGCTGGGCAAGCTGGCTGTGGAACTTGCTGCCAGTGTGAATCCGGTCTGAGATTGCATCCGGAATGATCATCAGGAATCCCTGATTGATCAGATTTCTTTCTGGTCATCTCTATTGAAGGGGAAAAGTATGGAATTCGGTATAGTGGGTTTAGGGCGCATGGGGGGTAACATGGCGCGCCGCCTTGCCAGGCAAGGCAAAAAAATTGCAGTGATGAACCGCAGTTTTGATGTAACCGAGGTATTGGTGAAGGAAACGGGGCACGTCCCTTGCCGGGATTACGCCGATCTGGTTACTGTGCTTGAAAAACCACGGATTATATGGCTGATGCTGCCGGCAGGTGATGTGACTGAAACGGCGCTTTCCACGCTATTACCATTACTGTCTCCGGGTGATCTGATCGTGGATGGTGCAAATGCCCATTATCAGGATGATATGCCACGTGCAGCACGCTGTGCAGAACGGGGCATCGAATTTGCCGATGCCGGGGTTTCCGGAGGAATATGGGGATTGGAAAACGGTTACTGCATCATGTTTGGTGGATCAGATACAGCGGCTGTACGTTTGAAATCTTATCTGGAAGTATTGGCACCGACCCCAGAGACTGGTTGGTTGCATACCGGACCGGTTGGTTCAGGGCATTATGTGAAAATGATCCATAACGGGATCGAGTACGGCATGATGCAAGCTTTTGCCGAGGGGTTTGCACTGATGAAAGACAAATCCGGGTTCAATCTCGATCTTGCTGAGATTGCTGAATTATGGCGACACGGCAGCGTGGTGCGCTCGTGGTTACTTGATTTGTCTGCTGATTTTCTGGCTGAAGATCAGGTGCTTGATGATATTGCTCCTTTTGTAGCGGATTCGGGTGAAGGTCGCTGGACGGCACTTGCTTCCATTGAGCAGGGCATTCCTGTTCCGGTAATCATGCTTTCACTGATGATGCGTTTTACCACGCAGGGCAAAAATGATTATGTAGCTAAAGTGCTTGCCAAGATGCGTCATGGTTTTGGCGGCCATGACATCAAAAAGGGTGAGTGATGAACGACGCAAAAATGAGCCAGACTGAAAAACTGCCCTGCCTGTTTGTTATTTTCGGTGCGACCGGAGATCTTGCCTCAAATAAGTTGCTGCCTGCATTATTTGAGTTGGAAAATGCTAATCGTCTGGCAGATAATTTTTCCATTGTTGCCTTCTCGCGCCGCGAATGGACAATTGATAATTGGCTCGAACATTTGCGTGAAATACTGGAGAGTAAGATCAGCCAATCTTCCGTGGAGGGAGTGCTGGAGCGTTTTCTGGCACGCTTTCGCTATCAGCAGGGAGATCTTAACGATATCGAATCCTATCGTGTGTTAGCTGCCGGTCTGGCACCTGGGTCGGCTTGCTCTCGCACGGTATTTTATCTTGCGATCAGGCCTGCTGATTTTGTTGCGGTGATCAGGAATCTCAAGGCTGCCGGCCTCAATGAGCCGCGGGGAATGAATCGTGTGGTGATTGAAAAACCGTTTGGAGAGGATCTTGAATCGGCACAGGTGCTGAATCGTTTATTACATCAGCATTTTGATGAAGAGCAGATTTATCGTATCGATCATTTTCTTGGCAAGGAAACCGTACAGAATCTGCTCGTTTTTCGGTTTGCTAATACATTAATCGAGCCACTGTGGAATCGTAATTTCATTGATCATGTACAAATTACGGTGGCGGAATCGGGTGGTATTGAAAAACGTGCCGGGTATTATGATCGTGCTGGTGCGTTGCGTGATATGTTGCAGAATCATTTGATGCAGTTGCTGACCGTAGTTGCCATGGAGCCGCCACCTGCTCTTGAGGCAGATGCTTTGCGTGACGAAAAGGTCAAAGTACTGCGTTCGATTCGTCCCATTGCCAAGCGCGCGATACATGCCCATGCTGTGCGTGCTCAATATACTCACGGTAATATCGATGGGCAGGTGGTGGCAGGTTATCAGCAGGAAGATAATGTCGAACGGGATTCGATTACTGAAACTTTTATTGCAGTCAAATTCTACATTGATAATTGGCGGTGGAGAGGAGTGCCGTTTTATTTGCGCACAGGTAAGCGCCTGCCTAAACAGAATTCGATGATCGCGATTCGTTTCAAGCATCCTCCTCAACAACTTTTCCGTGAAACACCATTAGAATGGATTGCGCCAAATTGGGTGTTGCTTTCGATTCAGCCTGAAGAGTCGATGCACATGGAAATTCATGTTAAACAACCCGGTCTCGATATGAATACTCGGGTGATGCAGATGAATGCAAGTTTTCTTAAAACTGATGAACAATCACTGGATGCTTATGAAGCATTGCTACTCGATGTCATTGAAGGCGATCGTTCACTTTTCATCCGTTTTGATGAAGTCGAATGGGCATGGCAAGTAATCGATCCGATTCTGAAACATTGGGTGATAGAGCGTGAATATATCCCAACTTATCCCGCTGGCAGTTGGGGACCGGTGGAGGCCAATCGTTTGTTCGACCACGACGACCAGACCTGGCGCAATAAGCTTTAGCGACTTCTGCGATAATAGTGGAAATTAATTATGTGCTTGGTCAAAAGGCGGAATTTATTGGCATTGACTTGATCTGGCTAAACGTTCATAATGCCCTGCTATTTTGGAGGGGTTCCCGAGCGGTCAAAGGGATCAGACTGTAAATCTGACGGCTCTGCCTTCGAAGGTTCGAATCCTTCCCCCTCCACCAGCTGTGATAATTAAAATTAGAAATGCGCGAGGTGCCAACGTTGGCGTTTGGCTGCTGCGGATGGTGTGACTGTTTATCTTGGGCAATGAGGTAGGTAGTCGGGTATAAGCGGGTGTAGCTCAATGGTAGAGCAGAAGCCTTCCAAGCTTACGACGAGGGTTCGATTCCCTTCACCCGCTCCACGTCGCGGTGAAAAGGCGTTCTATTTGCCCATGTAGCTCAGTGGTAGAGCACTCCCTTGGTAAGGGAGAGGTCGCCAGTTCAATCCTGGCCATGGGCACCAGGTAAGCTGGCCAGATTTAATAGGTTGCTGATGTAAGTGTTAATAAAAGGGAACAGACGTAATGGCGAAGAGTAAATTTGAGCGGGTGAAGCCGCATGTGAATGTGGGAA
>NZ_JBDZWD010000051.1:0-18788 GCF_040256045.1 Nitrosomonas sp.
GCTGGGGCGTTGCACGGCGTGTCATGCCACCTATCAGATCAGCGTTGCCAAGCAGCTTGCCGGGCAAGGTTCACAAAAAAATCACGGGAAGCACGAGGCGCATTCACACACGCATTAGGATAGCCTGATTGCAGTCGAGTCGTCATTGCTGGCAGTATGCCGCTCTCCCGGAGCGGGGGAAGCTTTCTTACTACCAGTCCGGAGAACAGTCAGAATGGCAGTTGCTGCCAGAGATGGTCGATTCTGGTTTTGACAGCTGCGTCCATTTCAATGGGGCGACCCCATTCACGTGTTGTTTCACCCGGCCATTTGTTTGTGGCATCCAGGCCCATTTTGCTGCCAAGCCCTGAAACCGGGCTGGCGAAATCGAGATAATCGATCGGGGTGTTTTCCACGATCAAAGTATCGCGTATCGGGTCGACCCGGGTAGTCATTGCCCAGACGACTTCCTTCCAGTCACGGATATCGATATCGTCATCGGTCACGATGATGAATTTGGTATACATGAACTGACGCAAAAAACTCCAGATACCGAACATGACACGCTTGGCATGGCCGGGATATTGCTTTTTCATGCTGACCACAGCGAGGCGGTAAGAACAGCCCTCCGGTGGCAGGTAAAAATCGGTAATTTCAGTGAATTGTTTCTGCAACAGCGGTACAAATACCTCGTTCAGTGCTACACCGAGAATGGCCGGCTCATCGGGCGGTTTTCCGGTGTAAGTGGAATGGTAAATCGGGCTGTGGCGCATGGTGATGCGTTCGATCGTGAAGACCGGAAAGGTTTCCTGCTCGTTGTAATAGCCGGTATGGTCACCGTAGGGGCCTTCCATCGCTGTTTCATCCGGATGAATATAGCCTTCCAATACGATTTCTGCACTGGCGGGAACTTGTAAATCATGCGTCAGGCATTTGACGACTTCAGTTTTTGCGCCGCGCAGTAAACCGGCGAACTGATATTCGCTCAGGCTGTCGGGAACGGGGGTCACTGCACCGAGGATAGTCGCCGGATCAGCACCCAGTGCAACGGCAACAGGGTAGGGTTGTCCCGGACAGGTCTGGCAAAAATCACGGTAATCCAGTGCTCCGCCGCGATGTGCCAGCCAGCGCATGATCACTTTGTTCGGAGCGATTACCTGCTGGCGGTAAATTCCCAGGTTCTGCCTGGATTTATGCGGACCGCGTGTCACCGTGAGCCCCCAAGTGATCAGTGGCGCCACGTCTCCCGGCCAGCAGGTCTGGATCGGTATTTTGCCCAGATCGACATCGGTACCTTCCCATATGATCTCCTGGCAAGGAGCACTGGTCAGTTGTTTAGGCGCCATATTGAGCACCTGCTTCAGTACCGGTAGTTTTTCCCAGGCATCGCGCAGTCCTTTGGGCGGATCGGGTTCCTTGAGATAGGCGAGCAGCTTGCCCACTTCACGCAGGGCGGAAACTGATGTCTGGCCCATGCCCAGCGCCACCCGTTCCGGCGTTCCGAACAGATTGCCCAGTACCGGAATGGTATGTCCGGCAGGCCGTTCGAACAGTACGGCCGGGCCGGCCTGTTTGAGCAGACGATCACAGATTTCCGTCATTTCCAGGTGAGGGTCGATTTCGATCTCCACGCGCTTCAGATCACCACGTTGCTCAAGCTGTACGAGGAAATCGCGTAAATCCTTATATTTCATAAATCAGGCCTGGTGGTTGTAAGTAAATTGAACGGAGTACGATGAAGTTGGAGCAGAACTGATCCTGAATTCTTATCGGAATGATTAACTGGTTTTGAACAGTGTATCCAGCAATATACCTGTAAATATGACCGCGCCGATCCAGTTGTTATGCAGAAATGCCTGGAAACAGGGGAAAGGTTCACGTTTGCGGATCATGCCGTATTGAACGATGACCAGGCACAGTGCGATCAGCAGTGCACCATAAAACCAGATGCCGCGCTGCAGCAATATACCTACGTAAGCCAAGATGCTCAGGAAAATGATATGGCATAGCAGAATTCCTGCCACATCAAACCGACCGAACGTGATAGCGGATGTTCTGATACCGATTTTCAGATCATCCGCCCGATCCACCAGCGCATATTCGGTATCGTAAGCAATCACCCAGAACAGATTGGCCAGCACCAGTAACCATGCAAGCGGTGGAACGGTACCGGTTTGTGCTGCAAATGCCATGGGAATACCGAAGCTGAACGCAATACCCAGGTATGCCTGCGGCATGGCAAAAAAGCGTTTGGTAAATGGATAGGAAGCCGCAAGGAATAGGGCGGGTACGGATAGCTGAATCGTCAGCAGATTGAGCGGCAGTATTAGCAGGAATGCGCACAAGCTCAAGCCGGTGGCGATCAGCAATGCTTCGCGTGCAGTAATGATGCCGGCAGCCAGCGGACGGTTGCGGGTGCGGGAAACGTGAGGATCGATGCGCCGGTCAGCAAAATCATTGATGGCGCAACCGGCAGAGCGCATCAGAACTGTACCGAGAACGAAAATCACCAGAATCATCGGATCCGGCATGCCGTCAGCCGCCAGCCACAATCCCCATAATGTTGGCCACAGTAGTAACAGGATGCCGATGGGTTTATCCAGCCGGATCAGTCGGGCATATGCGGAAAGCCGGTCCGCGAAAGTCATGTTTACAGAAGTCATAAGAATCGGTTCAGTAATATATCCGGGCCTGATGGATCAATCAGGATAAAGTATGGGGCATTTTACTACCGCCTCAGAGTCTGCGGATTGCGGGCAGAAATACTTCAGTCACGAGTATCGGCTGATGTTGGAGAATGAATAACGATCGCCTTGCCCAGAGATTGGCCGGGCGGTTCTGCAGCTGTTTGCAGGCACGCTCGAACAGTGGATGGTGTGGTTTCAGTTTCCTGAAGGCAAGAGGAGTGCGTTGTATCAGCGGATTGGTAAACAGCATGGTGCCCAGCGAGTGGTTGCCCAAGCGGCCCAGACCGCGCCATGCATCCCGTAAATGTTCTCTTCTGACGATAGAATGGGCAAATACAACCGGGGCTTCATCGCAGCGCAGATAAACCTCCCGTATCAGTGCTCGGCCCTGTCTGCGCAGATTCATGACTTCCAGCTCATCGATACAAGCTGTTGCCAGTGCCTGAAAAACGGGTTCGACACGGAAATGTTCACAGCGATCCTGGAGCAGACGAGTGAGGGAACCCCGGTGAGTCAACCACCAGTGAAGGTCGGTGGGAGCGGAAACAGGTGCAGGATGCCACGCCAGAGGCGGGTTAACCTTCATTACGGCAGGGAGGAGAGAACTGGGCAGTCAGCCGTGATACGAGTCTGTAAAAACCGTTCGGGGCCGGGCCGGTAACTGCCATATTGTTTTTTAGCCGTATCAGGCCGGTACCCGATTATGTGAAGTATGTTTACGCACTGTATCGAGCAATGCATCTTTGGTGAACGGCTTGGTGAGGTATTCGTCAGAGCCGACCATTCTGCCGCGCGCGCGATCGAACAACCCGCTCTTGCTGGAGAGCATGATAACGGGCACAGACTGGTATCTGGGGTTCTTTTTGATCAGCATGCAGGCCTGGTAGCCATCCAGCCGTGGCATGACGATATCCAGAAAAATGATATCCGGCTGACAGTCGATGATTTTGGCCATTGCATCAAATCCGTCTGTAGCCAGAATGACTTCACAACCGGAGTGTGCAAGAAAAATTTCTGCGCTGCGACGGATGGTATTGCTGTCGTCAACTACCATTACTTTGATATCTGCTAAATCATTTGCTGTTTCAGTCACGATTTCCCCTTATTTCCAAGGTTTCCTTGCTAAGCTATCTTTCCACTGCAGTCAGATTTTTGCCCGTTATGATAACGCATTATCAGCTGATTCAATTCAATCTGAATATTCTGCGGTGTCATCTTCGCCAGAAAGCAGGGGTGAAAACAATCATCAGCGTATAAAATTCCAGCCTGCCCAGGAACATGGCGAAGCTGCACAGCCAGATCTGGAAATCATTGAGCGATGCATAAGTCATAGCCGGACCGACTGCTCCCAAACCTGCGCCCAGATTGTTCAGACAGGCGACAGCAGCCGAGAAGGCGGTAATCTCGTCCAGACCGCTCAGCGTCAGTGCCAGCGTCATCAGAACGATACTGATCAGATAGACGAAAAAAAATCCCAGAATGGCAAAGATGATTTCATTGGTAATGATACTTCTGCCGATTTTGATCAGTGAAATTGCTCGCGGATGCATGATGATGATCATTTCACGAAAAAATTGCTGAAACAGGATACGTGCCCGGATCATTTTGATACCGCCGCCCGTCGAGCCCGAGGAGGTGCAGAAACCCGATAAAAACAGCATCCAGAGCGGGGCAAAGATCGGCCAGAGGGCATAGTCGGTGTTGCTGTAGCCGGCAGTAGTGGCAGTGGAAACCACATTGAAAGCTGCATAACGCAAGGCAACCAGAGGATCCGTGTAAATACCTTTTATCCAGAGGAACCCGGCTACTCCGATACAACTGGCCAGCGTAATCAGGATGTACAGTTTTGCTTCCGGGTCGACACGGTAAGGGGAGAAACTTTTGGCGCGCCAGGCAACGAAATGAGATGAGAAATTGATACCGGCAATCAGCATGAACAATATAGCGATTGCTTCGATCAGCGGAGAATTCCAGTATCCATAACTGGAGTCATGCGTGGAAAACCCTCCCAATCCCAGCGTGCTTAGCGCGTGAGCGATCGCATCGAATGAAGTCATTCCAGCCAGCCGGTAGGCAATCATGCAGGCGAGCGTTAGCGTGACATAGATCAACCATAATCGCTTGGCGGTCTCCGCGATTCGTGGCGTTAGTCGGGACTCTTTTATCGGCCCAGGGATCTCGGCGCTGAGAAGCTGCCTGCCTCCGACGCCCAGCATGGGCAGAATCGCCACGGCCAGGACGATCAGGCCCATCCCGCCCAGCCAGGCCAGGAGGCAGCGCCACAGATTGATGGCATATGGAAGCTCATCGAGCTCTGTCAGTATCGTTGCTCCGGTCGAGGTCAAACCGGAAGCTGCTTCAAAATACGATTTGGCGATACCGAGTTCGGGAAAATACCAGACCAGAGGCAGCATGCCAAACAAGGGTAGCGACAGCCAGACCAGCACCACCAGCAGAAAACCATCACGAATCTGCAACTCCTGTTTGAAACGATAAGTCAGCATCCATATGACAGCGCCACACCCGAGTGTAACCGATAGTGCATCGAGAAAAACCGACAGTGATCCATCCTGTGTCCAGTAGGCAACGCCGCAGGGGATCAGCAGAACCAGCCCGAACATCATGATCATCTTGCCCAGGATGTTGGCTACTGCCAGAAAATGACTGAGGACATGGCCCATGGTGCCTGATTACAGAAACCCCACATTTACTTGAAACAGTTTCTCCACCTGCCGTACCATTCTTTTGTTGACGACGAACAGGATGACATGATCATTCTGTTTGATCACGGTATCGTGATGGGCAATGATGACCTGTGCCTGCTTCCATTGGTCGAGGATACTGTCTTTTTCCTGTTCGGACAGGTTTCGGTAAACATCCCCCGGTGGCAATCCGCGCACGATAGCACCGATGGTGGTGCCTCTGGGCAGTTTGATTTCTTCGATTTTGCGGCCGACCACCCGGGAAGAACTGGCATCACCGTGTGCAACCAGTTCCAGCGCTTCGGCCGCACCGCGCCGCAGGCTATGAACTACTGCTACGTCTCCTTGACGGACGTAAGCTAGCAGCGATCCGATCGTGACCTGTGCAGGTGAAATAGCAATGTCGATGCCACTGCCTTGCATCAGATCCACGTACATACTGCGGTTGATCAGAGCGATCACCTTCCGTGCACCCATGCGCTTGGCCATTAACGCAGCCATGATGTTGTTTTCCTCATCATTAGTCAGTGCACAGAATATGTCCATTTCACTGATATTTTCACTCTCCAGCAGCTCTTCATCAGTAACATCACCATGCAGAATCAATGTGTTATGCAAATTCTGAGTCAGTGATTCACATACTTTGATATCCCGTTCGATGATCCGTACCTGGTGAGACTGTTGTAATACCTCGGCCAGCCGGCGGCCGATTCTGCCGCCTCCTGCAATCATGACTCGTCTCACGGGTTTATCCATGCGGCGTAATTCACCCATAGCGGCGCGAATATTACTGGAAGAAGCAATGAAAAATACTTCATCGCCTTCTTCGACGACAGTGCTCCCCTCTGGGATGATGGGGTGATTATGGCGGAAAATTGCTGCAACTCGGGTATCCAGATTGGGGGCATGCCGGCGTAACTCCTTCAATTGGCGTCCGATCAGCGGGCCGCCATGAATGGCTTTTACAGCTACCAGGCTGACCTTGCCGGAGGCAAAATCGAGCACCTGCAGCGCGCCCGGAAATTCGATCAGTTTTTCTATGTATTTGGTCAGTATCCGCTCCGGGCAAATCGCAAAATCGACACAGAAATTTTCCCGGGAGAATATATCCGGATGATCCAGATAATCCACGGTACGGATACGTGCGATCCGGGTAGGAGTATTGAACATGCTTGCAGCCAGCTTACATGCAACCAGATTGGTTTCATCGCTTCCGGTAAGCGCCAGTACCATGTCGGCATCTTCCATGCCCGCCTGAATCATGATATCAGGGTGAGAGGCACTGCCGACGACAGTACGCAAATCCAGCCGTTCCTGCAACAGGCTGAGTCTGCTCCGGGCCAGATCGACTACCGTAATATCGTTGGATTCGCTGGCCAGGCTTTCAGCCACGGTCGAACCGACACGGCCGGCTCCCAGGATGACGATTTTCATTAGAGATATCCGTTTTATAAGCTGATGATAGGGAGTGCAATAATTCGTGTGCTGTTTACCGGCAGGTCATGGAGCGGTGGTGTGTGAGGAGAAGAGTACCTCGTATTCATTATGCCGATCTCTGATCCGGGAAAGCAGGTTATATCGATCGCGTATATCGAGGCGGAGCATTCTACTCTTTTCGGTCTGTATCTGTCCTGATCAGACGGGTTTCTGCTTCTGTGCAGAGAATTTTTCCGGGAGTGATTGAAAATATCTGCAGGAGATTGAATATGTCTTAGTAATGCAGCCATTTCAGGGAAGCCACGCGCTGCTCGATCTTATCCATCATTTCCTGATAGCGAGGGCTGTCGATACTGCCAAAGCGTGCTTTGAAGGCAGTTTCAGACATATGTTCGGGAAGATCGGCCCAGTGTGGAATGAGGTCGGTATCACGTATCCCGGCCAGGATGATGTTCCGTATTCGGCGCGCCGAATCCTGGCTGGCCATGGCTTTCTCGGCAAAACGAGTTCCTGAGCGGTCCGCAATGAGATCGTTGAAGGAAAATCCACTGCCGGAACGTGAATCTTCCAACTCTTTATATAGACCGATGGCATTGGACAAGGTTGTATCCGAATAAGCGGTAATGACTGCAGAAGCCATGAAGTGCATGGCCAGATCATTGCGCCCATCCAGGATGACATTGATTTTGACAGGATCCGGCCAGTCAGCTGCTTCCGGGATGACTAGCCTGAGCGGAAATTGAACGACATGGAATGCCGTTATCAGAATCGCGGCACGGAATTCTTCCAGCACGTTTCCATCGGGTGAATGACGAACGGTTTCCTGCATGATCTGTGTCAGTATCTCTGACAGCGTCATTGTGTGTGAAGCCCGTTTACGATTCTGTTCGTTGAGAAAATGGTGATAGTGCGACAGCTTGTCCAGTGTCTGCCGGTCAAAAAAAGGCAGACTGATGGGGGAGTAACTGGCCTTGTCGATTCCCCATCCTTTCCAGAAATAAGAAATTGCTACTTCGTTACGGGAAAATCGCAGTTTTCTGAAAGCATCGAGACCGGCGCGTGCATCCGGGCTGGCAGTCTGCAGCCATGACAGCAGTTGTCCGGTCAGTTGGCCGGCAATAATATCCGGGATCTGCATACTCCCGATACTTACCGAGCTGAGTTCAGGAATGCTTTTGCCTTCAGTCAGTGTGGCCTGCAGATTGAGATAACCCGTGATCATCCCCGAGGGTATCGGCAGGCTGAGCTGTATCTGTGCACTTTTGTCATGCATGATAACTTTTGCATATCCTTGGGCAAGATGGTACGCCATATAATTCAGCGCGTTATCGAGATCATCTGCCTGGATTCTGACTATGGCCGATGTACCCGGGCGTACCTGATAACGATGTGTGTCGAGAATATTTTTGGCACGGGCAATCTGCTCGGGTGTGATGGAGATTTCCCGTTCAACCCGAGGATGGCTGTCGACAGCGAGATAAGTCATGAGTGCCAGGGCGGTAACCAGAATGAAAATGCAGATGCCTGTCAGAGTGAGTAATTTCCACATGCCGGATGAACGTTGTCGGGTATCGGGCCGGCCATTTTCAGGTGGCCGGTTGCTTTATTGTTTATGGTAGGAATCGATGAAATACTGACTATCTTGAGTGTCTATGTACTCGCTACTCGCTCACCACCAAAACCGGTAGGGCCGGTAATACCCGTTGTAGAAAAACGGGTGGCCATATCCATAATAACCAGGATAGGGCCCGTAACGGTACAGGTTGTCTTCACGATAGGATTGTGGCCAGAGATGGATGGTTTTGGCGGTAATGAGCGGAATATGGATAGTTTTGTTTCCGACCGTGCGTTCGATATTCCCTTTCACTGTGCCGATGACGGTTACTTCCACGCCTTTGGTATAAATTGCCGGATCGAGAAACTCACTGACCTCTACTGCGAAACGCCCTTCTCCGAGTTTTCTGGTTTGCGGGTATCCGTTGCGATCGAGCGGATAAAAAAGTATCTGTATCAGACTGAAATCCGTTTCGTTTTCTACCTCGATCACAGTTCCTCCCCAGCGAACCGGTGCATCCTTATAGGTTTCAGCGTTTTGGCTGACTGGCTGATAGGGGATATCCACTGCTGAAAAATTTCTGATTTCAGGCGGCATGCTGGTGCATGCGCCGACGAGAAACAGAGCGCACGATAGGAGAAGAGGCAGGGTATGGGTTTTCATATTTTTCCTCGACTGATAAGGTGGAAAAGTGTGAACTTTAAATTAGACAAACACTCCACCTGGATGTTCGGCTCAGACGATACACGATTTACCAGGTTTCTGATCAAACCAGTTTATTCCGTTTGATTGAAAGGTATAATAACGACTTTTACATCCGGCTTTGGATTATCTTGCCTGATTTCATTTTCCACATGTTTTCATATAGCGCAGCCGGCTCAACACAAGATATAAGGCTGAAAGATCACTGATATGGATCAGTCTTCTATCCTTGATTTCAGGAGCGGTACTTTTTTTGCACCCATTCTGGTTCTGTACGGCAATGATCTGGAAAAGATCGAGCAGCGATTGCGGGAGAAAATTGCAAGTGCTCCCGATTTCTTCAGCAATTCCCCTGTATTGTTCGATTTGAGTGAACTGAATGAGAATGACAAAAAGGTCGATGTTGAAGCGCTCATATCACTCCTTCGTAAATTGAGCCTGTTCCCTGTCGGAATCAGGGGAGGGGATTCTTTACAGGAAACGCGGGCGTTGGAATTATTCGTTTCGATCGATTCCGGTCGCAGTCGCAATGACACCCTTCTGCCGGAGGTACAAAGAAAAGATGACACCATACCCGAAGTTCAGCCAGTGGTTAGAGAGGCGGTGCATGCACCTGCAATGATGATTACCCAGCCGGTGCGCTCGGGTCAGCGTATCTATGCTGCCAGCGATCTCGTGATTCTGGCACAGGTGAGTGCCGGTGCGGAAATCATGGCTGAAGGCAATATCCATGTTTACAACACGCTGAGAGGGCGGGCGCTGGCCGGTGTGCAAGGGGATACTGCTGCCAGGTTTTTCTGTCTGGATCTGCAAGCGGAGCTGGTTTCGATTGCGGGTATTTATAAAACCAGCGAAGATTTGAAAGGAACTTCCAAGAAGAAGCCGGTGCAGGTCTATTTGCGCGATCAGGCACTGATCATTGAAGAATTGAGCTGAAAATATTTCTGAGAAGGAGATTCAATTGGCAAGAATCATCGTCGTAACGTCAGGGAAGGGGGGGGTCGGTAAAACCACGACCAGTGCCGCGATCGCCATGGGATTGGCTAAAAGGGGGCATAAAACGGCTGTCATCGATTTTGACGTCGGTCTGCGCAATCTGGATTTGATCATGGGATGCGAGCGTCGTGTAGTGTACGATTTTGTCAATGTTATCAATGGTGAGGCAAATCTCAATCAGGCGCTGATCAAGGATAAAAACTGCAATCAGCTCTATATCCTTCCTGCGTCGCAGACACGCGATAAGGATGCGCTGAGTCTGGAAGGTGTTGGCAGGGTGCTGGAGGAACTTTCCAAGGATTTCAAATATATCGTGTGTGATTCACCTGCAGGTATCGAGAAGGGAGCCTACCTCTCCATGTATTATGCGGATGATGCATTTGTCGTGACCAATCCGGAAGTTTCATCCGTAAGGGATTCGGATCGTATGCTGGGAATACTGGCAAGCAAATCGCGCCGGGCCGAGTTGAACATGGAGCCCATCAAAGAATATCTGTTGTTGACGCGCTATGATCCGGACCGGGTTGAATCCGGTGAAATGCTGGGCCTGGGTGATGTACAGGAGATTTTGTCGTTACATCTGCTGGGCGTCATTCCGGAATCCAAATCGGTATTGAATGCATCTAATTCGGGGGTTCCCGTAATTCTGGACGAGAAAAGCGATGCGGGACAGGCTTATGCGGATGTGGTAGCACGTTATCTTGGAGAAAAAAGACCACTCCGTTTCATTGACAGTAAAAAAGGATTTCTCAGAAAGCTGTTCGGAGGTAAATAATGAGCTTGCTGGATTATTTCAGATCATCTAAATCTAAAACAGCTTCGGTTGCCAAGGAAAGATTGCAGATTCTCGTTGCGCATGAGCGTTATTATCGTAACAAACCCTCTTATCTGCCTCAGTTGCAGGAAGAGTTGATGCAAGTTATCCGCAAGTACGTACAAGTGGATCAGGATGCCATCTCTGTTAAATTCGAACAGGATGACAACCAGGAAACACTCGAATTGAATATCATTCTGCCGGATTCACAAAATACGCGGAATACTCAGCAGGATGCGGTGCGAAATACATTTTGAACGATCATATTCTGCTGAATCGTCAAAATTACCGAAGGAGGGCTATCTGCCAGATCTCCTGAAATGAATGACATCGTGTTTTCCTGCGTTCCCGGTTTGAGTGCCTGGAAAATGGTATACAGGAGTTGGATGCTGGGCATTATCCTGATTCTGGTCGGGTGTGCCGGGCCGGAGGTTCGTCAGGGAGAAATGGCTACGGTCGTCATTCAACCGGTACATGAGCAATCTGCTATCGTGAATGAACCTTTTATACTCGCTGGCAGGTTAGTAGTGAATGCCAGACAGCACCGGTTTTCAGGAGGAATTCGGTGGCAGCATACCAGGCAGGGCGATGAAATTTACCTGTTCTCCCCGCTTGGACAGGTCATTGCAGAGATTTTCAGAGATCAGACCGGAGTGCGCCTGGTTACTTCTGAGCCTGCCGTTTATCAAGCACAGGATGCGGAGTATCTCACCAGTCAGGTACTGGGCTGGGAGCTGCCCCTTGCTGGTATGCAGTTCTGGGTGCGCGGGATACATTTTCCAGGTACAGTCGCCGAAAAGGATCTGGATAAAAACAGACGTACGGTAGCCATTCGTCAGGATGGATGGCAGGTGGTTTATCGGAGTTATTACCCTGAACGGGAAGGCATGGCCATTTTACCAAAATTACTAGAATTCAGCCGGCCAAATGTGAAAATGAGGTTGCTGGTCGATCAGTGGCAGGGCGAAACAAAGAGTGGTAACGCCACGGGTACAGAGTTACCTTAATAATTTTTCTTTCTCGTGTATGGACATATTTCCAGCGCCGGCCAAACTCAATCTGTTTCTGCACGTGATCGGGCGTCGGGAAGATGGTTACCATCTGTTGCAGACTGTCTTCCGATTTATCGATTATTCGGATCGACTGCGTTTTGAGGTCACTCATGATGGAGACATCAGGCATATGAATCTGATCCCCGGCCTGACGGAAACGGATGATTTATGTGTTCGGGCAGCAAAATTGTTGCGGCAAAGATCCGGCCGAGAGTCGCTCGGAGTGAAAATTCGCCTGGAAAAAAACATTCCGCTGGGAGGCGGATTGGGTGGAGGAAGTTCCGATGCAGCCACAACGCTGATTGCCCTGAACAGGTTGTGGGGGATCGACTGGGAAAGAGAACGTCTGATGGCGCTGGGATTGGAACTGGGGGCCGATGTGCCGGTATTCATCTATGGCAGGAATGCATTTGCCGAAGGAGTGGGGGAAGAACTGCACACTGTCGATTTGCCACCAGCGTGGTATGTCGTGCTGACGCCGCCTGTCCGAATTTCCACAGCGACAGTTTTCACCAGCAAAGAGTTGACACGAAATACAATTCCTATCAAAATGGCGGCCTTTTCCATGGGACAGGGGCATAATGACCTTGAGCCCGTTGCAGTGCGGATGCAACCCGTCATTGCCGAATGGCTGGAATGGTTGAAGCAGCAGCATGGTGCGACGAAAGTAGCGATGAGTGGTTCCGGATCGTGTGTATTTGCAGAGTTCCCTTCTGAATCGGCTGCGCGCAAGGTATTCGGGCGGTTGCCGGGTGATATGAGCGGATTTGTCGTGTCGGGGCTTGCAAGACATCCTTTGTTGGATTTTTAGAAAATTTTTTGGGGAGTCGCCAAGTGGTAAGGCACCGGATTTTGATTCCGGCATTCGTAGGTTCGATCCCTACCTCCCCAGCCAGATCCCAACGAATCTGCCAGTATCATGGCAGGTATCGCGCAAGTGGTCAGGTCAGCCTGTATCGTCTTTTAAACCGGATGTAAAAGTTACCCATGTCCTATGACAGCCTGATGGTTTTTACCGGAACGGCCAATCCTAAACTGGCACATGATGTAGTCAAATATCTGAACATCAATCTCGGGCGTGCAAACGTTGGACGTTTCAGTGATGGCGAGGTCATGGTGGAGATACTCGAGAATGTCAGGGGTAATGATGTTTTTGTATTGCAATCCACCTGTACACCGACCAATGACAGCTTAATGGAAATTCTTGTGGTTGTCGATGCGCTGAAACGCGCTTCAGCCAGTCGTGTTACTGCGGCAATTCCCTATTTCGGCTATGCGCGGCAAGACAGGAGAACCCGGTCTGCGCGAGTACCCATTACCGCCAAAGTTGTGGCAAATATGCTAACCAGTGTCGGAGTGGACAGAGTGCTGACCATGGATTTGCATTCCGACCAAATTCAGGGGTTTTTCGATATTCCGGTCGATAATGTCTACGGTATGCCGATTCTGCTCGGAGATATCTGGAAGCACGACTATCAGGACCTGATCGTCGTCTCACCCGATGTGGGTGGTGTGGTGCGTGCACGCCATCTTGCCAAGCGTCTGGAATGTGATCTGGCCATTATAGACAAGCGGCGTCCCAAACCGAATGAATCCAAGGTCATGAACATCATCGGTGACGTCGAGGGGCGCACCTGTGTGATCATAGATGATATGGTGGATACGGCAAACACATTATGTGAAGCGGCATCCGCGCTGAAACGGGAGGGTGCGGCCAGTGTGATTGCTTATTCGACTCATGCGGTTCTGTCGGGGACGGCAGTGGAACGTGTCCAAAATTCAGATCTGGATAAACTGGTGGTGACGGATACCATTCCGTTAAGAGAAGATGCCAGTAAATGTAACCGTATTCATCAGTTAAGTGTAGCCAGCCTGCTGGGTGAATCCATGCTCAGGATCAGTAACGAAAGTTCGCTGAGCTCGCTGTTTATGGAATGAGATAATTTTCTGGTTCGTTCGCGGGTGGACGAACTATTTGTTTTCAGGAGAATGGAATGCAAATCGAAATCAGTGCCCACAGTCGTAAATTACATGGAACCGGCGCAAATCGTCGCCTGCGTTCTCAGGGAAGATTGCCGGGGGTCATTTATGGTGGTAATGGTACCGCACAATCGATCGAGCTCGATCACAAAGACCTGTACTACAAGCTGAAGATGGAAGCTTTTCATGCGTCCATCCTTTCGATCAGCGTCGATGGTAAAAAGGAACAGGTGCTTTTGCGGGATGTGCAAATGCACCCGTTCAAGCAACAGGTGCTGCACGTCGATTTTCAGCGTGTCAGACAGGACCAGAAAATCCACGTAAAAGTACCGCTGCATTTTATTAATGCTGATATTGCGCCAGGGGTCAAGTTGTCGGGCGGGATGATCAGCCACGTGGCAACCGAGATCGAAGTATCCTGTCTGCCTAAAGATCTGCCTGAATTCATCACGGTGGATCTGTCCGGCATGACGGCTGGCAGTACGCTGCATTTGAGTGATCTGGTACTGCCGGAAAATATCGAAATACCTGCCTTGTTGAAAGGTGACAATCTGCCAGTGGCTACACTTATTGCGAAGCGTGGAGAAGCCGGCGAAGCTAGCGAAGAATAAACCTGATTCTATTTGTATGCCAGGGAGTATCTCCCTGGCATGGTTTACCTCAATTGCAATCCACTCTTAAGCCCGTTCACCTTCTTCTGAATTCCTTGTTGCCGGAACCGCACTGAGTGATGGAACTACCCGTAAAGCTGGTGGTTGGCCTTGGCAATCCGGGCGAAAAATATGCCTCGACCCGCCATAACGTTGGCTTTGACTGGTTGGATCGTCTGGCTGGCTCTCAGGGGGTTGCATTTTCGCTGGAAACCCGGTTTCGCGGGCTGTGTGCACGCATCATGCTGGCCGATACCGATATCTGGCTGCTCAAACCCCAAACCTACATGAATGCCAGCGGTATGTCGGTTGCTGCTGTATGCCGCTATTACAAAATAGTGCCTGAACAGATGCTGCTCGTTCACGATGAACTGGATCTGCAGCCTGGCGTCATCAAACTGAAATCCGGTGGCGGGACCGGGGGGCACAACGGCCTTAAAAGTATCGTCGCGGACCTTTCCAGCCGGGTTTTCTGGCGATTGCGGATCGGCGTGGGGCATCCGGGAGATCGGAATCAGGTGGTGGATTATGTCCTGCATCCTCCGCGCAGGGAAGAAGCCGCACTGATTGATGAAGCAATAGCCCATAGCATGCAGGTATGGCCGCTGATCGCCCGGGGAGATTTTGCCGCAGCAATGCAGCGACTGCATACCCCGCAGGAAAATTGAAAAACTGAGAAATATCTCACCTGTAAGCCGCTTTCTGGATCGCTTTCAGGAAATCGATGGAAACCGGATTATGAGCCTGAAATGTGGAATCGTCGGTTTGCCCAATGTTGGCAAATCCACTTTGTTTAATGCATTGACCAAAGCGGGTATCGCTGCAGAAAATTATCCGTTTTGCACCATCGAGCCCAACGTTGGCATCGTTGAAGTACCGGACTCACGCCTCACCGAGCTGAGCAGAATCGTCAATCCGCAGCGCGTGCAACCGGCCATCGTAGAATTCGTCGATATTGCCGGACTGGTGGCGGGTGCTTCCAAGGGAGAGGGGCTGGGAAACCAGTTTCTTGCCAACATTCGTGAAACAGACGCCATCGTCAACGTTGTGCGTTGTTTCGATGATCCGAACGTCGTGCACGTTGCCGGTAAGGTCGATCCACTGGCTGATATCGTAGTTATCCTGACCGAACTGGCACTGGCCGATCTTGCTACCGTGGACAAAGTCATTGCGCGTGACGGCAAGAAAGCGAAATCCGGTGACAAGGAAGCAATCAAACTGGTTGCGGTGCTTGAAAAACTGGTACCACATCTCAATCAGGGGCAGCCAGCGCGCACATTCCAGTTTTCAGATGAGGAAAAGGAAATCATCAGGCCGCTGTGCCTGCTGACGATCAAGCCCGCCATGTATGTGGGTAACGTGCTAGAAGACGGTTTCGAGAACAACCTGTATCTCGATCAGCTGCGTGAATACGCAGCAAAGGAAAATGCACCGGTCGTAGCGCTGTGTGCCAAGATCGAAGCTGAACTGGCCGATCTCGACGAAGCGGATAAAAAGGAATTCCTGGCCGATCTAGGGCTGGAAGAACCGGGTCTCAACCGCCTGATTCGTGCGGGTTACGATCTGCTGGGCCTGCAAACTTATTTCACCGCTGGTGTAAAGGAAGTGCGTGCCTGGACCATACACAAAGGTAATACTGCCCCCCAGGCAGCAGGCGTGATCCACACGGACTTTGAAAAAGGTTTCATCCGGGCACAAACCGTATCCTATGCTGATTTCATTGCCTGCGGCGGTGAAGCAGGCGCGAAGGAAAAAGGCAAAATGCGAGTGGAAGGCAAGGATTACACCGTTCAGGATGGTGATGTGATGCATTTCCTGTTCAATGTATAAATTATAACTTTCCAGCGTTTATCCTAAAAACCGCAGTTGGACGCATCCGGATGTGCGTCTGGCACACAGCCAGACAGCGTGCCAGACGTGCAATCGGGTTGCAGAGTCTCACCCACCGGGTTGGCATGGGCGAAAGTGGCAAGCTCACTCCCCATCAGGGTTTCCAGAGGTTGATAAGCAATCAACTGCAGTTCTTAGAGAACCTTTGAGAAACGTCAACGAGGCAGTCAGTTCAAGGCAAAAAACGGCGAGAAAGCGGAGTTTATACGTAATAAATGAGCATTTTAAGCTGATTTTTAACGCAGAAATGGCAACGCAGGTAGTTTTTCAGAAGTTTCCTTAGGTTTGTAGCTTTTCTCGCCGCTTTGCCTGCTGTGTTCAGCGCGGAAGAACCGTAGTAACTTGCTTATTCTGTCCCCCATCATTGCCGCTATCCTTGAGGGTTCCCTCACTCCGACGGCCAGTATGCTCCGCTGGAGCAAGGCGGATTGTATTCCTACGCGGAGCGTGGGAACGATCAAGCCGGTGATTTGGTATAGCGGATGAGGGTGAGCAAATATTGTCCTTGCGAGGAGGCGTAGCCGACGCGGCAATCCAGCACAGTAGATGCAGTGCGTATCTCACCGCATCCTGCCGCGTTCTGCTGGAACCTGTGCTCAGTAACTGTACTGCATACTCACTAGGAAATTGCGGGGTGTGCCGTACCAGTTCCCAATTGAACTGGTGCCCACGGTTTGGTAATACTTCTTATCGAAGACATTGTTAACGTTGAGGGTTGCAGACCAGTGCTTATTGAGGCGATATTGTGCAAATAGATCAACCAGTACACGTCCCGGTTCAGTAAACTCATAGTTGACTGATGGACCATTATATAATCCAGTTGTTGCATTAAAAGCACGTGCTGTACCGCTTACGTAGTTGCCACTTTGCGCAGTGATACCACCGCCCAGTTTCAGGCCACTCAGTATGCCTCTCAACTCATAACTCGACCATAATTTAAACAAGTGTTTAGGCGTGATTGTGCTGTAGCGGATGCTGTCTGCCTTATTCTCATTGTCGTTGAACGTGTAACCGGCCAGAACTTGCCAGCCATCGACGATCTCACCACTGACCTCAATGTCCACTCCTCGGCTGGTGATGCGGCCACCATCGAGATAACAGCAGCTGCTACCTAGATCGCCAGAAAAAGGCGGATAGGATGGGTCTTGTATCGCCTGACCATTGCGTTTGATAGAAAAGAAAGCAAGCGCTGTATTTAGTCGTTCATTGAACAGACTGCCCTTGACACCGATTTCATAACTGCGTCCAGTGATAGGCTTGAGTGGCGTGCCGGGCAAAGGTCCTTTGCGGCTGCTTGCCTGCGATTGATAAGTTTCAGCGAAGCTGGCATAGGTTGTCCATTGCTCTGTCAAATCATAAACCAAGCCTAGATAAGGTGTAAAAATCGTGTTATCTTCATATTGCGTTAAAAGCGTGAAAGTGGTTGCGCCCGTATTTTGGTCAAATCTATCAAAGTTATAATCGTACTTGTACCAGCTAAAACGTCCGCCGACAACGAGCGTGAGTGGATCGGTTATTTTTGCCGCCAATGATCCATAGACCCCTTTCTGTGTGATTGTGGTTTTTTCTTCATTGGTTAAAAAGTAAGGATCATTGAATCGATAATCCGCCGGATTAAACTCGAAAATGTTAGGAATCTGGATATTACTCCCAATGCGCCTATAATTTACCGTACCACTCTTGTATCGGTTTATATTTGTACCCAAGATTACCTTGTGTTCTCGGCCCAGCAGATGGAATGCTCCTTTAAGTACAGCATCCAGCGTTTGTTGTGTTTCAGTGCGATCATTTAACCAGCCGTGTCCTCCATTGCTGTAAAAACCGGATAAGGTGATTGGGTCAACCGCGCCCCACCAAAGAAAATCTCTTTGATTAACCTTGCTGTGCGCGCGTGATGCTTCGATACCTAGGGTCCAATTCGTTCCGATTGCTTGATCGATGCGGAGGAACTGCCTGTTGTTCTTCCTCGACCATTGATCATCGTTCGTACCGAAAAAAGTGCTGCGTGGCAGACCGAGGTCCTCTCCATGCGAGTAGCGTGGAAGACCCCAGCGCCAATTCGTGCTGTCTTGACGCATGAAATCGCTACCGAGGGTGAGCAGAGTGCTATCGGTGATGTCTGCTTCGACGATGCCATAAAACAGATATTTATCGCTCTTGGCGACATCGTAGAAATATTTTCGATCCTCATAAACACCGACGAGACGCCCGCGAATACGCCCTTCCGCCATGATCGGGCCCCCAACATCAAGTTCGCCGCGATAATTGTTCCAGCTGCCTGCATGAGCTAGTTGTTTAGTCCCGCGATGTACTGGTGTAATATATAACCAGTTACCGAAGGAGG
>NZ_JBDZWD010000008.1:0-60641 GCF_040256045.1 Nitrosomonas sp.
ATGCATTCAGCAAATTCTCGTGATCCTTGAGTGGATCAAACCGTCCTACCATACCGATTAGCCAGCGATCCCCCACACTCCAGTCCGCACGCAGCCGTACACGCGCCTCTCCATCTATACAAAAGCGAACCAAATCATAGCCGTTGGAAATTACTTGCAATTTATCCGCCGCATAACCTAGATCACGATGTACTTCCAAGGCTTTTTGCGCGCAACATATGATGGTTGAGGGCACCCCGGAACTGATACGGGCACATAATCTGGCTACCCAAATGGTAGAGCGCTTCGATCTCTCCGTATCCAGCATAGTATGGTGAATACCCCAGAATACACGCTTTACGCCAGCCAGACGGGCAATAACGCCACCAATCAGGTCAGCGTGGTACATCCACGTTTGCACCACTTGCGGGCGAACCTGACGCAGCAGCTGCCACAGTTGCCACAATCCACTGGCCGTAACCCGGCCCCGTGGCATGCTCAGACAAGACACCTGCACCCCAGCCGAACGCAACAATGAGCCATATTTTCCATCATCCATTAACGAGACGACATAATGTTTGACAGTTTTGTCACTGGTACATAAACGGTACAGGACAACCTCGGCACCGCCATCGTTGAGACCAGAGATAACGTGAAAGATACAGCTCATCAAACAACTCGCCTCAATACCAGCATTAAAATCTTATAAAAGAATATCGACAGTATTAACAATAAAATTGGGAAAATAGAAGCAACAAAATTAGATGGGTTTGCATAAAAAATAGAAATAAAACTAATTTTTACGGCAGCGTAAGCCAGAAAAATACAACGCAATGAATCAGATTTGATGGCACCAAAAAAAACCTGCAGTAACTTTATAAATCCCCCAAATACCACACTTGTTATAAAAACCCCGAGAACATGCGCCTGCATAAGCCCTAATGTTATCAAATCAACAGGAATCGTTCCGGTTACACCATAATCCCCTTTTTTTGCACCTGAGATGACCAAAGTATTAATTTGTTCAACACCTTCAATCAAACCTGTAGTCCATGAAGAAGGAAGGAGATATAGTGGTGAATACAGTAAATCAGTAAAACCTCGATATAAATAATCTCCTCGTTCTAGCTGAGAAAAAAAACTCACGAAAGGGAAAGAAATTTCTTTCACCACATAGTATGAAAAGTTATCAGCTCCCTTTATTTCAAAGACATTGCTGATGATATATAGAAAATATAAAGTAGCTAGGCTACCGATCGTTCCGCCAATCACAACCATCTTGGCTGGAAAATGCCTCAGATAAATAAAAGCCAGTAGAAATACACATAAATAAATAACGAAGCCAGCTCTGCCAGACCACGAATACAATATATAAACTGAAAATAGAAATGCCAGCCAGAATCCCACAAAATTGAAAAATGTTTTGTTGCCATCTCTTCTGGCAGCCCAAAAAATATAGGAGGAAAAAAGAACCAAGTGGCCAAAAGGCTGCAAGAAACTCCACGGGTTATCTATCTCAAATATTCCCGATCTGATAGCCCTGGAATATTCAAGATAAGAAAAAAAGCCTCCAAAAGCACTGACATACAAATATCTCAATATAAAAGCGATAATAAGCATAGACCATGCAATAAATGCCAACTCTTTATAGCTAAGAAAAAAAATTCGTGATGATATCCTGATAGTAAAAGAAGTTGCTGATCTTAAAATATTCCACCCTAAAAATATGCCAAAAATAGAAAATAGAACGGATAAGTTATAAAATATCCAATAGTCTTTATCAAAAGCTATTCTTCCTGCTCCAAGAAAACCAGTTCCGGAGATGGCAGCATGTACAACAGCAACCCATCCCAACCCATATACCATGCCTATTGCCAATAGCGACCAAGATACCAGTGGCGGGTATTCCTTTCTCTGTGCACACACAACAGCCAATGCCAGTGAAACAAAAAAGATCAGAATACCTGCGACACTCGTTATAACAATCATTCAACAGCAGAAAATTATTGAGGCTGATTTCGACAAATCAACGAATGCTATCTTGGTATCAATAGCCTAAAATATGCATTAATCGCATTCTCGACATTAAAAAACAATGCACGTTCTATACTGTTAGCTGTATCAGATATTTGCAGATCTTCTGATATTGCCTTCGCCAATGCTTCCATATCTCCCATCGGTACCAGCTTCCCCCATTTACCTCCCTCCAGAATTTCATCTGGCCCATTCGGGCAATCCGTACTCACAACAGCAGCACCACAAGCCATTGCCTGAATCAGTACATTTGGCAATCCCTCCCATCTGGAAGACAGCACAAACAACTGTACACGACTCATCCATGCAAAAGGATTTTCTGAAAAACCCGGCAGTTGGATACTATCCTGCACCCCGAGAGATGCTGCCAGCTGTTCCAGCTCCGCACGCAACTCGCCTTCTCCCAGGATTACAAGACGGCAGTCGTACACGGCGCGTACCTGAGCGAAGGCACGAATCAGGGTAGAAAAATCTTTTTGCAGCGTGAGCCTTCCCACACCTAGAATAACAGGTGGTTTACTCTCTCCCAGCCACGGGTGTTCCAGCGGCATCCTGGATTTTTCGATCAATTCTGGTGTTACCACCGGGTTGAAAACCACAGATATCCGGTCACGCGGGAGGTTAATAGTTTTTGCCAGATCATTCGCCACGCCTCCGGATACTGCTGTCACCCCATCCGCTTTACGATAGGCCCACCGCATCATGTATAGCACCACACGCGAGCGCAGATCTTTTGAAGAGCTTCCGGATAACGAAACATTGTTACGTTCACTCACTACCAAGCGGACAGGTACTCTGGCCAGCATCCGTGCCACGACAGCAATCACATTGGCATGATTGAGCGCAGATAACATAGCCCGAGGGCGTTCCCGACGTAGATAACGCACCAGGCCGGGCAGGCTGGTCAGCACCCGGCTGGATTGCAAATCCACCACGCGCACCCCGGGTGATATTTCGGAAAGATAAGGGCCCTCTGCCTGCGCCAGTACAAGATCTATCTTCAAACCTCGATCAGCAAAACCATTGGCCAGCGTGACCATGGCTCGCTCGGCACCACCACCGCGCAGAGATGGAAGGTATATGGCAATATGCATCAGTTTTTCTCCACTGAAGAGGTGATCAAATCATCCACCATAAAATCTTGAGGATAAAAGCTTCCCTCCACCCATGTCATATCACTCTTCCAGTAACCTGGACATGGCAGATAACCATAAGATGCGAATGCATAACTCATCTCTACAACCAACGGGACGCCATCAGAAAAAACAAAATCCAGGGCAAGAGACTGTGATCCGGTTTTTTCTGCCAGATCAAATGTCATCCTGATACAAGCTTCGGGAATCAATTTCGGGTCATACAGAATTTTTCCACTCCCGGATGCTCTGAAATCCCCTTCACGCACCATCCTTTTTATGCCAAAAGCCCTTTTTCCTATGACAATCACCCGAATATCAAAATCGTTATCGGGAACAAAATCCTGGAAATAGGCATAATTTCTTTGAACCGGTAAACGTTTAAGGGTGGGATTTTTAATCAGTGCACGGAAGATTCCCCTGGAGATATTGAAAAAGGAAACAAAAGTCTTGTCTCTCCTAAACTGCCACCAGCGCTCACTCAAAGCATTCCAGCGCGAAACCGGTGGAAACCCGGTTGAAAAAGCCTTGTTGATAAGCTTTTCTGCTTTGTTTATATCATTCACCAGAGAAACATTACTGCTTCCAGCCCCCCCCCTCAGTTTGAAAACTTTTGGATATTCCGTTTTCCGGGCCCACTCCAGCGCCTTATCTCGACCAAGAAAAACGTAACTCTTAACCATAGGAACCCCTAAAGCTTCCATCAAGTATTTCTGTGCTATCTTGTCGTCAAAATGCCAACAAGTCTCAAAACTCGGAAAAACCTGGATCCCCATCAATTCCACAGCTTTTATCAACCCTCGTGCAATCAGCATGTCTTCAGCATAAGTCTGACTCCAGTTCCACATCAAAAACGAACAGTCAGCCAGTTCCCTAATAATATCGGATGAATGACAATCAACTGTTTTATACGGAATATTTTTTTGCCGGCAATACTCTACCCAACGGTCACTAAAGCTCCCTGACCGATTATGTATGCCGATCTTCTTCACAATAGATCTTCCACTAAAAGATTTTTTCAGCACATTTTCTGTAAGCAAGAAATCCCCATACCGCCATCACAACTCGTGCACCCACCAGCATGACCACTGCGCCATAAATTCCAAAAACCGGAACAATACTCAGCCCTATTAAAAAAAACAGAACAGATACCCATACAGAAATCAATCGGACATATCTGTCTTTCCCAGCCAGTACCAATCCGTTATGATGGAACGATAAAGTCATGAAATAAGCTAAAATCCCGCAGCTCATGAGCTTAATGTAATAAGCAATGCCAGCACTTTTATCAGCAAACAAAATTGTCGTAATAAAATCAGAAAAAATAAAACAAAGGATCATGAGTAATAAACCCATGAGCAGCATCAGCTTATGAAACTTTGGAATTACATTTCTATTTCTGGCCAAATAGGGGAAAAATGCATTCGAAATTATCATCCCGGCAGAATTGAATACATCGATTACTTTTGCCGCTGCACTGAAAAACCCTACTGCTATTGGCCCTTCAAACGTTCCCAGTAGAAAAAAAGCAGAATTGTTATACAAATTGGGCGCCAGTTGAGAAATAAAAATATCCCGCCCTTCTCTGTACACATCTTTTATCTTTTTTAGAGGAGGGATTTTGTACGAAACTTTATACTGACTGAATATCCAGAAAGCAGAAAAAATTGCACACCCGGCCATCGCTGCTGCATTTAATGCCGGAACCAGGTAATAATCTGACTCATCCTTAATAAGGATAAACATACCAGACAACATCAACAGTTTCGATGTGATACTAATAATAGCGCTCTGTCGCATTCGCTCCATGCCTCGGAAAAACCAGAGGGGAAACAAAGCCTGTGCAAAGATAAAAGCAAACGAAAATATGTACAGCCAAAAATGTTGATAAAAATCACTTATAAACAACACCATCGGAAAATAGATCAGCGCACTTGCCACGATAAGTAACATCGTAGCAGTAATAGTTTCGCTGTAGATAACAGCGATCTCTTCAGAATTATCACGATTTTGCGCAATTTTTCTAACTGCCGTTATCGTGAAACCATATTGCATCACTGCAGAAAAATACAAAGCAAAAGACAACGCATAGTTGACCAGCCCGAAACCCTCTATGCCCAGCACACGCACCAGATATGGCAGGGTTATTAATGGCACCAGATAATCCAGGCCTCGCACTATTGCAAGTGATACCAGATTGCCTAATACCCTGCGAAGATCGTTATTTTTTCTGGAAATATCAGCCAACGCAGTACATAAAAATTCTAGTGATCAAGAAATTTTGGGGACAAATATTTATAAATCTTCGTAGTTTTTGAATCCCAAGTACGGTACTACAGTCTCAGATCCGATTCCTGCGGGTCAAGAACATATTTGAGATCGTACAGAACAGCATTAGGTTTACCCAGTGCGCGAATGGCAGAAACACCCATGTCTTTGAACTGATGATGCGCCACGGCCAGGATAATGGCATCATAGCTGCCGGGTTTGGGCGCTTCGATCGGCGTGATACCGTATTCGTGCTGCGCTTCCTGGGGGGATACCCAAGGGTCGTATACATCTACGGCACAATTGTAGTCCTTGAGTTCGGCAACAATGTCCACGATGCGGGTATTGCGCAGATCAGGGCAGTTCTCCTTGAAAGCGAGGCCCATGACCAGTACCCGAGCCCCTTCCACCTGGATGCGTTTCTTGGTCATGGCCTTGACCAGTTGGGCAACAACGTAAGTTCCCATGCTGTCATTCAGCCGCCGACCAGCAAGAATGATTTCCGGATGGTAACCAATCGCCTGGGCCTTATGCGTCAGGTAGTACGGATCAACCCCGATGCAGTGGCCGCCCACCAAACCGGGGCGGAACGGCAGGAAATTCCATTTGCTGCCTGCTGCCTTGAGTACGGCCTCGGTATCAATTCCCATCTTGTTGAAAATCAATGCCAGTTCGTTGATGAGCGCGATGTTCAGGTCACGTTGAGTGTTTTCAATCACTTTGGCAGCTTCAGCCACTTTAATGCTTTCCGCTTTATGTGTACCGACAGTAATGATTTCGTTATACAGCCTATCTACTAGATCAGCGACTTCCGAAGTGGAACCGGAAGTCACTTTTCTGATAGTAGTGACGCGGTGCTCCTTGTCACCAGGATTGATCCGTTCCGGACTGTAGCCACAGTAAAAATCCTGGTTGAATTTAAGGCCGGATACACGTTCCAATACCGGCACACAATCTTCCTCGGTACATCCAGGGTAGACCGTGGATTCGTAAATGACAACATCACCCTTTTTCAATACCCTGCCAACCGTTTCAGAAGCTTTGATAAGTGGAGTGAGATCAGGGCGTTTGTACTCATCAATTGGTGTGGGAACAGTAACGATATAGCAGTTGCAGGCGCGCAGATCATCAACGTTCGTGGTATATGTCAGACACTTTGCTGCTGCCAGCTCCTCTCGGGTAGTTTCCAGTGTAAAATCGTTTCCGTTTTTGAGTTCATCGATACGATACTGATTGATGTCGAATCCGACCACAGGACGCTTACGGCCAAATTCAACAGCCAGTGGAAGGCCCACATAGCCAAGTCCGACAACGGCAAGCCTGATGTCATGGAGTTGCATTTTGTCTCCTACAGATTGAAGTAATCGCGATACCACACCACAAAGTTGGCTATCCCTTGCTCAACCGGCGTGGCTGGTTTGTAATCAAATTGTTCGACGAGATCGGAAACATCGGCATAAGTATCCGGCACATCGCCGGGTTGCAGAGGCAACATTTCCATCTCGGCTTTTTTTCCGAGGGCTTTTTCCAGGGCAGCGATGTAATCCATCAGCTCGACCGGACTATTATTACCTATGTTGTATACCCGCCAGGGAGCCATACTGGTGCCAGCATCCGGGCTTGCTCCACTCCAGACCGGGCTGGATCGGGCAGGCTGATCCAGTACACGAATGACTCCTTCAACGATGTCATCGATATAAGTAAAATCTCTGCGATGTTTACCATAATTGAAAACCGGAATTTTCTCTCCGGCCAGTATCGCTCTGGTAAATTTGAACAGCGCCATATCCGGACGCCCCCACGGGCCATAAACGGTGAAAAAGCGCAGACCAGTAGTCGGCAGATTATACAAATGGCTGTAGGTATGGGCCATCAGCTCGTTCGATTTTTTGCTGGCTGCATAAAGGCTTAGCGGATGATCAACGTTGTGATGTACTGAGAACGGCATCATCGTGTTGGCGCCATAGACGCTGGAACTGCTGGCATACACCAGATGCTCGACATCATTATGGCGACAACCTTCAAGAATATGAGCAAAGCCGACAATATTGCTGTCAATATAAGCAAGCGGGTTTTCGATGGAATAGCGCACCCCGGCCTGCGCTGCCAGATTCACCACGCGTTGCGGTTTGTGCGTTTCAAAACAGGCTTTGATACCTTCACGATCTGCCAGATCGAGACGCAAATGGGTGTAACCAGGATGATCAGTAAATCGGATAAGGCGATCTTCCTTCAATTTGGGATCATAATAATCATTATGGTTATCAATACCGATGACGGTATCACCTCGTTCAAGCAACCGCAGCACCAGGGTAGACCCAATAAAACCGGCTGAACCGGTAATAAGTACTTTCAATTCATCGCTCCCGAATAAATCACGTGTATAAACTTCATTGGACCAGTAATGACTCGTTTTGGGGTTCGACACCACGCTACTGTCATACTTGGACTTCCAGCACATAGCAGGAAATCAGATACGGTCAGATCTAAATTCCCGAAATACAAAACGCGCAACCTCAAACTTCAGTTGAATGGATACCTTCGCATTTACCCGATAGCACTTCACAACATCTCATTTCTTTATTACATGAAGCACCCCAGAGCACTAAAAGATTATCATTGTGTCTCATTTGCACAAAAGAAGATAAAACCAGGAAATCAGGTTTTCCCTGATATTTGGGAAAATTCGTGAATGGCAGTTAAAATATACCAGATAGGCGGCAAGAAAAATAACAATAGCGTACTGCCCTATAAATGATGTATAAGTACTCCCTGTGCGTGCTGATATAATTAATCATCCAATCCGGATCATCTCATCAGCAAGCCGTTAAAAACATAACAAGGATAGTCGAACAAAGCGCACAGCGACCAAAACAATTGGCGGACGGACGAGAAGCAAACATCGTGTAACACCGCAAATAATCCATCATAGTGGCTTTTTAACAGTCTGTCAGCCCGCAAAAAGTAAATCCCTGTATCAATAAAAGAGAAAGCTGAAAAATTTTCGGATTTCAACGTGGTATGGAAAATCTGGATTGTTCAACAACATATTGATTGTTTGCGTGGGTAATATATGCAGAAGCCCCATGGCGGAAGCAGTTTTGAAACACACGCTGACCACCGCGGGTAAAACGAGTCGTTTTGTCAGTTCTGCTGGTTTAGGCGCATTGATAGACCATGAAGCTGATCCTGTAGCCTGCCGGTTAATGGTGGAAAAAGGGCTCGATATCTCCGCCCACCGTGCCCGACAATTGACCGATGATATGATTCACAAGGCTGATCTCATACTGGTCATGGAAGCATGGCAAAAATCTGCGATAGAAGCACGTACACCCAGTGCAAAAGGAAAAATATTCCGTCTCGGAGAATGGGAAAAAATTGATATTAGCGACCCGTATCGGAAAGATTCATCAGAATTCATACGATCACTGGCGCTCATTGAACAAAGCGTAGCTCAGTGGGCAGCAAAATTATGAAAGCTCGCTATTTACATTTACCTGAAATATTTACCTGACCCCTAAATACTTTGACTCCTAGGTTAATGTACACCTTCACAAAGGCCAGCAAACCTCTTCAAGTATGATCAGTGTATTTACCAAATCCTGTCTTGTCCCGCTGATATTATGCCAACTTGCAGCCTGTACCATAATACCGGGCCAGCACATGAGCCCGTTCACACGTCAATCCAGTGTGGAAATGCCCTCCCGGGAAAACGATGAAGCCATTCTGAAGAGGCTCAATATTCAGACGATCAATGCTGAACTGATCATCGAGCTCGAGAAAAATTACAAAAATTTCAGCCTCGCCCCTGATAATGTTGCCAATCACTATTTCGATTATCGTATCGGTTCTAGTACTATCAAAGGTACTCCCATAAAAAATGAGCCCTACACTCAATACCGGGTGGGGCCGAGAGATATTCTCAATATCACTGTCTGGGATCACCCCGAACTCACCATTCCTGCCGGAGAATTCCGCTCTGCCGAAGCTGCAGGAAATGTAGTCGGTGAAGACGGCACATTTTTCTACCCTTATGTCGGTATCGTTCAGGCTGCCGGGCGAACAGTCGAAGATATTCGCGAAGAGCTGACCAAGAGACTTTCGAAATACATTGAGTTCGTTCAACTCGATGTACGGGTAGCGGCCTACCGCAGCCAGCGGGTCTATGTAGTAGGCGAAGTTACTCAACCCGGCGTTCAGCTGGTCAGGGATATTCCCCTAACGGTACTGGAGGCCATCAACAATGCTGGGGGCGTAAACTCTGATGCGGATTTACGCAATATCATCCTGACACGAGACGATAAAACCTACAGTATCAACCTGCTCAGCCTCTATGAAGGAGGAGACGTTACCCAAAATGTTCTGCTCCAGCATGGTGATGTACTGAATGTGCCAGACAGCTCACTGAACAAAGTTTTCGTACTGGGAGAAACCAATCATTTCGTCGCCGGTGGTGCTATCGGCCGGTCACGAAGTCTGGTAATGAATAAGGCGCGCATGACGCTGACTGAGGCGCTCAGCGAGGCCGGTGGCTTCGATCAGGAAACCTCCGATCCCGCCAGAATCTTTGTTTTCCGTGGAGGACTAGGCAAACCGGAGATCTACCATCTGAACGCAAAATCGCCTGATGCCCTGCTTCTGGCCGACCGTTTTCCGCTGCAACCCCGTGATGTCATCTATGTCGACCGAGCCGAAGGAATACGCTGGAACCAGATCATCGGACAGATTCAGCCAACGATAAATCTGTTGAACGCATTTGATGGTGCATTGAGAATTCAACCCTTTCTGAGACATTAGCACCAGTATCGTTTCATTGTTATATCACTGTACCGCTGTCAGCCTCACAGCACAAAGCCATACAAGACCGAGGCATAGAACTGCATCATTGCTTCAATAAGAAACCATCCTCCAATCCTGTAACTCATTTATCTTGTGATATGCCATCCGACTCATCAAGAAACCTTACGGAGCCTGTAACCCCCCAAGTCAATGACGAAATTGATTTGGGTGAATTGCTGGATATACTGGCCGATAACAAGAAACTGATTCTTGTCATCACATTCATCACCTGTCTTATCGGTGCTGCCATATCATATCTGAGCCATCCAATCTATAAAGCAGACAGCTTGTTACAGATCAAGGAAAACGGCCAGTCCATGGTGGAACAACTGGATTCTCTATCAAACTTCTTGGAGACCAAAACCCCTGTACAAGCCGAAATCGAGCTGATCAAATCCAGGATGATCTTGGGAAAAACGATCAAGAATCTGCATCTCGACATCGTTGCCGCTCCCAAATTCTTCCCTCTCATAGGGAGTGCAGCAGCAAGATGGTTGCAACGGCTTAATGGCGACGACACACTATCTACTCCACCCTTCGGATTGGCGCATTATGCCTGGGGAGGGGAGGCCATCCAGGTAGATACACTCGAAGTTCCCGAAAACTGGAAGAACGAAGAAATCATTTTACGGGCAACCAGTGAAAGCCAGTTCAAACTTATCTATCAGGATGAGGTTTTTCTCGAAGGTGAAGTGGGCAAGCTGGCCGTCAAACAACCGAAAGGTTATTTGCAGCCTGTCAAAATTTTTGTCACCTATCTGCGATCACGCCCCGATACCTTGTTCATCCTGACACGTCGTTCCAAAGGTGAAGCAATTCGACGATTGAAGGAAACCCTTTCCATTACAGAAATTGGTAAGGGTACCGGTATCCTTGAATTAGCCATCGAATCAGATGATCGAAAAGAAGCCGTTCGCATTGTCAATGAAATTGCCAACACCTATCTCCAGCAGAATGTCGAGCAAAAATCGGCAGAATCCCAGAAAACACTTGTATTCCTGGAGAAACAATTACCAGCACTCAAGGAGCAATTGGAAACAGCCACCAGTGTCCTAAACGATTACAGAATCCGCAAGGGCTCGATCAATCTGGATCTTGAAACTCAGAACATACTAACAGGAACAGTCGAACTGAATACCCAGGTTACACTCTTGCAGCAAAAACGGGATGAATTACGACAGAAATTCACGGAATCTCATCCTAATGTCATTGCAATTGACAAGCAGATCAGCAGACTACAGGCACAAATCAATGCTTTTGATAGAAAAATCGGGGGGTTACCGGAAACTCAACAAATTATTCTGAGATTATCACGAGATGTGGAAGTCAATGCTGAACTCTACACTACGCTGCTGAACCATGCCCAGACCATACGTGTTGCCAAAGCAGGCACGGTAGGCAACGTAAGAATCATTGATTACGCCATGCTACCTGATCTGCCGGTCAAACCCAAAAAAACTCTGATCATGGGCACTGCATTGATAGCAGGGTTAATGATAGGAATCGTAATTACTTTTATTCGCAAATCACTCAGCTATGGTATAAAAGATCCCAGCATAATCGAGAAATCTTTGAATATACCGGTTTATGCAACGATCCAGTACAGCAAATATCAAAAATTAATCGAAAAGAAACTGAAAAGTGAACCAACATCGAGCAATCATTCTCCACTTTTACTAGCACTGGAAAATAAAGAAGATCTTGCGATGGAGAGTCTGCGCAGTTTGCGTACTACCCTGCACTTTGCGTTTCTGGAGGCACACAACAATATTGTCATGATTACCGGACCGAGTCCAGGAATCGGTAAAACGTTTGTTTCAGCGAATCTGGCCATCACAATGGCGGATGCCGGCAAAAAAGTATTGCTGATAGATGGAGATTTACGCCGAGGTAATATTCATAAACACATGCGCTTGGACAGAGAAAACGGCCTCTCCGAACTGATCAGCCGATCAATTGATCTGAGTGATGCGATCAAATCAATTCCACAAGCAGCTATCGATTTTATTCCGACCGGCAAAGTCCCACCTAATCCCTCGGAATTACTGCTGCATGAGCGCTTCAGTCAATTGCTGAAGACTGTCAGTAATCAATATGATCTGGTCATTATCGATTCTCCACCCATCCTGGCTGCCACTGATGCCGCTATCATCGGTCGTCTGGCCAGTGTCACCCTGATGGCAGTCAAAGCCGGAACTCACCCGCTACGAGAACTCGAACAGAGTGTAAAGAAACTTGTACAAGCAGGCGTAAATCTGAAGGGTGTGATATTCAATGGCATTCCTGAGACCTTGTCGCGCCACAAATATGGTCAGTATGTATACCAGTACGATTACCGGAGTAAAAAGCGATGAATGAACTCACCTCTACATTCTTCAGTATTTCTACAGATATAAACAAACCAGTAAAACCTGAGCTTTCAGAACAAATTACTCTATTCGCCATCAGTACAATACTGGCGGGTCTTACCATCCGCCTAGCAATTTCTCTGGCACATACTTACGGCATTCTGGATCATCCAGGACAGCACAAACAGCACAAGCACCTCACACCATTCGTAGGAGGAACTGGAATCTTCGCTGCCCTGCTCGTCGCCTTCTGTTTCTTAATCGGTTATTATCCGGAACAGTCAGTGAAGTGGCTGGGACTGGGGATCAGTTCTGTCATTATTTTTACTATGGGTTTTGCTGATGACATCCTCCAGCTCCACTATAAAACACGCCTGGCCGTACAAACTGTCGCCGTTCTGATCATGACGCTGGTAAGCGGGATTGTATTGACTGATCTTGGCAATATTTTCCCTGGTGAAACTCTGTCGCTGGGAATTTTCGCCATACCTTTCACGCTCTTTGCCACTATCGGGGGTATCAATGCACTGAACATGATAGATGGAATAGACGGATTATCCGGTTCCGTAACACTCATGAGCCTGATACTGCTGGGTTCAGTAGCGCTGATAGGCGACAATCAACCCAGTCTCATTATCATCATTGCCCTCATCGGTGGCACCATAGGATTTCTGTTTTTCAATCTCCGCTATAGGCTGCAACCCCGGGCAAGAGTATTTCTTGGTGATAACGGCAGTATGCTATTGGGATTCGTGATTACCTGGCTTCTGATAGATCTTTCTCAAGGCAGTAACCGGGCCATGACACCCGTTACTGCTCTCTGGCTGTTTTCCGTTCCTCTGATGGATACCATCAGTATCATGCTGCGCCGAATCTGGCAGCACAAGTCGCCATTTGAACCAGATCATAATCATTTGCATCATATCCTTCTCAACGCCGGCTACCGTGTCAACGATGTCATATTTGCCATTGTCTTGATACATTTGTTGTTTGGTCTGATCGGACTCACCGGCCTGTATCTGAAAATAAATGAACTCACCATGTTCATGGGTTTCCTGCTACTTTTTTCCGGATATTTCTACTTGTCTCTCCATCCCTGGTACTTTATTACGGCCTTGCGTCAGTTTCACACGCTTTGGGGGCTTACCCCGACACAGAGTCATGGTTTCTTCCTGGGCAGCTACACTCCAAAGGAAGCGGAAAACCTGGTCCGTATGCTTTCACAGGAACTGAGACCCAGCATGGATTCACTGGTACATGTAATCAAAAATAAAACTCCATCATCAAACGATGAAGAAAACCAGTATGCTGTCGTCGTCAATATACGTTTACTGGATACAGATGTCAGAATAAAAGACAAAACCGAGAGCTTCGTAACTTCAGCTCAGAAGCGTATAAACGAACATTGCGGTATCCAGTTGCGTCCTTTTGTAGAACACAACCCGCGGAATGATAGAAGAATACAGGATAAAAATAATTCTTCAGGAAACAAACGTGTGGCCGACCGGCGCAAACCCAACCAAAAACTGCTGGTATTTGAAGCAATGTTTGATCAGACTTCAATATCTGAACGAGATTATTACCAAGAATCAGTAGAATCAGTAGAACCACCAACCAACCAGAGTAATTCCTAAAGATCCAACTTTCTTCAATTCAGCCAGGAGTGCGAAAGCAGTCACAAAAAGGAATATTTTTTGTTTCCTTGCAGGCACAGAGCCAGACCGGGCCGGTTTCCCTGACAGCGAATACCATAGGATTCATCCCGGTACCCCGGTGAGCACCGTCACAAAATGGTTGTGACTGGCTGAATCCACATCGACACCAGTAATACCGTTTATTGGCTTCCAGTTGAACTTGGATCGGAAATTTGGGTTTCGCCCCGGATTCATCCATGGTTCGATTCCGGCTGACGAGGCTGACAAGTTACAGGTACACCTGTCAGTCAAACAAACTCAGCGCTGTCTTACTACCCGCAGCAATATTACGCGCCGCCATTGTAGATTGAATATCAGCCAATCGCTGCCGGCTTCTTTTCACACCATTCTCGCTCAATGGCACTCTATTATCATCAACCAGAATACCGTTCAGCGTCGATGAAAAAAGCCTGGCAATATGCGCCATCTGGTCAAATACTCTTTCACCGTTCGCGACTCGAGGAACATCCAGCAGAAAAGTAATACCCCGGGTAGTCAGTGTTCGCATGTTGGCAGGTAAAAATGGAGCTGACTCAAAGTTACCCAGTGAAAACATCACCTCATTGGTTTCACTGTCACGATATTTGAACACACCGTCTGATTCCAGCCGGAAGCCGGAAGCTTCTGCCAGTGCCCGAATCTTGGTCCCGACAAAAGCCCCTCCATCCTTACTGATGATATTGATCCCCATAATCACATCGACATCAGCACAGAATCTGTCCAGATCAACTGCCCTGGCATAAGCTTCCGAAATATCGGGACATTCGATTTCCGCCTGAACTTGTGCGGAAAAATCCTCGACCATGTCACGGAATCTCGACAGATTGATTTCAGTGACCGGCCCGGAACGATCTGCAAGCTGCAAACATCCTTTCAGCTGGATATAAGTATTCCTGGGGCTAAGAGTATCGAGCGAGATTTCCTCCCATGACTGCCCTTCTTGCAGACCAAACCAGTGTACCGGCTTACCATAATCAAATTTCTGCTGCAGCAGATCAATCAGTTTCTCGTGTGGGATAGGTAAGCTTGAGCGGATATCGGCAATGTAATTGATCGTGCTGTCGATATCGATCATTTTCTTCTGTATACCGGGCTCTTTCGGTATCGGCTGGTCATCCGCGATTTGCCGATCAACCGAGATATTGGCAGAACCTGCAGCAGTATCCGGTGCAGAGGATGCTTCATCACCAAATTGTGGTTCGATCCGCTCGCTGCCAAACACTGGCTTATGTTCATCATTCAGTAAAACATCATCATGCTCGTGCCTGAATATATTCTGAACTTTGCGATGATAGCGTGCCAGCTGAATCCTGTTGAATATGACGACACCGACAATAATGACTGCGCCGATAATAACCAGACTGATCTGCAAATCACTCATAAACTGTTATCCCCCTTTGGCACGATTATAATCGTTCTACACACACTCAAGTAGTTCATCAACGAATATCAGATGTTTGCGGATAAATCCTCGGCGGCCATGATTTTATCGATATCCACCGTCACCACCCGGGAAACTCCCTGCTCACGCATAGTTACACCGATCAACTGCTGCGCCATCTGCATGGTGATTTTGTTGTGGCTGATGAAAAGAAACTGGGTCTCCCCGGACATACGTTTGACAAGCTCACAAAAACGCACTGAATTACTGTCATCCAATGGCGCATCTACCTCATCCAACAGGCAAAACGGTGCAGGATTCAACCGAAACAGGGAAAATACCAGCGCCAATGCTGTCAATGCTTTTTCCCCGCCGGAAAGCAAGTGGATGGAACTATTCCGTTTACCCGGCGGATGAGCATTCAACTGCACACCGGCATCCAGAATATCCTCACCGCTCAGCACCAGCTCTGCAACCCCTCCACCAAAAATGGAAGCAAACAACCCGGCCAGATTCTGATTGACCTGATCGAATGTTTCTCGCAAACGCTCCCGGGTTTCGCGGTCGATCCGATGAATAGCCTGCTCCAATGTCGTAATGGCTTCACGTAAATCATGAGATTGCTCTTCGAGATGAATCCGGCGTGATCTCAATGCCTCCAACTCCTGTAATGCTGCCAGATTGACCGGCCCGAGAGCAGTGATCTCGCCGGTAAGCCGGTTGATGCGTGTTTGCAGTTTTGCTGGCGATTCATTGATGAACTTCGGCACCATTTCCAGCACAGTTTCACCTGATTCCGCCAACTTGTCTGCAAACCGGGCTTCGGTCATTTCCGCTTCCTGTTCACGGAGCCGCGCCTGACCAACCGCCTCACCACATTCTTGCAGCCGTTGTTCGGCATACATCCGGGTCTGTTCCATTTCCCGCAATGTATCGTCCATATTTTCCAGCTCGTGCCGAACTGCCATCAGCGCCTGTTCATGCTGATCATGCTGCATCTGCCAATGTGCTGTATCCGCTGTCAGTGTCGATTCATCCAGATCGGCGCGAGCGTGCTGCAATTTTTGCATATTCTCCGCCAGAACGACGCTGTTCCGGGTAATCATACCGATACGCCGTTCACAATCAATGACTCTGTTCTGACAATCCTGTTCGCCGAAAGCAGCTTTATGCAACCTCTCCGATAAATGTTGCATCAGTAATCGCTGTGATGCCAGTGCCTGCCCGGATGACTGGCAGGCGGATTCTGCCTGATTTACCTGCGCTTCCAACTCCACTCTTTCTGTCTCACACACAACGAGATCTGTTTCCGCCTGCTGTTTCTGTGACGATTCTTCTTCGATCTGCACCACCAGATCAGCCAGTTCAATTTCAAGTTGAGCCTGCTGTTGCGTCACGCGCTCGATTTGCTGTGTCAACCGCACAACTTGTATCTGCCGATCGTGTTGCTGCGTTCTGATTTCTTCGATCACTTTGCGAAGTTGCACGATATCCGCCACGATCCGCTGATCATCCCGTTCCACCGCAGCCAGCGCCTGCTGCCGGGATAAAACAGACTGTCCGATTTGTTCACATTCTTCCCTGATCTGAGCAATTTCGCGCTGGCGCTGCAAGATACCATGCACTACAGAATCAGGCGCAAAGTAACTTACTCCACAACCAGTCACACTGTGCCCTTCTGCCGTTACCAGCATCTCTCCGCTGGTGAGCAACGATCTTTCAGCCAGCGCAGCTGCCAGGCTGTCGGTGACGAATACGCCGTGCAGCCAGTTTTCCAGCACGGCCTGCGCCGCCGGGCTGCGGCAACTCAGCAATGTACTGAGTGGCTTCCATGTTTGTTGATCCGGCCTGGCAGTATTGACATTGCTTACTGATCGATCCGGCACGAGTTCGCACACGGCCCATTTTGCCGATGGCCGCTGTGCTTCCCATTCCAGTGTCTGTTCCAACCGGTCTACGGTGACTGCCTGGATACGCTCGCGCAGCACGGCTTCCAGCGCTGTCTCCCAGCCTGATTCAATCGAAATCTGCTGCCACAGCCTCGGCAACAGATTCAACTGAAGTCTGGCCATCCACGCATTCAACTCCTGGTTATCCTCGATCTGATCCTGCAAGCGTTGCAGAACATCACACCGGGCATTTGCCCGGGCCATATCTCGCTCAAGCGATTGAATGATTTGCAAGATCGCATCACGTTCATGCTGTACGGTATGCATCTGCGTTTCCAGTATGCTAAGCGAATGCTGCTTCTGCTCCAGCATAACTGCAAGCTCTGCAGATTCCATCTGCAATTCATCCAGTTGCACCGGGTCGATCTCTGGCTGGCTCGACTGTTCTTCCAGCAAGCGTTCGCGGCGCACCATCAGCTGATGCAACGTTTTTTCAGCATACGCCCGCTGGTTTTGCTGCAATTTCTCATTCTGTCTGGCCAGAGCCAGCTTTTCCCGCAACCCGGTCAACTGCACCTGATCCGCTTGCGCAACCGATTCCATTTGCGGCAGCTTCCCGGCCTCCACGGCGTGTTCCCCTTTGCAGGACAAGTGATAATTCTTTGCCTGCTCCAGTTTATCCTGCCAGGACGTCAGGTTTCCGTTGACCTCATTCAGTTGCTGCTCGTGGTTCTGCAGTTGCATCGCAGCCTCGGTAATCTGACGATCGAGCTGTTCTCTGTTTGCACGAATATGCCGAATGCTTTGTTCGATACGTGCAATTTCACCATTGGCAGCATATAACTCTCCCTGAATCTGATGCTGGCGATCATTCACTACCCGGTGGTACAGGCGCAACTCATCCAGCTTTTCGCCTATTTCCTGCATACCGGACCGGATGGTTTCCATTTCCTGCACCAGGCGTTCAACCTCTGCCTGTGCCTGGCGCCGTGATTCGGCGGCCTGCTGCTTGTGCAACGTCCAGAGTGTATGCTGCGCGGCAGTCAACTGCCCGTGCAAATCCTGATAACGAGCTGCACGTTCCGCCTGTGCTTCAAGATACTGCTGCTGTTTGTCCAACTCTTCGAGAATATCGTCTACACGTTGCAGATTGCCACGTGCATCAGTCAGGCGCAGCCCGGTTTCATGACGCTTTTCGTGATATCGGGTAATGCCGGCTGCTTCTTCGAGAAAGGTGCGCAGCTCCTGTGGCCTGGCCTCGATAATGCGGGAAATCATCCCTTGTTCGATGATGGCGTAACCACGCCCGCTGACACCCGTTCCCAGGAACATGTCGGTGATATCCCGCCGGCGCACATGAATATTATTGATGTAATAGGACGATTCTCCATCACGCTGGATTACACGCCTGATGGCAATTTCGCCATAGGATTTCCACTGGCCCGCCGCTTTGCCCGAGCTGTTATCGAATACCAGCTCGACACTAGCCCGGCCGACCGGCTTGCGCATGGCGGATCCATTGAAAATCACATCCTGCAGTGACTCTCCTCGCAGTGCCGAGGCACGTGATTCCCCCAGCACCCAGCGTACTGCATCGATGACATTAGATTTGCCGCAACCATTCGGTCCGACAATCCCGACCAGATTCCCCGGCACAGGCACTACCGCAGGATCGACGAATGTTTTGAAACCGGACAGTTTGATTTCGGTCAGGCGCAATTTGGAAGGTAACAGGTTATAATTTCAGCCAAACAAGTTATTTTAACAGGCTGTCGAAAAACGTGAGCAGCGGATATAGCATAAGACGGAAACGGATAAAACAGCGGAATTTACCGGAAGTAAATAAGCATTTAGGTCTGTTCCAACACAGCAATGCACCTATCAGGGCGTTTCCCAACCTGCTAAACAATTTGCGATTTGCCTGCCGTACACATCGAGGAGACTATGACCACCCAACCTTCGAAGCAACTGGAAATCTTCGAAAATCCCGTACAGACACGCGACTACCGGATTCACATGGAAATACCGGAGTTTACCTGTCTCTGCCCCAAAACCGGACAGCCGGATTTTGCACGACTGATGCTGGATTATATTCCCGATAAAAAATGTATCGAACTCAAGAGTCTCAAGCTCTACATCTGGTCATACCGTGATGAAGGTGCTTTCCACGAAGCAGTGACCAACCGGATTCTGGATGATCTGGTGGCCGCCATGAAACCCCGCTTTATCCGGCTGACTTCGAAATTCTATGTACGCGGGGGTATTTTCACCAATGTCGTCGCGGAACACCGCAAGAAAGGGTGGCGACCCCAGCCGCCTGTATTACTGGAAGCGTTTGAACAGCAATTCAATACCCACGGCTGATCATTCTTTTCTATAAATCCCGCCAACTTTTTCTGGAAACTACCATGGACCAGTATCGCGAAGAATATGACGCAATGGGTACTGTGCGAGTACCTGCGGCCGCTCTCTGGGGCGCACAAACGCAACGATCGCTCAGCAACTTCAACATTTCGGGCGAACGTATGCCACCGGACCTAATCCACGCACTGGCGCTAGTCAAACGCGCCGCCGCCAGTGTCAACCATGATCTGGGATTACTGGACGAGAACATCGCCCGGGCAATCGTCACCGCTGCCGATGAAGTACTGGCAGGGAAACATACCAACGAATTCCCGTTGGTAATCTGGCAGACCGGATCTGGCACCCAGACAAACATGAATATGAACGAGGTACTGGCCAATCGTGCTTCGGAAATTCTGGGTGGTACACGTGGCAAAGATCGCAAGGTGCACCCTAATGACCACGTCAACAAAGGGCAATCTTCCAATGATGTTTTTCCCACTGCTATGCACATTGCTGCCGTGGAAGCTATCTGCAACCGATTAATTCCGGCTCTAGAAACGTTGCGTAAAACCCTGGCTTCCAAATCGGAAGAGTTTTCAGAGATCGTCAAAATCGGCCGAACACATTTGCAGGATGCCACCCCGCTCACACTGGGACAGGAGTTCTCGGGCTATGTTTCACAGCTCGACCATAGCCTAGCTCATCTCGAATCTGCGCTACCGCATCTGCTCGAACTGGCGCTGGGAGGGACAGCCGTAGGCACTGGTCTCAACACTCACCCGGAATTTGCAAAGCGTGTCGCAGCAGAAATTGCACGCCTCAGCGGCTATCCTTTCATAACGGCTGCCAATAAATTTGAGGCGCTGGCGGCGCATGATGCCCTGGTCCATGCACATGGAGTGCTGAAAACACTGGCAGCAGCACTAATCAAAATTGCCAATGACGTTCGCTGGCTGGCATCCGGCCCGCGTTGCGGCATTGGTGAAATCTTTATTCCGGAAAACGAACCCGGTAGTTCGATCATGCCCGGAAAAGTCAATCCCACCCAGTCAGAGGCAGTTGTCATGCTTGCTTGTCAAGTCATGGGCAATGATGTTGCAATCAATCTGGGGGGAGCCATGGGAAATTTCGAACTTAATACCATGAAACCCCTGATCATCCACAATTTTTTACAAAGCACACGTTTGCTCACGGATGGTGCAGAAAGCTTTAATACCCATTGTGCGAGCGGTATTACGGCCAATACAGTTCGAATCAAGCACCATTTACAAGAATCACTGATGCTGGTTACCGCATTTACTCCTTACATCGGTTACGACAGGGCAGCTGAAATAGCCAAAAAAGCCCACCATGAAATGCTGACACTAAAAGAAGCCGCAATCAGGCTAAGTTATGTCACTGCAGAACAATTCGATATGTGGGTTGATCCACGAAAAATGACAGGAAAGTGAAAAAGAAAAGGTGCTGCGAAGAAGAGGGAGAGAAATTTACTGAGCCCGTACAAACGGCCAACCAATTTTAATGAACTGGCTTCTCAAAAAGTAAGGCAACCTAGACCTAGTAGAATCCAGGTTGCCTGAATATAGTACAAAAAATGATAAATATTAGTATTTGCCGCCAATTCCACCAAACCAGATCACAGCACCGATTACAATAAAAGCTGCTGTGCTAACCAAAATTACTTTCCATGCTGCACCATTTTTCTCGATTTCCCTTTGAGTTGTCGCTGCATCATCGTATCCCATGCTTTATCCTCCTAATAATAATTAAACTTTTTATCCTGCCTCGGATAAACTCCCATTCGCGCGGGAAACCGACGGCGACTTTTTAAGTCTAGGTACCCGACACTACCTGCCTTATGTGTTTTTTACCTCTGCAAATCCATAAAGCTAAGAATGATTCTAACCCAGATTTTTTTACAATGGAAGCAACTATTTTGGCAACAACTCAATCCAAATGAGACTGAGAGATTATCATTCCACATATAGCTGCCATACAAAGCAAAAATTCGGCGGATAACCCATGTCAATCAGCACGAAGCCGGCTGATTGATATGATTAGCCCAATCCAGTGCATTGAGCTCTGCTTTTACCAAATCAGGCTGATCGAGAAATTCGAGCTCCACCATAGCTTTCTCAACCTGTTCCGCATTTCCTCTTTCTCTTGCTTCAATCAACCGCAGTTTACAGCCAAGCCGACCTTCACGATGCACGAGGGCACGAATAACTTCATCCGGCATTTCCAGTTTATCCACGATCTGCTGAATTTCCATCCCGAAGAGTGTATCCAGCAAAGACATTATCCCTATCATGAAAGCCCGATCATGGTAATTTTTGTCATGCGGGCGATCAATGGTTGCAATCAGCTCCATCAGTCTTCCACGGATAGCCGCAGTTTGCATCAATGCATTGGCTTCATTCAATTCTCTAGAAGGATCTGCAGCATACAGCAGCAACTGAACCCACCTTCTCAAGGGCCGGTAACCCATCGCAATGATGGCCTGCCGTATTGAGCCGATTTTTTGAGGCAATGCCGCCGCTACCGAATTAACCATCCGCAAAAGGCTGTAACTCAAACCTGGTTCGCGCTTGAGCAATTGTTCTATTTCATCGATTTTCGCATCACGCATCACCAGCGACAGCAACCGCAGAAGAGATAATTTACCGGATTCGATTTTGCCACCAGAAACAATGACCGGCCTAGCAAAAAAATAACCCTGGAACATCTCGAAACCCAGATCCATACACATTCTGGCACGTTCTGGATTATCTACTTTTTCCGCCAGTAGGACAACCGGCCATGCTTTCAGCTTCTGAATCAATTCGCTGATTTCGCTATCTGTCAAGGCCAGCACATCAACCTTGACCACATTGACAATTGGAAGCAATGCACTGATTCTATTGTCAATCAGGGTCACATCATCCAGTGCAAGCTGATACCCCATCTGTTTCAGCTCGGTACAACGCTGCACTACTTCAGGCGTAGCAGAAACTGTTTCCAACAGTTCCAGCACCACATGTTTACTGGACAGCAACAAAATGGTATCGTCCATGAGTAGTTCATGGTTGATATTGATAAACCCACGCAGATTACCCAGTACCTGCTGAATTCCCAGGTAACCATACATATTTACCACCACATTGGCAGAAGCACGGAAACCGTCTGAAATTTTTGCCTGATTATCTTCTGTTGTCCGAAACAGGAGTTCGTATGCGATCAGATTCTGATTACGATCCAGAATCGGCTGTTTGCCCAGAAAAATACTCTCCATTAAACGTTACTCATTAACAGGTGTAATCATTACGCGACTCTTGCCGGAGTGTTTGGCCTGGTAAAGTGCCTCATCTGCACGTTTGAGCAAGGATTTCTGGTTTTCGTGAAATTGTCGAGAAGCAACGCCACTACTAAAGGTAACTAGAACAGAATTACCTTCCATATCCGATAACGCTTTTCTGGAAAAATTATTCTGTAGACGTTGCATCACCCAGACTGCTGATTCCAACGTAGTATCCGGCAACAGTATGACGAATTCTTCACCGCCGTAGCGGGCGACCACGTCACTTGGCCGTAATGATTTCTTTGCCATCTTTACAAAGTGAATCAGGACATCATCACCAAACTGATGGCCATGGGTATCATTGATTTGCTTGAAATCATCCAGATCAAGCATAACCGCACACAATGTATTCTCATTCCGGTCAGCACGCGCTGCCTCTCGCACATAAACAGCATCCAGCCCACGCCGATTGAACGCGCCGGTCATCGGATCGTAATGTATTAACTCTCGCAGTTGCTCCAGCTCCAGTTTGAGTAACTCGATCTGCTTCTCTGTGACTCGCACCTGCTCCTGCGCACTGTACATTTCATTGCTGTAACGCAGATTTCGGGTTTCCCCCAGCACAGTATCCAGGATATTGATAATTTCGTTTACATCACTGGTCTCCCGGATACGACGTGCGTACTGTTCGACCTGCTGACCATACTCATCCGCGCCAACCACTGGATTCCGGTTTTTTACTATCCCTCTGGTCTTTTTCTTGCCGGCAGTCGAAGATTTGACCAACCGCAATCGCTTCTTATCATCTGAAATCTGCATGATCATCCTCCTGAAACTTCACTGTAATCGTCGTAATCACCCGGAGATATCCGAGAGGCTGCCTGGGGAGCACCACTGCAAGCCAGGAAGAACATCATCCCGAAGCATGCCTTCTGCAGCAGCAAGACTAGCAGAATCTATTAGAAGCAAAAGAAGGAATTGGGGAAAATCACGCCGGTTATTCGGGCATCCACAGGCCAGACATTCGGCTACCAGCAAGGCAAGGATGAAAACCAGTTGTACTGAAATTGCCGGATCAGAGCATATTCATACTAACGAAGTACTGCTGCTACAACATTATTTGATACACACTGCCCGTACCTGATGAATATCGGTAATTCCCTGTAACACTTTTTCAATCCCGTCCTGTTTCAGGGTGCGCATACCGTCATGCAGTGCAGTTATCAGCATCTCAGCAACACGTGCGTGTTCCTGTATATTTTTCTTGAGTGCATCGGTAGCAGTCAGCAATTCATGCAAACCCACCCGGCCGGCATAACCCGTTTGTGTACAGTGGTCACAACCAACCGGTTCATACAGGGTAATCTGCCCGTTTTCATCGCCATACTGCTGAACCCAGCGGGATTCGATTTCACGGTAGGCTGCCTTAGGGTCAACCTTGAAGCGCTCGATATTCTTCAGTTCTACACAATACTCTGTCAGCAGCGCATGAATTTCCTCCCGGCTGGCTACGTGAGGTTTCTTACATTTGCACAGTCGCTTGGCCAGACGTTGTGCCAGAATCCCGAGTAAGGCATCAGCAAAATTGAACGGATCCATACCCATATCCAGCAAACGGATGATGGATTCGGGTGCACTGTTGGTATGCAGGGTTGCGAAAACCAGATGCCCGGTAAGCGAAGCCTCGATACCGATACTGGTTGTTTCCTTGTCCCGCATTTCACCTACCATGATGATATCGGGATCTGCCCGCAGAAAGGATTTCATTATCGTGGCGAATGTCAGGCCGGCTTTAGGGTTGATCTGCACCTGACGCAACCCTTTCTGCGTAATTTCAACCGGATCTTCCGCCGTCCAGATTTTGGTTTCTGGCCGGTTCAGGTATTTGAGAATGGAATGCAACGTCGTTGTTTTACCGGAGCCCGTCGGACCGCAGACGAAGAACAGTCCGTAAGGTTTACTGATGATCGATTTCAGTCGTTCCAGGTTGAAGGGGGTAAATCCCATTTTCTCCAGCGGAATCGGTTCCCCAGCAGCCAGAATACGCATCACCACGTCTTCCACACCACCAGCAGAAGGAATCGTCGCGACCCGAAGCTCGATATCAAGGGGGGCGAATTTGCGAAATTTAATCTTGCCATCCTGCGGTTTGCGTTTTTCTGAAATATCAAGATCACACATGATCTTGATACGAGTGACCAGCGGATTGCGGTAACTGGCAGGAATTTCGATATAAGGCATCAGTGAGCCATCCTTGCGAAAGCGAATACTGGTTTTCCCCTTACCTGGTAAAGGTTCGACATGAATATCAGAAGCGCCTGTTTTATAGGCGTCCATGATGATGCGGTTGACCAGCTTGACCAGCTCGTTATCCGCAGCAGCGGAAGCTTCATCCGTTTCAGTTTCTCTGCTTTCTTCTCCGCCATCACCCTCACCTAGATTGGAAAGCATTTCATCGATGCTTCCACCAAGATTCTCGGTTTCATTGCTGCCATAAAACAGATCCAGCATGGCCTGAAATTCGCGCCGGGTACAAACCGTGTAGATGATCCTGCGCTTTGGAAAAATCTGGTTGACGATACGTAACGCCCTGATACGTTCGGGATCCAGAGTCAGGACCATCAGCCCTTCAGTTCCATCATCAATCGGCAGCCAACTGTTGCTCTCGACAAATTCTCGCTTGAGATTCTTGAGCAGATCCATCGGCTTGATCCGATCCGGTCGGTATCGTTCGTATCTCACGCCAAAGAAGACAGCCAGTGCCTCTCCCACCTGTGTCACACTGATACCGAATTCATCGATCAACACATCTTCCAGATCATGACCTGTTTCACGCGCCCGCCTGCTTGCCAGCTCAAATTCATTAGCGCTGATCAAAGCGTTGATGATCAACTGGTCATAACGGGTTCGACCCAGTAACTGCTGCATTTGGCGCCGTCTGAGCGCAACTGCCAGCACCTGACAGATTTCACCCAACTCATCCACAACCTTTTGTGAGAAAGGTTCATCGGCCTTGTTATTGATGAGCTGCATCACACCCAGCAGATCGTTATCACCGGCATTCAGAATCGGTGCCACAAGCATCTGTTTGGTCCGGTAACCGGTCCGCTTATCCACTTCCTGCAAAAAACGCAGATATTCCCCCTGCTCCCTGAGCTCACACCGATCATAAACATCCCCGAAATTGACGACTCTCTTGTGGAGCCCCACAAAACCGGCAATACTATGTTCGTTGATAGGCAGTTTCAAATTCTGCCAGGAATCCAGGCCGATTTTAACGCGTGCCGTAAGACTGGTTTTATCATTATCGAGGGTATACATCGTAAGGCGATCCGCGTTGAAAATCTCGCAGATGTCCCGACTCGTTTCAAATATGATTTCATCAACATTTCCTGCCGCCTGAATCCGGTCAATCACAGATTGCAAACGCCCGTCAGAATTCGGCGGTATTTGAGTATCCGATACAATGCCGGAACCAGCTTCAGAAGTCAGAAATATGCCCATGTTCACTCTATCCTAGAATTCAAATATCTGATTACTCATCAACCTGCGCAGATCAAAACGGCTGACACTGGCAAGAATTTCCTGCATAGTCAGTTCAGCTTCACCCTGACGCAGATGGGTAATGTATATTTCGGCATCGTGTTGCAGTTTATTCAGTTCATCTGCGAGCAAGGCAGGATAGAAATGCCCGGAACGCCTCGCGATATCATGTTTGATATCACTAAAAGCAGACTCGATGATCAGATAGCGCAGGTTGGTAATCCGGTTGATGGCTTCCCACAATTCATCATTGGCAGTGGTATCGCCGGTAAATACCAGACTGGCCTGACCGGAATCGAGCTGAAAGCCCGCAGCCGGAATGGCATGATAAGCAGGCAGCGGTGTGATCCTGCGCGAACCCAGTACTATAGTCTCACCCACCGCAAATGGCTGGTAACGCATATACGGATGAACGGTATCAGGGATACGGGAAAAATCCGGCCACACATGCCAGTTGAAGATATGCTGCTGCAGACATTCCAGCGTCGCTGGCAAAGCGTGCACAGTCAGCGGACGCTCACGCAGACTGCCAGTCGTATCGACCAGAAAAGGAATAAAGGCAATATGATCCAGATGGGAATGCGTGACAAATACATGATCGATTTTCAGCAGATCATCCAGAGCGAGCGTGCCGACTCCGGTACCGGCATCGATCAGAATATCCTCGTCCAGCAGCATTGCAGTGGTATGAGAATTACTCCCGATTCCACCGCTACAGCCCAATACCTTCAATTTCAAGTTTATGAACCCTCCACCCCGGATTTAATAGCAACCGCCAACAGATCATTTGCTTTAACAGATGGAGGATTACGGCTGATTCCCGCTATTTGAGCAACAAAACCGGAACAGTCGAAAGTTGAATCAGTTTGCTGGCAACTGAACCGAGCAATAAACCCTTGACCGCACCCAACCCGCGCGGACCGATAACGATCTGGTCACACTGTATCTCCTCGGCAAATTGCAGGATCATCGTCACCACCTCCCCCACGACGATATGGTGCCGATAGGCAACCCCTTTTTCTTCCAGATAGCCGCGGGCCTGTTGCAGATTTCTAAGACCTTCCTCACGGTAATAATCACCAATCTCTTCCTTGCTGACAAACATGGAAACATTGCCAGTCAGCGGCATCCGCACGTTCAGCAGGTGAATCTCCGGTTTTTCACGGTACCAGTCGAGCCTTTTCACAAACTCCTCGACAGCCCGTCCGGAAGCTTCAGAACCATCGATCGGCAGTAACATTTTTAACATAAAGCGCCTCTCTTTCACGTGTGTTTCATCACAGACTATACTTCGGTGCAAGGTCACAGCCCGTTACATCATTGCCTGCTCCGCCGGATGATCCGTTTCAATCTTTTCCCAGTAAATCCATGGACATTTGCGCTTTTTTCTGTATCCGGATCGTTAGCCATTTTCCGATCCCGATCACCAGCAGCGAACAGGCTGCCGGCACCAGCCATTGCAGATAGACAGCCCGTGTTGCAACCCATTCCTGACTAACCGTATCACCTGTGAGCAAATCACCGGCAATCCAGCCGAGTAAACCGGCACCGATGACAACAATGACAGGAAAACGCTCAATCCATTTCATCACCAGTTTGCTACCCCAGATGATGATAGGAACGCTGAATAAAAGACCGAATATTACCAGCGTAAGACTGTCTCTGGCTGCACCGGCAATTCCCATGACATTATCCAGACTCATCACCGTATCGGCGATGATGATGGTTCTGATCACGCCCGGCAGGGTCGTCGCTCCCCCTTTCACAACCGGCCCGCTTTCGCTGGCAGGCTCCGGCAATAGCAGTTTAACGCCGATCCACAGCAACAACAAACCACCAATAATTTTCAGATAAGGCAACGCCAACAGCTGGAGCGCAAAAAAGACCAGCAGGATTCGTATAACGATCGCCCCCGCCGTTCCCCAGAATATCCCCTGATTACGTTTATTCTCCGGCAGATTCCGGCATGCCAGCGCAATTACCACGGCATTATCCGCACCCAAAGCAATATCGATGGCAATGATCTGAAAAACGGCAATCCAGAACTGTGGATCAGTCACTTCCATATTTTCTACTCCTGTCGCTCGGAAATAAATGCAAATACCTCATCCCGCTGACGCAAGGTGTCCCGGTAGCCCAGATCGATCAGGGCCCGGCAAAAAGGAGCCTCAAACAATACATAACTGAGCATGGCAGAACCCTTCGGACCCATTGCCCCAGCAGCATGGAAAAAGTAGCGGATTGGGCGCGGCAAACTGCTGGCATACGCTTGCGTCAGCTCATCGATCCTTTCGCTGGGTGTAATCACCATACAATCCACCGTACGCAGCGCAGAAATGCTTTCCATTTGTGTCTCAGGAATCAGACTCAATGTCTGATTGATACGCTGCAAACGCTCAAGATCACCATCCAGGGTATCGACGAAAATACTATTCATCACATGCCCGGCAATCTGCGCCAGCGGCGGATATCCGGTCACCTTGACACGTTCGCAATCTGTTTCCTTTTTCTCGTTCACACCAATCACCAGTAAGCGGTCTGCACCGAGATGCAATGCGGGACTAAGCGGTGCAAGCTGCCGCATGGAACCATCACCAAAATACTCACGATTGACCCGGATTGCCGGAAAAATAAATGGAATTGAAGCAGATGCCACCAGATGTTGCATACCAATACGTGAAGGAACACCAATGCGTTGCGCACGCTTCCAGGGAATAACGCTGGGATTAGCCTGATAAAAAGTAACTGACTGCCCGGATGCATACCCCCAGGCCGTTATTCCTAGTGCGTGCAATGCCCCTGCATGAATGCTCCTGCGTATCCCCCTGAAGGGCAAATGACAAGCTAGCAGCTGTCTAAGCGGGGTGTTGTCCAACAGCGAAACAGGCTTACCCGCCATTCTGCTCGACACGATCGAACCAAAATAACGCAACGCATTATGCAGCACCCCGATCAAATCAGAGCGATAGATCTGGGCAGTATGGAGATTGCTCCATACTGCTTCCAGTCGCTTGATCCCCGTAGAAAAATGGGTTGCAGCCATGGCAAGACCAGCAGCATTGATTGCGCCGGCGGAGGTACCACAGACAACCGGAAAAGGGCTGCAAGCGTGCGGAGGCAATATCTCGGCAATTGCGCGCAGCACGCCAATCTGATAAGCGGCTCGCGCACCACCTCCAGTCAGAACCAAACCCAGTCTCGACGGTTGAGAGCCCTGTGAAACAATTTCGTCCACTGGCAATTTACCTTGCCCAGATTTTTACCAGCATCAATCCTTCCACTCCTGTTTTACCTTTCCAAGTTTTGGTCTACCAGACAGTACACAAGATACGAGATTCCTGCGAACTATTTTATTCGACTGGTAACGTCATACCAGTCTAACTGGTAATTCGGCTAAACTACCGGATACAATCCTGATATGCCACAGTGCTAAAATAGCATCGCACAGCTATAACCTGTGCTTCCCTTATAACCCATCTGCACAATACACCATGACACATACCGGGCTTTTCCCCCCTGTTGAACCTTATGATCACGGCATGCTTCCGCTGGACGATACTCACACCATGTACTGGGAGCAATCAGGTAATCGGAACGGTATCCCCGTCTTATTCCTTCACGGTGGGCCGGGAGCGGGCGCCACACCTGCTCATCGACGTTTCTTTGACCCTGCCTGTTATCGGATCGTCATTTTCGACCAGCGTGGCGCCGGGCGTTCACTACCTCTGGGTGAGACCAGAGAAAACACTACTCCGCTGCTCATCGAGGATATCGAAACCTTGCGACGATATCTCGGTATCGAACAATGGCTGATTTTTGGCGGATCCTGGGGCAGCACACTGGCACTCGCCTATGGCGAGGCTCATCCTGATCGCTGCATGGGATTCATCTTACGCGGCATTTTTCTTTGCCGCCCCGGTGAAATCAACTGGTTCTTGTACGGCTTGCGCAACTTTTTCCCAGAAGTCTGGCGCGAATTTGTCGCCCGCCTCTCATCAATCGAACAATGCGACATTCTTTCTTCTTACTATCGTTTGCTGATGGATCCCGACCCTGCTGTTCACATGCCAGCGGCGAAAGCATGGGGGCACTACGAAGGAAGCTGCTCAACCCTGCTGCCCAATCCTGACACAGTCGATTATTTCACCAGTGATACGGTCGCGCTCGGTCTGGCAAAAATAGAAGCACATTATTTCAGGAACAATATCTTTCTGCCGGAAAACAGTCTACTGGAAAATATACACAAGATTCACCATCTGCCCGGTGTCATCGTACAGGGACGTTACGATGCTGTCTGTCCGATCGTCAGCGCGCATGATTTGCACCTGGCTTGGCCGCAGGCCGACTATATCGTAGTCAATGACGCCGGTCATTCGGCTTGGGAAGCCGGCATTCTAGCCGAACTCGTCAAGGCCACCGAGAAACTTAAACTGATACTGTAAATCAGGTTATACAATTCCAGCTTGACTCCAGTCGAGATAAATCGATCAGCCCGGCAAGCTGCCGCATATCAAGTTGTTCCTGAAATGGTAAAACACCCAGCAATGGGCAATCGAGCCACTCAGTCAGGGTCTGCAAATTTGCCGCCGGTTGCAGCATTTCCAGATCAATGGTATTCGCTACCCAGCCTGCCAGTCTCAATCCGGCTGATTCAATCGCACGGGCTGTCAGTAACGCATGATTGAGACAACCCAACCGCATACCCACCACCAGAATTACCGGCAATCCCAGTATCCTGGCGAGATCGCTGGTGTCGTAGCGGTCATTCGGCGCGTCTGATGACGACAATGGCACCCGAAAACCTCCAACCCCTTCGACTATCGTTACTTCTGCTGCCGCCTGCAGCTGTTCACAAATCCGCCGAATCATCCCCAGGTCGATAACGACACCTTCCTGTCGAGCAGCGATATGCGGCGCAATCGGTTCTACAAAGGCATAGGGATTGATCAGCGATTGCGGCATGCTGACATTGCTGGCTTTCTTTAGATTTTCCACATCCTGCCAGTGCCCGTTTTCACAGCCTGCCGCTACCGGTTTCATCCCGATCACCGTACGACCTGCAGCCGAGAAAGCGTGCAGCAGGGCACAGCTCACCACAGTTTTACCGATTCCGGTATCGGTGCCAGTGACAAAAAATCCGGCGGGTATCATTACGGCTCCAGACCAAGCTTGCGCCGTGTCTCTGGTTTCAACTGGATCTGGCGCGATTCCGGTTTCCAGGCATGGCCATAAACCACTTCATAAGTAGCCGGCAGCCTGCCGTCCTGGCGCAACGCCTCATACCGATTGATCACCTGCTGCCACGCTGCTTTACCGGTCAATCCGCGTCTGCGCCCTTGTGTCACGTTGCGGGCACCAATCGCCTTGAGATCGTGCATCACATCCCTGACATCCTCATAAGTCAGCGTGATGTATTCCATATCCATGACTGGTAATGAAAAACCACAATTCACCAGCATGTCACCGATATCGTGCATATCAGTAAAACGATTGACATGGCTGAATGAGTCCGCTGACTTGAAAGCCTGCCGCAATTCCTTCAATGTATCCGGTCCGAATGTGCTGAACATCAGCAGGCCGCCGTTCTCCAGCACACGATAGGCTTCCGCGAATGTTTGCCTCAGATCATTGCACCACTGGATCGCCAGATTGGACCAGATCATCCCGATACTGGCTTCGCGCAAAGGTAATTGCTCGATATCCGCACAAATATAACTCCTGGGCTGATGACGCCTGAATGGCAGCCAGCGCTGCCAGCCCGGTATTTGTTCCGAGATTGCCGTGCGTGCACAGCGATGCATCGTCAGCGCAATATCCATCGGCATGATTTCTGCTGCAGAATAACGTTCAATCAGCTTGCGCGTACCGTAACCGGTTCCGCTGCCTGCATCAAGTATTCTGGCAGGAACATATTTGATGTATTCCAGACGGGACAGCATGCGGTCACATATCTCCCGCTGCAGCACGGCAGACTGGTCATAATCGGCTGCTGCCTGCTCGAACGATCGACGCAGCATGCGCTTGTCGAGTACATGATCATAATGCATCGAAACAACTCACGAATTGTTCAGGAAAAGAAAGAAACGGCGCATGGCCGCAATGGGGAAACAGTACCAGCCGCGCCCGGGACAAATGTTGCTGCATCCAGTCTGCTGCACCGGCCGGAGTGATGACATCGTTCTGGCCGTGGATCAGCAGTACAGGCTGACTGATCCGATTCAATTCAGCTCTCAAATCACTGGTCTGCAAAATTTTCAATCCTGCCTGAAGTGTTGCCGGTGTTGGCGGCTGGTCACGTAAAATGCTCTTACGCAACCACGCCAATACCCGGGCTTGATCCTCACTGCCGCTGACTTGCAGGGTCAGAAAACGGTTGAGCGTCTGGATATAATCGCGCGCCAGGTTTTCCATGAACAGCACCAGAGTGGAGGCTTCCATTCCCCATGGCCAGTCTGCGCGCCTGACAAAACAAGGGGTACCGGCAACCAGTACCAGTTGCTGGACACGTTCCGGCACCTGCAATGCCAGCTTGATCGCTACCTGACCTCCGAGCGACCAGCCACACACGCTATAACGATCGGGCAAACAGTCTGCAATCACTTCGGTCATCTGGTCCAGTGAATCCAGCGCACAATCACGACTGGCACCATGCCCCGGCAAATCAATCCGATGCAGCCGGAAGCGCTGCGCCAACGATTCCGCCACGCCATCCCACACACCACTGTGCATGGCCCAGCCATGCAACATCACCAGATCAGGACCATTTCCGGTCGTCTCGATATGTATCCGGGCCATGTCAGTATCTGGCCAGATCATACAAAGCTGCACCCAATCGATCGACATCCGCTTCGGTATGCGCGGCAGACAAACTGATACGCAATCGCGCCATACCTTGCGGTACAGTCGGCGGTCGGATAGCCGGCACCCAGATACCACGCTCACGCAATGCCAGATCCAGCCGGACAGCTTCCTGACTTTCACCCACCAGCAAGGGCTGTATCGGTGTTTCAGACGGCAATAATGACCAGGGAAGGGAGTGCAATCTCTGCCGCAATCGCTCGATTAGCAAAACAAGTCGTTCTCGCCGCCCGCTCTCCTTGCTGATCAGTTGCAGGCTGGTCAGTAAGGTATGCGCCAGCAAAGGTGGTGCTGCCGTAGTATAGCCATAGGTGCGGCCATGCTGGATAAGTGTCTCAACGACAGGGGCTTGTGCCGCTACGAAAGCACCGGATACCCCTGCCGCCTTACCCAACGTAGCCATGTAAATCAGATGGGGTGTATCCCGTTCCATCCTCTGTGAATGATACGGACTGCCTTTGCCTTGTTCCCCCAGCACCCCGAATCCATGCGCATCATCCAGCAGCAGCCAGGCATCAAAGCGCTGACACAATGTCAGCAGCTCAGCAACCGGTGCCATATCACCATCCATGCTGAATACCGCATCAGTGACAACCAGCCGGCGCCGGGCTTTTGTCGTTTCCAGCTGCTGTGCCAGGGTATCGAGATCGAGATGCGGGTAACGAATGAAACGGGCGCGAGAAAGCAAAGCAGCATCATTGAGTGAAGCATGATTGAGACGATCTGCAAAGATCGCATCTCCCCGGCCTGCCAGTGCAGTTACCACCGCCATATTGGCCATGTACCCAGTAGAAAACAGCAATGCACGCGGTAGATCGACAAACGCTGCCAGCGCCTCCTCCAGTTCATGATGTGCACGAAAATGACCGCTGATCAGGTGAGAAGCGCCTGAGCCAACACCATAACGCCGCGCACCTTCCGCTGCAGCTTCGATCAGGGCCCGGTGATTGGCCAACCCCAGATAATCGTTACTGCAAAAAGCCAGAAAATCCCTGCCATCGATAGTAACATGCGGAGATTGCGGCCCTTCAAGCACCGGACGCGAACGGTACAGCCCTCCCTGCTGGCGCTCCCGTAACGCTTCGCTCAGATCCGCCAGCATACGACTACCCTGCACACCGACTACAATGCATGCAGCCCCAGTTTTTCAAACAACGCCAGATCTTTTTCCGTATCCGGGTTACCCGTCGTCAGCAATTTATCGCCATAGAAGATGGAATTGGCGCCCGCCAGAAAACACAGTGCCTGGATGGCTTCCGGCATTTGCCGACGACCGGCGGAAAGTCTGACCATTGCTTTGGGCATGGTAATACGTGCTGCTGCAATGGTACGGACGAATTCGAACGGATCAAGTTCGGGCGTGCCATATAAAGGGGTACCCTCTACTTGAACCAGATAATTGATTGGTACCGATTCGGGATAAGGATCGAGATTGGCCAGTTGCACAATCAATCCTGCCCGGGCCATGCGTGATTCCCCCAGGCCGACGATACCCCCACAACACACGTTGATATCGGCGCTGCGCACTTCCTCCAGTGTATCCAACCGATCCTGATAGTCACGTGTGGTAATGATTTCACCGTAAAACTCGGGGGCAGTATCAAGATTGTGATTGTAGTAATCCAGTCCCGCCTGTTTGAGTTGAGCAGCCTGGCCCGGCTTGAGGATACCCAGGGTGGCACAGGTCTCCATCCCCAATGCCTTGACTGCACTGATGACTTCGGTCATGTACTCGATATCGCGCTGCTTCGGTCCGCGCCATGCCGCCCCCATACAAAAACGGGTGGCACCGCTTTCCTTAGCCTGGGTAGCTGCTGCCACGACTTCCTCACGCGACAGAATCGCCTGATTCTCCACCCCGGTATGGTAACGCGCCGCCTGCGGACAATAGGCACAATCCTCTGAACATCCACCGGTTTTTACAGAAATCAGCGTGGACAGTTGCACAGCATTAGCGGCGTGATGCTCGCGATGCACCGTCTGTGCCTGAAAAATCAGATCAGAAAACGGCAGATCCAGCAGCGATTCGATCGCTGCGATCGACCAGCGCAATGACAATGATGATCCCTGCTGTGTTGCCGAATCAAGGTGAGCCTGTGCACATCCGCACTGTTTTTCAGAAATTGGACTGGTTACGGATTCCATGATCATTCTCGGCAAGAGCCTGCTCCAAGTTATAATGAATAGCGCGAAATCATCACGGATAACACTCGAGTTGTCAATTCTTTCCTCTCTAATATTAAACAGGCGATTAAATTCTGAACAACTGTTCAGTCATAAACACTGTGTATTGTGCCAGGCACCTGATCATCAGGATATCTGCAATGCCTGTCTGCGGGATCTTCCCGGATTGCCGCCAGTACACTGCCCGTCCTGCCTGTTACCGATGACTTCACCGGAAATTTGTGGTACCTGCCTGCGCAATCCGCCGGCCTGGAGCCATGTCCGAGCCGCTTTGCGCTATACCTTCCCGGTAGATGCTCTGGTGCAGGCATTGAAATACCGCTCCGATCTGCCACTGGCACCGATATTGGCCAGTTTGCTGCTGGGCAGACTCCGGAATGATCCCCTGCCTGATTACATCATCCCGGTACCGCTTCACCCGGCCAGACTGCGGGAAAGAGGATTCAACCAGGCACTCGAAATCGGCCGTCATTTATGCAAGCAAACGGGAGTCGAATTGCTGTCCGCCGCCTGTACACGCATCCGCAGCACACCTTCGCAAACTGAGCTGCCGTGGAAAAACCGTCCGCAGAATGTCCGCAATGCCTTTACCTGCAATCGGGATTTTTCCGGAAAACAGGTCGCCATTGTGGATGATGTCATGACCAGCGGCGCCACCCTGAATGAACTGGCCAAAATCATACGCCGACAGGGAGCGACCGATGTCCGCGCCTGGGTAATCGCTAGAGCATTTCCGGGCACCCCAGCCGCAAGAAGAGCAACTGACCTTCCCGGGAATAACGAAACCGGTCAGCCGATCGAGCCTTAAAACTAACCCGTATGCTCCAGATCATTCTCCACCAGCCCGAAATTCCCCCCAACACTGGCAACATCATCCGTCTGTGCGCCAACACCGGCGCACAACTACACCTGATCCAGCCACTGGGGTTCGATCTGAGTGACCGGCAACTACGGCGCGCCGGCCTGGATTACCACGAATGGGCCCGCCTTACCGTGCATGAAGATTTGGCATCCTGCCTGAAGCTCATGGATGGATGCCGCATCTTTGCTGTCACCACCCGGGCAACTCAGCACCATGGTAAGGTGGCTTATACAGGCAATGATGTGTTCCTGTTCGGCTCTGAAACCCGCGGATTACCCACCGAAGTGCTGGAAAGCTTCCCGCAGGGTCGCCGCATCCGTATCCCCATGCTTCCCGCTTCCCGCAGTCTGAATCTCTCCAATGCGGCAGCAGTCATCATTTACGAAGCCTGGCGGCAAATCGGTTTCGAGGGTGGCATCTAACTGACAACCTGCCCGTTACTGCTACCCGCTCATCATAAATCCACAATCAAACCTGCTCTGTTGCAGGGCTGATTCATCCCGGAAATACGATGGTGATACCCTGCGAATGAAATGACCTCGTGCTATGCTATGAATAGCTGTGCAGTAGTTGTGGTCTTTCAGGCATCGCATATTGAACCGCAGCTATTCACGCCAACCGGTTTCAAAAAGGAGGATCGCAATGACTTCATATTTATCTGAAGAAGCAGGCCCTGACCTGACACAAGGTATTTCCCTCTCGGATTTTGGCAATCAACCCCTGCTGCGCGGGCATGTAGGAGACGAACCTGTCATTCTTGCCCGCATCGGTGATGAAATAACAGCCGTCGGCGCAACCTGTACACACTATGGTGCTCCACTGACGGAAGGATTGGTTGTCGGTGAAACGGTGCGCTGTCCCTGGCACCATGCCTGTTTCTCACTGCGCAGCGGTGAAGCACTCGGTGCGCCCGCATTTGATCCCTTACCATGCTGGCAGGTTGAGCGTGAGGGAAACCGAATCGTCGTGCGGGACAAAATCACACAAAAACCCCGATCTATACCCGCCACGGCAGCAAACCAGCCAGCCAGTGTTGTTATCATCGGTGGCGGTGCTGCGGGTTTTGCCTGCGCGGAAATGCTGCGCCGACGCGGCTATCAGGGACAACTCACCATGCTGAGTGAAGACTCCGATGCGCCCTGCGACCGCCCCAATCTGTCAAAAGATTACCTCGCCGGCAATGCACCGGAAGAATGGATTCCCCTGAAATCTGATGATTTCTACGTGCGCAACCGTATCGACCTTCAGCTTCACACGACGGTAACAAAAATCGATACCACCGAGCATACCGTCACGACTGATGACGGCCGCATCTTCCCGTTTGATCGCCTGCTGCTGGCAACCGGCGCCGAACCGGTACGGTTACCGATTCCGGGGGCAGATCAAAGTCATGTCTTCACCCTGCGTACATTGGCCGACAGCCGCGCCATCATCGAACGGGCAAAGCATGCCAAAGCCGCGGTTATACTGGGATCCGGATTCATCGGTCTGGAAGCGGCTGCAGCCTTGCGTGCACGGGAACTGGATGTGCACGTGGTTTCGCTGGACAAACACCCGCTGGAAAAAATACTTGGCTCTGAACCGGGTGATTTCGTTCGCAATCTCCATGAACAGCATGGTGTACAGTTCCACATGGATACCTCTCTTGCTCGTATCGAGCCACACAAGGTCGTACTGAGCAACGGCAGCGAACTGATGGCCGATCTTGTCATCATCGGAGTCGGTGTCAGACCATGTATATCGCTAGCGGAAGAAGCTGGTATCACCGTCGATAACGGTATCCTGGTGAATGAGTACCTCGAAACCAGCATACCCAGCATCTTTGCAGCAGGTGATGTCGCACGCTGGCGTGATGAAGCCAGTGGCAAAACACAACGAATCGAACACTGGGTACTTGCCGAACGGCATGGACAGGTAGCGGCAGAAAACATACTCGGAACACGTACTGCTTTTCGGGATATCCCTTTCTTCTGGAGTGCCCATTACGATATTTCGATCCGTTACGTCGGCTATGCAGGACCATGGGATACACTTGAAATCGAAGGTGATATGGCTGCGTATGACTGCCTGATCAGTTACAAAACAGGAGGTAAAACAGTCGCCGTTGCAGCCATCGGGCGCGACAAACAGGCGCTCGAATACCGGGCCTTGATTGCCCAGCAACAACACTGATCTGCCAGGCTAGATATTGCCCTGGTGTTGGAATTAGAATTAACTCATTTCGGACCATCAACTACGGAGAAATTTAATCATGAGCAAACCATTCAAATACAGCCGCCTTTCCAAAGATGACGCAGCACTGTTACTGGTAGACCACCAGGCAGGTCTGATCTCATTAGTCCAGGACTTTGGACCGAGCGAGTTCAAGAACAACGTTCTGGCTGTCGGTGCATGTGGCAAGTATTTCAAATTACCCACTATCCTTACTACCAGCTTCGAAGAAGGTCCGAACGGGCCACTCGTACCAGAGCTGAAAGAAATGTTCCCAAATGCTCCCTACATTGCCCGGCCCGGCAATATTAACGCCTGGGATAATGAAGATTTCGTCAATGCGGTGAAGAACACCGGACGTAAACAACTCATCATCGCCGGCGTCGTTACCGAAGTCTGTGTGGCTTTTCCAGCCTTGTCAGCATTGGAGCAGGGTTATGAAGTATTCATCATTACCGACGCTTCGGGTACTTTCAACGAAGTAACCCGCCATACTGCCTGGTTACGGATGCAGGCAGCCGGTGTACAGTTGATCAACTGGTTTGCCATGGCCTGTGAACTGCATCGTGACTGGCGTAACGATATCGAAGGACTTGGGGAGCTCTTCTCCAATCATATTCCGAATTACCGGAACCTCATGACGAGCTATTTCGCAATAGCAGGCAAGAAATAATAGTATCCAGCAAAGCACTCGCCGGTTGACCGGAAAAATGAATCTGCCCTTTTACACCATCGGGCACTCTACCCGCACGCTGGAAGAGTTCATCGGGTTACTGCATGCAGCAGAAGTGGAGCAAATTGTAGATGTACGCACCGTTACACGGTCACGAACCAATCCGCAATATAACCAGGAGACATTTCCCGACAGCTTGGCTGCATTCCGAATCAGCTACGAACACATCCCGCAGCTGGGTGGTTTACGCGCCAGGTCTAAAACGGTGCCGCCCGATGTAAACGGTTTCTGGGAAAATCAGAGCTTTCATAATTATGCTGATTACGCACTAACTGATACTTTTCATCATGGCCTTGCCAAACTGATCGCTCTGGGACGAAAACGCAGATGTGCAATCATGTGTTCGGAGGCTGTCTGGTGGCGCTGCCATCGTCGCATCATTTCTGATTACCTGCTGATGCACGGTGAAACTGTTTTTCACCTGATGAGGCATAACAAAATAGAAATTGCTCATTTGGCGGAAAGTGCCTCTGTGCAGCCACCTGAGAGGGTGACCTACCCCGTCACAAAATTCCTCGACTGATGAAGGCGTATTCGCATCAACCGTCACATATCCAATATGATTTAGGAAGTATCCACACTATCAAACCACATATACTGCCATGCAATTTTCTGTTGTAACGTATGGAACGGAAGGAGATACACGCCCCTTGGTCGGGCTGTGCCGTGGTTTATTGGATCGAGGCCATGGCGTTCAGTTATTTGCCGATAGATCCACTCTCTCCACTGCACAGGCTCAAGGTATTCCCACCTTCACTCTGGCTGGTGACATGAAAGCAACCGTTGGCCCTGGAGGCGCACTGGCAAAACTGATGCAAGACGGTAGTGATGTAACGCGCATGTCAAAAGCTGTTGCCCAGATCGCCAACGACAACACCACATCCTGGATGCAAGATGCAGCGGAACAATCTCATTCTGCTGATGCCTTGCTGTTTTCAGGCATTACGAGTTACGTGGGCCTGTCTGTTGCAGAGCACTTGCACATTCCTGCCATCGGGCTTGGTCTTTGGCCTCTGTCTCCGACCACTGCATTTCCTTCTCCCTTGCTTCCTCCCTGGAAAATGCCGGGCTGGCTCAATCGGCTCAGCCATCAGGCAGTCAATGCACTGATATGGCAATTGTTCCGCAAGGGAATCAATGCCGCGCGTCATCAGTTAGGGCAAACCCCGCGCAAGCAGATGTGGCGGGATTATCCGATTCTCTTCGGTATTTCGCGTCATCTCGTGCCACAACCTGCGGACTGGCCCGATATCTGGGAAATCTGCGGTGCATGGTCGGTTGAATCCGAAACGTGGAAGCCTCCTGCCCCATTAACCGAGTTTCTTTCGGCAGGTGAACCGCCAATCTACGTCGGCTTTGGCAGCATGGGTGGCTTCGATAAAGACAAACTGCTTGCAACCGTCGTCAAAGCTATCGACGGACGCCGCGCCTTGTTCTTTCCAGGCTGGAGCGGTATCGACCCGACCTCATTGCCAGACAATTTTTTTGTGATCGGATCCACACCATACAACTGGCTATTTCAGAGAACGTCGATGGTGATTCACCATGGCGGCGCAGGTACGACACACACCGCATCACGAGCTGGTGTCCCCTCGATCGTCATCCCTTTTACAGGAGATCAGTTCTTTTGGGCAAAAAGATTATCCCTGGCTGGTGTCGCGCCGGACTATGTGCCTCATGACAAGATTAATCTGCATGACCTGTCACGCATGATCGCCTTCGCTGAACGTCCCGATACAGTCCAGCGTGCAGAGGGCACTGGGACAAGCTATGGCAACTGAAAATGGGGTGTTATACGCTGCGGAACGTATAGAAAAGCTACTGACTGACAGTAAATAATCGACACTTTCCTATACGCCACTTCAGAATAGTAAGCGTAAAGTGTTGAGAAATGATTACTCCAACCTTTTCAAACGGAACAGCAATTGCTGGATAGTTTCTTGTACATCATCAATAATTGATTGCGAAAAGGATTCAGGAAATAACCGTTTCCTTGCCTCTTCAACATACTTATAAAAACTCTCTGCATATTTGATGCAATCCTTAGGTCGTTTAGTCTCAGGTATGACGATATCCAAGGTCCCTCTCAAAGCATAAGTAGTTTCTACAAGGCGATCTGTAACATCAACGAGCGAATCAATTGCCTGATCTAAGGATATATGTGTTTCATAACTTCCCTTGCCCGTAATAGACCAATGGGCTAGTTTCAAGGCATTACGAAAAGCGTATAGCTCTCCCAGAAAAGCAGCTTCTGTAGTTTTATCTTGTTTGGTATCTGCCATGGTTTTCTCCATTTTTGTTTAGTACCTGCTGCGCTTATGCCAGCTTACCGTTTTAAATTTACTGCAAATAAATATTACTCCAAATAGATATATAACTTATGAAATCGTAACAGAATCGCGGGAACGCACTGTAATCACACTTTCATTTCAAAGCGAAAAAAATCAGCAAGCTGCTTCGATTCATTGATCTCATCATGAGGCATCAGCAGATACTTCCAGGGCTTGGTCCCGATACTCTTCGCATGTTCAGAAGCATGCCTGCACCATTGCATGGCAGGAGCTGCCTTGGCCTGCACTTCTTGCGTACCGATGTCTGCACGAGCCTTGGTCTCGACCATCAGAATGAATGAATCCATCTCCACCACGAAATCGGGAACGTACTCTGGTTGTTCGGTACCCAACTTATAGTAAAGCTGAAACTGCCCTTTGGCAGGCTTGAACCACTTGCTGGCATCGCGCTCCAGGATGATAGCAAAGCGGCGCTCCGTATCCGAATCAAACTTCTGCAGCGGGTACAGACACTTGGTAAATCCGCCGAACAACATCTGCTTGATGCGTCCCACATCCTCCACGGTTTCGCGAAAATGGCGCGGTGTCTGATCCGCCACAGCCGTGTAGTTGCAAGGCTTGAGTTCCGTAAAACCGCGACTGACTTGCACCTCATAATCCGTTGCCTTCTCCCAGAAGTGGGCCATCATCTGGGCGTGAATTTCCCGCGCAATCAAGCGGCGATCCCGATCCAGAATGCTGGTGGCCTCGTCCTCTGACAGATAGCTGCGCAAATGCTGCACCATCTGCCCTGCGAGGTCGTAGAGCAATCCGGCGTGGGTAAAGTAATCGATATCGTCGAAATCCACCAGCGCATGAACAATATAGTCTTCCGGACGCTGCTCCTTCAATCCGATCTCCGCCGCCAGCGTAAACTGCTCATTGGTACGCAGCATCTGGCCGACAATCTCGCGCTTACTCGGCTGCAGGTAAAGCTGACTCACATCCAGCGTGAACGGATGAAAACCTGTCGTCACCTCGCCTTTGGGCACTACGGCAATACGTGGGATGTCGATGGTCTGCTGCACCACGATTTCCGTCGTCTTCGCCACAACGACCGATAAATCCAGAGTGGGGGTAGCCTCATCCGCACCCGCCAGCAGCTTGCCCTGCATCGGCTTCAACCGCTCCGCTACTTCCGCCAGAATTTCCTGCTGCACCTCCGGCTTGAGCAGTGCGCCACTGGTCGGTACCAGATCGTGCCTGACTTCGTATTTACCGATGACCTCCATCACCACGCGCGCGGCCTGTTTCTCAGCCTCGGTAGTAAATACCGGTTGCGGTGTGACATTGGATGCCGATTCATCAGTCGAACCGGATGTGTCCGTCTGTATAACCGGGGAATCCGTCAAGCCAAGGCAGGCCGCTACGCCAGACTCAACTTGTACGCTGACCTTCTTATCGTCCGCACTTGGCGCTTCGAGGATGAATTGCTTCAGCCGGATCGGCGAATCGCCACGGTTGGCTTCGTCGATGATTTCCTGAAACTTGTCGTGCGCGACGATATTCAATCGATCCACCGACGCTACGCCCGTGCGCTTGCCGTAGGGCAGTCGCAGGCCACGTCCGATGGACTGCTCGATCAGCGTGCGTGCATTGGCGGCACGCAGCGGCACGATGGTGTAGAGGTTAGTGACGTCCCAGCCTTCCTTGAGCATGTTGACGTGGATGACGATCTCGGTGGGCTCATCCGAGTTCTCCACATTCAACAGCGCCTCGATCATCTTCTCTTCCTCGGCGCCAGTACGGCTGGAGTCCACCTGGATGACCTTGCCCTGGTAGCGCGCTTCAAAGAATGCCGAGGACTCGATCAATGCCTTCAACTGCCCGGCATGCGTCGTATCGCGCGCGATCACCAGAATGAAGGGTTTGACAACCTTGACGCCGTTCTCCCGGGCATAGGTCAATAGCTCGACCTTGGTGGCCTCGTGCAGGCGAACGCCATCCTCCAGCTTGATCTTCTCGATCTCTTCCGCAGCGTGGTTGCTGGTCTTGAAGTTGCGCTGGGTGACGACGGCCGGCTCTTTGACGAAGCCATCTTCCATGGCGCGTGCCAAGGGATAGTCCATCACCACATTCTTGAAAGGTATGGGGGCCTTGGCGGACTCCACGAATGGCGTGGCTGTCACTTCCAGCCCGAACAGCGGGTTCAGTTCGTTGATTGCCCGCATACCAGCCTGGGCACGATAGCGGTGCGATTCGTCCATCAACAGCACCAGGTCAGGCAAGCTCGCCAGATGATTGAAGTAGCTGTCACCCAGCACCTCGCGCATGCGCTTGATGCGCGGCTCCTTACCGCCGCGCACCTCGGAATTAATCTTGGAGATATTGAAGATATTGATGCGCACGTCGTGGGCAAAACCTATCGAATGATCGTCAACCGCCGCGCCGCTCTGGTCGTAGTTATCACCCGTGATAATCAGCGGCGCTTGCTGCGCGAACTCGGCTATACCCTTGAACACGTACTTTGGCGTGTTGCGCGTAAAGTCCGTGATGAGCTTGTTATAGATCGTCAGATTGGGAGCGAGCACGAAGAAATTGTTGATGCCATGTGCCAGATGCAGGTAGGCGACAAAAGCCCCCATCAAGCGCGTCTTGCCGACTCCGGTGGCCAAAGCGAAGCACAGCGAGGGGAAGTCACGCTCGAAGTCTTCCAGCGTCGGGAACTCGGCTTTCAGGGTCGCCAGGATCAAGGCAACGTCCCTATCCTTGCCCAGCATTTCCGGCGCGGCTTCCAGAGCGCGTACCAATCGTGCCAGGGATTCGGCTTGTGGCGGCCGCAGCGACAGGCGGCCAGTGACGTGATTCTGAACACGCGAACTCATGCTTTCCCCTCATTTTTGTTCTGGTCGCTGCCCTGGCTAGGGTGATCAACCTCAAGCTGCTTCAACATCCGGTCGAAATCGCTCTCGAACAGCCTGTCCTGCACGATGCGGTATTTCTCGAATTCGCTTTCGGCGTGTGCCTTGGCGATTTCCGCCGTGACCTTCCCCGCGTCTTGCAGAACTTCGCGATCTGTCGCCTCCAGAAAGCGATTCAATCGCGTTTCCCAGTCCTGCATGGTCATGGGGATCTTGCGCAACGCCATGTCCTCGGCCACGTCCAGATAGGCGGAGACCAACCGGGTAAGCTGCGCCATTTCGTGTTCGCTCAGATAGTTTTTGGCGAGCACTACATCGAACTTCTGGATCTTTCCTTGAGGAGCGTCTTTCCAGGTGGTCAGCCCCATGTTGGCCTTTTCGGCATCCGCCCGGGTGTAGACCACTTCTGCGGCCGTCTGCCCGTGGATTGCCCAATGCAGTTTGTTCTGCACGGTGGCAAAAAAGCGCTTGGTGGCCTGCGCCGTCACGTCGTAGTCAATGGCGGTGGCATAGATATCGGTGATCTTCTGGTAGAACTTGCGCTCGGACAGGCGCACCTCGCGCACGCGCTGGAGCTGTTCTTCGAAGTACTGCTCCGTCAGGATAGAGCCGCCGCTTTTCAGGCGTTCGTCGTCCATCGTGTAGCCCTTGATGGCGAATTCCTCGACGATGCCGGTGGCCCACTTGCGGAACTGCACCGCACGCTCGGAATTGACCTTGTAGCCCACGGCGATGATGGCGGCCAGGTTGTAGTGCTTGGTGTCGTAGCGCTTGCCATCGGCGGCAGTTATTCGAAAATTTCTAATAACTGCCTCTTCCTGCAACTCACTGTCGTCAAACACTTTTTTCAGGTGGTAATTGATGGTGGGTGTTTCCACATCGTAGAGCTGCGCCATCATCTTCTGGCTGACCCAGACGTTTTCATCGGCATACACCGCATCGACACCGCCCTGGCCGCTGGCCGCGACAAAGGTCAGATATTCCGCTGCCGAAGAGCGAACTAGAGACGCAGGCTTCTTCTTCGTCATCAGGCATCCTCCCCGTCGCCAAACAGGTCCGTCGTCCGGCTATCGCTGGGCTTTTTGCCAGACTTGGCCGTCTTCGCTACAGGTACTGGCGGCGACGGCTCGGCCAACGGCAGGTTCACCACATTCAAGCTGTAGTCGTCATGGCCCCATTCGCAGCGGGCCAGCACCATCTTCGGAATCTTCTTCAGCGTCAGGTTCGGCCAACGCGCAGCGGCCGCTGCTGCGCTGATACCGTGGAAGGCTGAGCAGCACACCAGCAGGCTTTGCTCTGAGCCCACCTCATCCGACAAAGCCTGCAACTGGGCGGCAGACAGGTTTTGCGTGGTGACGTAGATGAAATCCCGCTCGCTGGAATGCCCTTGCTGCCACCAGCGCGTTTCTGACGGAGCGTAGGTAAAGCCTTCCAACTTGCACAATGCCTCGGCCAATTGCGCGGCGTTGTACTCCGGGTTGATAACCGGATTGCCCCAGCGGTCCTCCACGATCAGGCTGGGAGCGAGACGGTAGTAACGGAAACCACCGCCGCCTTGCCAGTTCACCGCCTTGGTGATGCCGCCCAGGTCTTCGCCGTCGATGACCTTCTTCAGGCGCGGAATGATGTGGGTATGGCAATGCTCGCCTAATTCCAACATGATCCAGCGGCGGCCCATCTTGTGAGCAACAGCCCCAGTGGTGCCGGAGCCTGAGAATGAGTCGAGAACAATGTCTCCCGGTTGTGTTGAAAGCTCGATGCACCGTTTGATCAATGCTTCCGGCTTCTTTCCATTTGGGAAAGAGACTCCACCTTCGTTGTGAAGATTGTTCGATAGCAGATCGTCCCATAGATTCGTGAGCGGGGATGCCGTGCAAGTAGTACCGTCGATATCGCGAGTCTTATTTTTGTAAAAGACTAATTGCTCACCGCCAAGGAAATAATAATCGTCCTTTCCATCTCGAGGAGAACAGAAAACCTGCGTACTGTCGGAGTTTGATTTTGACAGCGCTTCCCTAGCTGACTCATTCACATCTTTGGGCGCAACACGCGCGGTGCGAACGACTCGGTGGGCATTCGATACAACAAAATCAGAGAGCTTTATCTCAAGTTTGTCTGCGTACTTCGCCTTGGCAGCATCCCATGAATCCAACCGACCACTTCTAAGGAATGCTTCTCGCAAACCGATTAGCCTCCAATCGCTATATCTATCCTCATAGTTTTCGATAAACTTTGAATAGCGATCATCACGGGGACCTGGAACGAATACCCGATTGGGCGACCATACACTCTTATCTTTTGCATAATAAAGCAGGTAGTTGTTTGTGGTGACTAGCCCTGGGTTAATTGCCTTAGGACCTGAAGCGGAGCTTTGTTTGAATGTAACAATGCCGATTCGATTAGCGCGACCAAAGACCTCATCAAGCAACACAATCAGATAGCCAAGCTCGTTGTCATCAATATGGACAAAAAGTGATCCATCATCCGACATCAATCGCCGGAGTACTTCTGCTCGATCCCGAATCAACCCAAGCCAGATGGAATGCTCGTAGCCATCGTCATAGTGCTCAAAGGCCTGTTGTGTATTGAACGGCGGATCGATGTAGACGCACTTAACTTTTCCCGAAAAGTCCTGTTCCAGCGCCTTAAGCGCCAGCAGGTTGTCGCCAAAGATCAACCGGTTGTCGAAAATGTCGCTCTCCGAAACACGCTTCTTGGCATGATAAGACTTATCGGAGTCTTCGAGCAGGATGCGAGGCTCCAGCTTGGGCCGTTTATCCTTTCCAATCCAGGTGAGTTCGAGTTTTTGTTTCTTGCTCATGTGCACTCAAGTCGGTTTTTTCAGCGGATGTAAGCGGCGCGTGTCACCGCCATTTCTCCAATAGCTTCCAGTATCTTTCATGGGCCGTCCATGTTCCGGGCAAACCACGGCATCGGATAACTGCTCAACCAATTTGGCAAACTTGATGCCGTCAGCGGGATAGAGGTCAAAAGCCACTGAATTGAAATGAGCGCCCATGACATTTCTGGCTTGGGCTATCTTTCCTATCTCATCAAGGATGGGCTTGATTTCCGTGGTTGTTGTGACGTGTCCGGCAGCCAGCGTTTCGGCTTTGAGCGCAGCCAGTAATTTGCTATTCACTGCACCAAGCAGGTCGCTCAACACATAAGTATTACCCTGTCGTCTTGGAACGGCACAACCATATTGCAGCGTGATGAAATCTAACAAGGCTTCAAGAATCACGCCAGCTTTGCCAGTGATTGCTTGTACATCAGAATTCGGGTCTGCCAGCAGGGTTTTCAGGCGGGCAATTTCTGGAATCATTGCGCCACTCAAGGAAATGCCCTTGTCGAATGTCCAGTAGCCAAGTTCAATGAAATGACAGACCTGATCAGGCTTGAGAACGCCCCAACGGAATTTTTCACGCCACGGGCGGTAATGAGTGGTAACAACGGTATGCTGGAACTTCTGGCTTGCATCGTAAATCATACCAATGATGCGCTCGACATGCGGTTCATCCACGCTGCCCAATACATCATCCAACACCAGAATCTTGGCTTCAGGGTTTTCTCGTTCAGCCAGCGCAAAGAATACGCATAACCCTAGCGTGTCCAGATGCGAGTCACTGAAATAGGCTTGTGGCGGAGAAGCAGATTTGCCAGCGAAATTAGTTGAAATGTCCAACGAACTGCGTTTCGCCGCATCCATTGCAAGGACAATTTTGTTTAGCCCTTCGCCCGGATGGATGTCTTCATAGAGTTCCCCAACGCGGGTAGAAATAGCGCCAAGTATCTTGTCCGTGTAGTTCTTGCGCTCCCTCTCAATGAGGCTCAGAACTTGTTCTAATCTTGGAAGCGTGACGTGTAACTCTTTGGCGACACCCTCACTCACCTCAAGCTCCTTCAGCGAGCGACGTAGCGTCTCCACGAAATTCTTGCTGTCCACGCACGCATCTGATGCCTGTTTCCAATCTGTCCGTTTGTCCTTGTTGCTATCTATCCAGTTGGCCCATTGCGCCGCTGTATCAGGCACGGGGAAAGTTGGCCATTCCAGTTTGGGAAGATGCTTGGACTCTTTGCAATAGGTTTCCAACTCCGCAAAATCATTGGCTGCATCGCGGTTGAAATCCTCAAAACGCTGCTCCGCTTTTTGCACGGCGGATTCTTGTATTGCCACAGCTTTCTTTGCTGCTTCCAGTTTGACATGTAACCCTTGCGCCTCAATTCGCTGATTGACCTCCACGGCTAAGCCTTCAGCGTTCTCACCACTTTCGCAAAGCGGACAAACCGCTGGATGAGGATGTGTCGTGAAGTGTTTTTGCGCTGCCTTCAGAATTTCCATGATTTCCAGATAATCATTGGCGACATCACTGGTCAAGGCCTCTAGACTCACTTTGGCCGTGCTCAACGCTGCTTGTGCAGAATTTAGCTGGGCAGAGAGGTCGGTCAGCTTCGCTGGGTGAGATGAAACATTGTCCCAACGGGAAATCAAACCATCTATGGCAATCTTCTGTTGGTCAAGTGCCTGCTGATCTTTCTGAATTTCAGCTTTGGCCCATGAAGATGCATCGAGCGCGGGGCTTCCCGCTTGCTTCCAGAAATTTTCAATGGTGGTTCTGTTCGCACCCACACGGGTTGTCGCACTTTCATAGTCTCGTGACTTGTCAGTGATTAACTTTCGCAATGTGTTTTCTGAAGTCTCAACGCCGGAAACATCCACAAAGCGACTGATTTCCTTGTAGCGATCGGCTGGTTGCGCCGCAATCAGATTCAATATCTGGCTACGCCTGAGAACATCCACGCGCGGTTTCAGTTGCTCGTTATTGAGGGCCACATTTGCCTTGGCGAGTGAAAGAACGCATGTGCCAGCCGAGGTGGTCAGCTCCACTTTGACTTGTGCGTGCGTTTTTCCAACGGAAGGCCAGTAAGTTCGCGTAACGCCCCCCACGCCCCGGTTTTCCAGAGAGCCAACCTTGCCATTGCCAAGCAAATCAAACGCATCGGAAATGGTGGACTTACCAGCGCCGTTTTCGCCGTAAATTATGGTCAGCTTCCGCCCTTTCTCGAATAGCAAGGTGAAGGGTGTGGTTGAACCACGCAAGTTTTCAATGGATAGGCTGGTGAGTGTGGGGAAAGTCATTGCTTTGCCTCCTTTTCCAAGGCCTTTTCAACTGCCAACAGCCAATCCTCGGCTTTCATTGTTCCGGCGGCAATCTTGCCCTTGTATTTCTCGGCATCCACGGCAAGCAGCAATTTTTCTTTCACCAACAAAGGTGAAATCACTTCAAGCAATTCTTGAGATGGAGATGCCATGTCTGCCTCACCACTTTCTTCTGAATTTGTCTTTCACTGTGGACGAAATATAAGAGTTCAGTCCACGGCCTTGTGCTGCCAACTGCTTCATCCTCTCCACCACTGCCGCGCCAGGGCGAGCCGAGTTGTAAAGATAGTGGCGGTAAGTTCCACTCTTGAAAACTACATGAATTGAATCATCCGTCGTTTCGTAAGCAACAACATTGGAATTTCCACTTAGATTGCGGTAGGGTGTCATTTCAGCTCCCATTCGATGGTGAACGATGTATTTTCTTCAATCTGTTGCTTGAGCTGGTCCTCTAATTCGCCAATCAGCTTGTTACGCTGTTCTTCCACTTCGTCCTGCCTGGCGAACAGTTCCCTGCGTAGTTTGCTGCGCCTGGTTTCCAGTTCTCGCTGGCGTTTTTGATGCACCAGCTTTTCTTCCAGCGTGGGTGACGCAGCGGCGGTGCGGCGCACCTCCTTGATCTCACCGTCGATAGCCTTGATTTCCTGCTCCAGCCCGAGCTTCAGGTCATCGGCCCACGCATCGAGCTTCTGCACCTCCTGCTCGAAGTAGCCCAGGTTGCGCTGATTGATCTCGCCCAGTAGTACGGTTTTCCGGCTTTCGACATCGGCGACGAGTTCGGCACATGCTTCCAGGTGCGCATCTCCTTCGACTTGCGCAGGCAAGCGCAGCAATTTTTCTGGATCGTCCTCTGGCAGCGCTTCCCCTGTCTTGGTGCAGGCGGAAACAAGCAGGTGCTGCTCCTGATCGTTCAGGGTTTCGACGGTTAGCAGGGTCACGCTTAGCCAGCCACTCTGGCCGCGCCATTTCTCAAGGCTGACGATTCTTTTGCCGTGGGCGGCGTAGTCAAACGCCAATCGTGCAGGGGCTTGTAGATCTCGCGCCTTGGCGCGCTCAATGGCCCATTCCGCCAAGGGATGGCCCATACGGTAAAGATGTGCATCGCCGCTGCGCCTGGGCAGTTCATAGCGCCCCGCCAGCACTGTCTGTTCGCTTCTGCCTGTGGCGTGACCTAGTCCATCGGGCAAGCTGTGCAGGACAAAGCCATTAATCTCTTCGGCATTGGTCGTTTCGTTAGTGTCGAAGTGGGCATGATCCCGCAACTCCGTGCGGCTCAAGTCCATCAGCAGACGCTCGTACTTGTTCAGCACCGCTTGGCTGTCCTGGCTACGGATGCGCAGCTTCTCCTGCACTTCCTCGTCGAAGTTCTCCAGCAGAAGCTGCCGTGTTCTGAGCATGGCTTCGTCAATCTCACTAGCGAGTTCGCGCTGGAGGTCTTCGAAGCGGCTGCGGATTTCTTCGGGCTTGCGACAATTCTGGTAGATGGCGGCGATCCGCCGCTCGAAATCCACGCCGGAGCCGATGGCTCCGAGCACTTCGTCACTGGCGCCGAACACGCCTTCGAACAGCTTGAACTTCTGCGACAGGAGGTCGTAGACGCGCGCATCCGCCTCGTTGCTGCGGTCCACGAAGTTGACCACCACCACATCGTGCTTTTGCCCGTAACGGTGGCAGCGGCCGATGCGTTGCTCGATCCGCTGGGGATTCCACGGCAGGTCGTAGTTGATGACCAGAGAACAGAATTGCAGGTTGATGCCTTCCGCGCCTGCCTCCGTCGCGATCATAATGGTGCCGCGCTCTTTGAAGTGCTCAACCAGCGCGGCACGAGTGTCAGCGGTTTTGGAACCAGTAATGCAATCGCTGCCTTCATGGCGTTGCAGCCAGTCTTTGTAGATGACCTGCGCTCTGGCATCGCTGTTGGTGCCATTGAACAGCACGATGCCATCGCCGTAGGGTGTTTCAGCCAACAGGGAAAGCAGGTAATTCTGGGTGCGCTTGGACTCGGTGAAGATGATGGCCTTCTTGCCCGCACCTAAACGCTCCAGCTCAGCGAAAGCTTTGCCCAGTGCTGTCAGCAGTGCCTGCCCCTTGGCATTCTGTCGAATACCCGTAGCCAATTCCTTGAAGCGTCTGAGTTCGGCCGCTTCGTCGGCAATGGCTGTTCTTTCGTTGGAGCTGGCATCGACATCATTGGCGGTTGCGCCATTCCACTCGTCTGCGGTTTCATCCAGTCCTTCGTAGTCGTCATCCAGCGACTCTGTCAGGTCAGGGACATCAGGCAACTCATCCAGTTGTCCTTGAAGGCGGTTGGCCATAGTCTCCAGCGCCCCAGCAATGGCGTGGCTGGACGAGGCCAGTAGCTTCCATAGCACCAACGATATCAGTTGACGCTGGCCTTCAGGCAGTGCCTTGAGATTCGGGCGACGCAGGTAATCGGCGACCAATGCGGTAAGTTGCTGCTCTTCCTGGCTTGGGGTGAATTCTTCGACGATGGCGATACGCGCGGTATACGGCACGTATTGCTGAACTTGCCGACGCAGCGTGCGTTTGCAAAGTGGTGCCAAACGCTCTCGCAGTGCCCGGTTGGACTGTTCGGTTCTGACGCCAGAGAATTGGGTCCGAAAGCTGTCGAGATCGCCAAACACACGCTCATCGATCATGCTCACCAAGCCGTAAAGCTCCAGCAGGGTGTTTTGTAGCGGTGTTGCCGTCAGCAGGACTTTGGCATTAACGTGCTCCAGCGCGTCGCGGATCGTCCGGGCAATGACGTTGCCGTTCTTGTAGACATTGCGCAGACGGTGGGCTTCATCCATGACCACCAGATCCCAATGAATGCGCTTGAGATCATCGGCCTTGGCTTTGGCGAACTGGTAGGAGCAAATGACCGGCCCGCCTGCATGCAGGAAGGGTTGCGTGACACCTTCCTTGCGCAGGGCGTTGTAGTTCTTCGCTTCGAGGATCAGCCCCTGAAGATTGAACTTGTCCTGCAGTTCCTGGTGCCATTGCTTGCGCAGGTTGGCCGGCACGATGATCAACATCTTGCGACGCCGCTCCGCCCAATGTTGGGAGATGACCAACCCGGCTTCGATGGTTTTGCCCAGCCCCACCTCGTCCGCCAGGATCACGCCCCGCGATAGCGGTTTGCGGCAGGCAAAGAGCGCGGCTTCGACCTGATGCGGATTCAAATCCACTTGGGAGTCCACCAGCGCGCTGGCCAGAGATTCCACGCTGTCTTTGGCTGCTCGGCGAGTAAGTTGCCAAGCAATGTACTGGCTCTGATGCGGCGTCAGAAACTGCTGCACCATCTGTACCACCTCTCCTCTTTTTTCATGGATTCAAATTCAGTAATGACAAAGGGGCCATACCAAGCCCCCTTCCTTTTTGCCAGGCACTGTATCAGGAATTCAATTCAATGCCGATCGAATATTGTTGCTGAGGTTTTCGTTCAGGATGCGCGGTGTGACGAAGATCAGCAATTCGCGTTTGTCATCCCGTTTCGCGGTGTTTTTGAACAGATTCCCCAGTACGGGGATATCTCCCAAAAGTGGAACCTGGTTACGATCCTGCTTTTCGACCTGTTCGAAAATACCGCCGATGACGACTGTACCGCCATTCTCCACCAGTACCTCGGTAACGATCTGCTTGGTGTCGATCGCTGGTCCGGCGGGTGTATTTTCTCCCCGGGTATCCTGATTGACTTGCAGTTTCATGATGATGTTGTCATCAGGGGTGATTTGCGGCGTAACCTTGAGACCAAGCACAGCTTTTTTGAACTGGATCTGCGGCCGTGTCACGCTGATGGTCTGAAACGGGATTTCGGTACCCTGCTCGATACTTGCTTCTACACGGTTGGCTGTTACCAAGCGCGGGCTGGCAATCACCCGGCCCTTGCTGTCCGACTCCAGTGCGGAGAGTTCAAGATTGATTAGCGTGCCATTGTTGATCTTGATCAGGCTCAGGCCCAGTGCGGCCGGTCCACCTGCAACACCGGCCAGTGCAGCCGCCGGCAGATTGACGTTGAGATTATCCCCGCCAGAAGGTGATACCGTACCGGCAGCCAGTCCGCTGGAGTTGCCCAGATTGCCGGAAATCCCCAGCCGCCGCCCATTGGTCTCGCTGCCAATGCGGGTGGCGTTCTGCACCCCGAAACGGGCTCCCAGGTTACGGCTGAATGTATCGGTTGCTTCGACGATTCGGGTTTCGATCATAACCTGTCGTACCTGAGTATCGAGGTTGGCGACGTGTCTTGCTACTTCTGCCAGCCGTGTGGGAATATCGGTAACGGTCAGGGTATTGCTGATGTCATCCACTTCCACCGAACCGCGCTGGCTCAGAATACCTTTGAGCGGAATCGAGCTGGCGGTTCTGTAATTCAGTTTGAAAGCCTCGGTTTGCAATACTTCCAACTCGGTGATCTGCTGGTTCTGCTCCAGTTGCAGCTTTTCACGAGCAGCCATTTCTTCCCGTGGCGCAATGAAAATCACATTGCCCGCCCTGCGCTTAGCGAGATCATTCGTTTGCAGCACGATATCCAGTGCCTGATCCCAGGCAACATCTCTCAACCGCAAGGTCAGATTACCTTTGACGGAGTCACTGGCGATGATATTCAGGTCAGTAAAGTCTGCAATTACCTGCAGAATCGAACGAATCTCGACATCCTGGAAATTGAGTGAGAGTTTTTCACCGGTATAGCCCCCATCGATCAGTTTCTTGTGAATGGGGATATCTTCGGCTTCAGCCATCGGTCTGATTTCCACTACAAAACTGGTGCCGGTCTGCCAGGAAGTATGTTCCCAACGCCCTTTCGGCTCGATGATCATCTGCACGTTGCCCTCCCGGGTAATCGTCTCGACTGACTGCACCGGTGTGGCAAAATCCAGTACATTCAACCGCCGTTCGAGATTAGGGGGCAGATAGGCTTTTATGAATTCAACCAGCAATCTGCTGCCGTGACTATGGACATTGACCACTGCGCCCGGCTGCGAAAGTTCTACTTCCACCCTGCCTTCGCCCTGGGTACCCCGATGAAAGTCGATATCGCGCAGACTAATCATTTCGCTTTTCGCCGGACTGGAAGCCGAAAGGGGCGGGCGGGCAGAAGTTCCACCAGAGATTTCATTGCTTTTGAGCGATATCAGTAAATGATTACCTTCGACATCGGTTTCATAGGCAGCCGTGTTTGACAGATTCATCACCAGACGAGTACGGCCCTCGGCAGGTACGACATCGATATTTTTGATGACACCACGACCGGGAATTTTGCCCGATTTGCCCAGTGCACTGTCCATCTGCTCCAGGTCAAAGTAAAGGCGATCAGGATCATTCAGCAACACTCCGGCAGGTGGTACTTCAACCGGTTTGTCCAGAGTTAACCTGACAACCGTCCTGCCATCAGTCTGTGACGAGATATCCACTACGCGCAGTGTGTTGACCGATGCGACTACAGTCTGCACATAACCCCAGGCAAGCAGCAAAATACAGGTCGACAAGCATCGCCAAACCCGCTGAACAACCCTGATGACCCGATTCTCGTACTCTTTGTTTCCCATTATCCAGTTCATTATTTCCGCTCCTGAGTTTGCAGCATGAGTACACTGGCCCGTTCGCTCCATTCGTCCCCGCTATCCCGTGTAATCTCTCTCAATTTGATCTCCGCTTCGGAAACGCCCGTAATCAGGCCGAAATTCTGGCCCAGGTAATTACCAACTCTGACACGATGAACCGAGTTATCCGGAGCTCTGACCAGGGCAAAAACATTATTTCCGCGCCGCAGCGAACCCACCATGACGAGATTCTCCAGTGGAAAACTCTCCAGTGCTTCCTTCGCTCGCTTCAAATCAGGTTCCAGTACATTGCGATCCGGTCTCCCCGGCTTGTTTTTCCGGTTACTGAAGGGGTCAGGAATATCGAACGCCTGATAAACAAAATGCTCCAGCGGCCTGATTTCTGGCAGGGAATCCACTTTTCCCTTCAATCCCGCACCTGATTCTCTGACGAAAGATTCCAGATCTTCATAACCCTCCGGGCTGCATGCACCCACCAATGACAGCAGCATCATTACAGCTATCCACCAGCTGAACCGGCTGCTCATGACGCCCCCTTTGGATTCTTCTGTTTGTCTTTCTCTGTTATTTCTCTGTTATGTGCTGCGATTTCCTCATCGTCGAGATAACGAAAGGTTTTCGCCGTCGCATTGAATATCAACTGATGATCTTTGCCGGGAGTGATCTCGATATTGTGCAGCGTGACAATGCGCGGCAGCTGAGCTACATCACTGGCAAAAGCACCGATATCGTGATAATTGCCCGTTACTCTGACAGTAACCGGCAATTCGGCATAGAAATCCCGCAGCGTCTCTCTGGTATCGGGTTTGAACAGTTCGAACTGCAATCCACGTCCCAGCCCTGCCCGATTGATATCTACCAGCAGCGCATCCAATTCAGATTTGTTGGGCAGTTGCTTGAGCAAGGTGCCCAATGTTTGTTGCACTTCTACCAGTTGCTGACGCAGGGCATCGAGATTGACTGCACTGGTCTTTTTGGCAAGGAAAGTACTTCTGAGCGTATTTTCTTCTTCCCGCACTTGCTCCAGTGTCGTCCACTGTTCTTCCCAATCCAGAAAATAACCGGCCACCATCAGGATTGCCAGCAACAGTGCAAGCACACCTGCCTTAATTACAACCGGCCAGCTCCCCGGCTCATTAGGATTGACATGACGCAACTCCTCCAGCAGATTCATGGCTGCCCCGTCGCTGCGGTAATTTTTGATGTCATTTCCTCTCCTCTGGTATGGCTGTCTTCTTCCGGTAACTCGGTCAACCTGACACTCAAATCGAATTCACTGAGCCTGATTCCGTTTGCGGTAGCCGCCTTGATTTCGATCAGGAGTGGCGACTCCATCCAGGATGAAGCATCCAGATTACGCATCAGCGTCGAGACCCAGGCATTGGACTGAGCATAGCCGGCAAGACGAACATGCTCGTTCGTCTGCTTGAAGCCCTTCAGATAAACCCCTTCCGGTACTCGCCTGGCCACCTCGTCCAGCATGTGCACCACCTTGGCACGATTGCCTTGCAGTGATTCGACGATCCCTTTGCGTGCCAGCATTTCCTGAATTTTTTCTCTGATCGATCTGATCTCGGCAATCTGCCGGTCCAGCACGGCGATCTCATCCTTCAGATACTGATTGCGCCCATTCTGGTAATCGATTTTATCCAGTACCATTTCGTGTACTCCCCATATGATCAGCATACCCAGTATCACAGTGAGGCCGGCCAGTACGGCAAACTGCTGCTGGCGTGCCTTGCGCCTGAGTTCACGGTATGGAAGCAAATTGATGCGTATCATGACGGGTCAAATCCTCTCATGGCCAGGCCGCAGGCCGTCAACAGAACAGGAGCATCCATTTTCAGTTGTCTTGGTACCATCCGACCGGACAGTTCCATATCAGCAAATGGATTGATGATCCGGGTAGTCACTTTGGTACGTTCAGATATAATCTCTTCCAAGTCAGGAATGGCTGCGCACCCTCCTGACAGAAAAATGTAGTCCACCTGGGTATACTGGGTAGAAGTAAAAAAAAACTGAAGTGCCCGAGATACTTCCAATGCCACCGTTTCACAAAAGGGCTGCAACACATCATGCCGGTAATTTTCCGGCAATGTTCCGTTGCGCTTGGCAATCTCGGCTTCTTCGGGAGAAAGATTGAACTGGTTCTGAATTTCCTGTGTCAGCTGATCTCCGCCAAAAGACAGATCGCGCATATAAATGGATTCCCCGTTCAACAGCGTATTGATCCGGGTAACGCTCGCGCCTATGTCTATCAGGGCAATTACCTTATCCTTGCCATCCTCCGGCAGTTGCTGTCTGATCGCTCTGGCAGATACTGCCTGCGCAGCAAACTGTTCGATATCCATCACCATCACTTTCAGTCCGGCTGACACGGCCGTTGCTACCCGATCTTCCACCTTATCCTTACGGGCAGCTGCCAGCAGCACTTCCACTTCTTCCGGATGACCTGGAACCGGCCCGATCACCTGAAAATCAAGATTGACCTCATCCAGCGCAAATGGCACATACTGATTAGCTTCTGTTTCGACTTGAAATTCCAGATCGTCTTCACGCAAACCGGCGGGAACATGGATTTTCTTGGTAATGACAGAAGTCAGCGGCAGTGCCATGACAATTTTTTTCTGTCGTGCCCCCATCCGTTTCAAAGCGCGCCGGAGACACTCACTTACCTGTTCGATCTGGTTGATTCCACCATCTTGCAAAGCATCTACCGGCATGGGTTCGATCACATACCGCTCCAGGCGGTATGAATGAGGTGGCCGGCCTTTCCTGGAAAGCTCTACTACCTTGATCGACGAGGCGCTGATATCCACCCCCAGCATGCGATCAGTGCCTGCCAGCAGGCTGAAGTCGATATCAAACTTGATATCGAGAGGTTTTTTCAGGATGGACGGGCTCAAGGCCATATCTGCTCTCACTTGCATAACGTGTTGACCGGAATATTTTCATCCGGACGGAGTATTGCGACTGAGGCCGATTCTGACAGCTTAATGAATGAGTTAATTCATGCAATAACAATTGATATACCCTTTATAATTTCATTCTGGATCATTTTTCACCCTACACGACACACACCACCTCTGAATGTTATTCCGTTGGTTTTACCGTTTCTTCCTGGTCGCTCTGGCCACTGGCTTGCTTACCGCATTGCTGGTGGTATTTGCTGCCCTGGTTACGCTGCCCTCACTGCCCAGTCTTGAAACACTGACTGATTACCGTCCCAAAATACCGTTGAGAATTTACAGTGCCGACAATTTACTGATCGGCGAATTCGGCGAGGAACGCAGGGATTTCGTCAAAATTGGGGAGGTACCCGAATCGCTCAAACAAGCGATTCTGGCAGCCGAGGACGATCGTTTTTATCAGCATTACGGTGTGGATTACATCGGTGTCTTACGTGCCATTTATTCCAATTTCAAGGCAGGTGGTGCGCATCAGGGAGCAAGCACCATCACCATGCAGGTGGCACGCAATTTCTTCCTGACCAAAGAAAAAACGCTTACCAGAAAATTCAGCGAGGCTTTACTGGCCTTCAAAATCGAGCATAGTCTGAAGAAAGACCAGATCTTAGAGCTGTATATCAACCAGATTTATCTCGGACAACGCAGTTACGGTTTTTCTTCTGCAGCACAATCCTATTTCGGCAAAAAGCTTACTGACATCAATCTGGCGGAAGCGGCCATGCTGGCCGGACTTCCTAAGGCACCCTCGCGATTCAATCCGATTGTCAACCTGGAACGAGCAAAAACCCGACAGCAATATGTATTGAGACGGATGCACGAACTCGGATATATCTCCGCTGAACAGTTCGCGCAGGCAAAAGAGACTGCGACTGCGACTGCAATTCATCGCCGGGCAAAAATCTTCGCCATGCCCGCTGATTATGTCGCAGAAATGGTACGGCAGATTGTTTACGATCGCTACCGGGAAGAGGCCTACACTCGCGGAATCAAGGTCTATACCACGTTGAGAAAAACAGATCAGGAAGCAGCTTACCGAGCGTTACGCAAAGGCGTCACGGATTATGATGCCCGGCATGGTTACCGTGGTCCGGAAGCATTCCTGGAACTGCCCAAAGACCCCAAGGATCGTGAAGCATTGCAGGACATCATGCAGGATATCCGCAACAGCGATGATATTCTGGCAGCAGTTGTTCTATCTGCCACACCCAGCGCCGTCGAAGCCTTCCGCAAAAATGGAGAAACCATCCGAATCACAGGCGATGGTTTGAAAGCAGCACGCCAATTTCTCGGTAATGATCCCAAAATCGGCGAGAAACGGATACGCCCCGGCGCATTGATTCGAGTAAAGAAAACAGAAAAGGGTAACTGGCAGATCGTTCAATTGCCCGAAATCGAAGCTGCACTGGTTGCAATGGATCCGAACAATGGCGCCATTCGCGCATTGGTAGGCGGGTTTGACTACCACCTCAACAAATTCAATCATGCTACACAAGCCTGGCGCCAGCCGGGATCGAGCTTCAAACCGTTCGTTTATTCTGCCGCACTTGAAAAAGGCTTTACTCCGGCTACGATCATCAATGACGCACCGCTATATCTACAGATTGGCGGCAAAACCTGGGAACCCCGGAATTATGATGGCAAATTCAGTGGCCCAATCAGAATGCGCACCGCACTGACACATTCCAAAAACCTGGCATCGGTCCGTATTCTTCAGGCGATTGGCCCGACTTATGCGCAGGACTACGCCACCCGTTTCGGTTTCGATAAGAAACATCACCCTGCAGTCCTTCCCATGGCACTCGGGGCCGGCTCAGCCACACCAATGCAAATGGCTATCGGATACGCTACGTTTGCCAATGGAGGCTACCACATTCATCCCTACTTCATCGAACGGATTGAGGATGAGCATGGAAACATCATCGAACAAGCCCGCTTTGCCACTGCTGGCCAGAATGCCAAACAGGTCATCGATCCACGCAATGCGTTTCTGATGACCAGCATAATGCAGGATGTCGTTCAGAGAGGGACTGCTGCCCGGGCCAGAGCGCTCAAGCGCAATGACATCGCAGGAAAAACGGGAACGACCAGTAACGCAGTCGATGCCTGGTTCTGTGGTTATCAAAAAGATCTGGTGGCGGTTACCTGGATGGGATTCGATGAACCCAGATCCATGGGCA
>NZ_JBDZWD010000009.1:0-60592 GCF_040256045.1 Nitrosomonas sp.
CAACAAAAATACTGATTTTCTTAAACACGCAATCTCCTCTCTTCTTTTATATATAAGAATCTCTAGTGCTATTTACAGTATTCAGGAGAACACTGCAGATGAACGTACACAAACGCACAGGCTTGACTTTACCGGATCATCAGGAAATTTTGCATCTTTATTAGACTTGACTCTGGAAATAACACAGCTGGCAGAACGCTTCTGTGTTAGCCGGACAACAATCCATGAAGTTCTGAACGCGCCGAACTGTAGAATTTACATTACACGGCGGCACCAATCAGTCATTTGAAATGCTGGGATATGGACTCATGCCAATCTCGCATCAGTAGTCGTTCTATTGTATTTCTGAGCAGATGGTATCTCTGCTCAGTGAAGGGATGCACAGCTCGATGAACCGGTAGGCGTATCCGCGCAGATAGTGGTTACGTCGTATGGATATGCAGGTGGTATTCTGCTCGAACAGATGAGAACCATCCAGTTTGATCAGTTTTGTATCCCGTTCCGGTGTAAATGCGACAGATGCAACGATACCAATTCCCATACCCAGAGTGACATAGGTTTTGATGACATCTGCATCGAGAGCGGACATGGCGATATTGGGTGTCAATTCAGCGCGAGAGAACGCCTGATCGATTCGGGAACGCCCGGTAAAACCCTTGTGATAAGTAATGATCGGAAATTGAGCAACGGCTTCGAGTGTGAGAGGGTGTATCGATTGCAGCGGATGTTCTGCCGGTACGATGATCGCATGATGCCAGGTATAGTACGGAAACGATACCAGTTCGGAAGTACTCTCCAGCGCTTCAGTTGCGATACCGATATCCGCTTGACCATTCAACAGCATGGATACGATTTCACCGGGACTGGATTCATGAAGTACGAGATGTACTTTGGGGAATATTTCTTTGAATTGCCTAACGACACCCGGTAAGGCGTATTGTGCCTGGGTGTGGGTGGTAGCCACGGTCAGTTCACCCTGGTCATGCTGACTGAACTGTTCTGCCAGTCGTTTGATATTTCTGGTATCCAGCAGAATGCGGTCAACGATTTTGACCAGTTCCTTGCCCGGTGCAGTCAGTCCGGTCAGGCGTTTGCCCTTTCGGATGAACAGATCGATGTTCAGTTCATCTTCCAGGTCTTTGATATGCTTGCTGACCCCGGATTGCGAGGTAAACAGGGCATTGGCCACTTCCGTCAAATTGTAATTCTGCCGAATTGTTTCACTGATGATGCGGAGTTGCTGAAAATTCACGTGTTTATACCTGTTGTCGATACGTGTGGTGGCGTGGAGGAATGGATGTGGTACAGAAGTTATGCAGGCCTGTTATCTGTACCGCATGGTGTTCAGAATGCGTTTTTCTTTCCCCGGATACGGTCTATGGCAGCGGCCAGCCTGTCGATATCCGTATACGTGTTATAAAAAGCCAGCGAGGGGCGGACGGTACTTTCCACGCCGAAGCGGCGCAGAATAGGCTGGGCACAATGATGACCGGCACGGACCGCAATACCTTCACGATTGAGAGCAGTACCGACTTCTTCCGTAGAGAAATCCTTCAGGGTAAAAGACAGTACACCTGCTTTATCTGGTGCCGTACCAATGAGTCGCAGCCCTGCTATCGATTTGAGGCATCTGGTGGCATAGGTCATCAATTCGTGCTCGTAGCGGCTGATATTTTCAAGACCGATACGTTCCACATAGTCGATTGCGGCGCCCAGTCCTACTGCATCGGCAATATTACCGGTCCCCGCCTCGAACCGGGCAGGGGCACCGTGATAAGCTGTCTTTTCGAAAGTGACATCTTGAATCATATTGCCGCCACCCTGCCATGGCTGTGTGTCGTTGAGCAGTTCCGCCTTGCCATACAAAACACCGATACCAGTCGGGCCGAATACCTTGTGCCCGGAAAAAACAAACCAGTCGCAATCGAGTTGCTGGACGTCGACCCGCATGTGTGAAACTGACTGTGCTCCGTCGACCAGTACCCGTGCACCGACGCGGTGTGCCATTTCCACTATTTGTCTGGCAGGCGTGACGGTACCGAGTGCATTTGAAACCTGGGAGAAGGCAACAAGCCTGGTGTGTGAGTTGAGTAGCTTCTGATATTCTTCCAGCAGAATCTGTCCGTCTTCATCGACCGGTACCACGCGCAATCGGGCGCCCGTTTCATGACACAGCATCTGCCATGGAACGATATTGGCATGATGTTCCAGCCAGGTAATGATGATCTCGTCTCCGGCGCCGATATGCTGCTGTCCCCAGCTTTGGGCAACGAGGTTGATCGCTTCAGTCGTTCCCCGTAGAAAGATGATTTCATCGGTGGAGGAGGCATTGAGAAACTGGCGAACCTTATTCCTCGATTCCTCATACGCGTCCGTCGCACGGGCTGCCAGTTCATGTGCGGCCCGGTGAATATTGGAATTTTCGTGCGTGTAGAAATAGGTCAGCCGATCGATGACGGCCTGGGGTTTCTGTGTTGTTGCTGCATTGTCCAACCAGACTAAAGAATGCCCATTGACGTGTTCCTGTAAAATGGGGAAATCACGCCGGATCGCATGGATATCGAAGGGGGGATGGGCAGCAGGAATTTGGGCTATCTGATCATGACGAACGGGTACTATCACTTCATCGAGGAAATAAAATGAGGCCCCACGTTGTGGATGATTGGAATGGTCTGAACCAGACAGGCCGGTATGGGCCGGTGCACGATACTGATTCGGTGCAAACAGCGCTTTTAGTTCCGCTTCGAAAGGCAGTGGAATAGTCGAAGGATAGCTCGATCCGGTGGCCGAGTGCGGACGACCGACCTCATGACCGGGAACCGTCAAAGCGGCCGGTTCGGTCGATCGGGAAAGCGGAGGTGTGTTGAATAACGCATTGCCCATTTGCGTCAGTGATTCGATATCGGGTATATAAGCGAATGCCTCACCTGATACCTTATCTGTCCGCTGGTTGAGCTCATTTGTATTCATGGTATTTACCCACTTCAACATTTTCCAGAACACCGAGTGCATCTTCAGTTAATACGGCCAGTGAGCAATACAGTGAGACCAGATAAGAAGCGATGGCCTTATGGTTGATCCCCATGAAACGTAAGGATAATCCCATACCCTGTTCGCCTTGCAGTCCAGGCTGATAGAGTCCTACCACTCCTTGCCGGCTTTCACCCGTGCGTAGCAGCAGAACATTTGTTTTCCCTCCGGTAATGCCTATTTTGTCGCATGGAATGAGAGGCAACCCGCGCCAGGTGAGGAATTGTGAGCCGAACATCGACACGGTGGGAGGAGGTACGCCTCGTCGTGTGCACTCGCGGCCAAATGCTGCAATGGCTTTGGGATGTGCCAGAAAGAAGGCCGGCTCCTTCCAGACGAGCGAGATCAGATCATCCAGATCATCCGGAGTAGGTGCACCTGTCCGCGCTTTGATCTTCATGCTCTTAGCAACATTGTTGAGCAAACCATATTCTTTGTTATTCACCAGCTCGCTTTCCTGGCGTTCCTTGATGGTTTCAATGATCAACCGGAGCTGCTCACGGGTCTGGTCGTGCGGGCTGCTGTAAAGATCAGCGACGCGAGTATGGACATCCAGCACGGTATTGACTGCATTAAGTACATACTCACGCCCCCATTCCTCATAATCTACGTAAGTGGCAGGTAATTCACGTTCATCCTTGTTGGAGCAGTCGACTTCAACCTCATCAGGATCTTTGACTTTATTGACGCGGTAGATACCTGCCTCGACCGGAACCCACTGCAGCAGATGAGTCAGCCACCGTGGCGTGATCGTGCCCATCATGGGAATGGTTTTAGTCGCATTGGCAAGTGTACGGGCCGCAACATCACCTAATGCTGTCTGTGCCTGATGAATATCCGTCATTTAAATCCTCCTGAAAATTGTTGGGAAAAACGTGTTTTGTGTAGCTGAGCTATTCTGAATAATCCGGCGTTATTTACATATACGAAATAAATATATGTAGTTGAAATTAACCGGGTGCTTTTTCATGACGCATCTGTGCCTGGGTGATGTGACTCCCGGGTGGAATGTCGTGTGTCAGCCAGACATTCCCGCCTATCGTAGAGCCATATCCGATCGTGATACGTCCGAGGATGGTCGCGCCTGCATAGATCACGACATCGTCTTCGACGACAGGATGACGCTGATTTCCTTTGATCAATGCACCTTGCTCATCTATCGGGAAACGTTTGGCGCCTAAAGTGACTGCCTGGTACAGGCGTACTTTACGGCCGATGATTGCGGTTTCCCCGATGACGACTCCGGTTCCATGATCTATGAAAAAACTGTCACCAATCTGTGCTCCGGGATGTATTTCTATACCCGTCAGAGAATGTGCGATTTCTGAAATCATGCGTGCGATCAGAGGGACTCCCAGCTTGTGCAGTTCATGTGCCAGCCGATAATGGATGATGGCAGTGATACCCGGATAGCAGACCAGCACTTCGTCGATATTGTGTGCAGCCGGATCGCCTTCATAGGCTGCACGAATGTCACTGTCCAGGATATGACGTATGGCAGGTAACTGTCTGGCAAATACATGAGTGATTTCCACCGCCCGTTCTCGAACCGTATGGCTGATGGTCTCGAGTCCGGAAGCGAAATGGAGCTCCCGGATTACCTCTGCCGACAGATCGCGCAAGGCGGTATCCAGTGTGTACCCTACGAAGTAATCTATACTTTCACCGGTCAGGTCGGGTTGACCCAGACGGTTTGGAAACAATGCAGCACTCAATTTGTCGATGATGTCCGCCAGCGTTTTGCGTGAGGGAAGTTTGGGTGGATTGTTGAGTCTCTGCCGGTTTTCCAGTGAAGTCTCGCGTAAATTACGCAACTCTATGACAACGTTGCTGATTGTCGTGCGAAGGTAGGGTAATTCCGGTGAATGCATTTTTTCAGAGGCTGTCATCAATGTATCGATCCGTTTTGGGCATGGTTTGGAAACAGATCGAGCTTGCGCGGCTTGATGAAAACCTGATCTCCTCTTGCCAGTTGCAACTCGCGAAAACGCTCCTTGCTGATCTCGGCGTAAATGCTGTTTGCACTTTGGTTGTCTTTGCCTGCCAGCTCCAGCCGTACGACCGGTCCGATAGCGAGAATATGAACGATATGGGCAGCCAGAGCAGGTTCCCCGTTTAATGTCCGATCCACTTCAAGATCATGCGGCCGCACGTAGGCGATGGCATTGAGATCTTCCGCTTCTGAGTACTCCGGGGCATCGACTTGAAGATCACCGATCCATGCATGGCCATGATGTACACGTCCGTGGAACAGATTGACGTGCCCTAGAAATTCATACACGAACGGATTGGCCGGTTTTTCATAAACTTCATCAGGGGTGCCGATTTGTTCGATACGGCCCCGATTCATGACGACGATCCGATCTGCTACTTCCAGTGCTTCTTCCTGATCGTGTGTGACAAAGATACTGGTAATGTGCATGTCGTCGTGCAGTTTGCGCAGCCAGGCACGGAGTTCCTTGCGCACCTTGGCATCCAGAGCGCCGAAAGGCTCATCCAGTAACAAAACACTGGGTTCGACCGCCAGTGCCCGTGCCAGCGCAATACGTTGGCGCTGCCCTCCGGAAAGTTGATGCGGATAACGGTCTGCCAGCCAGTCGAGTTGCACCAGTTGCAGCAGTTCAGTCACGCGGCGATTGATTTCCGGAGCGTTGGGGCGCTGTTTTCTGGGGCGTACACGCAAGCCGAATGCTACGTTCTCGAAAATGGTCATATTGCGAAAAAGTGCGTAATGCTGGAAGACAAACCCCACATGCCGATCACGAATGTGTTTGTCGGTTGAATCTTCCTCGTTGAACAGCACTTGACCGGAATCAGCTGTTTCAAGGCCGGCAATGACCCGCAGCAGAGTGGTTTTACCGGAGCCGGAAGGACCCAGCAGCGCGAGTAGTTCCCCAGGGTTCACTGTCAGGTTGATGTCGTTCAGTGCGGTGAAAGAGCCGAATTGCTTGGATAGATCATGTATTTCGATAGTCATGAATGATTTCCTCTGGAGGTTTGTTGAGCTACTTTTGCTTCAACCAGTGTTTTCAGTACCAACGTAATCAGTGCAAGTAACGCCAGCAAAGAAGCCACTGCAAAAGCGGCAACAAAGTTGTATTCGTTGTAAAGAATTTCGACGTACAGCGGAAGTGTGTTAGTCAAGCCACGAATATGCCCGGAAACGACCGAGACGGCACCAAACTCGCCCATTGCTCTGGCATTGCAGAGAATGGTGCCATACAGCAATCCCCATTTGATGTTGGGAAGGGTGATGTACCAGAGTGTTTGCCAGCCGCTTGCTCCCAGAATAATGGCAGCTTCTTCTTCCTCACTTCCTTGTGCCTCCATCAATGGGATCAGCTCGCGCGCAATAAACGGCACGGTCACGAAAGTCGTTGCCAGCACGATGCCGGGTACGGCAAATATTATGGAAAGATCGTGTTCCCTCAGCCATGGGCCTGCCCAACCTTGCAAGCCGAATATCAGTACATAAATTAATCCGGCGACGACGGGAGAGACGGAAAATGGCAGATCGATCAGGGAGGTGAGGATGCTTTTGCCGCGGAACTCAAATTTGGCAATTGCCCAGGCGGCTGCGATACCGAATATCAGATTGAGTGGTACGGCGATGGCTGCTGCGATCAGTGTCAGCCGAATGGCGGCGAGAGCATCAGGTTCAGTGATGGCAGCGAGATAAACCTCCCATCCTTTTCTCAATGCCTCAAAGAAAACTGCTAACAGTGGCAGTAAAATAAAAAGAGACAAAAAGGAGAGTGCCAGCAGGATGAGTGTCCAACGTGCCCATGGCGATTCCTGTGTAATCACGGCCTTGTGCGGTGCCGGAGAGGTTTGGAGTAACGGGACGGCAGTCATGATTTTCCTTTATGCTTTTATGCTGCGATGACGAACCCACCATTGCAGCAGGTTGATGATCAGCAGAAGAATGAATGAAATCACCAGCATCACGACGGCAATGGCTGTTGCACCAGCGTAATCATATTGTTCGAGTTTGGTGATGATGAGTAATGGAGTGATTTCCGAGACCATCGGGATATTACCGGCAATAAAAATGACGGAGCCGTATTCTCCGATGGCGCGGGCAAAAGCCAGTGCAAAACCGGTGGTCAGTGCAGGCAGAACTGCCGGGAAAATAACATACCGGAAAGTCTGCCAGCGTGTTGCGCCCAGCATGGCAGCAGCTTCTTCCAGTTCTTTCTCGATATCTTCCAGTACAGGTTGAACGGTGCGAACGACGAACGGCAGCCCGATGAATGTCAGTGCAACGAAAACACCGACCGGGGTGAAGGCGACCTTGATTCCCAATGGTTCCAGATACTGGCCGAGCCAGCCGTTACCCGCATAGATTGCGGTGAGCGTGATACCGGCAACGGAGGTGGGTAGTGCGAAAGGCAGATCGATCAGGGCATCGACCAGGCGCTTACCCGGAAACGGGTAACGTACTAGTACCCAGGCTACCAGCAATCCGAAAAATGTGTTAACCACTGCGGCTGCAAACGAGGCTCCAAATGTCAGCCGATAGGATGCGACGACTCGGGGTGCAGTCACCGTACTCCAAAATTCCGGCCAGGTCAGTTTCGCGCTGTGGATGAATGCTGCCGACAGAGGAATCAGTACGACCAGACTCAGGTAAAGCAAGGTGAATCCCAGTGCCAGATTGAAGCCTGGTAATACACTGTATTGTTTGAAAGTGCTCAAAATTCAGGCTCCTGTTATTCGATTGTAAAAATCCTTTTGGGTGATTGCCGGGATCATGTTGTGAGTTACACTGCTTTCCCTAAAAAATTGCCTTGCAGATAATGTGCACCTGCCTGTTTTGCCGCTGTCAGCTGCTCTTGCGTTTCGATTTTTCTGACATGCAGGCGGAAGCCGGCATCACGGGTGCTGTTGTCTTCCGGATAGTCATTCATCTGATACTGTAATAACTCGTGTGCTTGCACGATCAGGATGTCCGGATGGAGATCATCTGTTCCCAGTAACCAGTGTCCGTTGGTACTGCTGAAATTAAGGGCTACTTGATAACCGTATGAGCGGTAGTTAATGATCAGTTTCTGTAGCAGTTTCCAGTCGTGATTCAGGGCTGGGGGTATTTCAATCACGACCCGTGAAGTACTGATTCCGGTCAAATCCAGAAAATCTTTGAATGTTCGTCCGTGTTCATTCTGGATGCTGCTCAGCAGGCGTGGATGTACGCTCAGGAAAAGCTGACCAGTGTTGATATCAAAGTTCTTCTTAAAATAATTCAGTGCGTGAATTGCCCTGCACAGGCGATCGAGGTCGATCAATTGTTCATCTTTGGAGGCAAGTGCAAATACCTGCCAGGGCCAGAGCGAGACTTCACCATTTGATTCAGAGCGAATGTAGGCTGCGTGGCCGATTATTTTATTTTCATGAATATCGAGGATTACCTGAAAGGCACTGGTCAGTTTGCAATGGTAGAAATTTCCACTGATCCGGCCATTTTCATCCTGTTCCAGCGAGTAGTCGGTAGCAGCTTTGATCAATTCGAACTCATCCATTACGGTAAAAGGCTTGGCAGTGGTTCTATTCATGAAAGCGCTCCTTTCAAGATTGTTTGTCGCTGTTTTTATATGCAAGGCTGTTTTCGGGTACATGATTCGATGTTTCGTAAATAGAACGGGTTATATGCTTCTGTAAGGTTGATTTTCCTGCAGTGATTCATTGTCGAATCTGTATCCATTCCGCTCGTCTGGTATCTGCCAGGAGAAGGGAGTCAGGATGTTGTCGGCTTTACGCGAATATCTGGCCAGGAAATTTCCCTGTAGCAGATCTGCACCTGCGTGTATTGCATCTGTCAGTTGATATGAAGTTTCTATGTTGCCTACCAGAACATCTGCTCCTTGATCATGAGCAGTGACTATCAACGGATCCAGTACGCTACGCCGTAACAGATCACGTGCATCAATACGTATGACATTAGGATATAACTTGCCAAGTTCGGATATCCGGTCATTATTGGTACCGCTGTAATTGACTGAGATCAGATACCCGTGTGCACGATAGTTCATGATCACGCGTTTCAGCAGCCGCCAGTCACGATTGGCTTCAACTGGGATCTCGATAACGATTCTGGAGGTACGTATTCCGATAATGTCTAGTATTTGCTCAAATGCGCTGCCATGATCATCCTTGACACTTTCCAGCAAACGGGGCTGTACGCTGACGAACAGCTTCATCTGTTTGTTAGTAATATTGTCAAGAAAATTGAGGGCATGAATCGTTCGGCAGAGGCGATCCAGCTTGATGAGCTGTTCATCGTCGGGGGCGAGTGCGAATATATGCCAGGGAGAAAGTTGTATTTCCCCATTTCCATTTAAATCAGCGCGGATACGAGCTTCTTGTCCAATGATATTGTTCCGGACAGCTTCAAAAACAGGTTGATAAGCGCTTGATAACTTGCAGTGGTAAAAAAGACCAGTAATCTCGCCATTATCAGAGTGTTGTAAGGAAAAACCGGTGCTTGTGATAATGCGTTCTATCGTACGAATCATATAATTACCGTGTACCAGTGTTTTTAACGTTGATGGCAGCATTTGTAACTCCAGCAAAGAAGCTATCTGAATTGAAGCAAGAGAAGCGGGTAAATCGTTCATCCATTTCAACGGGATCTGCGCACTTCTTGCTTCACTGGACTTGTTCATTACTTATACAAAGTTGCAACAACTTTCTTCAGCTTTTTTCTCATCGAAGATCGTGTCGATTTCGTGCATGGCATGACGGCAGAAAATCATCGGGATCCCGATACGGCTGGCCTGATCTTTCACTGAATTGGCAAGGTTGTGGCTGACGTAATCGTAGATAATCACGACCAGCTTTGTTCTGCCTGGCAGTGCTCGCTTGTTGAACCCTTTTTTACGACCGTTCCAGTGTTCTATACGGGAATAGCCGTGTGCCGTGATTCTCTGTTTGAGAGATGCAATGTAATCTCCACCCACTATAAGTACTGTCATTTCTGATTCTTTTCGAGTTTGAGGTTATGAGCAATCAATGTGCCGGATACAAAATCGATCATTGATTTACATAGATTTTGTCGAACAGGCCGCCGTCCTTGAAGTGGATGCTCTGGGCTTGCGGCCACCCTCCAAATACGTCATTGATCGTAAATAGATTGATTGCCGGGAACTGATGAGCATATTTTTTGGCGATTTCCGGATCGCTCGGTCGATAGAAGTTGCGTGCCGCAATTTCCTGCCCTTTTTTGCCGTACAGGTACTCGAGGTAGGCCTGGGCAATATTACGTACGCCATGTTTGTCGACATTCTTGTCGACGACAGCGACAGGGGGTTCGGCAAGAATGCTGATCGAGGGAATGATTATTTCGAATTTCTCCGGGCCATATTCCTTGAGCGCCAGAAAAGCTTCGTTTTCCCAGGAAATCAGAACATCCCCTATGCCGCGCTGGATGAAATTGATGGTTGATCCACGTGCCCCTGAATCAAGTATTGAGACATTCTTATAAAGTCGGGTGAGGAACTCTTGTGCTTTTGCTTCATCGCCATCGTATTTTTTCAGTGCAAAACCCCACGCCGCCAGATAATTCCAGCGTGCACCACCCGATGTTTTCGGATTGGGCGTTATGACGGCGACACCCGGTTTGATCAGATCATCCCAGTCTTTGATTCCTTTGGGATTGTCTTTGCGTACCAGCAGGACGATCGTTGAGAGATAGGGCGAACTGTTGTTGGGTAAGCGTTTCTGCCATTCTGCCGGGATCAGCCCCGATTGCTCGCTGATCGCGTCAATGTCATGAGCAAGGGCAAGTGTCACTATATCTGCAGGCACACCGTCAATGACCGCACGTGCCTGTTTGCCGGAGCCGCCATGTGACTGTTTGACAGTAATTTTCTCCCCGGTTTTTTCCTGCCAGTAGCGGATGAACTCGCGGTTATATTCCTCATACAGCTCGCGTGTCGGATCGTAGGAAACATTGAGAAGAGTCCGGTCAGCAAATGCCTGACTGGCACCTGCCAGAGCAAATGTCAATAATCCGACTGACAACCATATATTGAATTTCATTTGATTCCCTTTTATAGATAAGTTGATGTTATTTGAATGCGCTGATAGCGACTTCAACATAGAAAAAATCCGTCCCGGCAGTGGTTTCTCCCAGTTCCGCCAACTGCTGGTTTTTTATGAATCCGCCGTTGAACCAGTGTGAATAGCCCAGTGTGGTACTGATATGAGGTGTCAGCTTGTAACGGGCGCGAATATCGGCTGAATGCCCGATAAAGCTGCCACTGTTCCCGCTGCGATCACGGTTATTTCCACTGCCGTTGAGAAGGTTGTTGAAACGGTCAGTCTTACTGGCGAGCCAGAAGCCGTTGTAGCCTCCGTCGATTTGTAAGTCCGGATGTGGCTGGAACTCTACCTTGATTTTCGGTGCCTGGATGTTTTCCATGATGATGTAGTCATCAGCTGACCAGGGTCGTGCAAAACCGAAGAATCTTTCAAAGCGGTTGTTTGTGCTGTCGTTAGGATCCCGATCACCACTTACATAGCCGTAAAAGGCACTGACGCGGGGTTTCCAAGCAGCTTGTTGAAAGGTATAGCCGAATTCGAGCAGATAGGAATGCGCTGATTTTTTCTGTCCACCATCACGGCCAAATTGATAAATGGCACCGAGATCGAAATCGACTTCAGTGTTGGGTACAACACCATAGGCTCGTATGGCAGGAGAGTGGATTTCACGTTTGACTCGTGTTCCACCATCGTCATCCTGTATTAACCCCATATAGTAGGGTTGAATGGTGATTATTTCTGACCATTGACGAAAATGTCCGATTGCGCCATAAAACCACTGGCCTTTGTCGCGCCGGTCAAATTTGTCTATCAGTCTTATGACCGGTTGCACTCCCCATGCATCGAACTCCCAGTCATTCGATTCCTGGCCGAGTGTAACGCGGAAGCCTTCAAAATTATTGGTAGTGTTGCGCCATTGATTACTACCCAGTAAGCGCCGATCCAGCGTTTCCCATGCCATGCGACCACCCCGGATTCTGACAGGACGATAATTACCCAGGTCATCGCGCCCCAGCGCATCCTTGAAATAGAGTTCGCCATAGGTCTGAATCAGTTCGAATTCATTCCAGTCGCGATTATCTTTAGGGAATTTACCGTTATAGCGACGTGCATCTTCAAATTCGACCACAAAGCGCAGAGGATCCAGAATTTCTTTGATACCCAGATAGGCCCGTGTTCGGAGTAGAACAGGATTATCGGTAGTGATACGTGAGCGTCGGATATCATTGTGACGATGTTCATAACGTACGCGGTAATCCAAGCCGACATCCAGCCAGTAAAGATTTTTGAAAGCATCGATCCCTGTTTTGGATAGCGTACGTACATAACGGGGAGGATCGGACTCCGGGTGAGTGCTGTAGCTGCGCGCGCGCTGGTAAAAGCTGGAGGGTGCATCACCAGCGATGAATGTGGGTTTGGTCGATTCAGCTTGTTCGTTTGCCGCAGTTTGTATAATCACTTCCTTGGATGCTGCAGAACCGGAATCAACTGCTGTTGTCTGACCATTCCGGTTGTCTGAAAGCATTTCTTTTGCATGAACCATATTTGTCAGCGACGGGAGAGTAATCAGATAAAGCCATATCCATGTACGGTGTCTCATTTATGCCTCTGTTTTATAGTTGTAGGTTTATTGGGTTATGGCTCTCGACGTCGTTCGAGCGAAGCAAAGATAACAACAATCTCTTATTTATAAAAATAATAAATAATGATTTCTTTATCTGAATTTAATATATGTAAAATTGTTTTGATCGAGCGGTAGCATGAATATGCGGTTAAGAGAGGTAATTAGGTACTGATGAAATTAGCACTCGTGAACTAAGAGTGCTAGGATATGTCTATTTACTTCAAATCATGTAGAGTGCATTCAATCAATGGAGAAAATAATGAGTGAGACTATGGCTTTACCGGTGATAGCAGGCGGTGATCTGGACAGCTATATTCGTGCGACCGGCAGCTTTCCTGTCTTATCCCGGGAAGAGGAGACTTCCCTGGCTAAACGTATGCGAGAAGAGGGCGACGTCAATGCAGCGCACCAGCTGGTGCTTTCCCATTTACGCGTGGTGGTTACCATCGCTCGCGGTTACCTGGGATACGGGCTGCCGCATGCGGACTTGATACAGGAAGGTAATATCGGTTTGATGAAAGCTGTCAGACGTTTTGATCCGGAACGGGGGGTTCGGCTGGTTTCCTTTGCAATTCACTGGATCAAGGCGGAAATTCATGAGTTCATCATGCGTAACTGGCGGCTGGTCAAGATTGCCACGACCAAACAGCAGAGAAAGCTTTTTTTCAATCTGCGCAGTATGAAAAAAGGACTGGATACGATGAGCCAGGCTGAAGTGGCTTCGATGGCAGAACAACTGGGTGTCAAAGCTGAGGAAGTCGTCGAGATGGAAACCCGCTTCAGCGGGAGGGATATTTCCCTGGAGCCGGTAACAGACAGTAATGAAGATGATTTCAGCCCGATTGCCTGGCTGACGGATGGATCGGATCCCTCCAGAGAGCTGGAAGAGGAACAGCTGGAACAACTGACGCATGCCAGGCTGAAAAATTCGCTCGATAGTCTGGATGAGCGCAGCCGTCGTATCATCGAGGCCCGCTGGTTAGGGGAAGACAAGGCTGCAACCTTGCATGAACTGGCTGATGAGCTGGGTATTTCTGCGGAGCGTGTGCGTCAGATCGAAGCAAAAGCCATGAAGAAAATGCGGGCTGAGATCGCCATCTGACAGCCAGTATGAATATGTCCTGGATCAATGGCTACATGTTAGGGCTTCAATGCCTCAATCCATTTCTTGTACAGGCGATCCGCGACTGATTGCAGTGTTGCAATGCGGTCATCGAGGTTCGCCTGAATCTCTTCGCCGCTGCTGACGGCGGGACTTTCCCCGCTTTGTACCAGCTCGTCAGCATTTGCCTCACACCATGTTTTTACCATCTCGGCGGTCATTTCGATATGACATTGCAGGCCTAGGTGAATCCCCAAGGCAAAGGCTTGATTGGGACAGTAAGGGCTGGATAGCAGCCTGCCTGCGTTTACCGGTATGCTAAAGGTTTCGCCGTGCCAGTGAAAGGCATCGAATTTCGTGAGATCAGTACCAAACCAGTCACGCGCAATGATAGAGGGAGAAACCACATCCACACATCCCCATCCCAATTCTTTGACCGGATTGTTTGTTACCACGCCTCCCAGAGCGGTTGATAAAAGCTGTCCACCCAGGCAGTGGCCCAGTACCGGAATATCGGCGCTTGTCGTCTGCCTGATGAGCGATAGGACCGGGTCAATCCAGGGTAAATCATCGTGTACACTCATCGGACCGCCCATCAGCACCAACCCGCTGTACTTGTCCGGATTCTCCGGTGGGGGTGCTCCTAAATCCAGACAGATCAGTTGCCAGGGGATGTGATGGTGGTCGAGAAATGTGGCAAAATAGCCGGGCCCTTCGATCGGGAAAAACCTGAGAATTGCGACGGGTTTCATTGATGACATCCTTCCTGGAATAAATGAACGGGCTTTACTGTTCTCTTGCGAATACTCTGTTTTCTTCAGTAGAGTGTGGATTGTACGGTTTTCCAAGTTTTTACGGGGATCAGGTTGTTTACGATATTCCGGAGCGAGATGACCGTTCTTCACTGTCATATCCTGATCGTCTGTGCTGCTTGCCTCCCCGGTTGGTAACAGGCCTTCCGGGTGGTTGCCCGGGTGTGACGGGGTAGTCCCGTTTTTATTTTTCCTGCTTAGATATCGATAGTGATGGCATTAAAAAACCACGATTTCAATGATCTGGTTCGACTGGAACAATTGCGGCATATTGAAACCGGCCAGCCTCAGGCACTTTCTTACGCCGGTATTGCGAGTATGGAAGCATACCCTGTCTCCGGTTTCAGTTATCCCGCTTTTCTGGAAAGGTTGCTGGATCGCGCTCATCATCTGGTTCATGACAATCATCTGGACGATGTGCTCCAGCAGCCGGAGAAGTTGTTTATACGTGCAAGCAGAATTATTCTGCTGCTGGCGGTGGTTCTCGGAGGGCTGGCTGCGGTCAATGCAACCGGCGAATCTTCGACGCTGAACATTTACTGGCTGCTGGTCGTGTTGCTTGGGTTCAATTTCCTGTCGATGTTGTTGTGGTGTGCCGGGATTTTGTTGAATGTTCAGGGATTGAGCTCGGGCATCGCTGCGCAACTGGCCTGCTGGCTGCCTTTTCAGCTCAAGAAAAGAGAAAGTGATTCCACTAGTACGCTTGCTGCGCGTGCCTGGTGGGAGACTTGCCTGTCCGGCAGGGTAGGCAGGTGGCGAATCAGTATATTGACTCATCAGTTCTGGCTGATCTATCTGCTTGCAGGGATGGGGGTGCTGATTCTGCTGATGCTGGCAAAGCAGTATGATTTCGTCTGGGGGACGACATTGCTGCCGGAAAACAGTCTGCCAGAGCTGACTCGTCTGTTGGGTATTCCCATGCAGCATATCGGCCTGGTTGTTCCTGACGGTCAGCAGATCGCAGCCAGCCGGATCGGGGCAGGTGTGCAAGACTCAGTCATCAGAAGCGCCTGGGCGGAATTTCTGGTGGGAGCACTAATTGTCTATGGATTGTTGCCCCGGCTGATCCTGATACTGCTTGCCTTTTTCATGTTGAAGCTGTCCGAGTATCGTTACAAACTGGATTTATACCTGCCTTACTATGTCACGTTGCGGCAGAGCCTGATCGCAAAAGAATTCGTGACCAGTGTGATCGACCGTGATTCCGGAATGGCAAAAGAATTGGCGGAACCGATTATCCGTGCGAAACACAGCCGTCGTTTTCCCGCAAATGCATTGGTGATCGGCATCGAGCTGGATAGTCATGCCATCTGGCCGGAAGGAATGGTTTGCCAGGAAAATGTGGCGGATCAGAAAACGTTTATCCGGGTCTCGGAAATGCTCAAGAAATCCAAAAGAGCGTTAGTCATTGGCGTTGCAGCACATCGATTACCCGATCGTGGAGTGCAGCGGATGATAAGAGAGCTTGCAACGCTGGTGTCAGGTCAAGTCTGGCTGATGCTGTTGCAAAGCAGCCCTGCAATTCAGGTGGCGGAATCACGCAGGCAGGCCTGGTACCGGCTGGCACAAGCCTGTGAGATTCCAGCCGAACATATCCTTTCCTGATGATGCATACTGATACGAAATCTGCCGGGACAGTCTCGATGCAGGAGGCACCGCTGCTGGAGATTGCTGTCATTGGCCATACCAATACCGGCAAAACCTCCCTGATTCGCACTTTGCTGCGCAGTACCAGCTTTGGCAGAGTGGATGACGCAGCGGGGACGACTCGCCATGTCGAGCGAGCTACCATTTTTGCCGGGAGTGAGGCAGTACTCAATTTACACGATACCCCCGGAATCGAAGATGTCTATGCGCTGCAGGACAGGCTGCAGGTGATTGCAGCTAGAAACAAACGCAGCACGCAGAGCGAACTGCTGGAAAAATTTGTTGCTGCGACCCCTCTCCATGATCCTCTGGAACAGGAAGCCAAGGTTATTCGGCAGATATTGCGTAGTGATGTGCTGCTATATGTAATCGATGTGCGTGAGCCGGTGCTGGAAAAATATCTTATCGAAATCGAGATACTCGGCAAGGCAATGAAGCCGATGATTCCGATATTCAACTTTACTGCGGCGCACCGGGCCGAACTCGATTTGTGGAGAAAAAAACTGGCGGCATTCAATATATACGCCTCGCTTGAACTGGATACCGTGGCATTTGCCTTTGAAGCAGAAAAGCGTTTATACCAGAAAATACAAAGCCTGCTGGAAGTGCACTATACCCGCCTGCAACGTTTGATCGATCACCGTGCAAGAGTCTGGAACCAGCTTTGCATGTCTGCTGCCAGGCGGATTGCCGGATTGATTATTACCGCAGTGTGTTACCGGGAACATACGGGTGATGAACGCAGTTCGGCTGATACTTCATCCGCGGCAATCAGATTGCAGGATTTCATCCGCCAGGCAGAGCAGCATTGTCTGGCCGATTTACTGAAGATGTTCAATTTCACGGATAAGGATATCGAACTGCAAAAGATCCCGGTACAGAACGGTTACTGGCAGCTTGACCTGTTTGCACCCGGTGTACTAAAAGCCTATGGCCTGGATATCGGCAGTGCGGCACTCAAGGGTGCCGCTGCCGGAGCGGGAATCGATCTGATGACGGGAGGATTGAGTCTGGGGGCTGCCAGCATGCTGGGCGCACTTGCCGGAACCGGTTGGTCTACGTTCAGACGCTACGGCAAGGAGATTCAGGCGAAGATACGGGGTACCCGGTGGTTATGTGTGGATGACAGCACCTTACAGTTACTGTATCTGCGGCAGCACCAACTGCTGGATAAACTGATGAACCGGGGACATGCTGCCTGTCACGCCGATCAGGTAAGTCAGCAGCCGGAGCGTGGTGAGCTGCCGGGCGGCTGGCAGCAGATCATCGATATGCTCAGGCAGAATCCATCCTGGGGTAAATCACAAGAACTTCACACCGAAGACACCCGGCGGTACAGCTTGATCGAAAAAAGACTGGTCGATGCGTTGTTGAGAAATCCGGCGCTATAGAATTGTGTTACGGGATCTGTCATGCATCCTGCTTGTGATCGATCGGGTAAAACAAATTGATTGATTCGATCGGGTATCTGGTACCTGCAGGAGCATAAGTGCCGTAATTAGACAGTTCTGTTGGTGCGATATAGCCCGTGATCGATTCGAGATCACCGAGGCGGGTGCCTTGCCTTACCAGGTATAGAATATAGGTCTGACGCAATATTTCAGCCGAAACCCGGTTGTCTGCTGGCAGATCAGCGTCGATTTGCAGGCAGGTTAGTAACGCTTCCAGATCTTCCTGATTCAAACGGTTCCCGGCAGGATCCGTCAGGCAATGACCGTGTTTGCCGTAGAGCGCAGCCAGGACAGGATGCAGAGGAATCATTCTGGCAGGCACGCTTCTGACCGTGATTGAGTGGTGTTCAAGGTCAATGTCATCATCCTGTAGATGGGTGATTTCATCCAATGTCAGACCACTTAGCAGCAAGACAAGCAGTTGTTTTTCGCGGATGTTTGCTGCCTGAAACAGGGTAGCGATCTGTTGCGGCGGAAGCTCGTTCATACTGGTATGTTCGAGCATCTGAGCGGGTTCCCGAGGCAAATTGACCGGTGTTGACGGCAGGACATCGAAGGCGCTGTGGGGTAAATTATCCTGATTGTGAAGATGGATTCCAGACAGATGGATCGCCAGCTTTTCCTGATCCTTGTGCATCAGGAATTCAAGGATCCAGATCGCAGCCAGACCCAGCAATAAAGACGCCAATGTCGCAATCATGGCGTTCCCCAGGTAATCCGGCCTGATCGGGTGATGAGGCAGGAAAGCACGTTCAATGACATCGACGTAGGGATACTTTCCGGTATGTTGCGCCTCGATCTGAGCTAGCCTTGCCTGAGTATCGCGGTAGAGCTGCTCCAGTTCTTCCAGATCGGATTTCAGTGCGTCATGCTCGGTGAAGCGAGTTGTGAATTCAGCCGCTTTTTTTCTGTGCTGATCGAGCTGTTCCTGGATTGAACGGGTAGCCTGCCTGGCAGCAACATATTCCTGCTCGGCCTCACTGACGACTACGGTTTGACCTTGCCGACGGATATGCTGAATTTCATCTTCGAGTGCCCGTAGTTTATCCGGAATTACCTTGAGATCAGGGGATAAAGCCATGTAGTCACGGGTGTATCGCCGATCCAGTTCCTCCAGCTGCTCCCGTAACTCCTGTGCACGTTTTTCGAGCGCACTCAGCGTGCGTGTATCTTCAGTGGGTACGACGATCTGTCCTTTTTCGATCGATCTCCTGATGGTGTCGAGGTGTGCTTTGGCTCTGACTTCTTCTTCACTGGCTTTATTCAGTGAATCAGTCAGCCCTTTGAGACGTGCCAGTGCTTCATTGTCTTGCCGTTCGACCGAGACGATTTCGTTGTGCTGTCTGAATTGCTCGAGTTCGAGCCTTTTTTGCCCTATCTTTTCGGTTAGCGCACCCAGTTCCTCTTGCATCATTTCTACCGTCGAACCTTTGGATCGGGCAATTTCTGCTGATCGTGCATCCAGATAGACGTCGATCCAGGTATTGATGAGGCGTGGCAGTAACTCGGGTTTATTCCCTTCAGCCACCATTTCAACCAGATTAGTGTCGGTTACCGGTCGGACATTCAGCATGTCACGAATGGCGGTGGGTGTCAGATTGATCCCAGCTTCAGTATCATTGCCTTTCTGCAGGCGATCCGCTGTTTCGGCCAGCAGTTCCGAACCGAGAAGAACTTGTTTTTGAATGGCAACGTGCTGAATGTCGGCTTCCCTGCTTGCCTGATCGATAGCTGTTTTGGCAACGGTCAGCAAGGTGGCATAACTCTGATAGATTGCCGGTTGTAAAAAAACGAAACCGAGCGAAAGTAGCAGGCAGGATAAAAAAACAGAGGTAAAAATTACCGGTCTGGTTGGTTTGAGCCGGGTGAGGTAGCTGAGAAGAGAGCGGGTTGTTTCTTTTTCGATAGGTGTAGCGTTTTCTAATCGAGGACTCTCTTGTTTCATTATTCCTCCCGGTAGTGACAGTCAGATTCAGGAAAGAGCCGGGTAAGGAGTAACGCTTCAATTATGGCCCCCACCTGTTCATGAACGCAAACAATTTAGATTTTAATGCCGATAACCGGCTAGCATTCAATGTTTAAATATTACCCGCTGTTATCGTAAATTACAGTTACTTTAATCACAGAAGTACAAGCAAGTGGTTTCTGAAAAATATTAACCGCTGTTTCTGAGCCCGGTAGCGACTCCATTGATGGTCAGATGAATTGCACGACGAACGGTATCATCATCATCTCCCGAGCGATAGCGACGGAGCAGTTCGATCTGCAAGTGATTCAGTGGATCGATATAAGGCGTCCGGATGCGGATGCTGCGCGCCAGAGTAGGATTGTCCTGCAGAAGCTCGGTATAGCCGGTAATGGCAAACAGCCATTTCACACAACGCTCCCATTCGGTGCGGATGCTGGCAAAAACACTTTGACGTAATTCAATATCGGTTACCAGTTCGGCGTAGCGTGAAGCGATACCCAGGTCGCTCTTTGACAGTACCATGTCCATGTTGGACAGCAGCGTTTGCAGGAAAGGCCAGGTGCGATACATTTCCTGCAGTTGTTTTAATGCCTCTTGCTCATTCCCGGCTTGCTGCACGAAATTCTCCACGGCTGTGCCAAGCCCGTACCAGCCAGGAATCATTGTGCGATTCAGGCTCCAGCTGAATACCCATGGAATCGCCCGCAGATCTTCGATTTTGTCGGAAGGTTTGCGTGAAGTTGGTCGGCTGCCGATATGCAGACCGGCAATTTCACGGATTGGGGTGGATTCCAGAAAAAATTGCTTGAATCCCGGTGTTTCATAGACCAGATTGCGATAGGCATCATACGCACTGGAAGACAGCTCTTCCATGATCTGGTGGTAATGGGGTGCGTGATAATGGACAGCATTACGATCCAGCAATGTGGATTCGATGGTAGCGGCAACCAGGGTTTCGAGATTGCGCCGCCCGATTTCAGGATCCGTATATTTACTGGCAATGACTTCGCCTTGTTCGGTCAACCGAATCTGGCCGCTGACACTACCTGGTGGCTGAGCCAGTATTCCCTGATAGCTGGGACCACCGCCACGTCCTACCGTACCGCCGCGGCCATGGAATAGACGCAGCCTTACTCCGTGGCGATTGAATACCCGAGTCAGCTCGATTTCGGCTTTATAGATTTCCCAGTTTGAAGTGACGAATCCACCGTCTTTGTTGCTGTCAGAATAACCCAGCATGACTTCCTGCAGATTGTTCCGTGAAAGCAGTAACTTGCGGTAATCCGTAAGAGAAAACAGTTCATCCATGACATTGGCGCAGCCGCGCAGATCATCGATCGTTTCGAATAGCGGGATGATGTTTACGGTCGAGCGCGGGTCATCACCAAATTGCAATACCCCGGCCTCTTTCAGCAACAGTGCCACTTCCAGAATATGTACAACACCAGTTGCCATCGAGATGATGTAGTTAGGCAGTGCGGCGTGGCCAAAACGGCGTTGGATTTCAGCAGCCATTTTCAGAATGCGCAATTCACCCTGGGTAGTGTCAGAAAAATCTGAAAAAGAGGAAACCAGTGAACGTGGATGCCTGAGTTCGGCCAGCAGCCATTCGACACGTTCAGAGCGAGACATCTCGAGATAATTCCGGTTGTCTCGGGTATTTTTCTCATAAAGTTCGGAAATGACCTGTTCATGAATCTTGCTGTGCTGGCGCATATCCAGCGGTGCCAGGTGGAAACCGAATACATCTGCCGCCCGTCGCAGATCACGTAAAATACCCTGAGCCAGTCTGTCTGACCGGTGTTGTCTCAACGAACGGATGACGATATCGAGATCATGTACGAATTCGGCACTATCGGCGTAGGGTTCGGCATTGCTTTCCTGGCAGTATGCGCGAACGGAAGATCCCAGATGTCTGCTGGTTGCAATCAGACGGGCATGGATGCCGAGAAATACACGCCGGTAGGGCTCATCGATCCTGCTGGCCGGCAGACCGGGTGCAGTGGAAGCCAATCCTTCCAGATCACTGCTGACTTTGATCAGACGTTCGGACAGACTCATGGTCTGGCCGATTCTCTCTACTTCGTTGATGTAAAAATCGAGTATCAGTGCCGAGTGCCGCTCGGCGGCATGCAGCATGATCTGATGGGTAACGAAAGGATTGCCGTCCCGGTCTCCGCCTATCCAGCTGCCAATTCGCAGAAATGAGGCAATACGTGGTGCTGCCTTGTCCATGTGGCGTTCCAGGATATCCTCGATCTTGGCGTAGATATAGGGAATTTGTCTGAGGAAAGTGTAGTGGTAGTAGATCAGGCCATTCTCGATTTCGTCCTGCACTGTCAACCTGACGGAACGCAGCACCCGGGTTTGCCACAGTGTTTGAATGGCGGAGCGTAAATCTTCCTCGTTGTGGCGCATTTCATTGGGTGTGAGCTGGGTACGATCCCGTTCCTTGAGCAGGCGCTGAATCTTCAGCTGATAATCCAGGATGCTGCGTCGCTGCACTTCAGTCGGATGAGCTGTCAGTACCGGGGAGATCAGTGCGCTGGCAAAAAAATTCTGCAATTGTTCAGCATCAATGCCTTCTGATACTACACGTTGCAGGGCCAGTGTGACACTACCATCCTGGGGAGGAGAACCTGCACGCAAATGAGCACGACGACGGCGGTTGTGGTGCAGATCTTCGGCGATATTTGACAGCAGTGAGAAATAACTGAATGCCCGTACGACAGCGATGGTTTCTTTGTGACTGAGATGATTGAGGATGGTATCGAGCTCGTGTCCGGCCGCTTCATCCTGATCTCGCCGGAAGCGTACGGATGTTTGGCGAATGGTTTCGACCAGGTTGAACATCGTTTCACCTTCCAACTCTCGTATGGTATCCCCCAGCATACGCCCCAGCAAACGAATATCTTCCCGCAACGGATAATCTTTTTCGTTGGGTGTGTTTTTCTCTGGGATAACGTTTGCTCGGATATTCAGACTCATTATTGCGCGTCTCCTGTAATGGTGGATTTAGGGGCCGGGATGAAGGCGCAGTCATCCGTCATCATCCGTACCGGGGGCGGCCATGCTAGAATGGCCGCATTGCCGTAAATTCGGATTTCTGCTATGTCCAGTCCTAAAAAAATTGTTATTGCATCACGCGAGAGCCAGCTCGCTTTGTGGCAGGCGAATTTCATCCGGGGCCGTCTGCTCGAATTATACCCGCAAACTGATATCACCATACTTGGCATGACGACCAAAGGAGATCAGATTCTGGATGTTTCCCTGTCGAAAATCGGTGGCAAGGGACTTTTTATCAAGGAGCTCGAGCTGGCGCTGGAAGATGGTCGTGCGGATATCGCCGTACATTCCATGAAAGATGTACCGATGATTGTTCCATCCGGATTCACACTGGCAGCCATTACGGAACGGGAAGATCCGCGCGATGCTTTTGTTTCGAATGATTTCTCCAGTCTGGAAGAATTGCCTGCCGGGAGTATGGTGGGTACCTCCAGCCTGCGACGTGAATCCCAGTTGCGTGCGCGTTTTCCTCATCTGCAAGTGCGACCGTTGCGTGGCAATGTCCAGACGCGGCTGAGAAAACTGGATGAGGGAGAATACAGTGCGATCATTCTGGCTGCAGCCGGATTGAAGCGTCTGGAACTGGGGTATCGCATCAGTATGCTGCTGCCACCCGAATTGAGCCTTCCTGCGGTTGGACAGGGTGCGCTGGGTATCGAATGTCGTGACAATGATCCTGATATGGAGGAGTGGATGAAGCCGTTGCACCACGCTGCAACAGCTTACTGTGTGGAGGCGGAACGTGCCATGAGCCGCATGCTGGGGGGCAGCTGCCAAGTGCCTCTGGGTGGTTTTGCTGAGATTCTCGAAGGTGTATTGACCTTGCGCGGTTTTGTGGCGACTCCTGATGGATCCAGGATGATTGCGGATAAATTATGTGGTAAACCGGAATCAGGCGAGCAGGTGGGTCAGCAATTGGCACAAAACCTGAAAGCTCATGGTGCGGAGGAAATTCTTGCTGCACTGGCGTGAAAAGTGACTTGGATCGGGGTTGAAACCGGGGTGGATTTGTCCTTCAATCGGCTGGCTGGTAAAGGTATCCTGGTTACACGTCCTCTGCATCAGGCAGGTGGTTTGGCAACATGGGTCAGAGAACTGGGCGGAGAGCCCTGGTTGTTTCCTGTGCTGGAAATTTCCGACAGTGAAAACAAACAACCCCTGCTTGATCTGATTGCAAGACTCGATGAGTTCGATTTAGCCGTATTTGTCAGCCCGAATGCCGTGGAGAAAGTCATCCCACTGGTTCAGATCAACCGCAGCTGGCCGTGGCATGTACTGGTAGCAACCGTGGGTAAAGGAAGTGCCAGAGTATTGGAGCGCTATGGCATCACCCATGTGATTGTTCCTGAAGAAGGTTCTGACAGCGAGGCGTTGCTGCGCATGCATCAGTTGCAGATGATGCAGAGCAGGCAGGTAGTGATTTTTCGCGGTAATGATGGACGGAGATTGCTGGGAGATACATTGCGTGAGCGCGGAGCCAGTGTTGAATACATTGAATGTTATCGTCGTCACAAACCGGAAGCTGATCCGCTGCCGTTGCTGAAACACTGGTGTGATGACGGGATTCAGGCAGTGGTCATAAGTAGCAGTGAAGGTCTGGATAATTTATTTGACATGATCGGTGAAACCGGCCAACAATTGCTCAAAGCCACGCCGGTGTTCACTGCACATGAGCGGATAGAGCGCAAAGCCCGGGAGCTCGGGATTAAAAAAATATACCGCACTCCTCTCGGAGACGAAGGAACAATACGAGGCTTGCTGGAGTATTTCGAAAAAATGTAATCTCGCTAAAAACATTCAATCATATGAATAAGCACACGCAGACCTCGACTCCCGGATTAGCCCGTCGCCTGGCTCTTTTCATACTGATCATCCTGATACTTGCAGTGGCTGTCATGCTGTGGAATTGGGCTGGTAAGCAGGGATACATTGCTGCAATGGAGCACTCTCTGACGAAATACCTGGCAGATGCAGATGTTTTCAGCAATCGTTCCCGCAAAATGCTTGACGAGCTTGAAGCGAGGAAAGCAGAAGTGGAACAGCGGTTAAATCTCCTTGAAGAAAATTTGCAGGCCGATCCTGCATTCTCCCCGGCAGTTGTTGAACTGCCTGCCGACGAAGGTAATGGTACCCGATCCGATGCCTGGATTCTGGGGGCGGTTGAACGCCTTATCGTCGCGACTGACCGTCAATTGCGATTAACCGGTGATGTGCGTTCCGCACTTGTCCTGCTGAAATACGCATACGAATTGCTGCAATCGAGTGATACTCTCGGTACTTCAAAACTGACTGTAATATTGACTGGAGAGATTGAACGACTGGAAACACAACCTGTCGTGGATGTTTCTGAAATTTCCCGGGATATTGACACGCTTGCAGCACAGATCGAAATGCTTCCACTGGCAATGGAAGCCCATCTGATCAGCATCGATTTGTCTGAAAAGTACAAGGATGTGCCCGAATCAGAATGGTGGCAGCGTTATCTGCGTGAAATCGGCGAGGATCTCAGTCGACTGGTCAAAATTGAAAAGACAGATCAGGGAATACCCTTATTGGCACCTTCTCAAGCTCACCTTCTGAAAGAAAACATCGGGTTGCAATTGATACTGGCCCGCTTTGCCTTGCTGACCCGGGATGAGGAGGGCTTTGGTTCCGCTGTGAAATCGGCATCAGACTGGATACAGCGGTATTTTGATATCGAGGCTCAGTCGGTTAGAGATGTACTGAAAGAGCTGGAGAGGCTGGCTAGCATCGATATCGGATCACGGTTGCCGGATACCGAAAAACTTCTGAAAGCCGTGCGTTAGAACTAACTTACCATGAAAGGGGAGGGGGATGAAGCTGGTATTGTGGGTGTTGGCACTGTTTGCGGCGGCGACCGCCATTGTATTGACCGCATATTACAATACGGGTTCGGTACTGTTTACGGTGCCGCCTTATAAAGTCGAGCTTGCGTTCAATACGTTTATTCTGATCTTGCTGCTTGCTTTTATCCTGTTTTATGCATTGCTGAGGGCGTTGTCCGGTTTGTCCGGTCTGCGCAACAGGAAAGTCGAACGGCTGACACGGTCCGGACTGAAGGCATTCTTTGAAACCCGCTATGACAGAGCTGTGGCGCTTTCGGAAAAGGCTGCCAGACTGGCGGACAAACCAACGATCAAGGCTTTAAACGCTGTTGTAGGAGCCCGGTCAGCTCATCAGCAGAGAAACTATGCACTGCGTGACCGTTTGCTGACTGTTGCCAGAGAGCAGGTACCAGCGGGCCGATCACTCGCATTGATTGCTCAAGCAGAGTTATTGCTGGATGAGGGGCGCCCTGGCGATGCGCTGGCTGCATTGCAGTCACTCTATTCGACCGGTGGCCTGCAAAGTACGGCAGTGCTGTTACTGGAGTTGAAAGCGCGTCAGATGGCCGGGAACTGGGATGCTGTACTGGAATTGACAAAAGTGCTGGCGAATCGTTCTGCTGTTGATAGAACTCTCATCGATGAACTGCGATTCCGCGCTCATCTGGAAAATATCAGAAAGAATGCGAAAGATATTGCCTCGTTGAGAAAATATTGGGGGAGTTTGTCGTGTCGGGAAAAACTCGATGGCAAACTTGCGGTAGCCGCTGCTCGTGCCCTGATTTCCCTGGGGGATAATGCTACAGCTCAGAAAATCATCGAAAACGGTCTGGATGTTCGGCCCTATCCGGAACTCGTGACGTTATATGCCGATTGTAAGAGTGGTGTGGTCAGCTGGCAGATACAGCGCGCAGAAAGCTGGCTTACGAAATATCCGAACAATGCCGGTTTGCTGCTGACGCTGGGAAGACTTTGCACTTATGGAGAGTTGTGGGGCAAGGCACAGAGCTACCTTGAAGCCAGCTTGTCAATCGAACCAGGATATCCGGTGCATCTTGCTCTGGCCCAATTGTTCGAGAGACTGGGCAAACAGGAAGCAGCGAGCGAGCATTATCGCAAAGGGCTTGATTTTGCCCTGAAACGGATTGGTACAGCCTGATTTATCAGGCTGTTTCCGGTCTGGAAGGAACGAATGCGTCGGAGAAGAAATTTTCACTTTGCAAGTTGCGCTGGTGAGTGAAATCATCAAAAGCAGCTTTTACCATGGCAGGCGCGCCACAGGCGTAAACCTGACAGTCAGACAACGTGTTCATGTCTTCCAGGACAGCCTGATGGACCAGGCCGCTTCTTCCCGGCCAATGATCGGTTATGAGTGGATCAGATAGCACCGGGATATAACTGAAGTTTTCATTCTCGACTGCCCATTTTTCAGCCAGATCATTCAAGTAGAGGCCATCTCTGGTTCGTGCGCCCCAATACAACCTGATTGTGTTGTGGGTAAAGCGAGTGTTTTCCGTCTGAAAAATATGTTCCAGCATGCTTTTTACCGGTGCGAAACCGGTGCCACCAGCAAGGAAGATAATGGGAGTGTCTTTCTTGGGTGCATCATGCAGAAAGAATGATCCCAAAGGGCCTTCGAACCGGAGGATATCTTTTTCCTTCATGTGAGAAAAAACGTATTCCGAAAATACCCCGCCCGCATAATTGCGGGTATGTAGCTGCAGAAATTCATCATTAGCGGGAGCATTGGCCAGAGAGAAGCTGCGGCGCTGACCGTCTTTCATCAGGATGTCGATATACTGGCCCGGTAAAAACTGCAATCGTTCATTTGCAGGCAGTTTCAGGTAAATAATCATGACATCGGATGCGACATGTTCCTGTTTGTGTACCCGACAAGGCATGGTGCGAATCCTGATGTCTTTGATTGCTTCGATTTCCTGGCATTCTATTTCCAGATCAGAGAGCGACCGGGCGCAGCAGAAGAGTGCCAGTTGCTGGTTTTTTTCCTGTTCCGTCAGCGTTTCTTCGTTATGAACGCCGTAATCGACGATCCCTTGTATAATTTTTCCTTTGCATGTGCCGCAAGAACCATTACGACAGCCATAAGGTAAGGACAATCCATAGCGTAGTGCTGTTTCAAGAATGGTCTCGGTGGCCGACTCAGTAGTGATGGTACGGTTGCTTGGTCTGAAGGTAATACGGTAAGACGCCATCGGGGAGGTATGATTTTAAATAGGGATTATGAAAAATAAGCTGTTGATCGTAGGATGTGGTGATGTTGCTTCAAGAGCGGCTGGTCTGCTCGAAAAGCGCTACCAACTGTTTGGTTTATGTCGCAGAGCAGAAAATTCCGGCCATCTGCATGCACTGGGTATCAGACCGATAGTGGGCGATCTCGATCAACCTGCAAGCCTCGACAAAATAGCCGGACTTGCTGCGCATAGGGTATTGCATCTTGCCCCGCCTCTGGGTCACGGCGAACGTGATACACGTACCTTGCACCTGTTGTCCGCACTTTCCAGACATTCATCAAAAACACAAACGAGAATACTACCACAACGGCTGATCTATATCAGTACCAGCGGGGTTTACGGGGATTGCAGCGGTAGCAGGGTCAGTGAAAGCCATCCGGTCAATCCAAAGAATGCACGTGCATTCAGGCGGCTGGATGCAGAACGTCAAGTCAGAAGCTGGGGGATCCGTAATCAAGTACAGATATCCATTCTGCGTGTACCAGGGATTTATGCACACAATCGGCTTCCGCTTGAGCGTTTACAACAAAGGACACCCGCGCTGTTGTCGACCGAGGATAGTTATACCAACCATATTCACGCTGATGATCTGGCCCGCATTATCGTGGCAGTGCTGCATCTTGGCAGGCCGGGCAGAATCTATCATGCAAGCGATGATTCCTGTTTGAAAATGGGAGAGTATTTCGATCTGGTGGCAGATCATTTTGCTTTGCCTCGCCCGGAAAGAATTACCCGTCAGGAAGCGCGGAAAGTGATCTCTCCGGGCCTCCTGTCCTTCATGCTCGAATCGAGACGTTTGACCAATGATCGCATCAAACGGGAATTGCGGGTTCGATTGCGCTACCCGACTGTTGCTGACTGTCTGGCAGAAATGAGAAAAATACCGGTTAAATCATTCTGAAATTTCTGCCGTAATAGCCATGATCCGAATCAGAAAACCAAAAGGGAACGGGTATGGCGACAGTTGCGGCATCAGAAAAGAAAATCAAGGAATTCAATTTTCTGTGGGAAGGAAAGGATAAAGCTGGCAAGGCTCTCAAAGGTGAGATGCGTGCTGCCGGTACCGTCGTAGTGACTTCCACACTGCGCCGTCAGGGCATCAGAGTGACGAAAGTCACCAAAGCCAGAGCTGGTGGAAGGATCACGGATAAGGACATAACACTGTTTACACGTCAGCTTGCGACAATGATGAAATCAGGGGTGCCTTTGCTGCAAGCATTTGATATTGTGGGTAAAGGACACAGTAACCGTGCTGTGGGAAAATTACTGATGGACATCAAATCTGATGTGGAAACGGGTAGCAGTCTGGCCAATGCCTTCAGAAAACATCCGCTTTATTTCGATTCCCTGTTCTGTAATCTGGTGGCCGCCGGAGAAGCTGCTGGTATCCTGGACAGCTTGCTGGACAGGTTGGCCACCTATAAGGAAAAGATTCAGGCAATTAAGGGAAAAATCAAATCAGCCCTGTTCTATCCTGTTTCGATTATTGTGGTTGCATCCATCATTACTGCGGTAATCATGATATTTGTGATCCCGGCTTTCAAAGAGCTTTTTCAGGGGTTTGGTGCCGATCTGCCTGCCCCCACCCTGATGGTGATGGCGATTTCTGATTTCTTCGTGGATTACTGGTGGGCGATTTTTGGAGGTGTCGGTGGCGGACTGTACGCATTCTTCTATACATGGAAGCGTTCTACAGTGGTGCAGCATGTGATGGATCGACTGGCGCTGCGGTTACCGATTTTTGGAGAAGTGATCCGTAAAGCTACTATCGCGCGCTGGTCTCGCACACTTTCAACCATGTTTGCTGCCGGTGTTCCTCTGGTCGAAGCGCTCAATTCCGTGGCGGGTGCGGCCGGAAATCAGGTGTATTTCGAAGCCACCCGAAATATACAGAATGAAGTCAGTACGGGCAGCAGTCTGGTAGATGCCATGACAGCCACCAGTGTGTTTCCTTCCATGGTGTTGCAGATGGTTTCCATCGGTGAGGAATCAGGTTCGCTTGATGCCATGCTCAGCAAAATTGCAGATTTTTTCGAGGCAGAAGTGGATGATGCGGTAGAAGCGCTCTCCAGTCTGATGGAGCCGATCATCATGGTCGTGCTGGGGACGCTCATTGGTGGAATGGTCGTTGCCATGTATCTGCCCATCTTTAAAATGGGGCAGGTCGTTGGCTGATAAGTTATTGCCATCTCTGAAACTGGATTGGAACGGACAGACAGTACATGAACTTTCTTGATACCCTGCAGACTTCACTTCTTTTTTTCGCTTCGTTTATCTCGATAATCGGCCTGATCCTGGGCAGTTTTCTGAATGTAGTGATTCATCGGCTGCCCGAGATGCTGAAACGTGAGTGGCAGCAACAATGTGCAGAACTGCGCGGGGAGCAGATAACAGCGCTGCCGGTGTATAACCTGGCCATACCGAGATCCGGTTGTCCGCAGTGTGGGCATAAAATTTCCATTTTTGAGAATATTCCGATCATCAGCTACCTTTTTTTGCGCGGGCAGTGTTCCGGCTGCCATACGCGTATTCCGTTCAGCTATCCTCTGGTCGAGGCGCTGACAGCTATTCTGAGCGGTCTGGCTGCCTGGCATTTTGGTTTCGGTGGCCTCCTGTTTGCTATCCTGATTTTTATTTGGGCGATGATCGTCCTGACCTTTATCGATCTGAATACCCAGCTTTTGCCGGATAGTATTACCCAGCCCTTGTTGTGGACGGGACTGATCGTCAATCTGAATAACGGTTTTACCGATGTTCATTCGGCCGTGATCGGTGCGGTTGCGGGTTATCTCACGCTCTGGAGCGTTTACTGGCTGTTCAGATTGCTGACCGGCAAGGAAGGTATGGGATATGGTGATTTCAAGCTGCTGGCTGCAATCGGTGCCTGGCTGGGCTGGCAATTGCTGCCACTGGTCATTCTGTTTTCTTCCGTAGTGGGTGCCGTCGTTGGTACAATTCTGATTTTATCTGGCGGCCATTCGAAAAACATGACACTTCCCTTTGGCCCCTATCTGGCCGGAGGCGGGCTGATCGCCCTGTTCTGGGGTAAGCAGATCAATCAGGCTTATCTTGCCATGTTCTGATAATGGCACTGATTATCGGATTGACTGGCGGAATCGGAAGTGGCAAGACCAGAGCAGCCGATTCGTTCAGGGAACTGGGCGTCGAAATCATCGATACTGACCAGATTGCACACGAACTGACACGTTCTGCCGGCAAGGCAATCAGACCGATCCGTATTGCATTTGGTGACCGTTTTATCCTGGACAATGGCTCACTGGATCGGTCAGCAATGCGCAGACTGGCATTTTCCGACGAAGCTGTAAGGCACCGTCTCGAATCCATACTTCATCCGTTGATTTATCAGGAAACTCTGCGACACCTTCCACTTATCCAAGCCGAATACGGTATTGTAGTCGTACCTTTACTGCTGGAAACCGGTAACTACCTCAAACTGGTGGATCGCGTGCTGGTGGTCGACTGTCCCGAATCCCTGCAGATCTCCCGCACTATGCTGCGCAGTAAATTGAGTGAACAGGAAGTGCGTGATGTGATGGCAGTGCAATGTTCTCGGGATGAACGTCTTGCGCGAGCAGATGATGTGATCGTGAATGATTCTGATGAGCAGCATCTGCAACAGCAGGTAGAGGAACTGCACCGGAAATACCTGGCGCTTGCCCGCAAACACGGCCTTTGAACGATTCTTGTAAGATGCGTGTATATTGCAGTTTTCTGCTATGCTTTACAGTTCCAACACCATTTTACTTACTGTGATCTGTTACGAATTACCCCTGAGTGAACGCATCCGCATGTTGTTGAGGTTGGAAGATCTGTTCGACAAGATTGATTTTTTCTCGGCCAGGGATACCTCCTTCGAACATCATGCTGTTCTGGTTGCGCTGTTTGAAATTCTTGACGTCACCAGCCGATCTGATCTTAAATCAGACCTGTTGCAGGAGTTGGACAAACAGCGGATCATGCTGGAAAGTTTACGCAGCAATCCCGAAGTATCAGAAAAAGCACTCAACCATATATTGCAGGATATTCATACTGCATTTCGGGGCCTGCTGGATATCCCGGGCCGAATTGGTGGACATTTGCGCGATGATGAATGGCTGATGAGCATCAAACAGCGTATGAGCATTCCCGGTGCTGCGTGTGAATTCGATCTGCCAGCCTATCATTACTGGCTGAATCTGGCTCCAGAAATACGCAGAGCAGATATCAAGGACTGGATCACGCCCTTTACCCCGATCCGCGGTGGAATCAATATCGTGCTGAATATGCTGAGAAACAGCGGTAAGAATTGTTATTACACCGCAGTTCAGGGATTATTCCAGCAGGCTGGTTCGGAGCATCAGGCACATCTTCTGAGGTTGCATATCAGCAGTGAATTTCCCTGTGTTCCTGAAATCAGTGCCAATAAATATGCTCTCAATATCCGCTTTGTTCCCTGGCGATCGGATCACAAGGTAGAAGTTTATGAAGAAGATATCCCTTTTGAGCTGACCTTCTGCAGTTTATGAGAATCAGTGCAGATGAATGGAGGTGATATTGAGTAAATCTCCAGTCGTAAATTGTCCCCAATGCGGTGAAATGGTTGTTTGGGATTCATCCAGCAAATATCGTCCCTTCTGCTCCGAACGGTGTAAATTGCTTGATCTGGGGCAATGGGCCACCGATAGTTATCGAATACCGGAAGAAGAACGGCCCCAGGAAGACGACACAGAAGCCTGATTTATCTTTTAATATTACTTATTGACTGTGTTGCTGGTATCTCGAATGTGCTGCAACAGCAGCACATTCCATAGTATTTGTATTTAAAACGCATGCAGTGCAATCAGAACTGCCGTTTTTGCATACCGATCAGGTGTAGTGAATCCTGCTTACTCTGATTGTTCAGATGCCATTTGCGAACCATGATCATGGTAATGGACACGAACAATCCAAACAGGATGATGACGGTATAAATATGCACATCGAACCAGATCAGTAGCGCATATAGTGACAACATGGTGAGAATACCGAGGTTTTCATTGAAATTCTGAACAGCGATGGAGTGCCCAGCACCCATCAGGATATGTCCGCGATGTTGCAGCAGAGCATTCATTGGCACTACGAAGAAACCTGCCAATCCACCGATGACAACCAGCAGCACAACTGATATCCAGAGATCTCGAGCCGTGATCATGAGAATTACCACGATGCCCATGACGATGCCGAGCGGAATGACATCCAGCGACCGGCGGAGTGAAACCAGCTTTGCTGCCAGTACGGCACCCAACGCAATGCCCACTGCAACGACTCCCTGCAGCAGTGCCGCCTGGTTTAACGCATAGCCAAGCGCTGTTTCAGCCCATTTCAGTACGATGAATTGCAGTGTCGCGCCAGCACCCCAGAACAAGGTGGTGACAGCCAGTGAAATCTGGCCCAGTTTGTCGAACCACAGCAATTTTACGCAGTGAACGAAATCATGAAATAGAAAAATCGGGTTCTTCTTGAGTATCCGGTGATCGATTCCGGTATCGGGGATGAACAAATTAGTGACGGCGGCAATGCCATAGAACAGCATGATGATTATGATGCTGGCGTCAACTGCTGTTTTGATCAGAGGGAGATCCAGAGAGAGCAGAACCGAAGCCACTGAAGGGGTGATGAGCAGGCCGCCGATGACTGTACCGAGAACGATCGATGCGACAGTCAGTCCCTCCATCCAGCCGTTGGCAATGACCAGTTTCTCAGGAGGCAGCAATTCCGTAAGGATGCCATATTTGGCCGGAGAATATGCAGCCGCCCCCAATCCGACGACTGCGTATGCCCCTAGTGCAGAAAACTGGTGTGCAGCAAAAAATAACAATATGCAACCGATAATCTTGATCGAATTACTGATGAACATGACTCGGCCTTTAGCCATGGAATCAGCAAAGGCACCGACAAGAGGCGCCAGCAATACATAAAACAGTACGAATACAAACTTAAGCATGGGAGTAAGGTACGCCGGTGCATGCAGATCGATCAGCAGGGCAATGGCCACGACCAGTAGCGCATTATCTGCCAGCGATGAAAAAAATTGTGCCCCCATGATGGTATAAAACCCGCGTCCCAAATTTTTCTCCTGGTCTGTTATCGATATCTCGAAGGACTGGCTCCGATTTCTTGCCAGAGGCCGCTTCAGCTTTGCAGCGTTATATCATGAAAATCAGGCAGGGCGAATTCCAGTTTTTAAATTATCGGTTTTGTTTGGTAAGGAAGGATGCACGGAGTATTGCAGCATTGTAAGCACTCATCGAAAATATGATGAAAATAGAATTTGAGAGAGTAAGCTTTCCGTAATGACGACAAATGAGAAAACAGCGTTAGAAGAATTGCCGGTGGCGCAGCCGCTGCCTGCTTTCTGGCAGGCAGCGGTTTGTTTTACGGGGATATTGCTGCTGATCGCGCTCGGTTTGTTTGTGTTTGAGATCAGCCTGCACACGCTGATTTTCCTGGCGCTGGTTTGGGCCGGTGTACACACACGTATTCTGGGTTATTCGTTCATTGCCATTCGCGGCATGATGAATGAAGGTATCGTCAGGGCATTACCGGCAATTTACATTTTCATGCTGATCGGCATGGTCATTGCCAGCTTTATGCAGAGTGGCACGATCGCGAGTTTGCTGTATTTTGGTCTCGACTGGCTCGATCCGGCGTTGTTTCTGGCTGCCGGATTCGTGTTGTGCAGCCTGATGTCCGTTGCAACCGGTACTTCCTGGGGAACCGCTGGCACTATCGGTGTAGTGTTGATCGGAATCGGTGATGCTATGGGTATTCCGCTGCCCTTGACAGCCGGCATGATCGTCTCTGGTGCAACGTTTGGCGACAAGCTGTCGCCAATATCCGATACTACCAACCTGGCTGCGATGAGTGCCGATACAAATTTGTACCGGCATATCGGTTCAATGCTGTATACCACGATGCCCACATTCGTGATCGTTTTGAGTATTTTTACCGTATGGGGCTTGCAGTATGGTGATCATCACCTGCCACAAGCGCATCTGGCCGAAATCCGCAGTGCCCTGGCAGATTCCTTTCGAATGAATGGTATGGTGACGTTGCTGCCACTACTGGTGATGCTTGGTATGAGCATCAAACGCTATTCTGCCGAAGTCAGCATGACGTGCAGTACCCTGCTGGCGCTGCTGATTGCTGTGGTTTATCAGGGCAGGAACGGTATCGATGTCATCAATGCCCTATGGTTGAACACACCTGGTGATACCGGTATCGCCAGTATTGATGAATTACTGGGGCGTGGCGGTTTATACAGTATGGCCTGGACTTTGCTGTTATCCATCATGGCACTGGCACTTGGCGGTATTTTGCATCATGCCGGTTTTTTGCAGGTGCTGCTGATACGACTGATCGCACCGATCAGACGGGCCAGTACTTTGATTGCAGCGACTATTGCCTCTGGTCTGGCTGGTAATCTGGTCATGGGGGAAGCCTATATTTCCATCATTCTGAGTTGCCAGTTGTTCAAGAAGGTTTATCAGGAAAAAAATCTGGATCTGGCAGTTTTGTCGCGTTCCGTTGAGGAGGGCTCTACCTTAACCACTGGCCTGATCCCGTGGACGACAGCCGGGGTTTTCTACACAGCAACACTGGGGGTACCCACTCTGGATTACGCTTCGTATGCGTTACTTAACCTGTTGAATCCTCTTATCTCAATTGGTATGGCGGTACTGGGAGTAGGTTTACTGCGTTCCAGGCATTATCAAAAAACAACCTGAAAATATGGAAAAAGAACTGGAAGACCGGAAATTAGCAGAATTGATGAATAGTATCAGGCATTACAGCACACTTCGCTTTGCCATGTTGACTGTCTATTTCGCGGTGACTGGTGGGTTGCTGGTGAAATTCTTCGATTGTGATTTTTCAGTGCATTATCCCGAATTGTACGGGTTGTTTCAGATTGCCGGGAGTATGGTTACCGCAGCATTCTTCATTTTTGAAGTTGTCCTGGATGATAATTTAAGGAAGTTGTGGGGGTCAGTAAAAAAGCTGGCAGGGGAGGAGGATGTTCTTCTGAGCCATCGTCAACCATGGAAAGGCTGCCTGGTTCCCTTGGCAACATACGGGATTTTCGTAGGCGTACTGATATTCTGGTTATTCATTTCCCGGAGTTACTACCCTTGTCAGCCGAGCGCATAAGGCTGTGTAGAGTGAAACGGTGATATCGAAAGAATATAGGAAATGAATCAGTGATTCACAAATTGCCAAAATGGGTCGAAATCGGGGGATTTCTGCTGGCATTCAACGCCGGTTATGTGAATGCCATTGGCCTTCTGGGATTCGAGCATCAGGCAGTTTCACATCTTACCGGTATCTCGACCTTTCTTTCACTGGAACTGGCCAATCATAATATGCAGGCAGTAGCGCATTTACTGCTGGTAATGGTTGGTTTTATCGTCGGGGCTGCTTATAGCGGTTTTATCATTGGTAATGTCGCATTGAAGCTCGGAAGAAACTATAGTCTGGCGTTGATAACCGAGTCATTCCTGCTTGGAATTTCCATGCTTCTGCTGAATCACGGTTCCCCGGTTGGCCATTATTTTGCATCCGCAGCGTGTGGGCTGCAAAATGCTATGACCAGTACTTATAGTGGCGCGGTTGTTAGAACTACTCATGTGTCGGGACTGTTTACTGATTTAGGGGTTGCTCTGGGTTTGAGGGTTCGTGGTCAGCCTGCTGATACCAGAAGAATAGTGTTGTATCTGATACTGATTATCGGATTTATATCGGGTGGAGTAGCGGGTGCAGTTTGTTTCGGACAGTACCGTTTCTCAGCAATACTGGTTCCCTGTATTGTTACGACCCTTCTTGGTGCCGGTTATTGGCTATTTACACATCAAATGTATTGGCGACTTAAATAATCGATGGAAGTTATAAAATCAGACTTGTTCAGGGTAATAATCGATCAATCCGATATCCTGTTTTCCAACTGAGGTTTTACAAATATAGAGCGATGCAGGTAATACCTGTTCAGCAACAAGAAAACCACAAGCTACCTTGCTTGAACATTAATCATTTCTTTGCAGGAGATTTCTATGGCATAGGGTATGTGGGCGATGTTGCCATTGCTTATGAAGCTGATTGAGAAGATATCATTTCTGGAAGTTCGAAGTCAGGCTATATAGGTACGTTCTGTCGATTATTTTTATAACCTTTTGTCATTTATCTCATGATAATCTAAACGTATATTCAATATATAGCGAATGTGGTTTGCATATTTGTGGGAGGAGGAAAATTATGCGAATTAAGCTTTTCTTGTTAGCTGTGTTGAGTTTGAGTGTTTCCTGTTTTGCTGAATCGGAGAGAAATCAGTCCGAATCGTCGCCAGAAGCCGGTCAAACGAAAAACATCTCGACCGGGAATAAACAACCGACACGGATCGAAGCAGGAAAGAAAGAAGCTGAATCACAGTCTTCACAAGAGACCAGCTTAGACAAAAAATCTTTGATGATCGACTATTGCAGAAAACATACTTGTTAGTTTAATAATATATTGTGCTCGGAGTTAATTCATGCAAACAAAAATAGTGGCGAACCTGGTTTCAATAATCTTTACGAGTTACGTGAGCGTTGCAATTTCTGCAGCACCTCACTGGTCTTATGATGAAGAACCCGATTGGGGTGCTCTTGAAGATGTTACTCGACCGGTGCCATTACGTTATCCTTATGCAGAATGCGGCATCGGCCAGCATCAGTCCCCAGTAGATCTGGCAGATGCAAGCATTGTTGATTCCAGATCGTTAAATAAACTTGCCGCAAAATATGGCACAGATACGCCGACTTTCTTTAACACAGGGCATGCCATACAGGTCAACACTTCCAAAGGTTTTACCGGGGGATTGAAAGTTGGGAAGGAGTTGCTACCATTGGTTCAGTTGCATTTCCACGAACCCAGTGAGCATGTTTCCGGCGGTAGAAAATTCCCTGCAGAATTACATTTCGTACATATTAATAAAGATGGAAGAATTGCGGTACTGGGTGTAGTGATCGATATCGGTAAAGAAAATGCTGCGTTCCAGACTATTCTTGACAATATGCCTCATCATGAAGGTGAAGCAAACTCAACTTCAGGAATCAGATTCAATCCGGAAAAATTATTACCTTCGGGGATGAGTGCTGCTAATTTGAAATATCTGACTTTAGCTGGTTCATTGACGACTCCGCCCTGCAGTGAGGGAGTGCAATGGTACATTCTAAAGAAATCGATCACAATTTCGGCTGCTCAACTGGAGCAGTTGAAATCTTTTTACCATAACAACGCCAGATCAGCACAAGATCTCCATGAAAGATCGATTCTTTCAAATTACTAAGTTGTTATGAGTCATTTTTTATCTTCCTCGGTAGAATTCCGGTAGCCGGGGAAGATTCTTGCTTGCATGAATTCTCCTAGATTTTATCGTAATTTGGATGTTTGCCAGTCTGGCAGTAGAAACATCACATTGTGGATTAAGCACCAGTAGTTCCCCTGGTTTTTACAGCCTCGCTTCACCTTGTCTTAATATCCCAAGCTAAGGTATAGTTCGCTCTGCTGATATTTCATCCAGGCAGGAGAGTGCACTGTATTAAGTAGATACAGTACAGTGTCACCGAAGGCGTAACCCCCCGGAATCGCTCAGGTGTGGCCGTAAGGCTTGAGTAACTGCTTGTGATTGGCAATCTGGAGAGTGCTGAAACAATTTCAGCCACCGAAGGGGCATGCGGGAAGTTGACCGTAAAACTCTCAGGTAAAAGGACAGAGGGGTAAGTTGATATCTGTCGGCTGCTTCGCGAATGTAAATGATATCGGGCGATGCTGAGCGGTAGGGATAAAAACTTCCTTTTTACTTTTGAGAGAAAACAGATGCTGAAAACAACTCCTTTAAATGCAGCGCACCGGACCATGAATGCCAAAATGGTAGATTTTGGCGGTTGGGATATGCCCCTGCACTATGGTTCTCAACTGGATGAACATCACTGTGTCAGGCGTGATGCCGGTATGTTCGATGTGTCTCATATGCTGACCGTCGATATTCGTGGCGAAAACGTACGCCAGTTTCTGCGAGGACTGGTGGCCAACAATGTCGATAAACTGACCATCCCGGGCAAAGCACTCTATACCTGCATGCTGACCCCCACAGGTGGAATCATCGACGATCTGATCATTTACTTCCTGTCCGAGTCCTGGTTCCGTCTGGTAGTCAATGCCGGTACGGCTGATAAGGATATCGACTGGATTACCGCACAATCCCGCCAGCTTGCCCCCGATCTGACCATTACGCCGCGTCGTGATCTTGCTATGATCGCAGTCCAGGGACCCAATGCACGTACAAAAGTCTGGAATGTCATTCCCGATTCCCAGGCAATTTCAGAAGATTTGAAGCCATTTCAGTCTGTGATGCTGGGTGATTATTTCATCGCACGTACCGGTTATACCGGTGAGGATGGTTTTGAAATCACCTTACCTGCCGGCCAGGCGGTTGATTTCTGGCAAAAACTGTATGCAGCAGGTGTGGCTCCAGCCGGGCTGGGGGCGCGTGATACTCTGCGCCTGGAAGCAGGTATGAATCTCTATGGTCAGGATATGGATGAGACCGTCAATCCGCTTGAATCAGGGCTTGCGTGGACAGTAGATCTGAAAAGCGAGCGTGATTTTATAGGGAAGCAAGTACTGCTGGAAACACCAGTTAATCAACAGCTGGTCGGCTTGGTGCTGCTGGATAAAGGGGTATTGCGTAATCATCAGAAAGTAATTACACAGAAGGAAGGTAAAACAGGAGGAGAGATTACCAGCGGCGGATTCTCACCAACTTTGAACCAGTCGATTGCGCTGGCGCGTATTCCTGCAGGAATTGCTGTCGGTGAGCAGGTACATGTCGTCGTGCGAGATAAACAACTCGCGGCAAAGGTCGTTAAATACCCGTTTGTTCGCAATGGTCAGGCATTGGTCTGATTGTTTGCTGAAATGACAACGAATACAGAGTCATTAAATTTTTTAAACTTTAAGTTTGGGGAGTACAGGTAAATGAGCGTTCCGGTAGAACTGAAATATACAGAGTCACATGAATGGGTCAGATTGGAAGCAGATGGCGGTGTCACAGTAGGGATTACCCAGCATGCCCAGGAGTTACTGGGAGATATGGTATTCGTTCAATTGCCCGATGTCGGGCGTACGCTGGCGCAGCGTGAAGATTGTGCAGTAGTGGAGTCGGTCAAGGCAGCATCGGATATTTATGCGCCACTTGGCGGAGAGGTTATTGCAGTCAATTCTGAAGTGGAAACATCTCCGGAAAAAATAAACGAGGATTGCTACACAGCCTGGCTGTTCAAGCTCAAACCGGCCAATGCTGGTGAAATAGATGGTCTGCTCGATGCCAGTGGATATCAGAAACTGCTGGATAGCGAGGCGCATTAAGAATTATTCAACGAAGCTGTTACAAATCATCATTTTTATGAGTTTTTCTGGATAAATTACAGCCAATCATGCCTTTTATTCCCCATACAGAAGAAGATGTGGCCGAGATGCTTGCCAGCATCGGTGCCAAGTCGATTGATGAATTATTCGATGAAATTCCTGCCGATCTCAAGACTGGAAAATTGACTCAGGTACCACCCGGTTTGAGTGAAATGGAAATTTCACGTCTCATGTACGAACGCGCGCAGCAAGACGGGTTTTATCTCAGTTTTATCGGCGCAGGTGCCTATGAACACCATATTCCAGCTGCGGTCTGGCAGATAACGACCCGGGGTGAGTTTTATTCTTCCTATACGCCTTATCAAGCAGAAGCCAGCCAGGGTACATTGCAGTTATTGTACGAATACCAGACCATGATGGCTTCACTGACCGGAATGGATGTATCCAACGCCAGCCTGTATGACGGCGCATCAGCGCTGGCCGAGGCAGCGCTGATGGCTGTGCGCCAGCACAGGACCTCCAGGCGCATTCTGGTTCCTCAGACTGTGCATCCGGTTTACCGCAATGTGATGCGCACCATTGTCAGAAATCAGGCAATCGAGGTGGTCGAGGTTCCCTATGATCCTGCAACCGGACAGGTAGCCATCGATACGCTCGATCAGTTTGCACAGGAAGAATTTGCGGCGCTGATCATTCCCCAGCCTAATTTTTTCGGTGTGCTTGAACAGGTCGATGCACTGACCGATTGGGCACACGACAAGCAATCTCTGGCAGTCGCGGTAGTCAACCCGGTTTCACTTGCCATGCTGAAACCACCAGGAGAATGGGGACGTCGGGGAGCAGATATCGCTGTTGGAGAAGGTCAGCCTCTGGGGATTCCGCTTTCCAGTGGCGGGCCGTACTTCGGATTCATGACTTGCAAACAGGAGCTGGTACGGCAGATGCCCGGACGTATCATCGGGCGGACTACCGATCTGGAAGGTAAGGAAGGTTTTGCCCTGACATTACAGGCAAGGGAGCAGCATATTCGCCGTTCGAAAGCAACTTCCAATATCTGTACTAATCAGGGGTTGATGGTGACGGCAGCCACGATCTATATGTCGCTGCTGGGGCCGGAGGGGTTGTATCGGGTCGCTGCTCATTCTCATGCAAATACGGTGGCACTGATAGAACAGCTGGAAAAATTACCTGGTGTGAAAAAGGCATTCCATAGCCCATTCTTCCATGAGGCAGCCCTTCAGTTATCCGTACCAGCTGATAAAGTCCTGAACAGACTCAAAGCACAAGGTGTATTGGGCGGTGTGCTGCTTGAAAATCATTATCCGGATTTGAAGAACACATTGCTGGTTTGCGCAACGGAAACCAAAACGGCTGAGGATCTGGATAAATACACCGAAGTGCTGCGGCAGGCACTGGCAGCCAGTGCCTGAGACGGATAAACCGGAATAGAGCTGTACTACGCGTACTGTACTGAACCAATCTCACCAATATAAGATAAAACATGCTGATATTCGAACATTCCCGCAAGAATCGTCGGAATTATTCTCAGGCTCCGGCAACCCGGCCAGCCAAAAACAATATTCCGGATAATCTGAAGCGTAAATCTACTCTCCTGTTGCCCGAAGTTTCTGAAATGGACACAGTACGCCACTATACTCGCCTGTCCCAGAAAAATTTCTCGATAGATACGGAGTTTTATCCGCTCGGTTCCTGCACCATGAAATACAATCCGCGTGCCTGTAATTCGCTGGCCATGCTACCGCAATTCCTGTCACGCCACCCGCTGGCACCTGAGGATACAGGCCAGGGATTTCTGGCCTGTATGTATGAGCTGCAGGAGATTCTGAAGGACGTCACGGGTATGGCAGCCGTCAGCCTGACTTCGATGGCAGGTGCGCAGGGTGAGCTGATTGGTATTACGATGATTCGTGCATATCATGAAGCGCATGGAGATACCGAGCGTACCGAAATCATCATCCCGGATGCCGCGCACGGTACCAATCCTGCTACTGCCGTCATGTGTGGTTACAAGGTTATCGAGATTCCCACGAATCGTGATGGGGACGTGGATATGGATGCCCTGAAAGCAGCAGTCGGGCCCAAAACGGCTGGCCTGATGCTGACCAATCCTTCCACATTGGGCGTATTCGAAAAGAAAGTCGCTGAAATGAGCCGGATCGTACATGCGGCAGGTGGTTTGCTGTACTACGATGGTGCCAACCTCAATGCGGTACTGGGTAAAGTCAAGCCGGGGGATATGGGATTCGATGTCATCCATATGAATCTGCACAAAACTTTCTCGACCCCTCATGGGGGTGGTGGACCAGGTGCGGCACCCGTCGGTGTGGGTGAACGCCTGTTGCCCTATCTGCCAGTACCGATCGTGGCACATGAGCAAGGGGTTTACCGCTGGCTGACCGAAAAAGATCGTCCTCAAACCATCGGGCGTTTATCCGCTCACATGGGAAATGCCGGAGTATTGCTGCGTGCCTATATTTACGTCAGATTGCTGGGGGCAGAAGGGATGCACCGCATTTCCGAGTATGCAACACTCAATGCCAATTATCTGATGGCCGAGTTGCGCAAACTGGGTTTCGAGATTGCCTATCCCAATCGCCGTGCCAGTCATGAATTCATCGTAACGATGAAAGAAATCAAAGACAGGACCGGGGTAACTGCCATGAATCTTGCCAAGCGTCTGCTGGATAAAGGTTTTCATGCACCCACCACGTATTTTCCTTTGCTGGTACCCGAATGCTTGCTGATCGAGCCGGCTGAAACCGAATCCAAAGAAACACTGGATCGCTTTGTTGCTGCGATGAAGGAGATTCTGGATGAAATAGCCACCCAGCCGGATATGGTTAAGGCCGCTCCACACGATATGCCCCTGCGGAAAATCGATGATGTCAAGGCTGCCCGTGAACTCGACCTGGTTTGGGATCCGGCGGGCTGATATGCATACACTGATCTGCGGTTCCATCGCCTATGACACGATCATGGTATTTGAAGATCGTTTCAAACGCCATATCCTGCCAGACAAGATTCATGTTCTGAATGTCGCGTTTCTGGTGCCGGAAATGCGACGGGAATTTGGCGGTTGCGCGGCAAATATCGCCTACAACCTGAAGATGCTGGAGGGCAAACCGTTGATAATGGCAACGGTCGGGGATGATTTCCAACCCTATACCTACAGACTGGAAAAGCTCGGGTTGGTGCAGACCTATATCCGCCGGATACAGGATACCTTCACGGCACAGGCATTCATTACTACTGATCTGGACGATAATCAGATCACTGCCTTTCATCCTGGTGCAATGAATTTTTCCCACCAGAACAGTGTGAGAGATGCTGTCGATGTCAGTCTTGGTATCATCGCTCCAGATGGTCGGGATGGGATGCTCGCCCATGCCCGGGAATTTCATGAAACCGGTATTCCCTTCATGTTTGATCCGGGGCAGGGTATGCCGATGTTCAGTGGTGATGAGCTGACTGATTTCATTGACAAGGCAGACTATATAGCGGTCAATGATTATGAAGCTCAGCTGTTACAGTCAGTCACAGGCTATACATTGAGTGAACTGGCCACCCGGGTCAAGGCACTTGTTGAGACCAAAGGGGCGGAGGGTTCGATAATCTACGCACAAGGTAAGCAATTTCAGATCCCTGCTGTTCGTCCGCAGAAAGTTATCGATCCAACCGGCTGTGGAGATGCCTATCGTGCTGGATTGCTTTATGGTATCGGCCAGGACATGGATTGGCAGACGACCGGGCAACTTGCATCACTTATGGGCACGTTGAAAATTGCTCATCGTGGCGGTCAGAATCATCAATATCAGCGTGATGAGATTGGCCAGCGCTACTTTGAAGCTTTTGGCTACCGTATATTCTAGTCTGCACTATTTCCGGCAACAGGACTGTTGCTGGGACTGTAATCCACCAGATAAACAGGTATCTGTTCTGATTCGGCGCCATAGAGCAGACCTGTCAAATCAAATTTTTCTCGGATCGACGTTCCGCTATCCGCCATGGCCGCAACCGGAGTTAACAGGTTAACCAGAAGTATCCGGTTCATCAGGTTGATTTTACATATCACCTTCGGACTGGTGCAATCGTTTGCTCTGCCGTATGTAAGTGCGGCCAGGCAGAACCGGATGGCTTGTAACTGGGCACAAAAGTTTCTTCGAATTCTCAAGGTGGAGTTGTGTCCTGGCGGTACATTGCCTGTTTGTGGTCCGCAAGGGATTGTCTTTGTAGCCAATCACATCTCATGGCTGGATATCATGGTCATTCTGGCGGTATATCCGGTGCATTTCGTTGCCAAGGCGGAAATCAGCACCTGGCCGATACTGGGCCGGTTATGTCGCAATGCTGGAACCTTGTTTATCGAACGCGAGAAACGCGGGGATACGTTAAGAATCAATCAGCAAATAAGCAGTACTCTGAAAGATGGACGCTCGGTCGTGATATTCCCTGAGGGTACGACCGGTGATGGGGATGTGCTTCAGCATTTTCATGCTTCTCTACTGCAGCCTGCCGTAACGGCCGAAACATTGCTTTACCCGGTTGCAATCCGTTATCGTAACCGCGACGGTTCACGGAATTCGAGTGTTGCCTATGTCAGCGTAACGATACTGCAATCCCTGATACAGATACTGACAGAGCCGGAGATTCAGGTAGAACTGATTTTCAGGGAACCCATTCCGGGAGCTGGCAGAAACCGGCGCGAGCTGGCGCGTCTGGCAGAGAAAGCCATTGCGCAGACCCTGTCACTCAGTGTCATACGCACGATACCTGAAATACCTTCCGATCTTCCAGTCGGACGGATGTAAGACAGCCCTGCCAGACGCAGCCTGTATCCAGGGCGATGAGGTTGGGCGTCAGATGTAATCCCAGTGCCGACCAGTGCCCGAACACGATCGTTGTATCCTTGCTGGCTCGCCAGGGAATCTCGAACCAGGGTAGCAGACCGTGCGGAATAGATGGCAATTCACCCTTGCAGGAAAAATTCATTCTGCCTTCCGGCGAACAGACACGCATGCGTGTCATAGCATTGATGATGACCCGCCAGCGATCTTCTCCCTGCAACCGGTCATGCCAGTGATCAGGCACGTTGCCATACATCGAACGGGAAAATGCCTGAAATCGGTCGCTGCGGATGATTGTCTCGACTTCCTGCGCCAGAATTTTCGCCTGTTCGATATTCCAATTCGGTAACAGGCCGGCGTGAACCAGTGTGTATTCATCTTCGTGATGAAACAGCGGCCGATGCCGTAGCCAATCGAGCAGCCTGTTGCTGTCGAGCGCTTCCAGAACCGGTTGCAGGGTGTCTCCATGTTGTTGCCGGGTGGAGCCTGCTGCTACGGCCAGAAGGTGGAGATCATGGTTGCCGAGTACGACTGTAGCGGCATTATCCAGTTCTATCAAGGTGCGCAGTAATGAAAGCGAATCCGGTCCGCGGTTGACGATGTCACCGACCAGCCACAGTCTATCACGGGTAGCGTTGAAACCGATCAGGTCGAGCAGTTCGAGAAAATGCCGATGGCAGCCCTGCAGGTCACCGATCGCATAGGTTGCCATTGAGAATCAGCGCAGCCCCAATACATCCTGCATATCGAACAATCCTGATTTCCGGGTCATGAGAAAACGTGCTGCATGCAGTGCCCCGGCAGCAAATGTTTTACGGCTGCTGGCTTTATGAGTGATTTCCAGGCGTTCACCGATTCCGGCGAATAATGCCGTGTGGTCGCCTACGATATCTCCGCCACGTATGGTCGAGAAGCCGATCGTATCTGCACGACGTTCACCGGTATTGCCTTCACGGCCGTAAATTGCAACTTTTTCGAGATCCTTGCTCTGGGCCTGGGCAATTACCTCACCCATGCGTAGAGCTGTTCCGGAGGGAGCATCAACCTTATGGCGATGATGTGCCTCGATAATTTCGACATCATAGCCTTCCGGCAACGCTTTTGCGGCTACTTCGAGCAGCCTGAACAGCAGGTTGACTCCTACGCTCATGTTGGGTGCCAGTACGATGGCGATGTCTTGGGCGGCAGCATGGATGATGTCTTTTTCTTCCGGTGAAAATCCGGTAGTACCGATCACCATTCCGACCCCCAGTTTACGACATGCAGCAAGGTGTGACAGCGTGCCGGCAGGGCGTGTGAAGTCGATCAGTATATCGCTGCCAACCAGTGCAGAAACATAATCACTGCTGATGGCGACCCCCGGAGGTGTTGCGGTCAGGTTGCCTACATCCTGCGACAGATATGGATTGCCCGGCTGCTCGAGTGCCGCGGATAATCGCAGATCGTTTGCTTCTGCAATGGTTTCCATGATTGCCCGGCCCATGCGGCCGGTACTTCCGGCAACGGCTATGTTTAACGGCGTCATTGATCATCCTTGTAAAAATTTGTCTGGTTTTCTTTGAGGAAGTCGATCGTCCCTTTTTTGTCCGGCTCTTCATTCATATTGTTGTCGGTATCCGGGACAGGGGTAAATGTTTGTTCGGGCGCAAAGATATTTTGAGCGGGCTCACTTTCGCTGAAAGCCGGCGGTTGCGGAAAATCTCCCTGAATATGTGATAACCGGTCATCCTGGAAGAAAACGGTCAGTTTCTTTTCTTCGGCGACTCGACCACCTGGTGCAGTGCGATAGATATAATCCCACCGGTCACCATGAAATATATCCATGACCAACGGTGTACCCAGCGTGAATCGAACTTGTGAACGAGTCATCCCAGGTTTCAGTTTTGCCACCATTTCATCTGTCACGACATTACCCTGCTGGATATCGATTTTATAAGGCAGTGAAGGAAGATAGGTGCAGTGCGTCAGAGGAAGAAACAGCAACAGGAGTAACAGTCGTGGGAAAAATGCATGCATACCAGATCAATATTTTTCAATCCGCCTGGGATAGGATACTATGGACGGTCAGCTCTCCCGGAGCGGGGTAAAGTGTAAACGAAAATGACTGTAATAATACGTATCTTTATGGCGAGTAGCGAGGTTCCCTCGGATCAAAAGGAAATTACGATGGAGGCTAAAACGTCGTAATTGTCTCATAGATACGGCAAATATTTCTGGATAAATAACCTATGAAAAAATCGGAGAATTTGAAGAATATAGACCTTAAAACGATGGGGTTGAAGACGACTCTCCCGCGTCTGAAAATACTGAATCTGTTCGAGAACAGTTTGATTCGGCACCTCTCGGCAGAAGATGTATATAAAGAATTGCTTAATGGAGGGGAGGATATCGGTTTGGCAACGGTTTACCGCGTATTGACCCAGTTTGAACAGGCCGGCTTGCTCGAACGCCACCATTTCGAAAGCGGCAAGGCAGTATTCGAACTGGCAAGCGATAATCACCATGACCATCTGGTATGTCTGCAATGTGGTCGGGTAGAAGAATTTTACGATGCGGAAATCGAGAAACGCCAGGCAAAAATTGCCAAGGAGCGCGGGTTCGTATTGCAGGAGCATTCTCTGTCACTGTACGCTGATTGCACCAAGGAAAATTGTCCGCATCGCAAATAGGTAACAATGTGCTTGTCTGGAGATTGAGAAGCGGCGACGAGCTTTGGCCGTATCTTCCTGTACGTTGGTATGATCATCCAGAGCGATCGGGCCCGCATCTCACTTGCGTGAAGTCTAATTGTTTGATGTACTCTGCGGAATCAAGGCCGATTCTGCAAGTGTGATGTGCTCTTTCAATCCTTGACAGGGCAGGTATTATGGCACCCATGATTCCAAAGAAATTATTGTGTGAGTGGGATTTCCAGCTTATTCGTGATTCATGGCCTGGTTGATGATCGCTTCGACTGTGACAGGGCAGTCTATCAGGCCGATGTCATGACCGAGGCAAGACGGGTATGCCGGATGAGTGACTTCTCGATCTCGATGACACAGAACACCATCAATCCGGCAGCAATAGATTTGCACCATTGCAGTATCGTCAAATCGGTCGAATTGAATATGGCCTGCATGGTCGGCAGATGAGTATAGGCAATCTGCAGCAGCAGGCAGGCAGCAATCGCCAGCAGGACATAACGGTTACCGGTCAATCCTTCGAGATGAAGAACCGATGCAAAGGTATGGCGACTGTTGATCAGATAGAACATCTCGGACATTACGATGGCGTTGACCGCCATCGTGCGGGCTGTTTCCGTACTGACCCCAATGTGTTGCTCCCACAGAAAGAGGCCCAGCCCGCCAATCATCATCAGTACGGATACCATCAAGACCCGCCAGACAAAGAAGCCGGACAGCAATGCTTCCTTGGGTGACCTTGGGCGGTGATTCATGATGTTATGTTCTGCCGGTTCAAAAGCCAGTGCCAATCCCAGGGTACTGACTGTCACCATATTGATCCACAACACCTGTGCCGGTGTGAGTGGCAGAGTGAGTTCGAACAGAATGGCGGCTATGATGACAAGAGCTTCGCCACCATTGGTTGGCAGCATGAACAGGATGAATTTTTTCAGATTGTCGTAAACAACTCGGCCTTCGCGTACTGCGTAAGCAATCGTAGCAAAGTTGTCATCGGCCAATACCATGTCAGATGCTTCCTTGGCAGCTTCAGTGCCATTCATTCCCATTGAAACACCCACATCGGCACGCTTGAGTGCCGGTGCATCGTTTACCCCATCTCCGGTCATTGCCACTACCTGGCCACCAGACTGTAAGGCCTTTACCAAGCGCAGTTTGTGTTCAGGGCTGGTCCGGGCAAAGATATCGACATTCATGACGATATCACGCAGCGTATGATCATCCATGGCAGCGATGTCCATTCCGGTGAGTACTGGCCTGCCGACTCCGATGGCCAATTGTGCTCCGACGGCACGGGCGGTTTCTGCATGATCTCCCGTAATCATTTTGACCCGGATGCCTGCCCGATGGCATTCTGCCACGGCCTGAACGGCTTCTTCACGCGGAGGATCGATGATGCCAACCAGCGCAAGGAAAGTGAAGCCTGTTTTAATATCGCTGATTCTCAGGTTGTTTTCCTGCGGGGCTGATTGTTTGCAGGCCAATGCCAGCAGGCGTAATCCTTTAGCAGCCGTGGCGCTTACCATCCGTTGCCAGTAGTCGATATCAATCGGCTGTTTACCATTCTGCTGCAACTGGGTGGTACACATATCCAGAATGCGTTCTGGCGCACCTTTGACGAAAATCCAAGGTTCATTCTCATCGTCATGGTGGTACGTTGCCATGAAGGAATGCTGGGATTCGAATGGGATGACGTCCCGTCGCGGCCAGGCTGTATTGGCATGATGATTGGAAAAACCGTTCTTTGCGCCCAGAATCAGCAGAGCTCCTTCGGTGGGATCTCCTTCCACACTCCAGAGGCCATCCTTTTCCCGTAATAAAGCATCGTTGCACAGCACACCGGAACGAATTGCCAGAGTGAGTGCTGGATAATGGGTAGGGTCGACGGTTTGTCCATCGATACTATATTCACCCGTCGGTACATAACCGACCCCGCTGACATCGATCGTATGATCAGTACAGACGACCCGCTGTACTGTCATTTCATTGCGTGTTAGTGTCCCGGTTTTATCAGAGCAGATGACTGTCACGGACCCCAGTGCTTCGACTGCAGGCAGTCTTCGGATAATAGCATTGCGCCGTGACATGCGCTGAACGCCCAGTGCCAACGTCACTGTCATGATAGCCGGTAATCCTTCCGGTATTGCGGAAGCAATCAAAGCTACCGCCATCATGAACATTTCTGCTGGTGCATGGTTACGCCACAGGGTTCCCAGTAAGAAAGTCGCACCAGAAGCAGCCAGTATGAAAACAGCCAGTTTGAATCCGAAGTGATCGATCTGGCGTAATAACGGAGTAGACAGATGCTGAGTATCTTTCAGCAATTGGTTGATTTTGCCCAGTTCAGTTGTGCTGCCGGTTGCTACGACGATCCCGCTGGCCTGACCATAAACGACCAGTGTGCCGGAAAAAGCCATCCCATAGCGGTCTCCGGGTAACGTGTCCGGCAGTGCTGTTTCGATTCGTTTTCTGACTGGTAGCGATTCACCAGTCAGTGCGGCTTCTTCGATCTGCAGTTCTTTGATTGAAATCAGGCGTACATCCGCTGGTACCCGGTCACCGGAAGCAAGCAGAACCAGATCGCCGGGTACTAGTCCGGCCGCATCGATCTCATAGCGAGTACCGTCTCGGACGACTGTCGCGTGTGGTGACAGCATGGCACGGATGGAATCAAGTGCTGTTTCTGCTTTGCCCTCCTGGATGAAACCAATGATGACATTGATGAGCACGGCTGCCAGCAGGACGCCTGTATCCACCCAGTGACCCAGTACAGCGGTAATGGCGGCTGCGGCAATCATGATATACAGCAGGACATTGTGGAATTGCAGCAGCAGGCGCAGCAGTGGTCCGCGACGTTTGGGCGGGATCAGGCTGTTTGGTCCGAACTGGGCAAAGCGATCATTGACCTCGGTCATTCTCAGACCATCCAGGCCGGTATGCAGAATCTGCTCGATCTCCGGCAGAGTCAGCGCATGCCATGCTGTTTGCCGTAAGGTTTCAGTGTGATTGGTAACAGGATGATCCGTCATAGTGAGAAATATACTGTTGATGGTTGGTAAGTAATTAATATCCTGGCTAGTGGTAGGCCGGCTGTGCCAGATCTATTTTCTGACGTGTTATTCGGGCATGATGCGTATGCTTTTTGCCGCGTATGACTTTCTTATTAGAGATGGCCGAACTGGAAAGTTACCGTTTACAGTTGATCAGACAGCAGAATGCCATGATTGTCTGCCACTAACCTCTTATCGATTTCTATTTTGGTTGACCAGGAGTGATCTGCTCCAGTTCCCTAGGTGGCCAGCCGGTTGTTTCATTGCTAAACAGGCTCGACGTTAAACGAATAGAGCAAAGTCTTCAGGTTTTAAGCAAAAAATAATACTGCTGAAGGGATGGTAATAATTTTATGCCGGCTGCTATTGGAAATCTCGCAACTCATGATCGGGTATCCGGAAAAATGGAGGCGGCGCTGGATTCTCGACATAAATCGATTCTGGAATTCATCTGGCAGTCTATAGTGGATCCTTTCCAACGTTGGCGCAGGATGGTTCAGGCAGCTGCGGAAATGGGCTGAATATCAGCCGTATGGGTGTTGCTAGATATGTACCGATCTCACCCATGGGAGTGGTATGAGCGAAGGCAATAAACTCATCATCTATTGAGGTTGCCAGAGGTGGATAAGTAACCAAGCTACAGTTTTCAAAATGGTTACAGTCTTTCCAGCAGAATCTGCCGAATCTCATCATCAGTAAGCACGATCGGATTGGTTTTCATACTGCTGCCACGGCAGTGGGCAATGATTTTATCGAGCTCGGTAGAGTGCAGACCGTAGTGCGATAGCCGGGGCAGATTGAGTTCTTCTGTCCATTGTGTCAACAGATCGATCAGGGCATTTAAGGCGGCTTCCGGATCGTTAAAGCGCTGCCCGCACAAAATTTCGGCAACATACTGGTATTTTGCTAATGCCGGATTATCCGGTTCACGCATATGCATGCTGTGAAGGTTGATCCGGGTGGCGGCCGCGACCAAGGTACCGCAAACGACACCATGCGGAATCGGGTAGAACGCACCAAGCGGGGATGCCAAGCCGTGTACCGATCCCAGACCTGTTTGTGCCAGCGTGATACCGGAGAGCAGCGCGGCGTAAGCCATTTTCTCCCGATGTTGCGCCAGTTCGCCTTGCTGGTGGTAAAACGGGATCAGTGCGTCACGAACAGCCTGCAATCCACTGACCGCCAGTGCATCGGTGAGAGCATTTGCTTTGAGGGATACGTACGATTCCAGCAGTTGCGTCAGGGCATCCATACCGTTGGCAGCAATGACACCGGGCGGGCAACTGGCCAGTAACTCCGGATCGATGATTGCATATTCGGCAACCAGCTTGTCGTGACGGAAGGATTTCTTGAAACCATTCTCACCTTGCACGCTGAGCACGGCGTTTTTGGTTGCTTCACTGCCAGTACCGGCAGTCGTAGGGACAGCGATGAATGGTAGGGAGGGCCCCTGATACGGCAACTCCGGGCCAACTCCTTCGAGATAATCCATCACCGAATGTTGTATCTGCAACAATCCGGCCACGGCTTTGGCGGTATCGAGCGCACTGCCGCCACCGATGCCGATGACTGCGGCAAAGTGCTCATTGGCATAATCTCTGACGAGATCATCGATCAAAGCAGGGGAAGGTTCTTCCGTTACCGTGGCGTGTTGCCAGGTAATGGCGTGATGCTCGAGCTGATCGATCAGGAACTGCCAGTACGGCGTGTCTGTAAAGGAGTGCGCGCCCGTAACCAATAAAACGTGGGTGCCATAACTTTCGATGATATCCGGCAGTTTTTTCAGAACGCCTGCACCAAATTCGATGCGCGGCAGTCGGGCAATAGAAAAGGGCATCATCAGTTATCCACAGCCGGGTACAGACCCTCATATATGACCCCCTTGCGCGGCTCAACCATCCAGTCTGCGACGGTATCGCGCCACGTCAGATAATGTGCAGTTTCTTTATGCGCTGCAGCATCCTCCCGGGTTTTGTACGCTTCGTAAAGTACGAACCGGCTTGGATCATCGGCAGACTGCAGAATGTCAAAACGCCTATTGCCCGGTTCGTGAATCGATTGTTCATGATTCAGACGGGTGGCTTCCTTGAATGCTTCTACTTTGTCTGCTTTGACGGATGCGTAGACGATAGTGACATACATGATATAAATCCTCTGCATTTACGGGTTCTAAATAAGTGCCGTGATTATGGGCGTGCAGTTTTCCGGGTGCAAGCCAGATTTCCTGGATTCTTGTGAAACGTTTTTTTGATGCATTAGGTTTGGCATAAACCGAATATTTCAGGTTTGCGATCTTATAATTGCTGATAGATCGAATTTTCATCGAGATCTGATCGAAATTATCAGTTAAGGAGAATTTTTGCGCATGGATATCCATCAACTGCCTGATTTGATGGGCAGGCAGAAAGAATCGGGTGAAGCTTATCTGGAGTTCTTGCGGGTACCTTCGCTGAGTATGGGGGTTTATACCTTGCCGGCAGGATCAGAAGATCTGCAGGAGCCGCATACCGAGGATGAGGTTTATTACGTGACGCACGGTAAGGCAACGATGCGGATAGGCAGTGATCATCGGCAGATATCAGCCGGCAGTATTATTTTCGTGGCGGCTAATGTTGACCACTGTTTCTGCGACATTACGGAAGATCTGACCGTGCTGGTGTTTTTTGCGCCGGCCGAATACACCTATCAGATAAACGATGGGAAGGAAGTCTGATAGATTCTGTTTTTTGTGGTAAGCAATCGGCAATGGAATAGAGATGAAAGGAGATTAGTGGATGAGAAATACTGGGGGCAGGTATTTCTCAGGTTTATATTTTGGGCAGTGTAACTCCTTGCTGAAACTGGTATTTACCGCTGCGATCCTTGTATGACGTTTCACACACTTCATCCGATTCGAAGAAGATGACCTGTGCTACGCCTTCATTGGCATAAATTTTGGCAGGTAGAGGAGTGGTATTGGAAAATTCCAGCGTGACATAGCCTTCCCATTCCGGTTCGAACGGAGTGACATTGACGATGATGCCGCAGCGGGCGTAGGTGGATTTTCCGAGACAAATCGTCAGTACACTGCGCGGGATGCGAAAATATTCGACGGTACGTGCCAGTGCAAAAGAGTTGGGCGGGATGATGCATATATCGCCTTTGACATCGACAAACGAGTTGGAATCAAAACGTTTCGGATCGACAATGGTTGAATTCAGGTTGGTAAACAGCTTGAATTCGTCCGAGCAGCGAATATCGTAGCCATAGCTGGACGTACCATAAGAAACGATGCTCTCGCCATTTCGCTGCTTGATCTGGTTGGGTTCGAACGGCTCGATCATGTTGTATTCAGCAGCCATCCTGCGGATCCATTTGTCTGACTTGATTGACATTCGAGGTCCTTAATCGTCTTCCATGATGATCTGAGTGAATACATCCGAATAATCGCGTGCCATTTCGGAGATCTTGGCCGCTGTCCGGCGTGCAATGGTGCGGTAGATGGCTGCAATCTGTCCGTCCGGTTCGGCTACTACGCTGGGCGTGCCGGCATCAGTGTGTTCGCGGATGCGGATATCCAGCGGCAGTGCCCCGAGCAGTTCAACGTTGTAATCCCGGCACATTTTCTCGCCCCCACCGGTTCCGAAAATCGGTTCGGTGTGTCCGCAGTGTGAACAGGTGTGCAGACTCATATTTTCCACGATCCCCAGAATGGGAATGCCGACTTTCTCAAACATTTTCAAGCCTTTGCGAGCATCCAGCAGTGCGATGTCCTGCGGCGTGGTGACGATTACCGCACCAGTCACCGGGATTTTCTGGGCAAGTGTCAATTGAATGTCGCCGGTACCGGGAGGCAGATCGATGACCAGATAGTCGAGATCATGCCAGAGGGTATCGTTCAGCAACTGTTGTAAGGCTTGTGTCACCATCGGGCCGCGCCAGACCATCGGGGTCTCCACGTCGATCAGCAATCCAATCGACATCATCTGGATGCCGTGTGCCCGCATCGGTTCGATGGTTTTGCCATCCGGAGAATCGGGCCGCCCGCTGACACCGAGCATTTGCGGTTGTGAAGGGCCGTAAATGTCCGCATCCAGAATTCCCACGGTTGCGCCTTCGGCGGCCAGTGCCAGTGCGAGATTGGCGGCAGTCGCGGATTTACCTACGCCCCCCTTGCCCGAAGCCACGGCGATGACGTTCTTGACGCCGGGAATCAGCTTGAGTTTGCGTTGGGCGCTGTGGGCAATGATATTGCTGGTTACGTTGACTGTTATCGATCCGATTCCCGGTACGGTACGCACAGCCTGTTCGATCTGCTGGTGAACGGTGTTCAGCACGCTTTTGGCCGGATAGCCAAGTTCGATATTGACCGAGACATTATCCTGGTTGATCTGAATATCGCTGACCGCCTTACTGGTCAGATAATCCTTGCCGGTCGTGGGGTCGATGGTCTGCTCCAGTACCATCTCAATCTGTTGTTGTGTGATCAATTGAGAAAGCTCCTGTGATCAAAAACTATTGATGTTAGCAAATATCGCGCCGGCTGGTTTGTTATACAATTCTTTTTTCCTATATTCGATCGATAACTGATGACTACACGCGATATCCTGGTAACTTCCGCACTGCCTTATGCCAATGGCAGCATCCATCTCGGACATCTGGTCGAGTATATCCAGACCGATATCTGGGTGCGTTTCCAGAAAATGCAGGGGCATACCATCCATTATGTTTGTGCGGATGATACCCATGGTACACCCGTCATGCTGCGTGCGGAAAAGGAAGGGATTTCGCCGGAAACGTTGATTGCCCGTGTTCACACGGAACATTTGCGCGATTTTACCGGTTTTCATATTGCTTTCGATCAGTACTACAGTACGCACTCCGACGAGACACGTTACTATGCCGAGGATATTTACCGGAAACTGAAAGAAGCGGGGCTGATTGCTGTGCGTGCAATCGAACAGTTGTATGATCCGGTCAAAAACCTGTTTCTGCCGGATCGTTTTGTCAAGGGTGAATGTCCCAAATGTGGTGCGGCTGAGCAATATGGAGATTCCTGCGAGGCTTGTGGCGCAGCCTATACGCCGACTGAGCTGAAAAATCCCTATTCTGCTGTTTCCGGTGCGACTCCCGTCAGAAAAGCTTCAGAGCATTTCTTCTTCAAATTATCAGATACCCGCTGTGCGGATTTTCTGCGTCGCTGGACGCGTGAAGGGAATCATCTGCAGGCGGAAGCAGCCAATAAAATGGCGGAATGGCTGGGCGAAGCGGGAGAGAACAAGCTTTCCGATTGGGATATTTCGCGTGATGCCCCTTATTTCGGCTTCGAGATTCCCGGTGAAACAGGCAAGTATTTTTACGTCTGGCTGGATGCGCCCATCGGCTACATGGGCAGCTTCAGGAAACTCTGTGCCCGGAAGGGGATTGATTTCGATACGTACTGGAAAAAGGATTCCACAACTGAGCTTTATCATTTCATCGGTAAGGATATTCTTTATTTTCATGCGCTTTTCTGGCCGGCGATGCTGGAGAACGCAGGCTACCGGACACCCACACAGATTTTTGCCCACGGTTTTCTGACTGTGAACGGTGAAAAAATGAGTAAATCACGCGGTACGTTCATTACTGCGGAAAGCTATCTGGAACAGGGGCTGAACCCGGAATGGTTGCGCTACTACTATGCCGCCAAGCTGAATGGCAGCATGGAGGATATCGATCTCAACCTGGACGATTTCGTCGCGCGTGTCAATTCCGATCTGGTGGGCAAATACATCAACATCGCCAGCCGGTGTGCGGGATTCATCAGCAAGCGGTTTGGCGGCAAGCTGGTGAGCGGTGAGGATTATCGTCTGCTGCAGCAAATGGTGGATGAACATTTTGCCGGCTGGCAGCCGGGGGTAATCGAGGCCGCTTATGAAGCACGTGATTTTTCTGCGGCGGTACGCCATATCATGCGCCGTGCAGATGAGGTCAATGAACTAATTCACATGCTGGCTCCCTGGGAAATTGCCCGAGATGAAACGCGGGAGCAGGAGCTGCACCGCGCCTGCAGCCTGGGTATCCAGATGTTTTATCTGCTTTCCTGCTATCTGAAGCCGATCCTGCCGCGCACTGCTGCGCAGATCGAGGATTTCCTCAATCTGGGTGAATTGAGCTGGCAGAAGCAGCAGGCCGGGCAACCTTTATCCGGCACGCTGCTGCCGCCCGGCCATGTGATCAACCCTTATCAGCATCTCATGACCCGTATCGACCCAAAGCAGATCACTGCACTGATTACGGCCAATCAACAAACCATGCAACAGACGATGAATACAGGAACTGAATCACATTCCCCGCAGCGACACGGTCAGGCACAACAGCATCCCGTTGCGCCGATTGCGGAAACCATTTCTATCGAAGATTTCGGCAAGATCGATCTGCGCATTGCCCGTATTGTGGATGCGCAACATGTCCCGGGCGCTGACAAGCTGCTGCAACTGACACTGGATATCGGCTCTGAACAGCGTACTGTCTTCGCCGGCATCAAATCTGCCTATGATCCGGAACAGCTCAAAGGGCGTCTGACAGTCATGGTAGCTAATCTTGCTCCACGAAAAATGAAATTCGGGTTATCCGAAGGCATGGTACTGGCTGCAAGTGGTGAGAACGGAGGAGGACCTTTCCTGCTTGCGCCGGATAGTGGCGCCCAACCAGGTATGCGAGTGAAATAGTGTTATGCAGTGCAATGCATCTGTGCTGATTACGCTTGATAACTTGAAATCAGGAGATATAAGTGGGTTAATGCTTATTTGACCCACTTATTGTTGTTTACTGATCATGTCCGATATATCTGGTACTCCCCTTACCCCTGTTGCCACTGTTACCCGCCTTGCTGATTACCGTGTTCCGGAATTCTTAATTGAAAAAACGCATCTGACGTTTGAGCTGCACGAAGGTTATACCGATGTCAGCAGCAGGCTGACGATTACCCGCAACCCGCAGAGCGCAAAAGCAGATCATCTGATTTTGCACGGCGAGCAGCTGGAATTGCTTTCTCTGGCGATTGATGAGCAGCCGCTTGATGCCGGGGATTACCAGATAACACCGCACAATCTGATCATTCGCGAGGTGCCGGAACAGTTTGTGTTGCACTGCACAACTCGCATTTATCCCGAAAAAAATACCGCGCTGGAAGGGCTTTATTGCTCCAGTAGTATGTACTGCACGCAGTGCGAGGCTGAGGGTTTTCGCAAGATCACGTATTACCTGGACAGGCCGGATGTCATGAGCGAATTTGAAACGGTGATCGTTGCCCGGGAAGGTGCTTTCTCGACCATGCTTTCCAATGGCAATTGTCTGTCCGATACGGTGCGCGATGGTAGACGTACCGTGCACTGGCACGATCCTTTCAAAAAACCCAGCTATCTGTTTGCGCTGGTTGCGGGCAATCTGGTTTGTCTGGAAGACAGCTTTACCACGCAATCCGGCCGTCAGGTTCTGTTGCAAATCTACACCGAAGCAAAAGACGGTGATAAATGCCATTTTGCGATGCAGTCGTTGAAAAAAGCCATGCGTTGGGATGAGCAGATCTACGGCCGGGAATACGATCTAGATCGTTTCATGATAGTCGCTGTGGATGATTTCAACATGGGGGCAATGGAAAACAAAGGGCTGAATATCTTCAATACGTCCTGTGTACTGGCTCATCCGACCAGTACGACTGATGCCGCATTCCAGCGAGTGGAAAGGGTGATCGCCCATGAGTATTTTCATAACTGGTCTGGCAACCGGATTACTTGTCGTGACTGGTTCCAGTTGAGCCTGAAAGAGGGATTGACGGTTTACCGTGATTCCGAATTCTCGGCGGACATGAACAGCCGTGCGGTCAAGCGGATAGAGGATGTCAGTCTCATACGCGGTGTACAGTTTGTTGAAGATGCCGGTCCGATGGCGCATCCGGTGCGGCCGGATTCCTATATGGAAATATCCAATTTCTATACTGTCACCATTTATGAGAAAGGGGCTGAGGTGGTGCGCATGCTGGCCAATATACTGGGGCCGGAGCAATATCGCCAGGCAACGGACCTGTATTTCAGCCGCTTCGATGGACAGGCCGTCACTTGCGATGATTTCGTCCAGTGCATGGAGGAAGTATCAGGCAGGGATCTGTGCCAGTTTCGCTTGTGGTATTCGCAGGCGGGCACGCCGCAATTGCATATCAGCGACAGCTATGATGCTGACCGCCAGCAATATAGTCTGACTGTTCGTCAGCATACACCTGCAACGCCCGGGCAGATTGAGAAGAAAGCGTTCCATATCCCGCTCAAGATTGCCCTCTACGGCAGCAACGGCATGCTGGCTCTGGTAACTGACGGGCAAGCCAGAGGTACGGAAATCGTACTGGATATCTGTGAGGAGCATCAGACCATCGTGTTTGAGCAGGTGGCAGAAAAGCCTGTGCCATCTTTATTGCGTGGTTTTTCGGCACCGGTCAGGGTTTTTTATGACTACCAGCTGGCTCAACTACGGCAATTGATTTTGCTCGATAGCGACGGTTTCTGCCGTTGGGATGCCATGCAAAATCTGATGCGCATCGTGCTGAGCAAAGCGATCGATGGCGAAGATAATCTTGCAGAGCAGGCGGTGCTGATAGAGGTACTCAAGCAATTGCTGGCTGATCACGCGGCTATGGATGCAGCTTTATTGGCCTGCATGCTAGATTTACCCGGTGAGCAATATCTGGCAAGTCTTTATGACAAAGCTAACCCGCCGGCAATCAGCCGGGCAAGAATGCAGTTACAACATCAGCTTGCCGTGCAATTGCAGACAGAACTGCTAAGCTGTTACCAGGCTTTGCAGGATAGCTCATCCGGGTTGTCTGCACAGGCGATGGCAGCACGCAGCTTACGCAATCGGGCTTTGGCGTATTTGCTGCATATTGATAATGAATATTATCGGGATCTGGCGCAGCAGCAGTTTCTTCGGGCAGACAACATGACTGACCAGTTCACTGCCCTGAAAGGGCTGGCTCATGCTGAGCATGCCAGGGTAGTAGGGCAGGAAGCGCTGCAGGCGTTTTATCGGCAATGGCAACACGAAGCGCTGGTAGTGAATATGTGGTTTCAGGTTCAGGCGACACGGCCTTGGGGTAATGTTCTACGGGAAGTGCAGCAGCTTCTGAACCATGAAGCATTTGATGCATGCAATCCGAATAAATTGCGTGCCGTGATCGCTGCTTTTGCCAATCAGAATTTTGTCGGTTTCCATGACAGCTCAGGTAAAGCCTATCAGTTTCTGGCAGATCAGATCGCCGACATTGATCAACGTAACCCTCAAATGGCCGCCCGTCTGCTGACACCGTTAACGCACTGGCGTCAGTTTATTGATGAGCACGCCACGTTAATGCGCAAGGCATTGGAATCACTATCGCAACGTGAATTGAGCAAGGATGTGTACGAGGTTGTAAGCAAGAGCCTGAATGGAAGAAGTGCCGATTAGCAGGGTGTGAGAATTTCTGCATTTGTCATTCCCGGGTGACACGCCTACCAATCCGAAGATCATTGCCTCTCGCTTTGAAACAGCTCGCATTCAGCCAGTGTTGCGTTTGCTGATACACCGGTAGTGGCGGACACGGAGAAGGGTCTGAGTATCAGGGCGGTGGCCGATAAATATTCAGTCAGCCCCTCATTTGTATCGAAGATAACCTTGACATGGTTTAATGAAACCGGACACTCCAGTTAAGAGAAAATAATCTTAACTGG
>NZ_JBDZWD010000052.1:0-17348 GCF_040256045.1 Nitrosomonas sp.
GCAAAAAGGCGGGCGCTCACTTCCTCTTTTCTTATCCCGAACTCAGGTTAATTTACTCCAATATTGCAAATAAAAATCGTTTTCAATAACGAAAAATTTCCTGCCTTGGTTGAATTTCGATTTCCTGAAACTGTCATTTATCTGCTACTGGATCAATGAAACTGCGCGTAGTGTTATCAAGATCAATTAGGATTAGATTGAAGCCTGCCGACTATCTGATCCTCGTTACGAGGAATTCACTGAAGCCTCGGATTTATGTATTGGGATATCTTTCTTATGAGAAGTAGAAGCTGACTTATGATTGATTTACGTGCGTGTAAGTTGGACATTGGACAGCGGTGATTGAGTTGTTGGGTATGAGGAATGTCCTGGCATCGGCGGCGCGCATTGCCTAAATCTGTCTATACATAACCAGGGCTATGAGCTGGCAAATTTTAAAATGGGCGAGTATCGTCAAATCCTGTAGTAGTTAGTTATCCGTGTCATAACGAGCAAGCTAAGATGGAACAAGAATTGAGCGATTGTGCGCTTTTTCGTAGAAAACTACTGGTGTTCTGATAGCGATTAATCATATATTTAACTGTTCTCTATATAGAATAGTGATGCTGATTACACTGTCTGTTCAAGTAATTGTTTCGTACACGTAGTGTATTGGGTAAATAATGTGAGGAGATGACAATGAAAAAGATTCTGGGTGTTTATGATGCACCACCTCTTCATTGGGTGGGTGATGGTTTCCCGGTACGTTCACTGTTTTCTTATAGCAATCATGGAAAACTGCTGAGTCCATTTCTGTTGCTGGATTATGCTGGCCCCGTTGACTTTGCTCCAGTTGAGAGATCGCGTGGAGTAGGGCAGCATCCACACCGTGGGTTTGAAACAGTGACTATTGTTTACCATGGCGAAGTGGCGCATCGAGATTCAACTGGTCAAGGCGGAGTGATCGGCCCGGGTGATGTGCAATGGATGACTGCAGGCTCAGGTATTCTGCATGAGGAATTCCATTCAGAATCTTTTACACATTCTGGCGGTCAGCTTGAGATGGTGCAGTTATGGGTTAATTTACCCGCCAGGCATAAGATGGTTGCTCCGCATTATCAGGCCATCCTTTCTGCAGATATTCCGGTAGTTGCTTTGCCGGATGAGGCTGGCAGTGTCCGAGTAATTGCAGGCTGTTATCAGGATCATACGGGGCCAGCCCAGACTTATACACCAATGAATGTTTGGGATATGCGGCTGAAACGGGGGAAATTCATCGAATTACCATTACGTGAGGGATGGAATACGGTACTTGTCGTTTTACATGGACAGGTATCGATCAATGGCAGTTCTCTGGTCAAAGTTGCGCAAATGGTATCGCTTGATCGTACAGGTGATACGGTATCAATCGATGTGCGGGAAAACGCCACTGTGCTGCTGCTCAGCGGTGAACCCATCAATGAACCGGTTGTCGGATATGGTCCTTTTGTCATGAACAGCCAGACAGAAATCGATCAGGCAATTGCAGACTTTAACGACGGGCATTTTGGGCAGTTGTCCCACTAGTCTCTACCGGTAGGTAACAGAGAGATCAAGCTACCAGCCGGGAGTATGTTGAGATGACCAGGCCAGGCGATTGGATGGTAAGCATTCCTGAGCGCTGGTCAAATACATGAAATCACATCCGGTTGGCGTAATATTCCACGACCTGCTGTACATCGATAGGAAACGGAACATCTTCAGCAGTAGGCAGGTGGGTAACTTTGCCGGTTTTATCCTTTTCATCCCAGAGTAGCCATTCAGGGCGGCTTAGGGGTAAGTCCTGCAATGTTCCCAGTACTAGGGGTAAACTCATACTTTCCGGCTTGATAGTGATTTCATCACCCACATTCAGACGGATGGACGGAATATTAACAGACTTGCCGTTCAGGCGAACATGGCGGTGTGATACCAGTTGCCGTGCTGCTATGAGAGTCGGTGCAAACCCGGCGCGAAATACCACATTATCGAGCCGGCGTTCCAACAGTTGCAATAAAGTTTCACCTGTCGGCTCGGTGCTCTTACGCGCATTCAGCATCAGATGACGCAACTGGCGTTCAGACAGACCGTAATTGAAACGCAGCTTCTGTTTTTCCTGCAGCTTGAGACCAAAATCCGATTTTCTGCGGCGCACCAGTTTGGTGCCATGCTGACCCGGTGGAGTCGGCCTGCTTGCGATAGTTTTACGCGATAAACCAGGCAGATCGACACCTAGTGCTCGCATGATTTTCAATCTTGGTCCCGTGAACCGTGACATAACTGCTCCAGCTTTAATTAATGAATCGGTTGTCCGGCATGATCATACCGGTAGTCTTTGTTTGTACCTGTTGATATAAAATCTGCTTCCACTGCCTGACCAGTTGCTGTGCCACTTCAGTGATCAGCTTCGATTCCGCATACTGCGGTGCGGTCAACTTGTGCGCAAGATCCAGCGCCAATTTTGCCAGTTCCACCGATGGTTTGCTTGCATACTGTGCTGCCACGCAGCACAAAGATGCCATTACTGCACTCGCTGTAGGTAAATCCGGATCGAATTGTGCATTTGTTTCTGCTTGTTGGTTCATACAAATGACCCTGTCAGACATTTAGAATAATGGTAATGATTCGTATTTGTTAAGTCAACTCATAATCCTTGATTAAATCAAGCAAGCTTTCCTTTCATCCATTTGTCCATGATGACGACAGCAGTCAGATCACCGGTAACGTTGATGGTCGTGCGACACATATCGAGAATGCGATCGACACCAAAAATAATGCCGATTCCGGCGGGTGGTACACCGATACCCGATAAGATGGTGGCTAGTACGGCAATACCGACACCCGGTGTGGCGGGTGTGCCGATTGAAGCGCCAACCGTGGTGCATAGCAGCAGGATCATTTCTGTGAAACTCAGATCCACTTTGAATATCTGGCACAGGAAAATAGCGGCTACTGCCTGGTAAAGCCCGGTACCGTCCATATTGATCGTCGTCCCGACAGGAATGACAAAACGACTGATATCTTCACTGACACCAAGATTTTCTTCTGCTGCCCGAATAGATAAAGGCATGACGGCAGCCGAACTGGAGGTGGAGAAAGCCAGCAGTTGCACATCACGTATGGCACGCAGAAATTCGAATGGTGGACGATGACCGAAAACGGCTGCTCCAAACAGATACAAGCCGAGAATGATCACGAGTCCCAGCAATACACAACCCATATACCAGCCGATCGCTGTCAGTATATCGAAGCCCAGCCGAACCATGGCATCGACCATCAGACCGAATACAGCATAGGGGGCCAGTGCCATGGTCCAGCTAATGATCTTCATTGCTGCCACTTGTCCGAACAGGCATAAATCCTCGAATGGCTTTGCGATTTCACGAGGAATGGTCAATGCCGCTACACCGAGAAAAATTGCACCGATTACGACTTTGAGCATGTCGGTTTGCATGGCCGCTTCGACGAAATTGGAAGGGATGAGGTTAACGATGCGTTGCGGGACAGTCAGATCGTCAAATGTTTTTATACCACCATCAGCCGACATAGCGGCTACCATCGTATCGATGCCGGTACCAACCGTATGTCCCGGCTGGATGATAAGTGTGATAGCAAGGCCGATTCCTACGGCAACAAAAGAAGTGATGATGAAGTATGGCACGATGAATGCCCCCATACGCTTCAACTGGTGTGGAGAACCACTGGTCAGAATACCGAGTGCGATGGAGCAGATGATCAACGGAATAACTACCATTTTGAGCATTTCCAGAAAAATGACCCCGGGCAGTGCAATCCATTCCGCTGCCGTGAGCACAGTATCGTTTTCCAGTAATGCTAGACCGCCAGGAGATAATGCAAGACCTGTGAGGGTACCCAGTACCATCCCCAGCAGAATTTTTGCCCATAAATGCTGGGCGATCAGGGCGCCGATGGATTGGCCTAAAGATTGTTCACGTCGGGAAAATGCCATGGGCGCCAGCATATCATCGTTCTTACGCTGACAGGTTCCAGAAAATAACTGGGAGATGCCTCTCGATTGTTTTTCACCAGTTAAACCGTATGCCGCCGTAAATTGCCCGGCCGTAGCCGGAGTTGAAGAGTGCCGAAGTGGCATCGGCCGTACCGGAGGTGATCGTGGTTGAGATGTAGCGGGTATCGAGCAGATTACGTCCTTCGAGGTAGCCGGACCATCCTTTACCCGGGTCATAGCCGATTCTGAAGTTCAGGAGCGCGTACGAGCCGATGGTGAGATTGTTGGCGTTGTCAGCGTAGTAGGCTCGTGGCATCCATTCGACATTCGGGCCGGCGTGGAATCCATTCGGGTATTTGTAGAGCACTTCTGCGCGCAGGTAGTGGGGTGGTACGCCGGGCAGCTTGTTGTTTCCGTAAAGGGTATCGTTATCAAAAAAGAAATCGTTGTAGGTGTAGGCTACGTCGAGCCAGAGAAGATCTTTCCGGGCGGCGATTCCTTTGAGAAATGCGGCACCGAATCCCAGTTCGATCCCCTGATGTACGGTACGATCTGCATTGACTACCGTACATGGGCTGAACGGCGACGTTCTCAGGCATTGCAGCTCATTTCTGATATGGGCACGGTAGAAGGCGATATCCCATTTGAAATCGGCTCTGCGCCCGCGTGTTCCGATTTCATAGGTGGTAGCAGTCTGGGCATCGAGTTCCGAGCTGGCGGGTGTCATAAAGGTGTTCGTGTCGAAAGTCGGTACTTCGGCACTTCGTGAGATATTGGCAAAGATCTGTACATCGGGAGCAATGTCCCACAACAATCCTCCTCTGGGGCTGAAGATGCTGTAAGCACGGCGGCCCGACTGATCGCCATCCGCCAGGAAACGGTCATTCCGGTCGCGAATCGCATGCAGAAACTGCCCGCCAGCAACCAGCGCGACATTCTGCAGGAAGTAGAAACTGTTTTCCGCATAGATTGAATAGTTCTGGGATTTATCCACCGTGGACATGGCCAGTGCCCCTTTCACCGCATCTCCCGGGTTGATGTATTCTTTGTAATTGATTCTACCGTTGTGAACGTTTGCACCTGCGACGAAGCGGTTGCGGAAGCCGGCGATCAGCCGGTCATCGGTTGCACGCGCGAAGCCACCGTAGTCATGGACATAGTAGTCCAGGTACCGGTAGATGGGATGATCCACATGGCGATGGTGGCCAAAGAGACCAAAGTCGACCGTGGTAGGGCCGAAGTGCAGCGTAGTCTTGTTGGCGAGCCGTACTGAATCGATGTTGCGTTGCTGATCCTGCCGTACGAACTCGGGATCGGCACTGCGTGGTGAATCCAGCGCCATGCTTTTGGTCAGCTCGCCTGGTAAACGCTGGCGCCATGTATTCGCGTTCAGGTAGAAGCGGGTCTCGGCATCCTGTGAGAATCGATAACCGAAGTTTGCACTGCCGAGCACCATGTGGCCGTTGCTGTGATCGCGATAACCATCCTCGCGTTGCGCCGATGCAGTGACGAAATAATCGTACGGGCCGTGGATTCCGCTCGTGCTCACCTGTCCTTTCATATAGCCGAAGCTGCCTGTATCCACTCGTCCGCTGAACCGGGGAGCATCATACCCTGTTGGTGTGACGAAGTTGATTGCACCGCCGAGAGAATTGGCTCCATAACGCAGTGCATTGGCGCCTTTGAACACTTCGACGTAGCGGTAAGCACTCGGATCGATTTCGAAGACATCGAACAAGCCATCAGCCGTATTGATCGGGATGCCGTCCATATACATGTTGATGCCACGGTTGCCGTAGTTGCGTGTCAATCCGGAACCGCGGATCGATATCCGGTTATCGATATTCGATTTGGGTTGGGCGATGACACCGGGTACCCAGCCGACGATATCTTTGATCGTTTGTGCGGGCGTACTTTTGAACCGGGTATCGGATATGACTTCGACGGCACCAGGTATATGCTGAATATTGGTTGTTGCCTGTAGCGTGTCTGGAACGGTCAACGATGTTTCGTTACCGGCCGCAGATGAATCAGTGGTAATGGTAATTTCGGGCAGGATCGTGTTGGCAGCGACCTGGCTGATGACGACCATGCTGTTATCGACTATCTCGTACTTCAATTGGTTTTTATTCAGTACCTGGTTCAATGCTTCTGCCAGTGTAAAGTTGCCATGGAGAGGTGGAGAAAGGTGATTTCGGGTGACTTCATCCGCATAAATCAGCTTGATGCCGGTGATATTGGCCAGGTGATTCAGCGTGGAAGAAAGAGGTTGTGCGGGAAGATCGAAGGAATAATGGGCGGTTTCATTTTGTGCATGGGCCGTATTCACCCATAGCAGAAGCAGTAGCGGAAATAATCCGGCAATAGATTTCATAGTATTTTTCTCCAGTCAGGAAGGTATAAAGTTTTCTGGTGTCCTGTCTGGTAAGACGTGAAAAACACGATGAACTGGTCACATTTTTTTATTTGTCCGATCGATCAGCAGAGTTTGCCCGTCCGGCAGTTTTTTTACTCTGACTGGTAAAGCTTTCTCCAGGCTGCTGAGAAAAAGTGGCAGATCACAAGTGCCGAATGTTCCGCTCAGTGTTTCGTGTGCAATGGCGGGGTCAGTAAAAATGAAGCGTACCGGATGATAGCGTTCCAGCTCGGCTACCAGTGCTGCCAGAGGAGTCTGGCGGAATATCAGCCGCCCGTGCTGCCAGGCGGCGATCTGTTCGGTATCGACCGGGCGGAGGATCGCATGATCACTGCGAGAGGAGTAGTATTGCTGATATCCTTCATCCAGACGTACGCCATCGATTTCCACCGCGCCTTCCAGTACCGTGACCGAAATCTCATCCTGCTGTTTATGGACGTTAAACCGGGTGCCGATATCCTGGATTTGCAATTTGTCTGTATGCACGATAAAAGGACGCCAAGTTTCGTGTGCAACGTCAAAAACGGCTTCTCCCGTATCCAGCGTGATTTTGCGTTGCAGGTAAGAAATGCGGACGTGCAGACGGGTAGCCGTATTCATGTTGATACGGCTGCCATCCGCCAGGGAGATGAGGCGCTGCTCTCCCAATCGGGTGGAATAAGTGATGGTTTCAGCGTTGTATTCCAGCCAGCCGATACTCATCAAAGCAGATGAAATCAGGAAGAACAGTGCCCAGCCGAATATGCCGGCCGGCTGGTGTTTGGGCCGGCGTTGTCTGGCTTCATGCAAACCGGGAATATCGGGTGTTTCTTTCAGTTTGTCTGCTTCAGACCATAAGCGCTCAGCATACGTATAGGCTGCCTGATGAGCTTCATTTTTACAGAGCCAGCGGTTGAATTTCCGCCTGTCCTCATCCGTACAGTGTTCAGACTGTAATAGAAAGAACCACTTCAGTGCCTGTTTGAGCAGCTGTTCGTCAGGAGGGCCGGAAGCGGGCATACAGTATCATTAGGCGATCATGCGGTTCATGCTGCGGTGGCAACGCAGCATGGCTTGTACCAGACGTCGTTGCACGGTTTTCTCGGAAATATTGAGACGGATGGAGATTTCACTGTAACTGAGCTCATCGATTTTACGCAGCAGGAAAACATCGCGGCAACCTTGCGGCATGGAAGCAATCGTATCCAGCAATAGTCTGCATTGCTGCCGGAGACTCACGATTTCATGCGGCTGGAGCAGCGGGCAGGGCAGGGTTTCGTCGATCAGCAGGTATTCTATTTTATTTGAGGGGTCACGCTGGTGATCCATAGCCAGGTTATGGCCGATCCGGAACAGATAAGCGGACAAACTCAATATATTCGATAAATCGCGGTGGCCCAGTAACCGGATATAGGCTTCCTGGGCGAGATCAGCCGCTGTTTCACGGCAACCGACCAGACGGGTGATGCGACTGATCAATTGTGACTGGTATCGCTGGTAGAGAGCTGTAAATACGGGGGAATCCGATGAGGGCATGATGCAGTAGCGAAAAGAGTCATAGTAACCAGTGTTTGTCCGGATCAAATTATCCGGATAAAAGCAGGAAATGAGAATGCGACAAATTGTCGCAGGGAGGGGTGCCGGGCGATTACTGCCGAGTCGCCAATGCAGCAACCTCATTCAAGGGTCGCCAGCCATAGCGATTTTATCTGATGCACGTATACTGGATATTGCCGGCGTGCAGCTATCGGTCCGGCGATTTTTCAAGGAGCAGAATCATGAAAGCGACACAACTTTTGCATAATCTCGGCCAGAGTCTCTGGCTCGATAACATTACACGTGATTTGTTGACCGACGGCACACTCAAGCGTTATGTCGACGAGCTTTCGGTAACGGGACTGACTTCGAACCCGACCATATTCAATCAGGCAATCAAAAACAGCAGTGCCTATGAAGCTTCGATTCGTTCAGGTTTGGAACAGGGTAAATTGAGCGAGGAGATTTTCCTCGATCTGGCGCTGGAAGACCTGACCCGGGTTGCCGATCTGCTGAAGCCGGTTTACGATCGTACCAATGGCATTGATGGGTGGGTATCACTGGAGGTATCTCCTCTGCTGGCCTACGATACCGCCAGTACCATAGTGGCTGCAAAGGAAATCTGCAACCGGGCGGCCCGGCCGAATCTGCTGATCAAGATTCCGGGAACCCGGGAAGGTCTGCCTGCCATTGAAGAAGCTATCTTTGCAGGTATACCGATCAATGTGACTTTATTGTTCAGTCGTGAACAGTATGTGGATGCAGCTGAGGCATTTTTGCGCGGTATCGAACGGCGTATTGATGCTGGTCTCAATCCTGATGTGATATCCGTTGCTTCTCTGTTTGTCAGCCGATGGGATGTTGCAGTAGCCGGCAAGGTTCCGGAAGCGTTGCGCAACAGACTGGGTATCGCGATTGCCGGGCGTACCTATAAAGCTGCCCGTGACCTTTTTGATTCACCGCGCTGGCTGCGTGCCTACAATGCCGGTGCACGGCCGCAACGCTTGCTATGGGCAAGTACGGGAACCAAAGATCCTGCTGCTTCGCCAGTTTTGTATGTGAGGACGCTTGTCGCCCCCTTTACAGTCAATACGATGCCTGAGGCCACCTTGAAGGCGCTTGCCGGCCATGACGATCTGAGCATCGATTATATGCCAGCTGATGGCGGAGATTATGAGCAGATTCTGGAACAGTTTGTCAGAGCGGGTGTTGATATCGATGCGCTGGCGATTCAACTCCAGCAAGAGGGGGCAAAAGGGTTTGTGACTTCCTGGCAGGAATTGATGTCGGGGATTGATTCGAAATGCACTGCCCTGCAGAAGGAAAAAACGGATTAGGAAACCTCTGAAAAACAACCTGCGTTGCCATTCTTGCGTTAAAAGTCGGGCCAAAATACTTATTTATCACGTATAAACTCCACTTTTTACTCGGCGGCAGCGCCTTGCCCTACGGACCAGCCTTACGGTTGTTCCCTACGCTTTGCTTGCGTCACCGACTTTTGCTTTGAACTGACTGCCTCGCTGACGTTTTTCAGAGGTTCCTTAAGCTTGTTTAAGATCTCAGATGTGCTGACGATGTCCGCTATTATGGCCGGGAACCGGCGGAGATACCGGATGACCATTCGTTATCACCATCACGGTGCAGTCCATTTCCAGTTTCTGATTTCCGGCATGTCTTCACCGTGGCGGTTGATATATTCGCGGTGCTCGACCAGTTTGTCGCGCATGGTTTGTCTGAGATAGGCCGCTTTGTATCCCAGATGGGGAACACGATCGATGACATCATCGACCAGATGGAAACGATCCATGTCGTTGAGTACTGTCATATCGAACGGTGTGGTAGTAGTGCCTTCTTCTTTATAGCCGCGCACATGCAGATTGGAGTGGTTGGTGCGGCGGTAGGTCAGACGGTGGATCAGCCAGGGATAACCGTGATAGGCAAAGATGATAGGTTTGTCCGTGGTGAACAAGGTATCGAACTCCCGGTCGGAGAGCCCTTGCGGGTGTTCCCGGTCATGTTGCAGCGTCATCAGATCGACGACGTTGATTACACGAATACGCAGCTCGGGTAAATGTTCCCGCAGGATGCTGACGGCGGCCAGGACCTCGATGGTGGGAACATCTCCGGCGCAGGCAATGACGACATCCGGTTCGCCAGTCTGATCATTGCTGGCCCATCCCCATATACCAATACCGGCAGTGCAGTGTTTGATCGCAGCATCCATATCCAGCCATTGCAGTTCTGGCTGCTTGCCGGCAACAATGACATTGACCAGATTGCGGCTGCGTAGACATTTATCCGTGACGTACAGAAGACAATTGGCATCGGGCGGCAGATAGATGCGGATAATATCGGCCTTTTTATTGATTGCGTGATCAATGAAGCCTGGATCCTGGTGGGAGAAGCCATTATGATCCTGGCGCCATACATGGGAAGTCAACAGATAATTGAGTGAAGCGATGGGTCTGCGCCATGGAATTTCCTTGCTGACTTTCAGCCATTTTGCATGCTGATTGAACATTGAATCGACGATATGAATGAAGGCTTCGTAGCAGGAAAACAGGCCATGCCGCCCGGTCAGCAGATAACCCTCCAGCCAGCCCTGGCAGGTATGTTCACTCAGAATTTCCATTACACGGCCATTGGGTGCCAGGTGTTCATCCTCGGGCAGCGTTTCGGCAAGCCAGGTTTTGGGTGTAGCGTCATACAGGTTTCCCAGTCGGTTGGAAGCTGTTTCATCTGGTCCGAATACCCGAAAATTATGGGTCTTCAGATTCAGGTGCATGATGTCTCGCAGGAAACTGCCCATGATCCGGGTCGATTCGGCCTTGATCTGGCCGGGTTGCGCAACTTCGACCGCATATTCCCGGAAATCCGAAATACGCAGTTGTTTTATCAACATTCCTCCGTTTGCATGCGGATTGGCTCCCATACGCCGGGTACCTGTCGGTATCAGGGCTTGTAACTCCTCGATCAGCCGGCCTTCAGTATCGAACAGTTCCTCAGGATGATAGCTTCTGAGCCAGTCTTCGAGTTGCTGGATATGCTCCGGTTTTTGTGCAAGCTCCGAGAGCGGCACCTGATGAGAGCGCCAGGAGTCTTCCGTTTTCAGGTTGTCGACTGTTTTGGGCCCGGTCCACCCTTTCGGGGTGCGCAGGATGATCATGGGCCAGCGAGGGTATTGTGTTACACCGTCGAGGCGGGCCCTGGTTTGGATCGACCTGATTTCAGCAAGTACCTGATCCAGTATTCCAGCCATGAGCTGATGCATAGTCAGAGGATCTTTTCCTTCGACGATGTATGGTTGATAGCCATAGCCGTAGAACAGTTGATTCAGCTCTTCACGGCTGATACGTGCCAGAATAGTGGGATTGGCAATTTTATAGCCGTTCAGATGCAGGATCGGCAGCACTGCACCGTCCTGAACGGGATTGAGAAACTTGTTGGAATGCCAGGCGGTTGCCAATGGCCCGGTTTCAGCTTCTCCATCACCTACGATACAGGCTACGATCAGATCCGGATTGTCGAACACTGCACCAAAGGCATGGGAAAGTGCGTAACCAAGCTCCCCGCCTTCATGGATGGAACCAGGGATTTCCGGTGTGGCATGACTGCCAATCCCGCCAGGAAAAGAAAACTGGCGGAACAGATGCTTCATTCCCAGGGTATCTCGCGAGATATCAGGATAATGTTCGGAGTAACTGCCTTCCAGATAAGTATTGGCGACCAGTGCGGGCCCGCCATGGCCGGGACCGGCTATGTAGATCATGTTCAGATCATCACGCCGGATAATGCGATTGAGATGGGCATAAATGAAATTGAGCCCGGGTGTCGTTCCCCAGTGCCCCAGCAAACGAGGCTTGATATGCTGCAATGTTAGCGGGGTCTGCAGCAGTGGGTTATCAAGCAGATAGATTTGGCCGACTGAAAGATAATTGGCAGCACGCCAGTAAGCGTCGATTTTCTGCAGTTCATCCGGAGTGAGGGGTTGCGGGAGTTGAGTCATGGCGAATTACCTCATTAAGGTCAAGTTATCTGGAGGTGTTCCGGCTCATGCCGTGATGAGTTGGAACGTGTGGCGAGCAATGACGATTTCTTCGTCGGTTGGCAGGACGAGGACCGGTGTAGGGCTGTCGGCAGTGCTGATGCGGGTGGCATTGGCCTGATTAGCGGACTCATCGAGCTCGATCGACAGCCATTTGAGGCGGGCGCAGATTCGTGTACGGATCTGTGACGCATACTCGCCAATACCGGCGGTGAAAACCAGACCATCGATTCCTTCCAACACAGCCACCATTGCCCCCAGCTGACGGCATACCTGCCAGACGAACAGATCAACGGCCTGTTTGGCAGCGGGATCATTGCTGGCCAGTAACGTGCGCATATCAGCGCTGATACCGGAAACACCGCGTAAACCAGCGTGCCGATGCAACAGATCGGTCAGAGTATCGTGGTCCATGTGTTGTTCCCGCATCAGATAGAGCAGTACCGCCGGATCGAGGTTGCCACAACGTGTACCCATCGGCAAACCTTCCAACGGCGTGAACCCCATGGTCGTAGCAATACTTTTACCCTGCTGTAAAGCGCACAGGCTGGCACCATTGCCAAGATGTGCCACTACGATACGTCCTGTTGCCCGATCACCGAGATGATCGGGCAGGATATGGGCAATATATTCGTAGGACAGCCCATGAAAACCGTAGCGCCGGATTCCCTGGTCTGTCAGATGGCCGGGCAGCGCGTAAATCTGCTCCTCATCTGGCATGGTACGATGAAAACAGGTATCAAAACAGGCAACCTGTGGTAAATCCGGTCTGAGTCGTCGTAATGCGCTGATTCCTGCCAGGCTGTCGGGCTGATGTAGTGGTGCCAGTGGAACCAGTTGCAACAGCCGGGTGGTAACCTGTTCATCGATGAGGACCGGCCGGTCGAATGGCATACCGCCATGGACGACACGGTGACCTACTGCTATTGGCTGTCTGTTTGTTTGTGTCTCCAGCCATTGTAAAAGTACCTCTATCGCATTCTCATGATGGGAGATGTGAAGAGTCTGCTGCCAGAATAGTTCTCCTCGGGAATCCTTGACTTGAAATCGGGATGAAGCATTATCGCCGATCTCGATTTTTCCCCGGCAGATCATCGATATGCTTCCGTATGTCGTCTGATAGAGTGCGAATTTGAGACTGGATGAACCGGCGTTGAGGACGAGAATAGTTTCGTTCATGGCGATTTTCCTGAAAAATAGTTACCGGATATTGTTGTCGATTTATGTGATTGTGTTTTTTATCCGGAATGTCACTAGAAACAGTTCTTATGTAATCATAGGATGGAATGATCGTATGAAGGGTGTATATTGCGAGTTTGTATACTATCCGATTGGCCGGTATGGTCCGATTGGTTCAGGAAACTGGAATTTTCAGGCCTGGTTTTAGATATCCGGGGGATCCATTGATTTTTTCATGAGGAGGTTCGGGAATGAAAGTGATAAATCTTGATCGTTTTGCAAAGTGTGTCCTGATGTTATCTCTGGTTGTGTTTACGTCGGGTTGTGGTGATGAACCGGAAGAAACTACTGGACAGAATCAGACCGGGGTAACGGAGGAAGCCGTTCAGAGTGATGAGATCATGACTGGATCAGTACCTGTTGAACCTGGTGAGACCGAGTCTGGTGAAGTCACAGAAGAATCATTGGAGTCAATATTGGCTAAAGCAGATGAAATTATCCAGCGTACGGGTGGTACTTTAAATGGTGAAGTAGAACCTGAATCGGAAGAAACGGCTGCGAGTGATGCTGAAGAGAATGAGTCTATAGCAGCTGCCCCTGCAACAGATTCAGCAGCAGGATCCGCTGATGATGGTCAGGATGTCGTCAAAGCTACCCCAGATCTGATCCGCAAAGTTCAGCAGGCTTTGACGGATGCCGGTTTAAATCCAGGCGTAGCGGACGGTAAACTGGGGCCACGCAGCAGAAGTGCACTAATTGATTTTCAGAAACAACATAGCCTGGCTGAAGGCAAAATAACCAAAGAAACATTGCGTGAACTGGGAATCGATTTCTGATTTTTTTCGGGTTATATAGAAATTCATGAGTCTGCTGAAGTCAGCTATCCCGATCTTTACGATCTGATTAGGGCGAATACAGGCAGACTCATGTCCATGGTTCTCATCTGCTCTGGAAATAGAATTCTTTCAGAGAAATGTGTAGAATTCACCGCCGTTCAGGCTGTTTGATCATTTATTCCTGAGAAAAAATTTCGTGGCGTTTCTTGTCCAAAAATATGGTGGCACCTCGGTAGGCAGCACCGAGCGTATTAAGCAGGTTGCACGTCGTGTGGCTGAATTTCGGGCGCAAGGGCATAAGCTGGTGGTCGTTGTATCGGCCATGAGTGGAGAGACCAATCGCCTGGTCTCTCTGGCAAAAGAAATTCAATCCAATCCTGATCCCCGTGAACTGGATGTCATTCTGTCCACCGGCGAACAGGTAACGATCGGGTTACTGGCGATGGCTTTGCGTGAGCTGGGAGTCAAGGCAAAAAGCTATACCGGCCCTCAGGTCAGTATTACGACTAACAACGCTCATACCAAGGCGCGTATCCTGAAAATCGATGAAAACCCTGTTTGTGCTGATCTGGCAGCAGGTTACGTGATTATCGTGGCCGGATTCCAGGGTGTTGATGAAACGGGTGATATTACGACATTGGGGCGCGGCGGCTCCGATACTACAGCGGTTGCACTTGCTGCAGCCCTCAGGGCGGATGAATGCCAGATCTACACGGATGTCAACGGTATTTACACTACTGATCCGCGTGTAGTGCCGGAAGCCCGTAAACTGGATACCATTACATTCGAAGAAATGCTTGAGATGGCCAGCCTGGGCTCCAAGGTCCTGCAGATACGTTCGGTGGAGTTTGCCGGTAGATACAAGGTCAAGCTCAGGGTCCTTTCCAGCTTTGAGGAAGGCGAAGGTACGCTGATCACGTTTGAGGAAGATAACAAGATGGAACAGCCCATAATTTCGGGGATTGCATTTAATCGTGACGAATCGAAAATTACGGTAGTAGGTGTGCCGGATCACCCTGGTATTGCCTATCAAATACTGGGTCCGGTAGCAGATGCCAATATCGACGTCGATATGATCATCCAGAACGTTGGGCATGACGGTACCACTGACTTCTCATTCACAGTTCACCGGAATGAATACGCCAGAACGATGGATGTGCTGAAGCAACAGGTATTGCCTCATATCGGTGCGCGTGAGGTCATTGGCGGAGATAAAATTGCCAAGGTATCGGTGATCGGGGTAGGGATGCGTTCCTATGCCGGTATCGCCAGCAAAATGTTCCGCGTTCTGGCAGAAGAGGGAATCAATATTCGTATGATCGCGACTTCAGAAATCAAAATTTCTGTCGTAGTTGATGAGAAGTATATGGAATTAGCAGTCCGGATTCTGCACAAGGCTTTTGATTTGGATCAGGTGAATAACACCAGCACAAAAACATGTTAGTATTACCAGCTTTTGCAACATAAGCCGATATAAAATATCACCCACGGAGAGATGGCCGAGTGGTCGAAGGCGCTCCCCTGCTAAGGGAGTATAGGCTCAAAAAGCTTATCGAGGGTTCGAATCCCTCTCTCTCCGCCAGATAATTTTATAAGTTATTGAATTTAAATAGAATTATATTAAACAAACAACTTCATCAGCCCAGTTATCGGGCCAACCGGCAAGAAAGCTCAGCATTTTGTTGCTCACAGTTTTGTTGTAACACCCCTCTGCTTTAGCTTAATATCTTTCTTTATCCGGGAGAAGGATATGCGCATTCCAATATCTCTATTTGCTGCTCTGCTGCTATCAGGCTGCTACACGCCATCAATACTTAAAGATTACACTGCTTGCAAAGCGGCAGAAAGGCCTATTGAAGAGTGTCGAGCTAAAACAGGTCTGTATGGTTCGATTACTGGCCCGACTGATCCCAATTTTGCCCACAATATGCGCAGATCGAGATATGAGGCGCTGGGTTATACGCCTTACAGATTCAGAAAATAACCTCAAAAACTCAATTCCTCAGAAAGGTAGTTAAAACGCGATTCTGGCGATTCTACGCCCAAAAAACACCCCCTATACCATTTCCGTTTTTTAAGCACAGCATCGCAATCCTGATAGACGAAATCAGCGTTCAATAGCCATTGATTCATAACACGCGCTGATTCTCCTGAAAAGTTCCTTTTGACCTGTCATTTGTTCTTCATTATACTTTTTTATATTATGTTTTATTATATATTGTTTTTAATTGATAGGACGCTCGAAAATGGAAATTGACACAAGGATAACACCCGCTCTACATCCCAAAAATATTGAAGTAGTCGAAGGCTTTAACGATGAAGCAATTTCTCCTTACCTTGGTGAAGCTATTCAGGTCTTGTCCAATACATATGAAGGCCTTGCAAAAGTACACACGGCCCGCGAGAGGTTGAGCAAAACGCCAACCATGACAGACGAAAACAAGCTTTTAATGGTTGCTGATTTTGCCGATAAATCTGTCACTCGCATTGCTTCCGGTTTTGACAAATGTATTGCAAATCTGACAAAGAGCATCGGCAGCCTCGAAGAAATGATGAATACACCGCTGGAAAGTGATGCTGAAAAAATGAATATTTCAGGTGAAATTCGCAATTATTCGCGAGGATTGTCACTGGACGAACGCATTCGTTTTTTGAATGACGCTGTTAAAAATAAAGATGTTAAAACACTGCGAGCCATTTTAGGCGCCCCGGCTTACTTGAGCGGAATGAATGATGTCGAGCAAAAATTGCGTACGCGGGAATACCACCGGGCAATGCAGCCGCAAATCGAAAGCAGGCTTCAAGCATTGACCAAAACCCGTGACCTGTTGCTCGATCGTTCCCGGTTGATTTTCGAAGAGGCACAAAAGGCGATAGGCGGAAGTTATAAAGAAATTAAACGCATCCGCGAATTGCATAATCGCGCGCATGACGTGCTTAAATTCGAGAATTCTTGATAACTTGAGTGATTAGAGCATGGAAACCACTGAAGAAACTCCTAAGAAAAAAGGCCGTCCCGACTGGGTGCCAGGCATGAAAAGCCCGAACCCTAAAGGAAGACCAAAAGGTATAGAAGATCGCCGCACAAGGATCCGCCAACAGCTCGAAGCTGACGCGCCAGCAGTCGCGCAAACGATTGTCAAACTGGCATTGGCCGGCGATGTACAGGCATGTGGGTTGGTTCTGAATAGAGTCGTTTCGCCACTGAAGAATCAGGCCGAGCGCGTCAGTTTCGATTTTGATGCAAACAAGCCCATCGTTGAACAGTGTGAGGGTATTCCTCCCATATTCAGCAGTAAGCGGCGGTAGAATCGGTTAAATATTTACTGGCTAGTTGTTTAGTCCCACGATATGATGGAATGGGTCAAGGTTAAATCGTTCTGGTTCATT
>NZ_JBDZWD010000084.1:0-4168 GCF_040256045.1 Nitrosomonas sp.
AACTTTGCGGCGAAATGAAATGGGATAAGTCATCTGTAAATTATAATCAATCTATTTGAGCTTCGTTATAGTACTACAGCCGTATATATTTTTACTCAGGAGGAGAGAATCCTCTGCGTCGGTAATGAGTTTGCCGGGCTCTGTATTGGTGTTTTCTGCGCCACACGGACCAGTGCAGCACATGCTCAACAGCCTGGCTGGTGTGCCACAGCAGATGCGACAGCAGCTTGCGCAATTCGGGCACACTCAAGGCAATTAGGCCGGGTGTGTGTTTTTTTCTCCCGTACCCGCAGGGCTACCAGTACCGCAGGGGCCAGTAGCGCCAGCGTGATGTGGCGGTACCAGCCCTGCCAGCGACGTACCTCGTACTGGTCGAGTCCGCACTCGCCCTTGGTGGCCTCAAAACCAATCTCGATCTCCCAGCGCTTGCTGGCGATCTGCACCAGGTGCTTGAGCCGGGCCTGCGAGCGCCTGGCATGTACCCCATAATAGGCCAGTTCCTGACGCTCATCCAGGCTGCGCCGTACCAGCAGGTAATGTCCGAAGCGACGCTCCTGCTGTGTCAATTGCAGCCGCCACAGCGGCACCAGCGCCCAGTCGTACAAACGCTCGCCTTTGGCCCCGGCCCCTTGCCACCACAACGGCTCATTCCCGGCAACAGCCAGTACGAAGGCCTGCTCACGTGATTCCAGCCATACCCGCAGGCGCTGATCTCCCCCGTAAACCTCATCACCTGCGATCCATCCACAGGGCACTCCTGCATCCAGCGCTCGCTCGATCATCTTTCGTGCAAGCTGAGGTTTGGTCGCAAATTCCACCTCTTGTGCCATGCCTGCAGCCTCGCAGCGCGAACGATCATTCATCCACTGGCGCGGAATGTACAATTCACGGTCGATGAAGGCACTGCCACCAGCGCCGGCATAGCATAGAAATACTCCGATCTGACTGTTCTCGATGCGCCCGGCCGTGCCGCTATACTGGCGCTGCACGCCAGCCGAGTGGATTCCCTTCTTGATAAAGCCCGTCTCGTCAACAATCATTACACCATCCGGATCACCCACCTGCTCAACAACGTAATCGCGCAGGATGTCGCGCGCCGCATCAGTATCCCACTGCGCGCGCTCGAGCAGATGCTGCACCCCATCGGGTGTGGTCTCGCCCATCCATTTGGCCAGCTGCCAGCTATTCTTGCGCTCTACCGCGCTCAGTAGACCCTTCAGATACGTAAGGCTGCGCTTGAATAACTTCCCAAGCCGCTCGGTATTACCTCCAACTCCCTCCCCCAATCATGCAATTGTGACATCATATCCAAACCCGTCTTAATGTTGATACAGCCTATATTCCCACATCTTATCTACGACTGTAGTACTAGCGAACGAGAGCCTGAGGAAATCAGGCAGGCCAGAATGATTTGGCAGACATGCAATATGAGTTAACTGCGCTCTGGTGTCTGGGTAGCACGCTAAGCTGGTAGGTGGTATGCTTCGGGATGGACGAGCACTTAAACTTATAGCGACAGGGCACTCTTTTGGCGGAGGACTTGCTCAGCAAGTTCGCCTCACTTCCGCAAAACCCCCCAGAGCCCCGCCGGCCCGCGCGTTCACGAGGTGTTTGCCTTGACCCTTCTCCCGTGACTGGGTGGTTTGCCACTTCAGACCCACCACGCCGCTACAATGCCGCGGGACTAAACATCTTAGTGCCCAGCGTGAATGGCCTTCAGGGCCACGCGCGCAGCTGCGAGATCCCAGGCTCCGGTCCCAACACTCTTGAAAACCTTGGGGTGGGATTCGTCGATCTGGCCCTGAAGTACGTCAGCTAGTGAACGTACACGAGACCAATCAATATCAGCCTGGATGAGATCACCGGCTTCATGGTGAGCACCGACCGGATCGTCAGCGAAGATATCGCTACCATCGAGCGTGATCTTGCCAAGTTCGGCCATATCTGGCTTGAAAGCGCCTACTCCAATTATTAGACGATCGCGTAAAGCGGTTTCGTTATAGACTACTTGTGTACTTGTCGTGACAGTGATTACGACGTTTACGTCATCGGAAATAGAATGCTCTGCAGGAACAAGCTTGCTGTGGAGGGACCGATATTGATCACAGAAAGCCATTGAAGAGGTTTCACTACGTCCGCGCACCCAGACTTTCGACTGTGGATATAGCGCATAGAGTGCTTGAATGTGGTAGCGTGCCTGTACACCTGTTCCGATGAGAAGAACTTCACGAGGTACTTTCTTCAGCAAGGTACGGATTGCAAGCATGGTGACAGCAGCAGTCCTCCGTCCGGTCACTTCTGGACCATCCAGCAGACAGATGAGCTTACCCGTTTCTGTATCACACACGGTTACAGTACCGTGGATGATGGGCAGTTGCCGTTTCTTGTTTGCAGGTTGCACATTCACGAGCTTGTGAATTCCAATATCACGCGCAGTGGCCGGCATGCTCAGCATCACGCCACCGGCACCAAGGGGCACTACCATGCGTTCCGGGCTCTGAATCTGGCCGGCATTATATTCAAGGGCTGCGGCGGCAATGGTATCCACCAGTTCGCTATAATCCAAGGCTTTGGCAGTAAGCTCCCTGGACAATACAACGAATTCTTCTGCATCGGAAAATATGGAGGAAGTACTGGTGATGGCATTCATAGTTTTTCCTGGAAATAAAGAGAATGAGTCTTGGCAAATATAGGAAAGAAAGGCTTTGGCTGTGGATGATAGTCATGGTTATTGAAGAAGACTTCAGGCGAAGTTGGTTTCGAGAATCTGATGTTTATTCATGAATCAGACAATGTTTGATACTTTTTGCGTAACTTCATCTCACTCGTGCACAAGCCATCGTTATATTCTTGCTGGAATAAATCCGATACCATTGAAGTATATGATCTGACAGCAAGACGCCGGCCAGAAAGACATCGAATTCTTATCTTTTATTGTGTGGACCATCAATTATTATGACGATAATTTCATGGGATGAATTTGCAAAAGTCGAGTTGTGCGTAGGACGTATCATCAAGGTCGAGGAATTTCCAGAAGCCCGCAAGCCGGCTTTCAAGCTACTGGTGGATTTCGGCCCGGAGATGGGTCAGCGCAAATCCAGTGCACAAGTTACCAGCCTCTATGCGATAGATGATCTGGAGGGAAAGTTAGTTGTCGCCGTTATCAATTTTTTACCCAAGCAAATTGGTCCATACATGTCCGAGTGCCTGGTGACGGGCTTTTCCGATGAGCAGGGTCATGTAGCTTTGTGCGTTCCGGATAAGCCCGTACCGTTAGGCACCAGGCTGTTTTAGGCGCAGCGTTGCGTTGTTTTCACACTTTTCAGTTTGCCATCATAGATGGAGCTTTGCATGAGGATAGCCCGGCCATGTTGCCAGCATATTTGAGGAATTTGTTCCAAACTTAGCTTAGATTGCTTATTTTCCAAGTATACGTTTAGCCTCGGCGATCTTGGGGTGCGGGCTGTCAGCATGCTCGGCCAACTTAAGCAGTAACTCCGCGTAGTGAGCAACTTTCTGTTCATTGCCTGCTTGCTTTGCATTTTGAGCTGCTCCTGCAATTGCACGATAGCGATTGGAGTGCTGTTCAAGAACTTTTTCGAACTCAGCAAGTGCATCAGCCGGTTTACGGTCACGTTCAAGTATCGTTGCCAACATCTCTCGCGCCGGGACGACTGGCCCAGGGGTAACGACGTTCTTTGCGCTCGCCGCTTCACGCTCTGCTGCCCGGCGCAGTATTGTGGTTCTCTCATCACGTTTGCCTTCTGCAAAAGCTGCCAGTCCGCGTACTACCTCGACGTGGATATTGATCTGATCGGCCCAGTAGTCCAGTTTCATAGCTGTCGCCGAATCACGCAGTTCGGCTAACCGCTTCGCTTCGAGGTTTGCCTGGGCCGGCTCTCCACTCATCGCTGAACCAACACCACGGGCAAACGCGTTGACTGCTTCAGCCTGTGGATATTTCTTCCATGGATAGGTATCCCGCGTAATATAGCGGCAAATTTGCTGCTTCCTGCCAGGCCTCGCGTTCCAGGGCAATCCTTGCAGGGATGGCAGCATACGGATAGGCGACCCCAGGCATGTCGATCCCATGTTTCATTTGTTCTTGCTCCATAACTCATAGAGGTAAGCCCCCGGCTTTGCCGGGGGACTCACCGAGGTTTGACCT
>NZ_JBDZWD010000085.1:0-4064 GCF_040256045.1 Nitrosomonas sp.
GCTTTTACCCGATCAACCAATTCAATCAGATAATTCATCATGACCCGTTTACTGTTCGTTTTCGCATTGTCAGTCTGCCTGTTACCCGTACCGGTCAAGGCGAGTGCCGTTGAAAATCTTAAAACCTTTGTCAATAAGGCACTGACTTTTCAGGCTAATTTCTCCCAGACGTTACTGGATAAAAACTTCCAAGTCGTCAAGAAAGCCAGTGGCAGCATGATGTTCGAACGCCCTGGCAAATTCCGCTGGATATACGATCAGCCCTATCAGCAGCTGATCGTTGGCGATGGTAAACAGATATGGTTTTACGACCAGGATCTTGCCCAGGTCACGGTACATCGGCTCGATCAAGCTTTGGGCAGCACGCCGGCAGCGCTGCTTGCAGGTGGCAATACCATCGAACGCGATTTCAATCTGCAGGAAATTGACGTACAGGGAGAAACAGAATGGTTGGAAGCGATTCCCAAAAACCAGGAAAACTCGTTTGAGCTGATCCGGTTGGGATTTTCAAAAACGGGCATTTTACGTGAGATGGTTTTGCGCGACAGCTTCGATCAGGTAACCTGGCTGATTTTTTCCGAAATAGAGCAGAATCCATCACTCACACCTGATCTGTTCCAGTTTACGCCACCGGAAGGAGTGGATGTGATTCGTGACTGATTCTCATACGACCCGGAATCCGGCTGCTCCGCTGGCAGAACGTCTGCGCCCACGGACACTGGACGATGTCATCGGCCAATCTCACCTGCTAGGCCCGGGCAAGCCTTTACGGCTGGCTTTTGAGTCCGGCAAACCCTATTCCATGATCCTCTGGGGGCCACCGGGCAGTGGCAAGACCACACTGGCGCGGCTTATGGCACATGCATTCGATGCCGAATTCATCGCTATTTCCGCCGTACTGTCAGGCGTGAAGGATATCCGGGAAGCGATCGAGCGTGCCCAGATTACGCTGCAGCACACAAGCAGAGCGACACTGTTGTTCGTAGATGAAGTCCACCGTTTTAACAAGGCGCAACAGGATGCCTTTCTGCCTCATGTGGAACAGGGATTGATCACCTTTATTGGCGCCACTACCGAAAATCCTTCATTTGAAGTCAACGGTGCACTGCTGTCCCGCGCCCAGGTATATGCACTGAAAGCCCTGACTGATCAGGAGCTGCATCAGTTGTTCGAGCGTGCCCGCAGCATTGCGATGCCGGATTTGCAGTTTGAAAATACTGCCATTGAATTACTGACCGGATTTGCAGATGGAGATGCACGTCGCCTGCTGAATTTACTGGAACAGGTACAGAATGCTGCCGGAACCGAAGAAATCATAAAGATCGATGCCGATTATTTGAGCAGAGTACTGGCACGTAATGTGCGCCAGTTCGACAAAAGCGGCGATGCCTTTTATGACCAGATTTCAGCCCTGCACAAATCCATTCGCGGCTCTTCTCCCGATGCCGCCCTTTACTGGCTGTGCCGCATGCTCGATGGCGGCGCCGACCCTCGTTACATTGGCAGAAGACTGGTTCGTACCGCTACTGAGGATATCGGGTTGGCCGATCCACGTGCACTGACTCTCGCGCTGAATGCCTGTGAGGTTTTTGAACGGCTGGGCAGCCCTGAAGGCGAACTGGCATTAGCTCAGGCCACGCTTTATCTGGCCTGTGCACCGAAAAGCAATGCTGCCTATGTTGCCTATAAACAAGCACGAGCCTTCATAAAGGAAGATATTTCCCGTCCTGTCCCTATTCATCTGCGCAATGCACCCACCAGACTGATGCGTGAAATGGGGCACGGTACCGCTTATCGTTACGCGCATGACGAACCGGAATCCTATGCTGCCGGGGAAAATTACTTTCCTGATGATATGCCAGACATCCAGTTCTACCGGCCAACTGCTCACGGCCTGGAAATCAGGATTGGTGAAAAGCTCACCTACCTGCGCACACTGGACGAAAAAGCGAGGAAGAAAACGGATCTTCCGTAAAATCCGTTTCGAGGTTTCACGTCAGCGAACCATCCACCAGATGTAATATCCGATCGGCACGGCTGGCCAATTGAGTATCGTGGGTAACGATTACCAGCCCCGCATTGGCCTCGTGATTGAGTTCCAGCATGAGATCGAATACCGCTTCGGCAGTATGCCGATCCAGATTACCGGTCGGCTCGTCAGCCAATACACAGGCTGGCCGGGTCACCAGTGCACGTGCAACCGCCGCCCGCTGGCGTTCACCCCCGGATAACTCACCGGGAGTATGCGTAAGCCGGTGCCCCAGACCCACCCGTTGCAGCATGCCTGCTGCCTGTTCCATTGCTGTTTTTTTATTCATACGGCGAATGAACAGCGGCATAGCAACATTTTCCTGGGCACTAAATTCAGGCAACAGATGATGAAACTGGTAGACGAAACCAAGGGCATGATTGCGCAATGAGCCGCGTTCCGTTTCACTGATAGTAGATAATTCCCTGTCCAGTAGTGTAACTTCCCCGCGCGTTGGCTTATCCAGCCCCCCCAGTACATGCAGCAATGTACTCTTGCCCGAGCCGGAAGCACCGACAATCGCGACCATTTCACCTTCATTCACTTTCAGATCGATACCATGCAATACCGGAACTTCGAGACGGCCCTGAAAATAACTTTTATACAGATCCCGGCAGGCAATAATAATTTTACTCATAACGTAATGCCTCGGCCGGATTGACCTTCGATGCACGGTAGCTGGGGTAAAGTGTGGCCAGCAATGTCAGAATCAGAGACACGACTGCAACCGTCACAATATCGGTCAATTGCGGATCGGAAGGAATCTTGCTGATGTAGTAAACCTCCTGCGACAAAAACTGAGTATTGAGCACATGCTCAATGAATGCAATGACATCACCAACGTTATAAGCCAGCAGCACACCCCCCAGCAACCCCAGCAGCGTCCCCAGAATGCCGATCAATGCTCCCTGTATGATAAAAATTTTCATGATGCTGCCGGAACTTGCCCCCAGCGTGCGTAAGATCGCGATATCCGACTGTTTATCGGTCACTGCCATCACCAGTGTAGAAACGATGTTGAATGCCGCAACCGCGATGATCAGTGCAAGAATCAGCGAAAGCATGCGTTTCTCGATCTGGATGGCTCGAAAATAATTAGCGTGTTGTTGTGTCCAGTCGGTGAAATATAGATCGGCAGGCAATACCCTGGCCAGATCTTGGATTACCTGCGGTGCTTCGAACATATTGTGCAATTTGAGCCGGATGCCGGAAACCTGATTGGGTTCCATGCGGTAAAGTTTTTGTGCATCTGCCAGATGGATTAACGCCAGCCCGGAATCGTATTCAAAGTGCCCGACATCAAAAATACCCGTGACCGTAAATTGCTTCAGACGGGGCAGTATTCCGGCCGGTGTAATCTGTCCCTGCGGGGAAATCAGCACGATTTTGTTGCCTGGAAATGCATTCAGACTGCGGGCCAATTCCCGCCCAATGATGATACCGAATTCTCCCGGCATGAGTTGATCCAGGCTTCCCTCCAGCATTTTATCGGCAAAATCAGCTACCTTATTTTCATCTGCCGGCAGAATACCCCGTACAATCACTCCGCGCACCATATTGTCGTGTGAAAGCATCCCTTGAGCATCGATATAAGGAGCGGCAGCCGCAATCTGGGGGTTCTGGATAACTGTTTCTCCGACCTGCTCCCAATCGTACAAGCTCCCCTGATAACTGCTGATTTGCGCATGTGAAGCCACACCGAGAATACGCGCACGCACTTCTTTATTAAAACCATTCATGACTGACATGACTGTGATCAGCGCCGTCATACCCAGCGTCATCCCCAACAGTGAAATCAGCGAAATGAAGGAAATAAAATGATTGCGACGCTTGGCGCGCGTGTAGCGCAATCCGATCAGGAACTCATAGCTGGCCACGAAAAACGTCTCCCCGGAACAGAGCAAAGGATGGAGTATGCCACATCTTCCGGGCTGGTTTGTGTCATTGATCGGGACAGATATGCCTGATACATATCTGACGTTATCTAGAGCATTTCTCGTTTAGTTAGATTCATAGCCGGAGTTGGTGAAGTAGT